>JACRDB010000088.1 GCA_016218725.1 Deltaproteobacteria bacterium
GCTCCCGAGCCATTGCTTCCCAGCGCTCCGGGCGGTCCTCTCCTATGCCCGCCTCGGGCGGGCTTCGGAAGCCTGGCGGCGGGGTTTCAACCCGCCGTCCCGCATCGAGAACGCTACCCCATCGGGGCGGACGCGCATCGGACGCGCCTACACGCAGGCAAGATCCGCTACAGTGGTGGTTAGGGATACCGAGGGACGAGGTGCATGGGAAGGGGGGACGGCCGCCCCGCGGTGGGAGGGACCGCGGGGCGGCCGTCGGTGGGTGGGGCCGCTACGCGGGGTCTCGTGTGGGGGTGCCCCGGGCCTCGATGGACACCTTGACCTCGGGGGTGTTCTTGTCCGTCGGGCCGCGGCTCTCCAGGCCGCGGTTCTTCGCTCGGGTCCTCGCGCCGGCGCGCGCGGAGCGACCGTAGAACTCCCGGGCGCGCCGCAGGTGGGCGGCGGTCTCCGGCCGGGTCTTCGCCATCGCGGAGGCGAGGTGGTACGCCTCCATGATCACCGGGCGGGATTCTCGGAGCACCTGGGTCATCGTGTCGCCGACCTGCTGGAGGAGCGTGGTGAGCGCTGCCTTCACGGCCCCGAGGTGCTCGTAGCGGTCGAGGCGGCGCCGGAGAAGGTCCACCTCGAACACGTTCGGGTCCTTCCCGTGGTCGCGGTCCGCGAGCGAACTGAACAGCGCGGGGTGCCGCTCGGTGATGTCCAGGATGTTCCTCAGGATCGAGATCTCGCCCTCCCGGATGGCGAGACCCCCGCGCTCCCCTGGGGCCAGGGAGAGCAGTTCACCCAACGCGTCGCGGAACCTCTCGGTCGCCGCGGCGATTGAGGTTTCGGCCTGGTGCGTGGGGGCCCCCACGCTCTCATCCAGGGACCGACGACTGTCCTTCTTGTCCATGATGTGTACCGCTCCTGCCCGCAACCGTTGCGGGTCCAACCGTGATCGCGCCCAGGAGGGAGGTGGTTGCGTGGTCCGGTACGATTTTCGACTTCGTGACCGGGGTCAGGCCAGGGCGATGCCGACAGGGAAGCAGGAACGCGCAGGCCAGATCCCAGGGGTCAGACGCATACCCCCTTGGGGTCAGACGCATACCCCCTTGGGGTCAGACGCATACCCCCTTGGGGTCAGACGCACACCCCTCGGGGGTCTCGCGCATACCCCCCGGGGGTCTCGCGCATACCCCCCGGGGGTCAGACGCATACCCCCCGGGGGTCAGACGCCATTGCCCCCCAAGGGGGGTCTCGCAATGGCACTCCCAGGGTCCTGGGTCTCAACTCGTTGCGCAACTCGCGGGATATTCTCTGTCGCCGGAGATCTTCTGACCGCCCACGGTCCGGCCGGAATCCCAACGATTCCCCTGCCGTGGGTACATGATCTCGTCCCCTGGGATCGCCGTGCACCGCCACCCGCAACCGCTGGGCCTCCCTCCCATGGCCCGGTTCCGCGCCCTGAGCGCCCTCGCCGTCATCATGGGTTGCCACCGCGCGGGCCCTCGCCCCGACGACGCCGCGGGGACCACCCGTCTGGTCGACGCCTCGGTGTCCCCCCTGGACGGGCTCCTGGTTGCCGATCAAGCGCTTCGTGACCCCACGGTGGACCTCCAGAGCGCCCTCCGAGCGGGTCTACGGGCCTGGGTGGCCTCCGCCGCGGTGTCCTCCCGGGCCTCTCCGACCCCGGATGACCTCCGGGCGTGGCCCGCCGTGCATGGAGGTGACCTCCGCGGCTCCGACGCGCTCTCGATCACCGTGACGGGTTGGGTCGAGCGCAGGGCCACACGCACCGACACCCGGTCCTGCGAGGGGCGCCCACGGTGCACCGCCATCGGCGCGGAGGTGCACATCACCAACCGCTCCGCCCGTCCCGCCACCCTCGTCCTCCGGGACGCGTACCACGGGGGGGCGCTCCTCCCGTCGTGGCTCTTCGCATGTACGAGGCCGCCGCCCGGGGCCGCGCTGGGGACCTGCGCGCAGGTGTACCTCCTGGAGCCGGAGCCCACCGCCCCGGAGCGAGCGCCCGGGCCGAGGGCGCTGGAGCTCGCGCCAGGGGGAGCGGTCACGCTTCTCGTGCGTCTGGACTGGCAGGGCACGGGCTCGCTCCTCGGGACGCGCCCGCTGGTGGACCCGGTCCGGGGAGGCGCCGTGCCGCTGGCGGTGGCCGTGGCGTTCCGGAGCGAGGGCCGCGTCCAGGTCGCCTATAGCCAGGGGGTAGCGGTCCCGGTGGGGGGCGAGGCCCAGGGCGGACAGTGAAGGCGCCCACCGGGTGTATGTTCCCGTGCTGACCGGTTCCATGCATACACCAACGAAAGCCCTCCTCCTCGCGGCGGCCCTGCTCTTCGGGTGCCGGAAGAAGTCCGAAGAGGAGCGCCTCCGGGCCCAGCTTGAGACCAACAGTGTGTACTTCTACCTCGCGGTGAAGAGCGCCGTGAGCGCCACCGACGACCCCGGGACCCGCGCCGTGCGCGAGCAGTTCACGCGCATCGAGCGCGCCATGCACGCCACGCCCGTCACCTCGCCCGGCGGCAACCCCGCCGCCGCTCCCACCCCCTCCGCCGCTCCCGCCCCCGCCGCCGCTCCCACCCCGCCGCCCATCACCGCCCAGGACATGGCCGAGATCGCCGTGGGGGTCTGGCGCCTCCGCGCCGAGGGGCGGAGGCGCCTCGCCATGGGCCGGGGAGACGGCCTGCGGCTCCTGGCGCCGGTGCTCCGCGAGGGCGGCGCCAGCGCCCGACAGCTCGACCCGCTCGACGTGGAGACCGAGCACATCGTGCTGATGACCGCGCTCCTGGCGCTGAAGTTCCACCCTCGGAACCCGGTGCCCATCCCCCCGGAGCTGCCTCTGTATGAAGCCTGGAGGGCGCAGCCCGAGGCCATGCCCCTGCGGGCGCTGATCCCCGTCGCCACCAGCCTGCGCGCGGTGGTCTTCGGCCTCAATGACTACTGTGACCTCGCCGCCCGCGACGCCAACAGCCCCGCCCTGTCGGCCACGGACTTCAACCCGAGGGCCTTCGAGGGCGCCCTGGACCAGCTCACCGCCACGACCATCGCCGTCGCGCCGGAGCAGGCCCGGGCGGTCTTCGAGGGCGCCAACGCCGTGTCGCACCTCGCCGCGGGGCTCTGCTACCAGACCCGAGGAGACGCCCCTCGCGCGGACGTGGAGCTCGGTCGCTTCGTCTCCGCGGCGGAGCGGGCGGGCGTCCCCCCGGAGGACACCGCGCCGCTCAGGGCCTGGCTGGCCTACCGCCGAGGGGACATGCCCGAGGTGCGGCGCCAGCTCGTGACCCTGCGCAACAACCCCAACCTGGACAACGCCAGCCGCGAGGAGCTCGACCGCCTGCTCCGGGACTTCAACGCCCACGACGACCGGGCCCTCGCGAGGCACTTCGACAAGGCCTGGTTCACCCTCCTCCTGGCGCGCACGGTGTACAACATCGCCGACCGCGCGGGCCTTATCGACGCCCTGGAGGCCACCGCCCTCGGCGCCGCGGCGCTGGGCGTGGCCCGCGCCACCGACGGCGTGGTCCACGTCACCCACGGGGCCTCCGGGGCCGCCGGAGAGCGCCTCCAGGGCGCCCGAGGCTGGCTCGACCGCCACCGCCACCGGACAGCCCCCTCGGGAGCTGCTACACGCCCCAGACAATGACCACGGACGCTCTCCCCGACGCCGCGGCGTGGCTCAACGAGAACAGCACCGGCTGGGATCGGGCCATGGGCCTGCGCTTCCTCCACGCCTCCGGGGACCGTGTGGACGCCGAGGTCGAGCTCCGGGAGCACCACCTGCAGCCCTATGGGCTCGCTCACGGGGGCGTCCATGCCGGGGTCATCGAGGCCGTGTGCTCCACCGGCGCGGCCCTCTGGGCCCTGCCCCTCGGGCTGAGGGTCGTTGGCCTGGAGAACAGCACCAGCTTCCTTCGGGCGGTGCGCGAAGGCCACTTGCACATCACCGCCTCGCCGGTCACCCGAGGGCGCCGCTCGCAGGTGTGGCAGGCCGAGGTGAGGGACGCCCAGGGGAACCTCCTGGCCCAGGGCAGGGTGCGCCTCCTCTGCCTGGACGCCGACGCATCCCTCGCGGGAGGCGCGCTCAAGGTCCCCGGGGAACCAACGCCTTCAC
This sequence comes from Deltaproteobacteria bacterium, assembly GCA_016218725.1. Lineage (GTDB taxonomy): Bacteria > Myxococcota_A > Polyangia > Polyangiales > JACRDB01. Next base: position 4,103 of record JACRDB010000088.1, read on the forward strand.
CGTGAACCATCCCAGCGGTCCAGGCGCTCCACGGCCTCCGGGGTGAGCCTCCAACCCAGCGCCCCGGCGGTCTCCCGGGCCTGAACCGCTGTCCGAGCCCCCGCGAGAGGCACCACGCCTGGCTGACACAAAAGCCAGTTCAGGGCCACCTGCGCGGGGCTCCGGCCCCCGTGGGCCTCGCCGAACTCCCGCAGGAGCCCCACCAGTCCCCGCGTCTGCGCCAGGGCTTCGGGCGTGAAGCGCGGGTCCTTTGCGCGGAAGTCCGCGGGCGGGTGCTCGGGACCGTAGGCCCCCGTGAGGAGCCCCTGACACAGCGGGCCGTACGCCAGGAGCGTGACGCCAAGCTCCCGGCAAGCGTGCAAGACACCATCCCGCTCGGGCTCGCGGTGCAGGAGGCTGTACTGCACCTGCTGCGTGGCCAGGGGCACCCCGCGGCGCGCGAGGGCTTCGTGAGCCTCGCGCAGCTCCGAGGCCGTGTGGTTGCTCACACCCACGGCGCCGACCAGGCCCGCTTTGTAAACCTCGGCCAGGGCGTCGGCCAGGGCGCCGGCGGTCGCCATGGAGCGGTCGGGCCAGTGGAGCTGGTACAGGTCCACCCGGGGCAGCCGGAGCCTCGCCAGGCTGGCCTGGAGGGCCGGGCGAAGGGCGCGGGCGCCCGCCCGCCCAGGCAAGAGCGCGAACTTGCTGGCCACCTGCACCGGCCTGGGCGCGTGGCGCGCAAGCCACCCGACGATCCTCTCGCTCTCCCCGTGGCCGTACACCTCGGCGGTGTCCACCAGGGTCACGCCCGCCTTCACGCTCGCCAGGAAGGCCTCGGCCACGTCCTTGGGACCGTGGCGCGCGCGGTAGCCCCAGAGGGTCTCGTCCCCCCAGGACCAGGCCCCCACCCCCAGGGACGACGTCACCAGCGCGCTCCCTCCGAGCCGTACCTCCTCTGCGTCGGGTGCCGCCACGACCTCTGGAGAGCACCGTACCACGGCACCGTCTCTGTTACGGTAACGCCCCATGGCCGAGATCTATGTTTCCACGGACATCGAAGCCGACGGGCCGATCCCGGGGCCTCACTCCATGTTGTCCTTTGGGAGCGCGGCGTACCGCGCCGACAAGACCCTGGTGGGGACCTTCAGCGCCAACCTGGAGACGCTCCCTGGGGCCTCCGGGCACCCGGACACCATGCGCTGGTGGGAGGGCCAGCAGGAAGCATGGAGCGCCTGCCGGAAGGACCTCCAGGCCCCGGAGAAGGCCATGAAGGCCTACGTCGCCTGGGTCAAGGGCCTCGGGGCAAAGCCCGTCTTCGTGGCCTACCCCGCGGGCTTCGATTTCCTGTTCATGTACTGGTACCTCCAGCGCTTCGCGGGCGAGAGCCCCTTCTCCTTCGCGGCCCTGGACATGAAGTCCTACGCCATGGCCCTCCTCGGCGGAGAGTTCCGCGAGGCCAGCAAGCGCAACATGCCCGAGCGCTGGTTCGACCCCCTGCCCCACACCCACGTGGCCCTCGACGACGCCATCGAGCAGGGCGCCCTCTTCTGCAACATGCTGGCCGCCAGGAAGGCCCTGGGCAAGCTGGTGTGAAGGGTGGCTCAGCGCGTCGTGCGTGTCGTGCGCGTACGGTGGAGCTGGCTCAGAGGCAGCGGGTTCCGGTAGGGCCGGAGCCTCATGGCGCCCCCCGGGCGGTGCACCTCCGAGGGGACCAACTGGCTGGGAGGGATCACCGTGGGCGTGGAGGGCGGCTCCACCGTGGGGGGCACGGCCATGGCGCCGCCGGCGGGGAGGATGTCCCGGTCGGGCACCCTGGTGGCGCCGTGCTCGGCGTAACCGAGGGCCAGGCAAAGCTCCCGAAGGGCCTTCAAGGGCTCTCCCGCGCGGGCCTCCCGCGCGATGGCCGGGCCGTGGGCCCCGAGCTCCGCGGCGCGTCCGGGGCCACAGACCGGGGCCCGGGCCTCCAGGGCTGCCGCGGCCGCGGCGAGGGCCGCCACGCCCGCCAGGGGGATCGCCACGGAGCCCCTCGGGGCCGCCGGGGTCTCCGTCAGGGACTCCAGGGGCGGGAGCGCCGAGCTGTGACAGACCGGGATCGGGCGGCGAGGGACCATCACCCCGTTGGACGCAGCAGCGCCCGAAAAGGTTGGGTCTCACCCAGGGCGCAGGCCCTTCCACACCACGATGAACACCACGGCCACCGTGGACAGGAGCAGGGCCCCGAGCTGGAGCGCGCGCATGGAGCGGGCGACGTCGTCCGTCAGGCCCTGGGCCTCGGCCTTGCGGACGCGGGTACCGAGGAGGAAATGCACGGCCAGCACGCCCAGCGCCGCGGTGAGCTTGCCGTGGAACCACCCGTGGCGGAGGTAGTACCGCGGGTCGAGGGAGAGGAGCCCGAGGCCCGTCAAGAGCGCCATGCCCATCCAGGGCGAGGCCACCACGCGGTAGAGCTTGCGGGCCAGGCGCGCGGCGTGGGCGCGCACGGCCTCGGCCTCGCCCTCCCCGGAGGCCACCACGCGGGTGATGCTGAGCAGGCTCCCGATCCAGAACATCAGCGACAGGAGGTGAAGCGCGCGGAGCCAGTGGACCATCGTGGGTGCCCACGGCCATAAGGGAAGTGCCCCGGGAGGGCAAGTCCCCGCCCGGGCGCCCCCTTGCCGCCGGGGGGCGGGGCACGGTACGAGCGTGCCCGTGGCGGCGAGCGTGTCACGCAGGGCGGTGCTGGCGGGGCTGTGCCTCGCGGGGTGCCGGCTGCGCCGCGGGCACGACGTGGTGGTGGGCACCGTGGCGGCGCGCACCGGGGAGCGGGCCCCCTGGGGGGTGGACCTCGTGCGGGGGCTGGAGCTCGCCGTGGAGCAGCAGAACGCCCGGGGCGGGGTCAACGGCCGCCGGGTGCGCCTGGCCGTCGTGGACGATGAGTCCCGGGACGAGCGCGCCGGGCACCTCACCGCGCGCATGATCGAGCGCGAGGCGCCCCTGGCGCTCTTCGGCGAGGTGTCCTCGGCGGCCACGGAGCGCGCGGCGGCGGCGGCGCAGCGCCGGGGGGTGCCGTTCATCTCCCCGGCGGCCACCGGGAGGGACGTGACCCGCGTGGGCGACTGGGTGTTCCGCACGAACCTCACGGACGCCGAGCAGGCCCGGGCGCTCGCGCGCTACGCGCGGCAGACGCTCCAGCGCCGCCGCGTGGCGCTGGTGTACCGCCGCAGCTCGATCCTGCACCTGGCCATGGCCGACGCCTTCGCCCAGGCCTTCCGCGCGGGCGGCGGCGAGGTGGCCCTGCGGGACTCCTACGCGGACGACACGGAACTCGTGCGCCTGGTGGGGAGGGTCAGGGCCTCCAACGCGGACGTGGTGTACGCCCCGGCGGACGCCCCGGACGCCGGGCGCATGGCCGTGGCCCTGCGCCAGGGGCGCTGCGCCGCCCAGGTCCTCGGCAACGACGGCTGGGCGAGCCCCGAGGTGCGGCGCTACGCCCAGGACGCCGTGGTGGGCGCCCTCTACGCCGACGGGTTCACGCTCAACATCCCGAGGACCGAGGTGGACGCCTTCGTGCAGGGCTTCCGAGAGCGCTACCGCGCGCTGCCAGGGACCTTCGCGGCGCTCGGCTTCGACGCGATGCGCTGGGTGCTCCACGCCGCCCAGCGCGCCCCGCAGGCGGAGGCCACCACGCTCCGGGAGCTGCTCCTCGGGAGCCGCTGGGACGAGGCCGTGGCCGGCCCCTTCGTGGTGGACCCCAGGAGGAACCTCGCGCGGGCAGTCTTCGTGCTGCGCTACGAGCGCGACGGCGTCGGCGTCGCGGGCACCGTCACCCCGTAGCGGGGCGCTCGCCCCGTCGGGTGTGCTAGACCGCCCCACCATGGACTGGCGCATGCTGTGGGTGGCCTTCGCGACGGTCTTCGTCGCGGAGCTGGGTGACAAGACGCAGCTCGCGGCGCTCTCCCTCGCGGCGAGCACCCGTGGGCGCCTGAGCGTATTCCTGGGCGCCTCCCTGGCCCTGGTGTGCACCACGGGCCTCGCCGTGCTCGCGGCCGATCGCATCGCCCGGGTGGTGCCCGCGATGGCCGTGCGCCGCGCCTCCAGCGCGCTGTTCATCGTCCTCGGGGTGTGGGGCCTCTGGAGCGCCCACCGGGAGGCGCGCCAGGGCGAGCCCGTTGCCCCGGCGAGCGAGGCCCCGCCGAACGAAGCCCCGCCGAGGTCGTAGAGTCTTCGCCACCGGAGGGCGGTACGGGGGATGCTAGGCCCAACCCCGGAGGCTCCCTCATGCACAGACTGGCCCACTTCGCGCTCGTGACGCTCTTCCCGCTGGCCGTGGGTTGTGGGTCCGGCACCACCGTCTCCCCGGACGCGGGTACAACCGGGGACGCACCCGTCGGCGACAGCCCCGGCACCGACGCCCCCATCCCCGACGCGGGCCCCGGAGGCTGCCCCTCGGCCGCTCCCACCGCGGGGGCGAGCTGCACCCCCCAGGGCCTCGCGTGCCAGCACGGCGACGACCCGAGGCCCCGCTGCCGTCCGCTGTACACCTGCACCGCCGGGCGCTGGATGAGCCCCCAGCTCGGGGACTGTCCCACGCCTCCCCCCGCCATGTGTCCCGCGACCCGGGACCTGGCCTCGGGACAGGCGTGCTCCACCGAGGGCGCGTACTGCACGTACCAGGGCATCCCGTGCGAGTGCACCAACTGCATCCGGTACCCGGTCGAGCGCTGCGAGGGAGCCCGCACCTGGCGCTGCGAGGCCCCGAGCATGACCGTGGGGTGCCCCTCGGCGCAGCCCAACGTCGGCTCCGCGTGCGGGCGGGAGGGCCTGGAGTGCCGCTACGGGTGCGAGGGCCCTCGGCAGGTGACCTGCCGCAGCGGGCGCTGGAGCAACGAGGGGGCCTTTGACCAGTGTCCCATCTCTCGCCGCAGCGCCAAGCGAGACATTCACTACCTCACGGAGCGCGAGGTCGAGGCGCTCGCGAGGGAGCTCCAGCGGCTGCCCCTGGCCACCTGGGAGTACCGCGACCCCGCGCTCCAGGGACGGCGGCGCCTGGGGTTCCTCCTGGACGACGCCCCGGGGAGCTTCGCCTCGGACCTGGAGCACGGCCAGGTGGACCTCTACGGGTACACCAGCCTCCTGGCTGCGGCGGTGCAGAGCCAGGGCCGGGAGCTCTCCGCGCTCCGGAGGGAGCTCGCCGCGCTCCGCGCGCAGGGCCATGGCCACCGACGGGACCACGCGCCCACGCGCTGACCCACGCACGGCCCTTCGTTAGGGACCCCGGTTCCGCGCCGCCGTGAGACACTGCGTCCCAGAGGACGCACAAATGGCGCGATCGATCATCGGGCTCACGGTGGTGCTTCTCCTGGTAGCCTGCGGTGGGGACACCACGGCCCCGGGCGCGGACGCGGCGGCGGACGCCCTGGGCGACGCCCAGGACCTCGGCGTCCCCGAGGCGCCCCCCGCGGACACCCCCGCCCAGGACGCGCCGCCCGCGGACACCCCCCGGGACAGCGCCACGGACACCGCCCCGCAGGACACCAGCGCGCCGGACGCGATGGACGCCACGGAGGCACCGGACGCGCCCTCCCGCTGCAGGACCGACGCGGACTGCGCGGGCAACCCCCTCGGGGGAGCGTGTGACACGGCCTCGGGGCGCTGCGTGGGGTGCGTCCCGACCATGGACCGCTGCCCCGCCGCCCAGCACTGCGACGGCGCCACCATGACCTGCGCCCCGGGCTGCCGCGGAGACGAAGGCTGCGACGGCGACGCGGGCGCCGGGCGGCGCTGTGACACCGCCGCCCACCGGTGCGTGGAGTGCGTCATGGACGCCCACTGCGCGCCCGGCACGCTCTGCGTGGGGAGCACCTGCGTGGCGGGCTGCAACGCCACCAGGCCCTGCCCCACGGGCCAGCAGTGCTGCGCCGGGGCCTGCGTGGACACGCTCTCCAGCCTCGCCCACTGCGGCGGCTGCGACCGGCGCTGCGAGACGCCCAACGCCACCGCCGCGTGCAGGAACGGCGTCTGCGCCGTGGGGACGTGCACGGCCCCCTTCGCGGACTGTGACATGAGCGCCGCCAACGGCTGCGAGGCCAGCACCCTCTCGGACGCCCGCCACTGCGGCGGGTGCGGGGTGGCATGCGCGACGCGCCCCAACAGCGTCTCACGCTGCGCCGCGGGTCGGTGCGAGCACACCTGCAACGAGGGCTTCGCGGACTGCGACGCGGACCCCTCCACCGGCTGCGAGGCCGACACCCGGGTGAGCCTCGCCCACTGCGGCGGCTGCGGGCGCGCATGCGCCCCGCCGAGCGCCGCCGGGGCATGCGCCGCCGGGCGGTGCGCCGTGGCGACGTGCAACGCGGGCTTCGGGGACTGCGACGGCAACGCCTCCAACGGCTGCGAGGTGGACACCCGCGCCACGGCGGCCCACTGCGGCCGCTGCGGGGGCGCCTGCCCCACGCGCCCCAACAGCTTCCCGGGCTGCGTGGCCTCGGCGTGCGTGGTGTCCTGCGTGGCGGGCTTCGCCGAGTGCGACGGGGACGCGTCCAACGGCTGCGAGGCGGAGCTCGGGGCGAGCGCCCTGCACTGCGGCGGCTGCGGCAGGCCCTGCGCCACCGGCGCCGGGACCGCCAGCAACCCCTGCGTCCGAGGGACCTGCGCGCCCGCCTGCGCCGAGGGCTTCGGGGACTGTGACGCGAACCCCGGCAACGGCTGCGAGGCCAACCTCCGGACGGACCCGCGCAACTGCGGGGCCTGCGGGCGCGCCCCCGCGGAGCTCTGCAACGCCATGGACGACGACTGCGACGGGATGATCGACGAGGGCCTCCCGGGCTGCACCGCCGCGGAGCCCGCGGCGAGCTGCCTGGACATCCTTAACCGCGGCGCCTCCCGCGGTGACGGGGAGTACTTCATCCGCGTCGGCGGCGCCGCGGTGCGCGTCCATTGCCTCATGAGCGCCGACGGCGGGGGCTGGACCCTGGTGGGCAATTTCCCCTACCCGGGCGGCACCGCCGGGGTCCCGGGCTGGAACAGCGGGGCGCGGGTGGGCGCGGACCTCAGCAACCTCTCCAGGCCCTTCAAGCTGTCCGACGCGGAGATCAACGCCCTGCGCACCAACGGCTTCCGCGCGCGGGGCACCGCCTCGCGCTGCTGCTGCATCCCCGGCGTGGGCACCGGGGGCTGCGCCGTGGACACCACCCTCTTCTGGCGGGCTACCTGCGCCTACGCCAGCGGGACGAGCTCCCCGGCCTGCGCCGAGGCCTTCCTCGACCCTGGGTTCACCCGGCCGTCCCCCGCGGGCACCTCCCCCTGCGGGCACCACTGGGGGCTCACCTCCGTCACCTGTGGTACGACCTCGGCGATGGGCACCAGCCACTCGGGGGAGCACGTCTTCGTCGGCGAGGTCACGGGCTTCATCCACGCCTACGACGGCCGAGCGGGCGAGGACCCGACGGTGCGCTTCTGGGTGCGCTGAGCGCCATGAGCACCGACGCCGCCCGGGACCAGGCCCTGGACTCGCACGCCCACGGCAAGCACGGAAGCACCGGGCTCCTGCGCCTCGCCCTCGGCGCCCTCGGGGTTGTGTACGGGGACATCGGGACGTCGCCCCTCTACGCCGTCAAGGAGTGCTTCACCGCGCCCCACGGCGTCCCGGCGGACGTCCCGTCGATCCTGGGCGTGCTGTCCCTCATCCTCTGGGCGCTCACCCTGGTGATCGTCGTGAAGTACGCCTCCTTCGTGCTCCGGGCGGACAACCACGGTGAGGGCGGCACCCTCGCCCTCCTGGCGCTCCTGACGCCCCGCAGCGGCGAGGCCCGGGACCGCCGCTACGGCGTACTCGTCGGCCTCGGCCTCTTCGGCACCTCGCTCCTCTACGGCGAGGGGCTCATCACCCCGGCCATCTCCGTGCTCTCCGCCGTCGAGGGCCTGGACGTCGCCACGGACCGCGTGCACGCGTACATCGTCCCGCTCACCGTGGCCATCCTCCTGGCGCTGTTCCTCGGCCAGCGCCGGGGCACCGCGCGCGTGGGGGCCGTCTTCGGCCCCATCACCCTGGCGTGGTTCCTCTCCATCGCCGCCGCGGGCCTCCCGTGGATCGTCCGTCGCCCGGAGGTCCTCGGGGCGCTCAACCCCGTCCACGCCGTGAGGTTCTTCCTCCTGCATCGCCTCCACGGGTTCCTGGTGCTGGGCTCCGTGGTGCTGTGCATCACCGGCGGCGAGGCCCTCTACGCCGACCTCGGGCACTTCGGCCGCAGGCCCATCCGCCTGGCGTGGTTCTCCGTGGCCTTCCCCGCGCTGGCGCTCAACTACCTGGGTCAGGGGGCCTGGCTCCTGGACCACCCCGAGGGGGGAGGGCACCCGTTCTTCGGCCTGGTGCCCCGGGTCTTCGTGGTCCCGCTGGTGCTCCTGGCCACCGCGGCCACGGTGGTGGCCTCGCAGGCGATGATCTCCGGGGCCTTCTCGCTCACCCAGCAGGCCGTGCAGCTCGGGTACTTCCCGCGGGTGACCATCGTGCACACCTCGGAAGAGTCCGAGGGGCAGATCTACGTCCCGGAGATCAACAACTTCCTGATGGTGAGCTGCATCGCCCTGGTGCTGGTCTTCCAGCAGTCCAGCCGCCTCGCGGCGGCGTACGGCATCGCCGTCACCGGCGCCATGAGCATCACGTCCATTCTGCTGTACCACATCGCCCGCCGCCGCTGGGGCTGGCGGCGCTGGACCGCCGCGGGTCTCACCGGGACCTTCCTGCTCCTGGACCTGTCATTCTTCGGCGCCAACCTGGTGAAGGTGCTCCAGGGCGGCTGGCTCCCGCTCCTGGTCGGCGCCGGGATGTTCGCCATCATGACCACCTGGAAGCGCGGTCGCGCGGCCCTGGGGCGCTACTTCGTGGCCGTCACCCTGCCCCTGGAGGGCTTCCTGGCCAGCGTGCGCGAGGAGAAGCCCCACCGCGTCCGCGGCACCGCGGTGTTCATGACCTCCAACGTTGACGGCGCCCCGCCGGTGCTCCTGCACCACTACAAGCACAACCAGGTGCTCCACCAGCAGGTGGTGCTGCTCTCCGTGGTCACCGAGCACGACCCCACGGTCCCGTCGGCCGCGCGCGTCGAGGTCTCCGAGCTCGGCGAGGGCTTCTTCAAGGTCGTCGCCCGCTACGGCTTCCTGGAGACCCCCAACGTCATGGAGGTCCTGGAGCTGTGCCGCGACAAGGGCCTCCAGGTGGACCGGGCCCGGCTGAGCTTCTTCCTCGGCCGAGAGACCCTGCTCACCACCGGCAGCTCGGGCCTGCCCCGCTGGCGCAAGGCCCTCTTCGTGCTCCTGTCCCGCAACGCCCGGCCGGCCAACATGTTCTTCCGCATCCCGCCGAACCGCGTGGTGGAGCTCGGCACCCAGGTCGAGCTGTAGTAACCGTTCACGTGCATGCGTGATGAAGCGCGGCGCTTCGGGTCGCCCCGGAGGCCCCTGACCCTGGCGACGCAGCGGTGCTACACTCTCCCCATGGGCGGCGCCGAAGCGAACCTTGCGAGCGTGACCCCTCGGGTGCCCGAGGGGTGGGCGCTGGAGGACGACTTTCACATGCCGGACAACCGTGACCAGGACCGGGGCAGCGAGCTCGTGGTGTCCTGCCTGGCGCGTCGGCCGGACCTCGGGTGGGTGGCCCGCAATATGGCGCTGCGGTGGTCCGAGGAGCATCCACAGGTGGGCGTGGACACGGACGTCATGCTCCTCCCCTCGGAGCCCCCGGGGGCGGAGCACCTGAAGAGCGTCCGGACCTGGATCCCAGGGCACCTTCCCCCGCGGGTGGCGCTGGAGTTCGTCAGCGAAGGTACCGCCTCCAAGGACTACGGCGTCGGCGTCGAGAAGTACGACGCCAGCGGCACCCGGGAGCTCTGGGTCTTCGACCCCTTCAAGCTCGGTCCCTCACACTCCGGCGGCCCCTTCGTGCTCCAGGTGTACCGTCGGAGCCGCAAGCGCAAGGGGCGCAAGGAGCGCTTCGAACGCGTGTACGCGGGTGACGGACCAGCGCCCACGGAGGAGCTCGGCGCCTGGCTGGTTGTCACCGACGGGGGCTGCCGCCTCCGGCTCGCCGAGGACCCCGAGGGCGTCGCCCTCTGGCCCACCGGCGAGGAGGCCGAGCGCGCCGGCCGGGTCCGCGCCGAGGCCGAGCTCGAGCGCCTCCGGGCGGAGCTCGAGCGCCTCCGTCAGGGCTGAGAGGCCCTCACTCCGCGGGGTCCGGGGCGCCGCGGAAGAGCGAGTCCAGCGCGCGGAAGGGCCAGGAGAGGCCACGCCCCACCGCGGCCACCCGGCGCGAGTGCGCCAGGTCATCGAAGAACGAGTACACCGTCGGCGTCGCGATCAGCGTGAGCAGCAGCGACAGCGTCTGCCCACCAATGACCACCGAGCTCATGGCCTTGTTGGTCCCGCTCCCGGCCCCGGTGGACACCGCCAGCGGGATCATCCCCGCCACGAAGGCCACCGTGGTCATCAGGATGGGCCGTAACCGGTCCCGGTTGCCCAGCATGATCGCGTCCGCCCGGCACAGCCCCCGGCGGCGCAGGTCCCGCATGTGGTCCACCTGCAAGATCGAGTTCTTCTTCACGATCCCGAAGAGCACCAGGATCCCGAGCGTCGAGAAGATGTTCAGGCTCTGTCGGAGCGCCACCAGCGAGAAGAGCGCGAAGGGCACGCTCAGCGGCAGCGCGATCAGGATCGTCACCGGGTGGATCCAGCTCTCGAACTGCGCCGCCAGGACCAGGTACATGAACGCCAGGGACAAGAGGAACGCGATCGCGAAGTTCTGCCCCGCCCGCCCGAGCTCCTTGGACCGCCCCGCCAGCTCCGCGGAGAAGCCCGGCAGCATGTGCTGCGCCTCGCGCGCCTCGTGGAAGCGCTGGATGATCGCCGCCTCGGAGGTGCCTCGGGTGACGTTGCAGTAGATCGTCACCTGCCGCTGCCGCGCCACCCGCTGGATGGACGACGGCCCCGTGGCCTCGCGGATGGTGACAATGTCCGCCAGGCGCACCGAGCGCCCCGGCTGGTTCGTCGGCACCGTCACCTGCTCGATCGCCGGCACCCGGTTGCGGAAGCCCTCGCCCGCGCGGGCCCAGACCTCGTACTGCTCGCCGCCCTCGTTGTAGGTGGTCACCTGCATGCCGCCTACCAACATCCGGAGCGTGTTGGCCAGGTCCAGCGCGCTCACCCCGAGGTCCGCCGCGCGGGCGCGATCGATCCGCACCAGGAGCTCGGGCTTGCCCACCACCAGCGTGGTGTCCGCGTCCACCACGCCGGGCACCTGCCGCACCGCCTGCAGGATCCCCTCGGCGTAGCCCGCCAGGCGCGCCAGGTCCGGACCCCGGAGCACATACTGGATCGCCGCGCTGTCCGCCCCGCCGCCGCCGAAGACGTTCACCGGCGCCACCAGCACGCGCAGGCGCTCGGCCCGGTGCCTCGGCAGGAGCTCCGCGCGCACCTGGGTCATGAGCCCGAGCTGGTCCAGGGCGCGCCGCGTGGGTGGCACCAGGGCCACGTAGATGGTGGCCTGGTTGGGCCCCCGGCCGGAGGGGTCCCCGGGGGGCGAGCCCACGGTGGTCACCGTGTGGTGCACCCCAGGGAGCTCCCGCACCTCCCGCGCCATGCGCTCGGCGATGACCCGGGTCTGCAGGAGCGAGGTCCCCTCCGGCGCCCGGAGGATCACCTCGAAGCGAGACTCGTCGTCCAGCGGAAGGAAGTTCTTGGCCACGGTCTTCGCCAGCGGGAACACCGACAGGAAGGTGAGGAGCATCGCCGCGGCCACCACCACCCTGTGCCCCATGGCCAGCGCGAGGAGCTTCATGTACGCCCGCTCCACCACGCCGTAGAGCCCCCGGGAGCCCGAGTGGGCGTCGTAGCCCTCGGGCAGCTCCCGCAGGCCCACGCGCCACGAGCGGTAGGCGCTCTTCTCCTGGATCCGGGGCTCCGGCGGGGGGTCCACCCACTCGGCGTCGAGGGCCACGGGGGCCTCCTCGGGCTCGTCCCGCAGGCCCCTCTTCGGGTGCGCCCCGCCCCCGGGCTTGAGCCACCGGGAGGACAACATCGGCGTCAGCGTGAAGGACACCAGCAGCGAGATGGCGATGGAGAAGCTCATGGTGAAGCCGAAGGACTTCATGAAGCGCCCCACGATCCCGCCCATGAACGCCACCGGGAGGAACACCGCGATCAGGGACAGGGTCGTGGCCAGCACCGCCAGGCCGATCTCGCGCGTGGCCAGGATCGCCGCCCGGCGCGGGGCCATGCCCTTCTCTTCAATGAACCGGAAGATGTTCTCCAGCACCACGATGGCGTCGTCGATCACGATGCCCACGGAGAGCGTCAGGGCCAGGAGCGTCAGCACGTTGAGCGTGAGCCCCAGGGCCTTGATCAGGGCGAAGGTGCTCACGATGCTCGTGGGGATCGCCAGCGCCGCGATGAGCGTGGAGCGCCCGTTCCACAGGAAGAGCAGCACCACCAGGGCGGCCAGGAAGGCCCCGAGGATCAGGTGCTCCTCCACCGCGTCGATGGCGTTCCGGATGAACTCCCCCTCGTCCCGGACGATCTCGATGGTGTACCCCGGCGGGAGCGTCGGGCGCAGCTCCCGGATGCGCTCCTTCAACGAGTCAATCACGGCCAGGGTGTTGGTCCCCGACTGCTTGCGCACCGCGAGGATCACCACGTCCTGGCCGTTCAGGCTCGCCACGGAGCTCGGCTCGGCCTCGGAGTCCACCGCGGTGCCGACGTCCCTCACCCGCACCGGCAGGCCCCCGCGGGAGGTGAGCACCAGGTCGTTGAGCTCCGCCACGCTCTCCACCCGGCCCTGCACCCGGAGCGTGAGGTTGCGGTCGCCCTGCTCCACGCTGCCGCCGGGGACCTCCACGTTCTGCGTGGCCAGCGTGCGCTGCAGGTCCACCACGGTGAGCCCGTAGGACTGGAGCCTGGCCGGGTCCACCACCAGGTTGATCTGCCGCGCGCGGCCGCCCAGGACCAGCACGCCGCCCACGCCGTTCAGGCTCTCCAGCGAGCGCCGCACGCGCCGCGTGGCGAACTCCGTGGTCTCCCGCATGGACCGCGGCCCCCGGATGGCCGCCAGGAGCACCGGGGCGGCGTCCGGGTCCATGCGCTCGACCCTCGGCTGCTGGATGTCCCGAGGGAGCTGCGTGAGCGTGCGGTTCACCCGGTCCCGCACCTCCTGGGCGGCCACCGCGGTGTCCTTGTCCAGGTCGAAGCGGGCCAGCACCACCGAGAGCCCCTCGTAGGAGTTGGACCGCAGCTCGTCCAGGCCGGAGATGGAGTTGACGCTCTCCTCCAGCTTGTCCGAGACCTCGGTCTCCACCTGCTCGGGAGAGGCCCCGGGGTACACCGTGGTGACCACCACCACCGGGAAATCAATGTTGGGGAAGCGGTCCACGCCGATGCCCTTCAAGCTGGCGGACCCCACCACCACCAGCGTGAGAATGAGCACCCAGGTGAACACCGGCCGACGAACACAGACCGCCGCGAGCCATTGCATCGCCGTCGTCTCCTGTACGAGACCCTTACGGGGTCTGTGAGAGGTCCTGCACCCGGGCGCCGTCCGACAGCCGGTCCAGGTTGTCTACCAGCACCCGCTCCCCGGCGTTGACGCCGCGCTCCAGCACCACGTCGTTGTCCAGGCGCTCGGCCACGGAGACCACCCGCTCCGAGGCCCGGCCCTGCTCCAGCACGAACACCCGGCTGGAGCCCGCCTCGGACACCACGGCCCGCTGCGGCACCAGCACCGCCTGGCGGCGCTGCCCGAGGTCCACCCGGGCCGTGGCGAAGAGCCCCGGGCGCAGGACCCCGCCCTCGTTGGGCACCAGCGCCTCGGCCACCAGCGAGCGCGTGTCCGTGCGCACCGCCGCGGAGATGTACCGAATGGTCCCGCGGAACACCCGGTCCGGGAAGGCGTCCACCCGGAGCTCCACCGCCTGGTTCGTGCGCACGAAGGCGATGCGCTCCTGGGCGATCTGTAGCTCCATGCGCAGGGGGTTCACCTTCACCAGCACCACCACCGCCCGCTGGGGGGTGACGTACTCCCCGACGTTGGCGCTGCGCTCGGCCACCTCGCCCGCGAAGGGCGCCCGCACGATGGAGTCCCCCACGGCGCGGTTGGCCTGGTCCACGGCCACCCGGGCCTGCTGGTACCCGTGCCAGGCGCCCCGTACGTTGTTCAGCGCGGCCTGGTACTGCTCCCGGGCGGCCGTGGCCTGGGCCCTGGCGCGCTGGAGCTCCTGGTCGCTCAGGGCCCCGGTGCCCGCGAGCTGCTGGGACCGGCGCAGGGCGTCCTCGGCGAGGTCCCGGTTGGCGCGGGCGGCGCGCACTTCCGCCGTGGCCTCGGGGTCAAAGGGCCCGGTCCCGTCGGTGATCCCGAGGCGGGCCCGGGCCTGGGCCAGCATGGCCGCGGCGCTGGCCGCGTTGGAGCGGTAGTCCACGTCCCGCAGGCGCAGGAGCGGCGCCCCCGCCGCCACCTGCGAGCCCCGCTCGACAAAGACCTCCATCACCCTCCCGGCCACGATGGGCGTCACCGCGGACTGCTGGTCGGGCACCAGGGTGCCCGTGGCCGCCAGGGTCAGGGGGAGCTCCCGGGCCGTGGCCAGCGCCGAGTGGGCCCGCACCGGAGCCCCCGCCTCGGAGCCCCCGCCGGGCGCCGAGCTCCCCTCCGCCGGGCGGCGGCAACCCGCCGCCCAGAGGCACAACAACACCAGGAGAAACACTCGGCTCTTTTGCATGGACGCCTTACCGTAGGGGACTCCGCGTCCCCTGGACAGGGCGCGTCGCCGGGAAACGGCAACGGCGCCCCCGTGAGATGCCTTGAGGCCCCCAGGCGGTCCGGCGAAAGCGCTACGCCTCGGAGAGGTAACGGCTCTCCAGGTGGCGCTTGAAGTCCTCGGTGCCCAACGTGCGCCCGGTGGCCCTCACCAGGAGCTCGTCGGTCGAGAGCTGGGACCCCTGGGACCACACCCGGTCCCGGAGCCACTGCCCAAGGGGCTCGAAATCCCCCCCGGCGATGGACCCCCCGAGCCCCGAGAGCTCCCTCCGGGCCGCCGCGAAGAGCTGCGCCGCCGTGAGGGCCCCGAGCGTATAGGTAGGGAAATATCCGATAAGCCCCGCGGGCCAGTGGACGTCCTGCATGCAGCCGTTGGTGTAGTTGCCCTCGGTGCGCAGGCCGAGGAGGGCGGTCATGGCGGCGTCCCAGGCCTCGGGGATGTCCCTCACCTGGAGCTTGTTCTCGACGAGGGCCTGCTCGATCTCGAAGCGCAGGATCACGTGGCAGGGGTAGGTGACCTCGTCGGCGTCCACGCGGATGTAGCCCGGGCGCACGCGGGTGTAGAGCCGGTGGAGGTTTTCCGCGGTGAAGGCCTGCGGCATGCGCGCCGCGGCCTCGGGGAAGGCCTGGGCGATCAGCGGCGCGGCGAAGGTCATGAAGTCCCGGCTGCGGGAGACCTGCATCTCCTGGAGGAGGGACTGGCTCTCATGGACGCTCATGCTCCGGGCGCGGCCCACGGGCTGGTCCAGCCAGGCGCCCGGGAGGTTCTGCTCGTAGCGGGCGTGGCCGGTCTCGTGCAGGACGCCCATGAAGGCCTTGACGAAGTCCTTCTCGTCGTAGCGGGTGGTGATGCGCACGTCCCGGGGCACGCCGCCGCAGAAGGGGTGGTGGCTCACGTCCAGGCGGCCGTGGTTGAAGTCAAAGCCCACCTTTGCCATCACCGCGAGGCCCAGGGCCCGTTGCTGCGCGACGGGGAAGGGCCCCTCGGGCTCCAGCGGCGCGCGGCTCTTCTGCCGTTCGAGGATGGCCGGGAGCACCGACGGGAGGTAAGCCCGGAGGTCGCCGAAGAGGGAGTCAATGGCGCGGGCGCGGGCCCCGGGCTCGTAGCCGTCAAGGAGGGCGTCGTAGGGGCCCAGGCCCAGGCGCTCGGCGAGGCACCGGGCGACCTCGCGCTTGCGGTCGACCACCTCGGCGAGGAGCGGGCGGAAGCTCTCCCAGTCGTTCTGACCCCGGAGCTTGCGCCAGGCCTGCTCCGAGCGGCTCTCGGCCCGGGAGCTGGCCTCGACGAGGGCGGCGGGCAGGCAGGTCTCGCGCACCCAGAGCCTGCGGCTCTCGCGCACGTTGGCGCGTTCCCAGGGGCCGAGGGCCCCGCGCTCTCCCTCCTCCTCCGCGCGGGCCAGGAGCTCCCCCAGGGAGGGGTCCGTGGCGAGCTCGTGGGCGAGCACCCGGAGCGTGGCCACGGCCTCGGCGCGGGAGGGGCCGCCGCCTTCGGGCATCATGGCGGCCTCGTCCCAGCTCACGATGGCCTCCACATGGCCAAGGTGGCTCAGGCGTCGGTGGTGGGCGGCGAGCTTCTGGTAGTGCGGTGCTTCCGGGGTCATCGGGCTGGTTCCCATAGCGCGCCCGAGGTGTCTGGGGAAGAACCCGCCAGAGGTCCCGCGGTGTCCGCCGGAGGGCGTAGGGGTGACCCAGGGAGGCTCCAGCGGCGTCCTCGCCGGGTGCTATCGGGAGGGGGAGTAGTCCCGAGCGGGTGTCCGGGAGGGAGACCCACGGAGGGGTGCAGGGTCCCTCGGGCGTCCGGACCGGACGTGGGGGGAGGCGTTGCTGGAGGTGAGGGCACGCAACCTGGACGCCGGACCCCGCGATAACCCTCCGCGCGGCGGGAGGAAGGTCCCGAAGCGCACCCAGGAGGTCGCCATGAAGAGCCATGATCGCAGCGAGGTCACCCGGGACGCCCGGTGCGTGGAGATGCCAGCCGCCGTCGACCCCGGGGAGGACGACGGGGAGGGCGCGCGACGCGCCCGGACGGAGCGCCACCTGGCGCAAGCCGCGGCGGTGGCCGCGGAGGAGGTCCAGGTGGCCCGGATGGACCCGGGGGTGATGTGGGCCAACGTGCGCTTCGCGATGGCCAACCTCGGCGTGACGAAGGAAGAGGTCCAGAGGGCGCTCCCGGCGGTCCCCGTGGACGAGGTCTTCGAGCTCCCCTCGCTGGCCCTGACCCTCCTGGCGGTGTGCGGGAGCGTGCGGCGGCCGGTGAGCACGGGCGAGGTCCAGCGGAGGCTCGAACGGGTGGGGCCGCTGCGGGCGAGGGTGCTGTCCATGGCCGAGGTGCTGGTCGCCCAGGGCTACCTGGACCACGGGGAGGTGGCGCGGATCCGGGCGGGGACCGGGCGCTACGACATGGCGATGGACGCGGTGCAGCTCGCGATGCTGTTCCGTGAGCACCGGGCGGGCCTGGAGGGGCTGCACCCCTTCCGCGCCGAGGACCTGGCGACGCTCTACGAGGACGGGGCGTGGCTGGTGGACCACCTGACGCCCGCCCGCACCCGGCGGGTGCAGGACCCCGTCAGGGACCCGGCGAGGGACACGCGGGACCGGCTCTGGACGCTGCTCCTGGCGCGCTACGACTGGCTGCGGCGCGTGGCGTACTACTTCCACGGCGAGGCCTTCGAGGCGAGGGTGCCGAGGCTCCAGTCGATGGTGCCAGGTCCGGCGGCGCGGAGGGACAAGACCGAGGAGGCGAAGGGCGGCGGCCCGCCGGCGGGGCCGTAGGGGGCGCCGCCCTTCGACGGCGTGAGAGCTCCGGTGGGAACGGTGCTACCCTCACCTCCCTTGCGCCCGTCGCTTCGCGCTCGCGCGGCAACACCTCGGAGACAGCACCCATGAGCGAAGACACCATCGACCGGCGCTCCTTCGGCGCGGGCCTCGCCACGGCGGTCGCCGCCGCCGCGCTCCTGCGCGACCGAGAGGCCGAGGCGCAGCCTCGCCCGTCGCCCGCGCTCGCGCCGACGCCGCCCGAGCGACCCGTGGCGCCGCTGCCCTTCCCCGCGGGGGGCCTCCAGGGCTTGTCCGAGCGGCTCCTGCGCTCGCACCACGAGAACAACTACGCGGGCGCCGTGCGGAAGCTCAACGAGATCCGCCGCCAGCTCGCCGCCGCGGACCCCGAGCAGGCCGGCGGGTACTGGAGCCTCTACGGCTCCCTCAAGGCCGCCGAGCTCGCCGCGCGCAACAGCGCGCTCCTGCACGAGCTGTACTTCGCCAACCTGGGCCCGCCCCCGGCGGGGGACGCCGGCGTCGCGCTCCCCGCGATCCTCGGGGCGCTCGTCGCCGCCCGCTTCGGGTCCCTGGAGCGGCTCCAGGCCCTCCTTCGCGGGGCGGCCAAGGCGTCCAACGGCTGGGTGGTGCTCGTCACGGACCCGGCCTCGCGCACGCTGGAGGTCGTGCAGACCGAGGGCCACGCCTTCGGGGCCTGGGAGGCGTCGCCCCTCCTGGTGCTGGACCTCTACGAGCACGCCTACGCCCTGGACTTCGGCGCGGACAAGGGCGCGTACTTCACCGCGGTGTGGCGCAACGTCCGCTGGGACGAGGTCCATCGCCGCGCGACCCAGGCGCTCGGGAGGCTGTAATGGGCGTCGCGGGCGCCGCGGTCGAGGCGCGGGGCCTGCGCCTCGTCCGCGACGGGCGTCGCGTGCTCGACGGGGTGGACTTCGAGGTGTTCCCCGGCGAGGTGCTCGCGGTCATCGGCCCGAACGGCGCGGGCAAGACCACGCTCCTGGAGTGCCTCGTGGGGCTGCGGCGCCCGGACGCGGGCTCCGTGCGCCATGGCGGGCGCGCGCTCCAGGCCCTCGGGGACTTCGCCCGGGTGTTCGCGTTCATGCCCGACGACGCACCGCCCCCGGCGGAGGTCTCCGTCGCGACGCTCCTGGCTCACGCGCGGCGCTGCGGCGAGGCGCCCCCGGCGCTGGCCGCGGAGCTCACGGACCGCCTGGGGCTCCGGCCCCTGGTCGGCGCCAGGGCCGGGGAGCTGTCCCGCGGGGAGCGCCGCCGCGTGGCGCTCTTCCTGGCCCTGGCCCTGGAGCGGCCCGTGGTCGTCCTGGACGAGCCCTTCGGGGCCTTTGATCCATTGCAGCTCCTGGACATCCTCGCGGTGGTCCGGGCGAGGGCCTCGGCGGGCCGCGCCGTCGTGGCGAGCGTCCACCAGATGACCGACGCAGAGAAGATCGCCGACCGCGTGCTCCTAATCTCCGCGGGCCGCGTCGTGGCCTTCGGGACCCGGGCCGAGCTCGGGCTCCGCGCGGGGCTGCCCGGGGCGCCCCTGGAGGAGACCTTCCTGGCCCTCCTGGGCGGCGGGGGCGCCGGTGCTCCAGCGTGAGCTGGCCATCGCGCTCCGGGCCCGGGTGACCTGGCTCGTCGCGGCCCTCGGGGCGCTGCTCGTGGGCCACGGCTTCGTCCTCGCGGTGGACCTCTACACCGCAGGCTCGCGCTCCGTCGCGGACAGCGTGCTCATGGCCCGCGAGTTCGACCCCCTCGCGGGGGTGGTGCGCCCGACCCTGGGGGGGCTCTACCTGGCCGTGTCGCTCCTGGCGCCGCTGGTGGCCGCCAGGCCCGTCGCCGTGGAGAAGGAGCGTGGCTCCCTTGGGGCCCTGGTGCTCCAGGTCGGGTCCCCGTCGCGGGTGGTGCTCGCCAAGTTCCTGGCCTCCCTCGCGGCCCTGGCGCCGCTCTACGCGGGCGCCCTGGCGCCGTTGATCGTGTGGCGGGCCCTGGGGGGGCACCTCGCGCTGGCAGAGACCCTCACGGCGCTCACCGGGCACGCCCTCTACCTGGTGCTGGTGGCTGCCCTGGCCACCGCGGCGGCCTCGTGGACCGCGACGGTGGCGCAGGCGAGCACCCTGGCGATCGCCGTGGTGCTCGCCTCCTGGGCCATCGACGCCGCCGAGGGCTTCGCCGCCCTGGCCTGGCTCGGGCGCGCGGCGGACTGGTCCGTGACCACGCACCTGACGCCCTTCGAGCGCGGCACGCTCGCCCTGGGCGGCGTCGGGTGGTTCCTGGCGGGCGCCCTGGGGCTCCTCGCGCTGGCGCTCGTGGGCGCGCGCTTCGATATGCCACGCGGCAGGCGCGCGGCCTGGGCGCTCGCGGCCCTCGCGGGCTCCGCATGCGCGCTGGCGGGGGCGTCCCGCGTGCGCCCGGCCTGGGACCTCACGGAGGCCCGCCGCGCGTCGCTCCCACCCGCCGCCGTGCGCGCCCTGCGCGCCCTGCGCGCGCCCATCGAGGTGGAGCTCTGGCTCGACCGCGACGACTCGCGGCGGCGCCAGGTCGAGTCCGACGTCCTGGCCAAGCTCCGCCTGGCGCGCCCGGACGTGGCGCTCACGGCGCCCCTCGACGACCGCGAGGCCCCCACCGAGGGCGACCGCGACGACGGCTACGGTCGGCTGGTGGTGCGCGTCGGCGGGCGCCAGACGGAGACGCGCTCGACGAGCCGTCGAGAGCTGATCACTCTCATCTTCGAGACCGCGGGGCAGCCGCTCCCGGACTGGTCTCAGCCGGTGTACCCGGGCTACCCTCGCGTGGTGGCGGGCGGCGCCCGGAGAGGGATGCTCGCGGTAGCCTATGGGGGCGTCCCCCTCGCGCTCCTCGCGCTCGGCCTGGCGGTGACCCGCCCCAGAAGGAGACCGGTATGAAGCATCGTCCAGGGACCGTGGCTGTCATCGCGCTACTCGCCGCGGGCGTGTGGGGCGAGGCCCCGGCGCAGCCACGCCCCACCCCGCCCCGCGCAGACGCTGGCCCCGCCGCGCCCGCTCCCGCGCCTGCGCCCGCCGCGGCGACGGTGCGGGCGACCTTCGACGCGGAGGCCGTGGGCGGACCGTCGCAGGACTTCGAGGCCGTGGTCGGGGACTGGTACGTGGCCGAGGCCGACGGCCAGCGGGGGCTTCGCGTGGACGGGGCCCGGTGGCGCCAGGGGACGCCCTCGGTGAGCCTCGCCGACCAGGCCCGGAGGCTCTACGGCGAGCGCTACGCGGAGTTCCTCGACGGGGTGAGGGCCTTCGCGTTCTTCCCGCTCGCGGTGCACCGCGGTCCCCTCTGGACCGGGAACTACCGCATGAGCGTGCGCTTCTACCCGCAGGCGGGGCGCATCGACCAGGCCGCGGGGATCTCCTTCGGCATCGCGCCGGATGGCAGCTACCAGAACGTCCGCGCGAACGCCCTGGAGGACAACATCCTCTACGCCCAGGTGGTCCGCGGGCGCCGCCGGATCATGGATACCATCCGCAACGTGCCCACGCCGACCCGTACGTGGCACACGCTCGTGGTGACCGTGCGGGGCCGTCACCTCACCGTCGAGCTCGACGGCGTGCGGCGCCACGAGCGGGACCTCGACGCGCCGCCCGTGGGCCGCGTGGGCCTCTGGTCCAAGGCCGACTCGCAGGTGCTCTTCGACGACTTCGAGGTCCGCCCGGCGCCGTAGCTCCACAGGGACCGTCCCTCACCGGGCCTCGAAGCACAGCTCCACCCGCGCCACCACCAGCGAGCCCGACGGGGGCCCCGGGGTGATGCGCAGGAGCGAGCTCGCGTCGCCCGGGACCAGCGCCGCCGAGGCGTCGGCCCGGTACCAACGGTACGGCGCGCTGTTGGCCACCAGCCCCGAGGGGGCGGCGCCGGTGCCCGCGAAGGTGCGCCACGCAAACGACCCGCTGGTCGTGGTGTTGAAGCTCCTGCCGTACACCGCCAGCGTGGCGCGGGTGCCCGCCGGGAGCCCCGCGGTGCTGAGCTCCACGTCAATGAACACCGTGCCCGACAGGTCCAGTCCCCCCTCCGCCAGGAAGGGATCTACAAACACCGGCGTGTACCCGATGGACCGGCTGGCGGCGCTCACCCTCCAACGCGCCCGGTCCGGGAGCGTGTTGAGCTCGTAGCTCACCGTCGCCCGAGACCCGGACCCGGAGCCCGTCCAACGGAAGCGCAGCGCGTGCGTGCCGGTCACCCCCGAGACGCAGCCCCCCGTCGGTGGAGCCGTGTCCGGTGGAGTTCGCGTATCGGGCGGCGGAGCCGTGTCCGGTGGAGGTCTCGTATCGGGCGGCGGAGTCGTATCGGGCGGCGGAGCCGCGTCCATGGGCGGGCTGGTGTCCCTGGGCGGTCGCGTGTCGGGTGGGGGTGCCGTGTCCGGCGCGGGGCTCGCGTCCGGCGCGGCGGCCGTGTCCGTGGGCGCCTCGGGGGAGAGGTCCTGCGCGACGTCCTGCCCTGCGTCCGCCGTGGTGTCCTGCGGCGTCGCGTCGACCGCGGTGTCCTCCGTCGTGGCGTCCATCGTGTCCCGCGGAGGCTCCGAGTCCGGCGCGAGGTCCATGGTGGCGTCCTCGCAGGGGGCGCCATCGCAGAGGTCCTCGCCGGGGGGGAACTCCCGGCGGCTGCACGCGACAAGGGACGCCAGGGGGAGCACCAGGGAGAGAGCCGCGCGCTGCGCCACGGCCCGAGCGTGGCACATTCCCTCGCGCCCTGCGGCCCTCCAGCGTTCCCACGGGCCGGGAAGTTGCCACCGGACCCTGGCCAGGAGCATCCAAGGTCGCTAGATAGCCGCCGACGGCGCGGGCCCAGCGCTCGCCCGGCGGAACCCGTGAGGACGACGATGCGGACCTGGAGCGTGGCGTGGGCAGTGGCGTGGGCGGTGGGTCTCGGAGCCGTCTCCGCCGGTGCCCAGACCCCTCCGGTACCCACAGGCACACCCCCCGCCGCGGTCGCTGGCACGCCGCCCACCACCCCCGCCGGGGAGACGCCCGGGGAGCTGCCACTGCCGCCGGACCTGGCGTCGGACCTCGCCCCGCAGCCCGGGGGCCTCACCGCGGACCAGGCCGCCGCGCGTGCCCTGCGGGAGAGCGCCCAGCTCCGCGCCGCCCGCGCCAACACCCGCGCCGCGGACGCCGCCCGCAGCGAGGCCGGGCGCGCCCTGATCCCCAACGTCACCCTCACCGCGCGCTACACGCGCCTGTCGGAGATCACTCCCCCGCAGATCAATTTCGGCGGGTCCAGCGCCCTCACGGGGGTCATCAACAACCTCTGCGTGGGCTCCGGCGGCGCCCTGCTCGTGGGCCTCTCGGCGCCCAGCGGCACCGTCTGCCCCATGGGCGCCACGCCGGCCTCCTCCCTCACCATGGGGATGGCGCCCCCCAGCGGGAACTCCGGCTTCACCTTCCCGGTGATTCTCGATCAGTACACGCTCCAGGGCACCCTCACGGTGCCCCTCACGGACCTGCCCTTCCGCCTCGCCAGGGTGTACGAGGGCGCGGGCTACACCGTCGAGGCCCGGCGCCTGGACGAGGAAGCCGCCCGGCTCCAGGTGGCCTCCGAGGCGCGCGTGGCCTTCTACGAGCACGTCCGCGCCCGGGGCCAGGCCAGGGTCGCCGCCCAGGGGCTCCAGTCCGCCCGGCGCAACCGCGAGGACATCGCCCGCTTCGTCGAGGCAGGCACGCTCCCCAGGGTAGACCTCCTGCGGGTCGAGGCCCGCGTCGCCGAGGCCGAGCGCACGCTCATCCTCGCGCAGAACGGCGTGGTGCTCACCGAGGCCGTCCTACGGCTCCGCATGCACGCCCCGGCGAACGAGCCCTTCGCCCTCGGGGAGTCCCTGGAGGAGCCCGTCACGCTCCCCACCAACCTCGATGACATGATCCACCGGGCCTGGCACGACCGGCCGGAGATCGCCAGCCTCTCGCGGCAGCTCCGCGCCCTGGAGGCCAACCTCTCGGCCGCCCGCGCGGGGCAGTACCCCTCCCTGGTCGGGGTGTTCAACACCACCGTGGCCTCGCCCAACGCACGGTTCATCCCCCAGACCACGGACTTCAACACCACCTGGGACGCCTCGCTGCAGCTCACCTGGTCGCCCACGCAGGCGTACGCCGGCGCCGCCACGGTGAGCCGCGTGGAGGCCCAGCGCGAGGCCCTGGTGGCCAACGTCGCCGCCCTGCGCGAGGGCCTGGAGCTCGAGGTCCGCAGCACCTTCACCGCCGCCCAGGGCGCCCACGCCGCCATCGAGGCCTCCGCCCGGCAGCTCGAGGCCGCCGAGGAGAGCTACCGCGTCTCCCGCCAGCGCTTCCTCGCCGGCAGCGGCGTCTCCCGAGACCTCACCGACGCCGAGACCTCCCTGGTGTCCGCCCGCCTCGCCCTGGTCAACGCCCACGTCGAGCTCCGTATCGCCCTCGCACGGCTGCGCCGCGCCCTCGGCCAGCGCGAGCGCCCGTAGAGGGCATACACCGTGTCTACCCTTCACCCCCCGCAGCGCGGGAGGGCCGCGGCGAGGGCCTCGGCCCAGGCGTCGTGGGCGGCGGCCGAGGGGTGGAGCCCGTCCCCGGCCAGGAGCCCCTCGCGGGCCTGGCGGCGCATGAGGGGGAAGAGGTCCACGTAGCGCCCCCCCACGGCGAGGGTCTCCTCGCGGAGGATGGCGTTGAAGCGCTCGATCCTCGCGGCGAGGGCCTCGGGCTCTCCAAAGCCGCTCGCCGCGGGCGAGAGGGACCAGTCGGGCTGCGGCAGGGCCACCAGCCGCGAGGCGCTCACGGCGCCAGGGCCCCGGAGGACCGCCTGGAGGATCCGCCGTAGCTGGGCGCGGTAGGCGTCCTCGTCGCGCCCTCGGACCAGGTCGTTGGCCCCCACGGCCAGCGTGACGAAGGTCGGGCGGTAGCCCTCGAGCTCCGGGAGCTCACGGTCGATCACGTCCTGGGTGGTGTAGCCGTTGACCGCCGGGTTGCGCAGCTCCACCGCGCAGCCCTGGCGCCTCCAGCGCTCCACCAGACGGCTCGGGAAGGCCTCCGCCGGGAGCGACCCGGTCCCGATGGTGAACGAGTCCCCGAGGGACAGGTACCGCACGCTCCCCGCGGCGGTCACGTCCGCCGACGCCACGTCCGAGGGCGCGCGGGCGTCCGGCGGGGGCGCGCTGCCGGCGCACCGGAGCCCCGCCAGCGTCCACCACAGCGCCAGCATCGCAGCGAGCTTCATGCTCGGTAGCTACGCCCGGAGGCCCCGCGCCGGATGGGTAGACACCGTGTATACCCTCTCAGCTCGCGGGGCCGAGGGCGGCGCCCAGGGCGTCGGCGGAGGCGTCGAGGGTGGCCTCGTCCACGGGGAGGGGGCGCCCCGGGAGCACGGTCACGGTGGCGCCCGGCAGCGGCAGGCGGAGCCGGTCCCAGCGCGGCAGGCGCAGCTCCCGGGAGCACACGAAGCGCATGGGGACCAAAGGGGCACCGGCCTGCGAGGCCATATGGAGCGCCCCGCGGTGGAGCGTCCCCGGTGGGCCCCTCGGGCCGTCGGGGCACACGAAGGTGCTGAGCCCCTCGCGGAGGCATGCGACCACGGCCCGGGCGCCGCGCTGGCCGTCGTGGCCCGAGGAGGCGGCGATCAGGTGCCAGCGGTGCCAGCGGGCCAGGCGCTCCCAGGGCTTCAGGGTCCAGGCCGGGTGGCAAAGCGCTACGAAGCGCGTCGGGGTCCCGAGGACGTACAAGAACCCCAGGATGGCGTCCCGATGCCAGTAGCACAGGACCGCGCTGGGGGGCGGAGCGTCGCCTTCGAGGGTGACGGTGCAGAGGGCGCGGGCGAGGCGGAGGCCCCCTTCGAGGAGCGTGCCCCCGGCCAGGCCGTACGCCTCCACCGCGGGCCGGAGCCACCACGGGACACCCCGCCCGACGGACTCCGACGGGGTCCCGGGTACGCCCGGCGGGGCCTCGCTCAAGGGGCGCCGTAGTCCGTGACGTACACCCTTCCCGCGGTGCCCGGCGAGGGCGTGCGCATGCACCCGGACACCAGCGGGGGCGTGAGGCTCCCCGAGAGCGTGCACGTCGCAATAGGCACGCTGAGCCTCACGCGCCCGAGGCCGCCGTCGCCGCCGCGGCCGCCGTAGGGCGGGGCGGGGTCTCCGCCCACGCCCCCCGCGGCGCTGATCGTGGCCCCGGAGGCCACCGTGAGGGCGAGGGCGTCGAGCTCGATGGCCCCGCCGGAGCCGCCGCCGCCGCCCGCGCCACAGCAGCCCCTCACGCCGTGGCCGCCCCGGCCACCGTTGGCCAGGAGCCTCCCCCGGACGGTGATGCGACCGACGGTGGCGATCCGGAGCGCGCCCCCGCCGCCGCCGCCGCCCATGCCATGGCCGCCGGAGCCTCCCCCGCCGCCGGAGCCCGGCGCGAAGCTCACCCTCAGCGCGAGGTCCCGGGCCGCGGCCATGCCCACGGACCCACCGCCTCCGCCCGCCTCGCCCGTGACGCCGCACATGGCGAGGGCGCCGGTCTGGCCGTCGTAGCCGGTGACCCCCGCGGCGCCGCCGCCGCCGGGGTTGCCCGGCGTGCCGCCCGCGCCGCCGTTGGAGCCTCCGCCCGCGCCGCCGTTGAAGCGCGCCGGGCCGTAGGCCGTGGCGTCGCAGCAGGTGCCTCCGCCGCCGCCGCCCCCGCCCGCGACGCCGCCGCCGCCCCCGGCGCCGCAGCCGGTCTGCCGGGTCTCGATGGTCCAGCCGCCGCCGCCGCCGCCGCCGAGGTTGCCGGGGGCGCCGATGCAGACCCCGGTGCCTTGACCCACCACGCCCGAGGCCGCGCCCGCGCCTCCGCCGCCCAGCCCTCCCGGCGCGCCGGCGTTGTCCGGCAGGCCGTCGTTGGAGACGCCCTGGGTGGGCGCTCCGGTGGTCCCTCCGCCCGAGGCCGCGCCGTTGCAGCGGGTGCCGTCCCCTCCCGCGCCGCCCGAGAGGTTGATGGTGCCGTCAATGGTCACGTCCCCGGTGGCGCGCAGCTCCAGGGTCCCGCTCCCGCGGGTGGTCACCGTGACGCCCTCGCGGATGGTGATCGTCGTGAAGTGGTGCACCCCCGGGGGCAGCACCGTGTTGCCCGTGGGGTTGAAGGCCCCCTCGGCGCCGGTGCTCGGGAACGCACCGCAGGCGCCGTCCACGCACGGCACCCCCACGGGGCACGCGCGCCCGCAGGCGCCGCAGTTGGCGGCGCTGCTGCGCGTGTCCGCCTCGCACCCCGTGGAGGCCATGGCGTCGCAGTCCGCGAAGCCCGCGCTGCACGTCGCCACGGTGCACGCGCCCGCCGCGCACCCCGCCGTGGCGTTGGCCAGGGCGCACGCGCGTCCGCACCCGCCGCAGTGGGCCGTCGTGGTGCGCGTGTCCGTCTCGCACCCGGTGGCGGCCATGGCGTCGCAGTCGCCCCGGCCCTCGGCGCAGGTGGCCACGGTGCAGCGCCCCAGGGCGCACCCCGCGGTGGCGCTCGGGAGCATGCACGCCGCGCCGCACGCCCCGCAGTTGGCCACGTCCGTCCGGGTGTCCGCGCAGAGGCCCCCGCAGCAGCTCTGCCCCTCGGGGCAGCCGCGGGTGGGCGTGCAGCCTGCCGCGCACCGAGAGCCCATGCAGCGCTGCCCGAGGGGGCAGTGCTCGTCCGTCACGCAGGCGCTGCAGGTGTGGGTCGCAGTGTCGCAGTGCTGCCCCATGGGGCAGCCGAGGTCGCTCCGACAACCCGGCGCACACACGTTGTCCACGCAGTGGCGGTCCGGGGTACACGTGTCCATGGAGGCCACGCACGCCACGCAGCGGCCCGAGGCGGTGTCACACACGGCGCCCGTCGAGGCGTCCGCGCAGTCCGCGTTGGAGGCGCAGCGCGAGGGCGCCTCGGGGGTGTCCGCGGGGACGTCCGGGGCCGCGGTGTCCACCGAGGCGTCCATGGGCGCAGCGTCCACCGCGGCGTCCGCCGGAACGTCCAGGGCCACGGTGTCCGGCGCCGTGGTGTCTTGCGCGGTGGTGTCCTGTACGGCGGTGTCCGGCGGCGCCGTGTCCTGTACGGTGGTGTCCGGCGCGGCGGTGTCCGGTGTCACCGTGTCGGGAGGCGCAGTCTCGGCGCCGGTGTCCGCCGGGGGTTGGTTCGCGTTGGTGCTGTCCGAGCACGCCGCGGCCAGGAGCGAAGCAAGCACGAGGGCACGTCGCATGGGACCTCCGAGGCCCCGAGCATACCGCAACGGGAGCGCTACCCGCCGTTCGTGTCCGCGGTCCGGCGGACCTCTCCGGCGCCGCCGTCCACCACCACGCGCTCGCCGTCCTTCAGGGCGCGGGTGCCCACCTCGGTGCCCAGCACCGCGGGGATCCCGTACTCCCTCGCCACGATCGCCGCGTGGGACAAGGGCCCGCCGGTGTCCGACACCACCGCCGAGGCCAGAGAGAACAACGGCGTCCAGGTGGGGTCCGTGTAGGGACACACCAGCACGTCGCCGGGCTGGAGCCGAGAAGAGTCCTCCACCGTGAGGATCACCCTCGCGGGCCCCGAGGCCACCCCGGGGCTCCCCGCGGTGCCCGTCAGGGGCGCTCCCTGTGCGCGCTCGGGCACCGGCCGCTGCGCGCGCCACGCCTGCGAGGCCACCTCCCGGAGCGACCGACGGCGCCCCACCCGACGCCGGAGCTCCGCGGGCGCGAGGTCCCCGAGGAGGGCCTCGCGGGCCTCGCCCATGCGGGCGAAGGCCACGTGCCCCGGCGCGGCGAGGGCACCCCGCGCGGCGAGCCGCCGCCCGACCTCGGCCATGGCGCCGCGGGCCACGCCGTAGGCCTCCTCGATAGCGTAGAGGCTGGCCTCGCGGGCGACGTGGGCGTCGCGCCAGGCGCGGAGCGTGCGTGCGAAGGTGCGCCGCAGGACCCGCGGGAGCCCGCGGCGCACGGCCTCCTCGCGGGCCTCGAAGCGGGCGAGGCCGGCCGCCGTGCGCCGGGCCGCGGCGCCGGTCTCCCCCGCGCGGACCATGGCCCCCACGGCGCGGTGGAGCCCGGCCCGGTCCTCGCGCCAGGAGCGCGTGGAGAAGGGCAGGTACGCCATGCCCGTGCGCGCGCCGTGGGCGCTCAGGAACGCCTCCACCGCCTGGAGGTAGGCCTCGCCGTCCGGCGCCGCGGCCACGCGGGCGTCGGTGACCTCCGCCGGGCCTTCATAGAGCGCGCGCAGGGCGGGGCTCCCGAGGCACCGGTCCGCGAGCGCCTGGAGCCCGTGCTCGATGTCCACGGTGCGGTAGCGAAGCCCCCCCAGCCACTCGAAGGGATCGACCTTCTCGTCCGCCAGGCGCGCGAGCGCCGTGAGCCACTGGCCCCAGAGCGCCCCGGGTACGATCACCTCGGCGAAGCGCACCCGGGCCACGCGGTAGCCCGCGTCCAGGGCGCGCTGGGCGTGCTCCCAGAGGGCCGCGTCGTCCAGCGAGGAAGGCTCCACCGCGCGCAACGCGGAGAGGTCCACCCCGAGCTCGCCGGCGCGGGCGCCCCAGGCCGAGGGGTCCCGCCGCCAGGCACGGACGAGCGCGAAGGGCGCCTGCACCAGCCCGAGGGACGGCCTCGGGTCCGCCGGGGCCACCCGGTAGACACCGTTTTCGTCCATCGGGAGGAGCGCGGAGGCCGCGGGCATCGCGAGGCCGAGGTCATCGCCCACCGCCAGGAGCTGGTCGTAGCCACGGTGCAGGGGCTCCTCGTCGAGGGGCATCGGCGCCGAGGGGTAGTGCTCCAGGATGTCGTCCACCACCTTGCGGTGCCGCGCGCTCAGGGACCTCGGAGGCGCCGGGCGCGTGGTGATCGGGCGAGACTGGAGCAGCACCACCCGGCCCTCGGCCCACGCGAACTCGATGTCCTGGGCGACGCCCTCGGCGGCCTCGACCTTGAGCCCAAGGGCATGCAGAGCCCCGAGGGCCTCGGGCGGCAGGCACGGCGCGGCCCTCAGGGCCTCGGGGACCTCCTCGGCGCGGGTGCCCCCCGCGGGGTCCGACACCACCCGGCGCTCCTTGCTGCCAAGGCGGTGCTCCAGCACCTTCCCGTCGGCGCGCGCGAGCCGCCACAGGTCTGGGGTGACCCAGCCCGAGACCACCACCTCGCCGAGCCCGTAGGCGGCGTTGAGCACCATCTCGTCCCGGCCCGTGACCGGGTCCGTGGTGAAGAGCACGCCGGCGGCCTCGGGCTCCACCATGCGCTGCACCACCACCGCGAGGGACACCTCGCCGTGATCAAAGCCCTGGCGCACCCGGTACGCGATGGCCCTGGAGGTCCACAGGGACGACCAGCACGCGCGCACCGCCGCCAGGAGCGCGGCCTCGCCGCGGACCCCGAGGATGGTCTCCTGCTGGCCCGCGAAGCTGGCGTCCGGGAGGTCCTCGGCGGTGGCCGAGGAGCGCACCGCCACGGGCCCGCCGCCGAGCCCCGCCCAGGCCTCGCGCAGCGCGTCGGCCAGCGCCGGCGGGATCGCCGCGCGCAGGAACGCCGCCCGCAGCGCCGCCGACGCGCGCTCGCATGCCTGGGGCTCGGCCCGGGAGACATCGTCCGCGGAGAGCTGCGCCTCCAGCGCGTCCTGGAGCCCTGCCTCGGCGACGAAGCGCCGATACGCCTCCGCGGTCACCACGAAGCCATCGGGCAGCGGGAAGCCGTCCCGCAGGCGCTGGCCCAGGCTCGCTCCCTTGCCGCCCACCCGCCCGAGGTCCCCGCGGCCCACGGCGGAGAGCGCCAACACCACCGCGCCGTCCTTGACGTCCATCGCCTCTGCCTCCACGGTCCGCTACCACGTTGTTGAGTGCTCGTAAACACCGTGGGGAGCGCGCTTTTTGTGCGTGCGACCACGCACAACGATCGCCCCCGACGGGGCGTCACCGCCGAGGCACCGATGAAGCTGGACCTAGAACCTACGGACCTGGTTGGCGCGGCGGCGGCGATTGACGCCGCGG
Organism: Deltaproteobacteria bacterium; assembly: GCA_016218725.1. Lineage (GTDB taxonomy): Bacteria > Myxococcota_A > Polyangia > Polyangiales > JACRDB01. Next base: position 34,527 of record JACRDB010000088.1, read on the forward strand.
GGCGCGCGGGGCTCTTCCAGGCGCTTTTGGACGGCGATGGGAGCTCCGAGGAGGCCCTCCGCGAGCGCCTGGGGGTGCACCCTCGGGGCCTGGCGGTGGTGCTGGACGTCCTGGTGGCGGTGGGCCTGGTGGCGCGCGACGAGGACGGCTTCCTCAGGCCCGCGCCGGCGCTCGCGGCGGTGGACCGTCGCATGCCGGGCGCGGTGGCGCTGGCGGGGGCGCTCTTCGCGGGCGCCCCGGAGCTCCTCCGGAGCGGCGCGCCGGTGGTGGTGATGGACGGCGACCCGGCGCAGCGCGCGGAGGCCTACCGCCGGAGCGTGGGGGGCCTGGCGGGGCTCTTCCAGCGGGCCGCGGAGGCCTTCGCGGAGGCCCTGGGGCCCGTCGCCGGGGGCGTGCTGGACGTGGGCTGCGGCTCCGGGGTGTGGAGCCTGGCGGTGGCCGCGAGGAACCCCTCCACCCGGGTGACGGGCCTGGACCTGGAGGGCGTCACGGACGTCTTCCTGGAGCACTGCCGCGAGGCGGGCCTCGCCGGCAGGGCCCGCGCCTGGACCGGCAGCGCCCACACCTACGCCTTCCCGGACGACGCCTTCGAACTCGCGCTGATCGCCAACGTGCTGCGGCTGGAGCCCGAGGCCCAGGCCGCGGCGCTCGTACGGCGGGTCGCGCAGGCGGTGCGCCCCGGTGGGCGCCTGGTGGTGCTGGATGCTCTCTCCTCGGGCACGCCCGAGCGGGAGGTGTCCCGCGCGGTGTACGGGCTGCACCTGGCGCTCCGGACCACGGCCGGCGCGGTGCACCCGCCCTCGAAGGTGCGCGGGTGGCTGGCGGCGGCGGGGCTCACGAGCATCGAGGCGCTGGACTTCGGCGTGCACCCCGGGGCCGTGGCCGCGCTGGTGGGCCACCGCCCGCTGTGAGTGGTGCTAGCCCGCGAAGTAGCGCAGCCCCAGCCACGCCGCGACGGCGCCGAAGGGCACTCCCAGGGCCGTCATGCGCACCCTGGGCCTCCAGGCGCGCAGGGCCTGCGGGTCGCCACGGCGTCGGTACCGCAGCGCCACGAGGACCGCGCAGTACAGGTTGCTCCCGATGGCCACGAGGCCCGCGGCCACCTTGAGCTGGAGCACCGCCGACGGAGGCCAGGCGCGCCCGAGGAGGGCGGCGCCGGTCCCGAGGACCCCGAGGAGCACGGGGAGCTCGGCCAGGACATCAATCCAGAAGTGGGCTCGGGCGGTGAAGCGCAGGGCGTGGTCGTCGTCGCCGAGGCACTCCAGGATGAACTCACACAGGAGGATCCCGCCCCACAGACCAAGGAAGACCAGGTGCGCGAGGTGCAGGGGGTCCAACGGAAGGGCTCGAGGTCGGGGGGGCGCTACCCGCCCCGGCAGAGCAGGCGCCCGCCCTCGGAGCGGCAGCGGAGGAACGAGGGGCAGTCCCGGTCCGAGGCGCAGGGCAGGAAGCACACGCGGTCGTGGCAGTAGCCCTGGGCGGGGCAGTCCCGGTCCGAGCCGCAGCCGTAGGTGCACATCCCCCGGCCGCATTTGCTCTCTGTGCAACAAAAGGACCCGCCGCCGCAGGACTGGCCGTTGCGGCAGTCCTGGCCGAGGTCCACGGAGCACCCGGTCAGGGCCAGGAGGAAGAGCGCCAGGGGTCGCCAGCGGGAGCGCGCCATGGACCGAAGCATCGCACGGCCCCGGGGTCCCGGGCTACGCCGCGCGACCGCCGCGCTACGGCAGCGGCACCATGGAGTTGTTGTTCCCCGAGAGCACGGCGTTGAGCCAGGGGCCGACCTCCGTGGACCCCGCGGTGCTCCCTCGGAAGGTGCTCGCCGTGGGGTTGGGACCGAAGGGGCCCTCGCAGTTTCGGGGCATCGGGCCCGCGACGGAGCCCTGCATCACCTGCTGGCCCGTCTGCGCGGACACCAGCCTCACCGGGAGCATGGACTGCATCCTCGGGTAGGTCCGTACGGTGCCCGGCACACGGATGCCGTTGCGCGTGCGCCACACCTCGCAGGTGCCGATCTGCACCTCCGTCGCCTCGCCGAAGCAGGCCACCACCTCGGTGTCGCTCACCCCGGTCGGCACCTGCCCCGAGGGGATGCGCGAGTTCGAGATCCGCCAGGTGCCGTTGGAGGCGCGCTCGGCGCCCACCACCCGGTGCGTCGCGGGCCCCGGCGTGTACGCCGTCGTGCCCGCCACGGCCCGGCCCTCGCACGCCGCGGTCAGGGCGCCGTAGGTGCTCTGGGTCTTCTTGTCATGCAGGTACGCGCCCACCACGCACACCCCACACACCACCAGGAGCGCCGCCACCCCGAGCCCGATGAGCAGCCCCTTGTTGCCACCACCCGACGGCGGCGGCTGCGGCATCCCCCCCGGAGGTCCGTAGCCCGGAGGCCCGAAGCCCGGAGGCCCTCCCCCGGGAGGCCCAAAGGCCCCGCCGCCCGGAGGCCCATAGGGCCCGCCGCCCGGGGGGCCAAAGCCCCCGCCACCAGGGGGACCAAAGCCGCCACCACCGGGCGGGCCAAAGCCGCCACCACCGGGCGGACCGAAGCCCCCCGGAGGACCGCCACCACCGGGCGGACCGAAGCCCCCCGGAGGACCGCCACCACCGGGCGGGCCGAAGCCCCCCGGAGGCCCTCCCCCCGGAGGGCCGAAGCCCCCGGGAGGTCCCCAACCGCCTTGTCCCTGTCCGCTCATGTCCCTGGTGCCTCTTTCGTGTTCGATGAGAGTGTGCAATGTGCGTCTGGCGTGTGGTTCAGACGTCCAGAAAAGGCCTGAGATCCAGACCGTCCGCGGCCTCCCGGAGCCGCCCGTGGACCGCCTCCGGGGGGATGCGCTCCAGCGAGTCCAGCGACGCCTCCCAGCCCCAGGCGCAGCGCAGGAGCAGGGCCCGGGCCTCCAGCGCCGGGAGCCGGTCGAGCACCGCCCCGAGGAGCTCGGGCCCCTGGCGCGAGAGCGGGTCCTTGCCCTTGCCCTGGCCCTCCAGCAAGGCAAAGCCCGTGGAGCCCTCGGCCGGGAGGACGTGGGCGTCGATTTCCCGCACCGAGCGCCCGGGGGTGCTCACCCAGCCGATGCCCAGCACGCCCAGGGCCAGGAGCCCCACGGCGGTGGAGGCCACGGCCCCGGCGACGTTCCCGCCGCCGCCGAGGCGGAAGCGCAGCATCTGGGTCGCGCCCGCCTGGTGGACGCCCACGGGCGCCCCGAAGCACCGCGCGAGCGTCAGCGCCAGGTCCGGTCCGGACAGGGGCGACAGCCACCAGCCCCCGCGGGCTCCGCGCCCATAGGCCAGCGTGCGGTCCAGCAGCGAGACCCGGGCCACCAGGTCCCTGGCGCGCTCCACCGGGAGGAGCTCCCGGCGCCACGCGCCCTCCAGCACCGAGGCCAGCGAGAGCACCCGAGGGTCCCCGGAGCATGCGCTCCCGCGCAGGAAGCCCGCGCCCGAGGGGTCGCCGTCGGTGGGGGTGACCAACGGCAGCGAGGGGGGCACCCTCCAGGCGGGGTCCACGGCGCAGAGGGCCTGGAGGAAGCTCACCAGGGGCCCCTGGTCCTGGAGGCCCACGAGCTTGTGGGCGCGGTCCCGGGTGTAGAGCCACAGGTCGTCGAAGACCAGGCCCTTCTTTGCGTCCACCCGCGCGAGCGCGTCGAAGGGCACGTCCGCCAGGACGTCGTCCGCGCGCAGGAGCACGCGCCGGTCGGTGACCAGCGCGGCGTTGCCGTTGGGCCCCGGGGCCAGGTCCGCCAGGAGCATCGCCACGGCGCGCTCGCCCACGGTGTGGTCGCAGCCCCCGCCCAGGAAGGCCAGGGCCCGGCGGTACTGCACCGGGTCCATGGCGCCCCCGAGGGAGTACCGCCGCCCCTGCAGGTGCCGCAGGGCCAGGGCCTGGGCGGCGTTCTGTTCCTGCGTGGGCGAGCGGTAGACCATCGGGCGGGGTCCCTATCCCGCACGACGAACGCCCCCCGGTCAAGTCCGGCACCGGTTTCCGTCCCCGCCCGCGACGCCCTCACCGCGGCGCGACCTGGTAGACGTCCCTCACCGTCGCGCGCCCAAGCGCGTCTTGAAAGTCCCCGAGGGGCTGCGTGTGGTAACGGTAGTCCGGCCTCGCCGCCAGGGTGCGCAGGACCACGCTCCGCCGGTCCGAGGGCAGCCCCCGGATGTTCCGCCGGAAGGGAGGGTCGTAACGCCAGTACTGCTCGGCGTTCGACAGGTACAGCGCCCCCACGCGCAGCCCCCCGCGGCGGAGCGCCTCGCCCAGGGCCCCGATGGCTCCCTCCGGGGCCCGGAGGTCCGCGCACAGGGCTCGCACCCTCCCCGCCCGCAGGAGCCCCCGCAGGTGCGCGTACTGCGCCCGGTCCGTCAGGAACCACGGCGCCGTGAGGTCCCGCCCCAGGCGCTCGTAGCGGTGCCTCACCCGGCGCCTCGCGCGGTCATACAGACCCACCGCCAGGCGCGCGCTCCGGGCGTCGGGAGAGGCCCCTCGGAGGAGCGCCCTCGCGGCCTCGGCGCCCTCCTCGGTCCAGTGCGACAGGTACGCCTCGGGCGTCTCGCTCTCCAGGAGGAACACCCGGTGGAGCCCGTGCATCGCGACCACCCTCGGGTCGTAGTCAAGCAACAGCGCCCCCTCGGCCCTCGCCCAGGCCACCAACAGGTACGCCTGCTCCGCGCCTACCCCCACGTACACACCGCCGACGCCCCTCAGGGTGGGCTCGAAGGCGTCCAGGTGGGCCTCGTCGCTGGTGAGGAAATGCAGCCCGTGGAGCTGGTCTTGAATGCTCATCAGGTGGGCCGCGGGAGGGTCCTCGGGCACCGCTCGAAGGGCCTCCCAGGGGTCTCCGCGGGGTGTCGCTCCGGGGGCCGGAGCGGGCACGGGAGCGGGCGCCGCCGGGGTGGTCACCGCCGCGGGGGGCGGCGCGCGAGGGGCCGCGGGCGGCGCGCGCCGGGAACACGCGAGGAGGACCAGAGCACCGAGCACCGATCGGTGCATGGGGTCACCCCGCCGCGCGCAGGGAAGCGTCAAACGTGGAGTACACACGCTCCGCGGCGGAGAGCCACGCCGAGCCGGGATCGGCATAGAGGATGCCGCTGGACTGGTTGACGAGGATGGGGCCCGCGCCCTCGACGGAGAACGCCGCGCGGAGGGTGCCGTCGAGGTCACCGCCCTGGGCGCCGACGCCGGGGATGAGAAGCGGGAGGGCGGGGGCCACGGCGCGCACGCGGCGGAGGGGCTCCGGGGTGGTGGCGCCCACGACCAGGCCGGTGTTCCCGTGGAGGTTCCAGGGGCCGGCCACGCGACGGGCCAGGTGCAGGTACAGGGGCTCCGGGGCGCCCCCGTCGGAGACCTCCAGGGCCTGGAGCTCGGCCCCTCCGGGGTTCGAGGTGCGCCCGAGGACAAAGACCCCGCGGTCGGCGCGGGAGAGGAAGGGCTCCAGGGCCTCGGAGCCCAGGTACGGGTGCACGGTGACCGCGTCGGCCCCGAGGTGGTCAAAGGCGTGGCGGACGTAGCCCTGGTTGGTGCTCTGGATGTCCCCGACCTTCATGTCCAGGACGAGGAGGGCCTCCGGGGCGCGCTGGTGGAGGTAATTACAGAGCTCTCCCAGGGCGCTCATGCCGTCGAGGCCGCCCGCGAGGAAGAAGGCCCAGTTGGGCTTGAAGGCCGCCGCGCGGGCGGCGAGGCACTCCACCACGGGGAAGAGGAACGCGCGCCAGAGGGCGCGGAGGTCATCCCCGTGGCGGGCGCGGAGGCTCTCGGGGAGGCGCTCAGTCACCGGGTCCAGGCCGACGCAGGCGCGGTTGTGGCGCGCGTGGTGGAAGGCCAGGAGCTTCCGGAACGGGGGCCTCACTGGAATTTGAGCCCCATGCGGGCCTGGACCATGGCCACGCGCTGCATGGGGTTGCCCGCGGCGTCGTCGAAGGCCCGTCCCGGGAAGAGCACCCCCCCCTGGAGGCCTCCCTGGAGCGAGACCCCGCGGGCGAGCTCGTAGTCTCCGAGGAGCCCGAGGTCGAGCTCGACCCCGAGGTCCCGGCGCGAGGCGTCGCCTCCGCGGAAGTTCCTGGCGCTGCCCACGAGCTGCACGCTCACGGGGTCAACCCAGTCCGTGGAGGCCATGGCGACCACCATGGCGCCGCGGACCTCGAGGTGCCGTGAGAGGTTGAAGCTCGCCTGGGGGTACAGGTACATGGCGCCGGTGACGCCGCCGGAGGAGGGGAGGAGGAACGCCCCGTGGGTGGGGCGACCCAGGAGGTTCGGGTCCGAGGCGATGGATGCGCTGCGGGCGGTCTGCCACGCGACGACCTCGGGGAAGAGGATCATGCCTACGCGGTACGAGGGGTTGAAGGTGAACCTCCGCTGGGCGCCGTCCACGGGGTTGGAGTCCCCCGAGGCGTAGCCGCCTTCGAGGGCGACGCGGTAGCGCTCGTCGCGCTCGAAGCCCACCTCGGCGACGGCGCCGAACTGGACGATCCGGTGGTGATCGATGAACTGCGTGCGCGCGACGTCCGTGGACCCGAGGAGGCCCGCGAGCTCCAGGCCCGCGAAGACCCTGCCGAGGTGGTCGGGCTGGGGCCACTCCCAGCGGGCGTAGAGATCCCCGACGGCGACGCCGAGGGTCCCCAGGTCCTGGCGGTAGGTGATGTCCCTCCAGGCGACGTAGCCGCCGACGCGGCGGCGGTCGCAGCGGGCGCGGCAGGCGTGGTCTTGATAGAACATGGCGAGGACGCCCTGGAGGGCGATGTCCCCGGCGGCGAGGGACGCGACGCGGTCGCGGTAGATGAGGTCCCCGGCGACGGCGACGGTGAGGTCCGTCTGGCGCCCGAAGGGCCTCGTGGCGAAGGCCACGCGCTCGACCAGGTCGCCCTGGCGGTAGTCCCCGAAGAGGGGGGTGCGGTCGCCGTCGTTGGCGAGCATGCCGAGGCCCGAGGTGAAGCCCTGCTGCCCGACCCGGAGGAGCCCGACGGGGCTCTCCCATTCGACATACAACTGCCGGAGGTCAAAGAGGTTGACCGGGAGGAGCTCCAGGCGCTGCTCGCGGGACAGGCCCACGTCCTGGGGGTAGGCCTCGGCGAGCACGAGGCGCGCGATGTCGAACGCGCTGAGCACCCGGAAGCGCTCGCCGATGGAGAGGGTGGGGCGGAAGCGGAACCAGTGCTCGGCCCAGAGGTTCTGCCCGAGGACCGTGGACTGGTCCGTGCGCCCGGGGGTGGTCTGGAGGGGGATGTCCGTCAGGGCGTTGAAGCGGAGCTGGAGCTCGCCGGGGAGGCGCAGGGTGACCGTGGGTCCACCGGAGGGGGTCGCCAGGGCTCTTGGCTGGGGCGCGGGGGCGGGGGGAGCGGTGTCTCTCGGCGGGGCGGGGTCCTCCGGCGAGGGGGTACCGTTGCTTGTCCCCTGGGCCAGGGCGCGGGCGCCCAGCAACGACATGGAAAGAAACAACGGCAGGGCGCGTCGCATGGTTGCGCGCCAAGGGGTACCACCGAAGGGCCCTCTGGTGGGGCAAAACCCGCGTGGGACTACGGCGGGTCTCAGGGGGTGGCGCGGGTGACCCTCGGGGGCTGGGCGTCGGGGTCCCGGACCGAGCCGTCGCCGCGAAGCTCCAGCCGGAAGGTGCGCGCGCCGTCCGCGGCGGTCTCGACGACCTCCACCGCGGCGCGGCCGACGCGGTCGTCCTCGTCGGAGCGTGGGGACCAGTCACTGATCCGGGCCTCGACGGTGACGCCCGGGGCGAGGAAGGGCCCCCGGTCCACGAGCACCCGGGTGATGGCCCGGCGCCCGTTGGGGTACACCCCGATGGCGGCGCGCACCCTCACGCTCCCGTCCCCCGGGGCGAGGCCCACCTCGGAGGAGACCCCTTCGGTGCGCGAGGGCTCTCCCCAGGCCAGGGGCACCACGAAGGCGGCGCGCACGTAGGTGCCGTCCCACGCGGCGCCGTGGAGCCCCTCGTGCCAGCGCACGGCCGCGAGGGCCCCGCCCAGCACCACCACGACGAACACCACGAAGCCCAGGATGGACCCCCAGGCGCGGCGGGATCCGTCGGTGGGGGCGGGCTGCGCCGGGAGGGCGTCGACCATGGGGTGTGGGATCGTACCGCGGAAACGCGCGCAAAGGCACGCGCGGTCCCTCTAAGGGTGGTTGCTCTCGACCTCGGTGACGTACAGCGTGGCGGGGTTGTTGGCCGTGGCGTCGTAGGAGCCGACCCAGATGTCGTAGCGGCCGGCCGGGGGGTTGTGGAAATCAATGGCGGGCATGCGGGCGCTGCCCCAGGCGAGGTGGCCGTGGTCGTCGTTGCAGCGCCACTGGCCGTTGGGCTCGTTGATCACCAGGGTGGCGTCGGAGTTGTTGTTGGTGACCACATAGAACCGAAGAAAATTGAAGGTGGTCCCGGCGTGGAAGGTGAAGTGGAAGTCCGGGCGACGGGTCACGAAGGAACGGCCGCAGACGGAGCCGTCGAACGCGTCGACCATGCCGAGGTCCGCCACGTTGACGGGGTGCTGGCCTCCGCCCGCGGTGAGGGGAAATCCCCAGGGGTCCGGGGTGAAGCCCGACCGCAGGGTGCCCCCGCCGAAGTTCGAGTCGGCGTTGAAATCCAGCATCTCCCTTGCGTGGTTCCATGAGGCGACGTTGGCGGGGGTGGCGACATAGCCGCCGGACTTGCAGGCACCAAGGACGACCAACAAACACAGCGTGGACAAGGGGCGCATCGGGGGGCCTCGCGGGGTGGGGGGTCGCGCCGGAGGATCCGTCAGCCCCCGACCCTTGTCACGCCCCGTCTCCCGTGGGCCAAGGAGGGCATCGAGGGGGTGCGGCGTCCGTGCCGCACCTGGCGGAGCTGGCGCCGACAGTGTGGTCGGGAGTGCTGTCCGCAGGAAGTGCGCGGGGCCCTCTGGGCCCCCGGGGAGTCACCGCGCGGTCGGGTCACCGAGCCATGCGCCGAGCTCCGCGGGCGAGAGATCGAGCACCACGTCCCCGAGGCGCTCCGGGCCCACCACAGCGATCCGCGCCCGGAGCGCGACCCGCTCCTCGTCGGTGAGCGCGCGGGCGAGGCGCCGTTCGAACAGCCGTACCAACGCGCCGAGGACCCTGTCGATACCCTTGTCTATGCCGCGGTCCGTGGCCCTCCGCTCCCACTCGTCGAGAATCTGTTGCGCGTTGCTCACGAAGTCCTCCTCGTCTGGGGTTCTTTGAGCGGGTAGCTCAGGGATCTGCGTTCGCCATTGTAGCAGCATGGGGAGGAGCCGCCGCTCCCAGGCGTCGTCGGGAAGCGCCAAAAGCTCCCGGGCGGCCCGCCTGAGCACGGGGCCCTGGCCAAAGAGCCGCAGCGCCAGCGTGTCGCGCCCTCCTGGCAGCGCCGAGACCGAGAGCAGCCGCAGCCCGAAGCCCGCGGCCGCAGCGAAGCTCCCCGAGGGCCAGGCCCGCAGCGGCCGAAGGTGAAACGCCCGACGGACCTTCCTCGGGTCGCCCGCGACCACCAGCCAGAGGGTGGCGTCGGCGCCAGCGTCGCCCAGGGCGTGGCGCCAGGAGAGGAACTTGCGGTGGCAGTCCCGCACGTCCTCCGCGTCCGGCGTGTCATGGAAGGCCTCCAGCATGCAGACCCCACGAGCGATCCGCCCGAGGAGGCCACGTTCCGGTAACAGGGCCTTCTTCGTCGGGTCCGGCTCGAAGGTCGTGTCTGCACGCTGGGGCGCCGCCGACACCTCGAGCTCCGTCTGCACCCTCCCCACGTCTCCCAGGGTGCCGCGCCACAGGTCCTTCGCGAGGCTGTCGAAGCGGGTACGCATCGCGCCACCGTTGTCGCCTCGAACCGCGGCGAGGTTGCGCGCCTCCCGATTTTGGCTACCTCTGCCTGGTCACCCGCCCTTCGGATACGCCGTCCGCCATGAGAGCCTGGATGACCGCGCGTAACGGGGGCCCCTCCCGGGGGTGACTCACCGCGCGAGGGCCTGACGCAGCCACGGGAGCGCATGCGCGGGCTCCGCCGCGACCGCACAGAGCACGCCTCCCACGAACGCGCCCATCACCCCCGCGGCGCCCACGTCGCACCCGGAGAGGAAGAGCCCCGGCACGGGCGTCCTCGGGCGCAGCCACGGGTTCTCGTAGCGCGCGGGCGTGGACACCACGCCGTAGATCCCGCCCTCGGCGGGGCTCGTGAAGTGCTCCGTGGTCAACGGCGTGGACAGCTCGGCGTGGCGCACCAGGGCCTCGACCCCCGGGCGGTGGCGGTAGAACTGCGCCAGGAGCCGCCCGAGGAGCTCCTCCTTGAGGGCCTCGTAGTCCTCCGGACGCCGCTGCCAGCGCGTCTTCTTCCATTTCTCGAACGCGCGATATGGCACGAAGGTCACCACCTCGGCGGTGTGCAGGTCCTCCGGTCCCGGGTCGTGCGACGGGTCCTTGAGCGAGGGGTAGCTGGTGTACAGCACCGGGGCCTCGGCGTCGGGTGAGGCGAAGTCCCACGCGGTCACCTCCGGGTCCCAGGTCTCCCAGAACCACTGGTTGGCCGCGCCCCCTCCCGCCGCCCGCGCGTCCCCCTGGAGCCCGAGGTACGCGCACAGGTGCGCGGGGGACGGGGGCATCGCCGCGATGGCCTCGGTCCAGCGCCCCCGGTGCGCGGGCGGCAGGAGCTTCGTCGCCGTCACCTGCGCGCTCGCGGCGCTCACCACACGCTTCGCGCGGAGGACCTCGCCGCCCACGAGGCGCACCCCCACGGCGGCCCCGCGCTCGACCAGGATCTCCTCCACGTCGGCCCGGATGCGGGTCCAGCCGCCCGCCTCAGCCACGGTGCCAAGGAGCGCCCTCGCGATGCTCCCCGCGCCCCCCACCGGGTAGTACGCCCCGCGCAGGAAATGGTGCACCACCCCCGCATGGATGGCGAAGCTCCCCTGGCTGGGCGGCGAGCCGTAGTAGCCCCACTGGCCCGCGAGCACCGTCTTGAGCCGGGCGTTGTCCGTGAGCCCGTCGAGCACCTGGCGCAAGGTCACCTGCGTGTGGCGGCGCACACCCCGCTGGGTGAAGGGCGCCAGGAGCCTCGCGGCGGCCTCGGGCAGCGCGCGGGAGAGGTAGTAACCCCGCAGGGACCCCACCGCCGAGCGCACCGCGGAGAAGTACCCGTCGATGGCCCGCACCTCGTCCGGGAAGGCCTCGCAGAGGTTCTCCCGGAAGGCCCTGGGGTTGTCCGGGAACTCGATGGTGAACCCGCCAGGGTAGTGAAAGCGCTCGTACACCGACCCGAGGGAGGCCCAGCGAAGGCGGTCTCCCGCCAGGGCCCCAAGGGCGCGCCCGAGGAGCGCCCGGTCGCTCACCTCGCCGATGGCATGCACCCCCACGTCCCAGTGCCAGCGCTTGCGGCGGAACGCGTGGGTGAACCCCCCGGGGATGTAGTGGCGCTCCAACACCAGCACCCGCTTCCCAAGCCGCGACAGGAGCGCCGCCGTGGTCATTCCCCCCATGCCCGAGCCAAGCACCAGGTAGTCCCAGGGTCCGTCGGGCGTGTGAGTCCCCCAGGGGCGGTCGTCGGGTCTGGTCATCGGGAGCGCCATCCAACACGCACACCACGGGTCTGTCCACCACCGGCGGCACCCCGGCCGGGAATGCGCCGGGGCGGGCGTGACGTTTGGAGCGCCGGAGGAACACCCCGGCCATGCAGACACGCACCGCTCTCCTTTGTGGCGCAAGCCTCGTCGCGAACCTCGCCCTGTCCGGCCCGTCGCTCCAGGCGCAGCCCCGACCGGCCACGCAGCCCGCGTACACCGTGCGCTACAGCGTCCAGCCCCCGGGAGGCGCCCGCGCGCTCCTCGCGGGCGAGGGCGAACTGCGCCCCTCGCAGCCCCTGCACGTCTCGCTGCGGGACACCGCCGAGGCCCCGTCGCTGGACCTCTCGCTGGAGGCCCACCCCGAGCGCGACGGCTCCGTCTCCCTCATGGCTCGCTGGACCGAGAGCGACCGCTCCGGTCGGCGCCTCGTCTGGGACCCGCAGCTCCGTCTCGCCCGAGGCCACGAGGCCACCGCCAGCGTCACCTGGGGCGCGGACGCGCGGGTGCTCACGCTCTCCGTGCGCTGACGACGGCCTCCACGGCTTTGCCCGGGGGCCTGGGATCGCGTACGGTAGCGCCCGCACCATGAGACCCCTCGTCGCGCTGAGTGTGTGTGTGGCCCTGGCATGCACCCGGAGCCGCGCCAGCTCCACCGCGCCGCGCCCTCGCGCTGCGAACACCGCGCCGCGCCCTCGCGCCGCGAGCGCCGCCCCCGCCGTGGCCCAGGCGCTCCCCGCGCGCCCGCCGGAGCGCGAGGAGGAGGAGCTCGTGACCCCCGCCCGGGACCTGTCTCCCTACGCCGACTCCGAGGAGGGCCTCCGGGCCCTCGTCGCGGACCTGGCGCGCGCCGCCCGTGGGCACGGGAGTGATCGCGAGCGCCTGGAGTCCCTGGAGCGCTCGCTCCGGCTGGACGACGCCCGCGTGGAGCTGGCCTTCACCTTTGACGGCGCCCGCGCCCTGGGCCCCGCCCTCGTCGCCCGCGCCCCGGAGCGCCTGGAGGCCCGCGTGCAGGCCCTCCGCGCGCTGCCGGAGCCCCACACGGTGAGGGTCTCCTCGGCCCTCGGGAGCGAGCTTGGGCCCCGGAGCGCCGGCGCCGCCCGGCCGACCGTGCGCTTCTACCGCGCCGAGGTCGCCGCGCCGTCGGGCGCCACGGTGGTGCTGGAGCCCGTGGGCTTCCTGGGCGGGCGCTGGTGCTACCTCGCGGAGGCGTGGACCGCGCTCCCGCCGGGGGGCGCGCCCGTCGCCCCGCCCGCGGGCCCCTCGCACTGAGCCACCGCCGTGCGCCCGGTGCTCAAATACGAAGGCCTGGGCAACGATTTCGTGCTGCTCGACGGGCGCTCCTGGCCCGCCTCGGAGCTCACCCCGGAGCGCGCCATCGCCCTCTGCGACCGCCACCGCGGCGTCGGCGGCGACGGCGTCCTCTGGGTCCTCCCGGGCACCGACGACACCGTGCGCATGATCGTCCTCAACGCCGACGGCTCCCGACCGGAGATGTGCGGCAATGGCGTGCGCTGTGTGGTCCTGTGGGCGTATGAAGAAAAGCTCCTACAGGGACATACTTGTACGGTGTTGTCCGACGCCGGACCGAGGCCGTCCACGCTGCACCCCGGCGTCGACGGGAGCGTCCTGGTGACCGTGGCCATGGGTGTGGCCCGGGTGTCGCCGGAGCCCGCCGAGGTGCGGGTGCCCGAGCGCTCCGAGCCGGTGAGGGTGTCCGTGGTGGACCTGGGCAACCCCCACGGCGTGGTGTTCGACCCGCCGGAGGCCCCCACGCTCGTCGCCCGGGTGGAGGCCCTGGAGGCCTTCCCCCGGGGCGTCAACGTGGAGCTGGTCACGCCCGTGGGAGATGGCTTTCGGGTGCGCGTCCACGAGCGGGGCGTGGGCTGGACCCAGGCGTGTGGCACCGGCGCCTGCGCCGTGGCCGCGGCGGCGGTGCAGCGGGGCCTCGCCGCGCCGGAGGCCCCCGTGCGCGTAACGCTCGACGGGGGCGCGCTCTCCATCACCGTCGACGGCGCGACGGGGCACGTCCGGATGACCGGCCCGGCCCGCAGGGTGTTCCGCGCCACCCTCGCCTGACGCACACAAGCGCGCAGGACCGGGCGTACACTCCGGGGGATGTCCCCCGCGCCCGAGAGCCCACCCGTGGAGAGCCCCGTGGTCGTCGCCCAGGGGCGCCCGGCCCGGGTGTGGACCGTCTTCGTGGGCTTCGTGGTGGCCCTGGTGGTGCTCCTGGGGCTCAACGCGCTGGTCTTCGCGGCGTACCTCGTCCGGGCCCTCCAGGGGCGCGCCACGCCCGTGTCCCGCGCCGACCTCACCGCGCTCCTGCGCGCCCTGCCCGAGAACCTCCCGGTGATCATCCTGTCGGCCCTCGGGAGCGTGGTGGCCTTCGCGGGCGTCGCCCTCGTCGCCGGAGCCCTCTCCAAGGAGCCCCTGAGAGAACGCCTCCAGCTCCGGGGTACGCCCGGGCCCTGGACCGTCTACCCCGTGGTGACCCTCGGGTTCCTCGCCGTGAGCGAGACCCTCGGGTCCGTGATCCACCTCTCGGGCCTGCACCGCAGGAGCAGCCTGGCCCAGCTCGATCGCGTGTTCCGCACCGCCGGTCCCCAGGGTCTCGCGGTCACCCTGCTGGTCGTGGGCGTGGGCGCCGGCGTCGCCGAGGAGCTCTTCTTCCGGGGCTACCTCCAGTCCCGCCTCGCCCGGCGCTGGCCTCCCTGGGTGGCCATCGCGGTCACCGCGGCGCTCTTCGGCCTCGTCCATTTCGACCCCGTCCACTCCACCTTTGCGGTCTCCGTCGGGTGCTTCCTCGGCTGGATCGCCTGGCGCGCCCGGAGCATCCTCCCCACCATCGCCGCCCACATCTTCAACAACACCGTCGCCACCCTCGCCAGCGCCTCGGGCCACGAGGAGCAGAGCCGCAACGAGAACCTCGCCGCCGCCGCCGTGGGCCTCGCCCTCTCCATCGCCGCCGTCGTGTGGCTCCACCGCAAGCTCCCCCCGAGCGTGAAGCCCATTCCCACTGGCACAGCCAGGCACAGCGTTCAGAGCCCGTAATTACTGCATTTCTTCACCGTAGAGGGCTGGCACGGGGCTGGCATTGGCTCATGGCACAGGTCACCCTGTGAGGAGGTTCCCATGAGGCGATTGGGCGGTTGGCTGTTCCTGGCGATGGCGACGACGGTGTTGGAGCCGGGGAGCGCCCAGGCGTGCGGGGGGTGCTTCGCCCCGCCGAACGCGGTGCAGGTGGTGACGGACCACCGGATGGTGCTGTCGCTGTCCACCACGCAGACGGCGCTCTGGGACCAGTTTCAGTACTCCGGGAGGCCCGAGGATTTCTCGTGGATCCTGCCCATCCGGAACGGGCCCGACGTGCGCATCGAGCTGGCGGACAACGCCTTCATGACCGTGCTGGACAACATCACCGTGCCGGCGCTCAACGCCCCGTCGCCGCCGTCGCGCGGGTGCTTCGATGCGGACTTCGCGGGCGCCCGGGGCTCGGCCCCGTCCGCCGCGCAGGACGCGGGCGCCGCGCCCCCGGTGCAGGTGCTCCAGGAGAGCGTGGTGGGGCCGTACCAGACCGTGACCCTCCGGGGGGAGGACCCCATGGCCCTGCGCAACTGGCTCCGGGACAACGGCTACGCCGTGCCCCGCGCCATCGAGCCGGTGATCGACCACTACGTCGGCCTCCACATGGATTTCCTGGCCCTGAGGCTCCGGCCGGGCGAGGGCATCAACCGCATGCAGCCCGTCCGGGTCATGACCCCGGGGTACCAGCCCACGCTCCCCCTGCGCATGATCGCCGCGGGCGCCGCGGACAAGGTGGGGCTGCTCCTCACGGTGCTGGCGCCGTCCCGCATCGGGGCGATGAACTTCCCCAACGGCGAGGTCCAGGACCGGGACCTGATCTGGAACTGGGCCTTCCCGGGCAACCCCCAGACGGACCTTCGCACGGCGTTTGACCTCATCAACCGCGCCAACCGCGGCCGGGCCTGGGTCACCGAGAGCGCCTTCCAGCTCAACCGCATCACGCTGGAGGGACCGATCCGGAGCGGGGCCCTCGGCCGGCGCCCCGGCCCCGGGGGTCCGGGCGTCCCTCCGGGTGGCCCCGGCGCGGGCCTGGACGACGTGCGAGAGGCCTTCCGCGGCCTCGGGGACAACGCCTACGTCACCCGCCTGCGCGCGGACCTGCCCACCTCGGCCCTGGACCAGGACCTCATCCTGTCGGCCAGCGATCGTGGGAACCGCGAGCGCTTCTACAGCTATGGCACCGTCGTGGGTTCTCCGCCGCCCGCTCCCCCCTGCGGCGGGCGCGGGGACGGGGACATCTTCGTGGGCTCCGGCGGCAGCGGGGACGGCGTGGGGCGCTTCGAGTGCGCCACCCAGCCGGGCCAGAAGGGCTCCCTCGCGGTGCTGGCGGGCGTGGCCCTGACGGCGCTGGCGCTCGTCCGTCGCCGTCGGTAGGGGACAAACCGAGGGTCTCTCCTCGGGGACCACCTCATCGTGCTGACCGACGACGCCCAGGCGCAGCGCCTCGTGGGCCGCTACGCGCTCCAGCAGGGCCGCTGAGCGACCCCCCGTTACCGCCCAGGCTGGCCGAGGTGTTCGATCACGGCCCTGGCCCCTGGTCTCGCGTCCAGTGCAGCTCACCGCCGCTCATCGTACCGATCGTGCACTCCGGATCGGGCGCCCAGGTGCCGGTGATGGCGCTACCGCTCGGGGCGACGACGAAATGCATCGTGCCGAAGCGGCGAGCGGACTCCATCCAGCGCCCATCATACCCGCCGCCGACGGCGCGGAACTCGATGCGCCCCGGTCCTGTTCCGTACGTCGACGTGTAGGTTCCGGTGCCGTCGGCGCGCAGTACGACCTGGCCCCACTCGGGCCCCGACCACCGCCCCGTCGCGTCGGTGACCGCCGCGGTCGCGAAGGGCGCGCTCCCGGTCGCGGCCACCAGGAGAGGCGCGCTGGCCCGGGGCGGCTGCCCCGCCCCGCAGCCGACCAGGAGGAACAGGGTGTACAGGACTCCAGCGCTTCGATGCATGGGCGGTCTCCTCTTGAGGGCCTTGGACGCCCGGTCGGGTTCTGAGCTTGGGGATGTCGGCGGGGCCGCCCTGGCCCGGACCTCACCGGTGATGGTCACTGAGCTCCCAGCTCCCAGGAGATCTCGCGCGGCGCGGCGTTGTATGGCTGTGGCGCGAGCGTACCCCAGCACCACACTCGGTGATCGAGCCGCAGCGCGCAGGAGCCCCACGCGGTGAGGAACAGCCGAGCTACCCGATCGATGCCAGGAACCCGTGCAGGTCGTGTGATGCAGCTCGAAGGGCGGCTGATCCCCGCACACTGCTCGGTGCCGCCAAGGCCGAGCCCGCCCTCAGCGGCGTCACCCCAGCATGCGATGCCCCGGTCGGCCAGCACAACGCATGCGTGATATCCGCCGATCGAGACCGAATGGACCCCGCAGAGCCCGGGGTTCGAGGGTGTCGAAACGCGGTCCGTAGGGCTCGAGCGACCGTTTCCTACCTCGCCGTTGAAGTTGGCTCCGAGGCACCGGATGGACGCGTCGGGGAGGCGGTAGCAGATGCTGCTGGTGATGCCTCCCTCGGGGACCTCCGCGCCAGGAGGGACCTGATACGTTGTCAGGAACTCCCTCATGTCGTAGGTGCCGTCCCGGTGTCGGGCGATCCATCCCCCGAGCAGCATTCGCAACCACACGACGTCGGAGAGTTCTGGGATGCGCGTTGGGGTTGCGTAGCGCCGTCGCGAAAAGTTCGGGCCGGGCAAGAACAGATCGCCCCAGCACCACACACTGCCATCACGCCGAACGGCGCAATACCCAAGCAACCCCGGCGCGAGGTGGACGACGTCCGTAAGACCAGAGAGCAGCGTCGGACGGGTACGGCAAGAGGTGGTTCCGCAGCGCTCGTCGTCGGCAGGGTCGAGGCCAAGCGCGTGGTCGTAGTTCCAGCCCCAGCAGCGCACACGCCCATCGCGGTGCCTCGTGCACATAGATCCAAAGTCGCCCACCACCTGCTCGACTTCGCCGAGGTCCGGTACGGCGGTGGTTCCGTGGTCCTCATAGTCCCACGAACCGATGCCCAGTTCTCCCGACTGGTTGCGACCGCGGCATCGCACGGTCCCATCGTTCATGCGTGCGCACTGCTGCCACGCCAACACCGGCGCGAGTTCGACCACGTATGGAACGCCGGGTGCAGCCTCCAAAGCATCGCCCCCAGGGTCGGCGTCGACGAGCGCTGAGGCGTCGCAGGTCGGCTCGTGGGCCTCCGTCGCGTCAGCGCCGTCATCGACGCAGCGCGCCAAGGTGCCGCACCCCGCCAGCACAACGAGCGCCCATTGGGGAGGAGAGGCAGTCCAACGTCCTGAGGAGGAGGGGATCTCCAACGCCCCAGGAGGGTACCACCACTCCGTTCGGAAGTCGCGCCAGAGGGCACCACAGATCGTCGCATCTTACCAGCTCCGTCAACTCGGCCACCGACCCGAGCCTGCGCAGGGGTGATCGCAGCGCGGCGGGGGCAGCTACCGCCTCGGGGCCGCGGCCGTGCGGGTGCGCCCCACTCGCGGAGCTCGGGGGTGTGCAGCGCGTACACCACCGCCTCTGATCCGATGCCACTCCCCGCAGCACCGCCCCCACCATACGGGCTCAACTCGGTGGCCCTCATTCCCTGCCGTGGCCTCCCTACGTAGAACCCTCTGACCTCCGCGAGGATGGTGGCCGCCGCCCCCGCCGCCAGTCCGCCACCCGATTCCGCCACTACCAGCGCACCGTCGCCGAGCTTCGCGCCCGCGGTCCCTTGTGGCTCGTCTTCGCTCCCCACGCCCTGGACGCCACCGAGGAGGCCCTGCGCGGGATCGTCGAGGAGCTGCGCGGAGCCCTCAAACTGCGCGCCTTCACCGAGTTCACCGCAGCCATGGTCGTGGTGGACGACGCAGACCACCGCCACCGTGGACCGCGACGCTCTCTCGTGGCAGCGCGACCCTCACCCACGACGCGGCCGCGGGGGACACCGGCCTCCGCGGCGCGGTGGCCATGGACGCGACGACCAGGACCTTCGTGCCCGACGCCAGCGGGCAGGACACGCGCCCCCTGGGCACGGCCGTCTGGCTCCGGGCCCGCGGAGGCTGTGGTATCCTCACCGCCGCGATGCAGGCATCGACCGTGGCCGCGCTGGCGAGTTCGCTCTCGGTGCTGGTGGGCGTGGTGCTCGGCGCGCTCACACTACGCCAGTGGCACCGCACGCGGTACCTGCACGCCGCCGCGGAGCTGGTGCACAGCATCCAGACGCCGGAGTTCACCGCGAGCATCACCCGGGTGATGCTGCTCCCGGCGGACGCCGACCCCGCGGGCATCGACGCCGAGACCGCCGCGGCGATCCACACGGTCACCCACGTGTTCGAGAGCCTCGGGGTGCTGGTGTTCCACCGGCTGCTCCCGCTGCGCCTGGTGGACCACCTCCTCGGGGGCTACGTGCGGGCCGCGCACCTGCGTACGCGGCGCTACGTTCACCAGCGGCGTGACGAGGTCGGGGTCATGTTCGGCGAGTGGTTCCAGTGGCTCGCCGAGCGGCTCGACGAGCACCCGGCGCCGGGGAAGTCCCAGAACGCCGCGGTGGTGCACCGGCGCTGGAGGCCGTAGCCTCGGGGCGTAGCTCAATCGTCACCGAGGAGCGCGCTCAGCGATCCGACGACGGAGCCGCTCAGCGGCCTCCACAGCAGGACTGCCCGGAGCCAGGTCGAGGTTCCGCAGCGCCTCAGCAACCGCCGCTACATCCTCCACGGGCACACCTGCCTCTTCGGGAGTCACCACGGGTTCGACCACGTATCTCCCAGGAGGGAGCTTCGTGAATTCCAGTGGGACGTCCTGGCCGTTCCAGTCGAGCACGAGCGCACGCATGGAGTCAGTCTCCCCCCTTGGCTGTGGCCGCGCAAGGGGGCCAGGCAAGATCACCGCGTTCTCCCTCGGAACGACTCTGGCGCGACCCTCTGGGCGCTGGCGCTCGTCCGTCTCCGCCGGTGGCAGTTCCCTTCCGGGGCAACTCTTGGCATCCTCCCGCGCATGGATGACCTCATCGTGCGCGGGGGCACCGTGGTGGATGGCACCGGCGCCCCTCCTCGCCGCGCGGACGTGAGCGTGCGGGACGGGAAGATCACCGCCGTCGGGGACCTTCAAGGCGTGGCCTCCCGGGCGGTGATCGATGCCGAGGGAGCCCTGGTCACCCCGGGCTTCGTGGACCTCCACACCCACTATGACGGACAGCTCACCTGGGACCGGGAGCTCCTGCCCTCGGCGGCCCACGGGGTCACCACCTGCACCCTCGGCAACTGCGGCGTGGGCTTCGCCCCGTGCCGCGAGCGCGACCGCGAGGACCTCATCGGGCTCATGGAGGGCGTCGAGGACATCCCCGGCTCGGCCCTCTCCGAGGGGATCAAGTGGCGCTGGCAGACCTTCGGTGAGTACATGGACGCGCTGGAGCGCGAGCCCCACACGCTCGATTTCGCCCTCCAGGTGCCCCACGACGCCCTGAGGGTGTGGGTCATGGGCCCCAGGGCCCTGGCGGGGGAAGCCTCCACCGAGGACGATGTCACCGCGCTCCAGGCGCTCCTGCGGGAGGCCCTCACCCAGGGCGCCGTGGGCTTCTCCACCGGGCGCACGGACAACCACCGGGCCCGCAGCGGCGCCGCCACCCCCGCCGCGGAGGCCGACCAGCGGGAGCTCCTCGCCCTCGCCCGGGCCTTCCGGGGTCTTGGTCACGGCGTCCTCCAGGCCGTGAGCGACTTCAACCTGGGCGAGGGACCGGAGCCCTTCGACGGCGAGTTTGACCTGTTGGAGGCCATGGCCCGCGAAGCCCCGGGGCACCCGATGAGCATCTCGCTCATGCAACGGGACCAGGCTCCGGACCAGTGGAAGCGCATCCTGGCCAGGGTGGAGCGCGCCGAGGCCCGCGAGCGCCTGGGTATGCGCGTGCAGGTGGCCCCTCGGGGCATCGGCGTGCTCCTGGGTCTCCAAGCCACCTTCCACCCGTTCATGGGCTTCCCCAGCTACAAGGCCGTGGCGAGCCTCCCCCTGCCCGAGCGCGTGAGCGCCCTGCGGGACCCGGCGCTCCGCCAGCGGCTCCTCGGGGAGAAGAGCGACCGCGTGGCGGGCGACGGCAGCGCCATCCCCCCGGTGGCCGACTGGCTCCTGGCGCAAATGGACCAGATCGCCTTCCGGATCTTCCGGCTGGGCGAGGTGCCGGACTACGAGCCCCCGGCCAGCGCCTCCCTCGGGGCCCAGGCTCGCGCCCGCGGGGTGCCCGTGCTGGAGGCCGTGCTCGACGCCCTCCTGGAGAACAATGGCCAGGAGCTCCTGTACTTCCCCATCTACAACTACGCGGCGATGAACCTCGGGCCCGTGCGCGAGATGCTCGGGCACCCCCAGGCGCTGCCGGGCCTGTCCGACGGTGGAGCCCACGTCGGCACCATCTGCGACGCGAGCTTCCCCACGTTCCTGCTCCAACACTGGGCGCGGGACCGGGCCACCGATCGCCTCTCGGTGGAGAGGGCCGTCCAGATGCTCACCCAGGACACCTCAAGGCACCTGGGTCTCAGGGACCGCGGGGCCCTCGCCCCGGGCCTGAAGGGTGACATCAACGTGATTGATTTCGCGCAGTTGGGTCTCTCCCGCCCGAGGCTCGTGGCGGACCTCCCGGCGGGAGGAAAGAGGCTCCTCCAGGACGCCCGTGGCTACCGATGCACGATCGTTTCCGGGACCCCCATCGCGCGGGAAGGGGCGCTCACCGGGGCCCTGCCGGGGCGCCTGGTGCGGGGCGGGCACTGAGCCCCAGGGCCAGCACCCCCAGCGCGGAGAGCGCGAGGCACAGCACCACCGGCAGGAGCTGAGCCCCCATGGTGAACGAGAAGGTCGCGAAGAGCGACGGAATCTGCGGCACCGACGAGGCCAGGTAGAGCGCGCTGAGTCTGGCGTCGGCGCGGCGCCTCGGGTCCCGGGCGCGCTCCCCGAGGCGCGCGAGGGCGCGGGCCTCCAACCTCCGCCGCACGGGCACGGCGGCGATGGAGAAGAGCACCGTGAGGGCGCAGAAGCCCCAGGCGTAGGGGGTGAGGTAGGGCCGGAGGAAATCCCTCACCTCGTTGAACTCGGGGCCCAGGATGGCCTTGCGCGAGGCCGTCTCGAAGCCCAGCGCCACCAGCGGGGACACGGCGATGAACACCAGCACCGCGCGGTTGGGCGCTTCCTCGGCGTCGGTCACGGGCGCGAGGATACTACGCCGCCAGGCGCTCCGCCGCGCGGTACACCACGCCCATGATGGAGTGCTGGGGGTTCACCCCGAGGTTCGTCGGGAACACCGACGAGTCCATCACATAGAGCCCCGGGAGCGCGTGGGCCTGGAGGTCCTCGCCCACCACCGAGCGCGCCGGGTCCTTCCCCGCGCAGGCCGAGCCGAAGAGGTGCGAGGCCATGAGGTTCAGGTGCCGGGCCTTGAGGTCGTAGCCCTCCACCAGGGCCACCTCGGACAAATCCTTGAGCACCGGAGGGAGCCCCGCGATGCCCGGGTACACCTCCAGGGCCCCCGCGGCGAACATCATCCGGCAGAGGGTGGTCAGGCCCTCCCGGAGGCGGCGCATGTCCAGGGCCGTGGGCGTGAAGCTCACCGCCGCGTCGCTGCCGGTGCCAAAGAGCGTGGGCCGGACGGTCCCGTGGGCCTCCATGCGCACCAGCACGCACCACTGGGCGAAGTGGTCGAGCTGCCCCAGGCGCTCCTGCCACGCGGGACCAGCACCCGGCAGCCTCGCCCCGAGCATCTCCGGCGGCATGGACAGGGACTCCAGCTTCATGAACCGGTCCCGCAGCGGGACCTCGTAGCCCTGGGTGGCCCCGAAGCCCATCCCCACCGGGTCCTTGAAGCGCCCCACCACCGCGGCCCCGGGGTGCGCCTGGAACCGCTCGCCCACCATGCCCCGGAGCCCGCTCCTGCGCAGGAGCACCGGCGTCTGCACCGCGCTCGCCGCCACGATCACCCCGCGCTTCGCCCGGATCTTGAAGCGGCCCCGGGAGCGCCCCTCGCTGCCGCGCTCGACCAGTTCGCCCTCGACCCCGACGGCGCGCCCTCCCTCGCGCAAGACCCGGTCCACCCGGGCCTGGTCGTGGAGCCTCGCCCCGGCCGCCAGGGACCTCGGGATGTACGACACGTCCATGCTCTGGCGCGCCTCGCCGGGGCAGCCCTGGAGGCATTGGGCCGTCCCCTTGCAGCGCGCCGCGTTGCGCGAGATCACCTTCCCCGGCAGCTTGAGCTTCTCCGCCGCCAGGGCCATCAGCGCGGCGTTGTTGCCCAGCACCTCGTCCGAGGTCTCGGTGATCTCCAGCTCGCGCTCGATGGTGTCAAACGCCCGCGCCAGGCCCGCCTCGTCGGCCAGCTCCGAGAGGCCATAACGCTCGACCCACTCGCGTCGTACGTCCTCCGGGAGTCGCCAGATGATCCCCGAGTTGATCGCCGTGGAGCCCCCGACCAGGCGCCCTTGCAACAGCGGGAAGGGCGAGGTGCCCCGGGTGGTGGTCGTGCCAAAATCCCGAAAGGCCGAGGTCATCGCCCCAAGGAGCGCCCGGGGGCGGTCCTCGGTCTTGAGCCTCGGGCCCTCGTCCAGCAGCACCACGCTCCTGCCCGCGGCGGAGAGCACCCGGGCCGCCGTGGCGCCCCCGGCGCCGGTGCCCACGACCACGAAGTCCCCTTCGTCCTCGATGGTGTAGGCGCCCATCACGCCACCGCCCGGGTGAGCACCGGCAGGTGCCTCTTGCGCACCTGCGGGGCCGCGCGGTCGTACCCGCTGCGGTCCCGCACCGCGCGCACCCCCAGGAGCGCGAAGCTCGCGGCGAGCTTGAGGAGCAGCACCAGCCCCCGCACCGCGAACCACCGGTGATACAAGAGCTTTGACAAGAGCTCCGTGCGGCGCCCGAGCGGGAGTCCTGGCAGCGTGCAGAGCGCCGTGAGCGTCCACAAGGGCGCCAGGCCCGCGAAGAGCACCCCCAGGCGCACGCCCAGGCGCCCCCGGGGGTTCGACGCGAGGTACATCGCCTCCACGGTGCCCAGCCAGTCCACCTCCCCCGGCCGGGGGCTCAGCCCCGGGGCGCCCTCGTGGGCGAAGGCCTCCATGGTGGCCGTGATCCAACGCCGCTCCACGCTCGTAAACGTCATCGCTTCCTCATCGGTCAAAGCCCCGCCTCGCGGGGCGCCAGCGTCTCTTCCGTGACCCCGAGGGCCTCCAGCGTCACCCGGTCCAGGCGCCCGAGCAGCCGCCGGGCAAAGGCCCTCACGCGCTCCGGGCGCCGGGCCTCCGCCAGGTCCAGCACCCGGCCGTAGAACGCCACGGTCACCTTCGGGTCCAGCACGTACACCGCCGCCAGGGCGGGCTCGCGCTCCAGCATCCGCACGATGGTGTTGGCCACCAGGCTCACCGCCACGTTGTGCGTGCTGCGGGCCACCATCCGCGCCAGGAACAGGTCCTCGCGCACGTACTCCTGTCCCTTGTCCGCGGCCTCCGCCAGGCGCCGCACCTGCGCCCGCAGCGCCCCGAGCTCCGCCGCCGAGGCCCGCTCGGCCACCATCCCGAAGGCCTCCACCGCCAGGTAGCGCCGCAATTCAAGAATGCTCGCCAGGATCCCAGGGGTCCCCTCCGCGCCCAGGGTCACCAGGTGCCCCAGAAGCTCGATCCCCCCGGTCTGGCGCCAGTCCAAGACCCGCGTCCCGCTCCCGTGCACCGGGCGCACCAGCCCCTCGGACTCGAGCCTCGCCAGCCCCGCCCGGAGCGTCAACCGGCTCACCCCAAGCCTCAACGCCAGCTCCCGCTCCCCGGGGAGGTCCTGCCCGGCCTGGTGCTCCCCACGCAGGATCTCCCCCCGGAGCCGCTCCAGGGCATCGTCCGTCACCTTCCTGCGCAGCGCCTCCATCGAGAATCACCCTCAACTGGTTGAACCAGTAGTGGTCATACCAGTTGCTCCATGGGTGCGCAAGAGAATTCGCACCACCCCCGTTGCACGCACAATTTGCATTCACGCACAATGTGCATGGTGGGGGAAGGGCCATGCACATTGTGCGCATGGGGTTTCTTGACGCATGTCATGCGTTTGGGCGTGTCGGGCGGTGCATGCCCGGGGGTCTTGCGGGTCTGGGGGGCTGGCATGGGCGCTGCTAATCCCTCCCGCCCATGAACCGAGAGACGTCGACGGAGCACGAGGAGTTGAACGGCAGCGTGACCTCACCCCGGGGGAGGCTGCTGGTGGTGGACGACGAGAGCACGGCCCGCCGGGCGCTGGCGACGCTGCTCACGGACGACGGCTACCAGGTGGAGACCGCGGGTTCGGGCGAGGAGGGGTTGGAGCGTCTGGCGGCGTTTGCGCCGGACGTACTCATCACGGACGTGCGCATGCCGGGGATGGACGGGGTGGAGCTCCTGGCCCGAGCCCGGGCCCTGGACCCGACGCTGGTGGTGGTGGTGATGACGGCCTTTGGCACCGTCAAGGACGCCGTCCGGGCCATGAAGGCCGGGGCCGAGCACTACGTCACCAAGCCCGTGGACCTGGACGAGCTGCTCCTGGTGCTGGAGCGGGTGTTCCGTCAGCGGGCCCTGCAGCGCGAGGCCGGGCTCCTGCGGGCCCGGGTGCGGGCGGCGCACCGCTTCGAGAACCTCCTCGGGGCCTCGGCGCCGATGCAGTCGCTCTTCAAGACCATTCTCCAGGTGGCGCCCTCGCGGGCCACGGTGCTCCTGACCGGCGAGAGCGGCACCGGCAAGGAGCGCGTGGCCCAGGCCATCCACGAGGCCTCGCCCCGGGCGTCGGGGCCCTTCGTGAAGCTGCACTGCGCGGCCCTGGCGGAGACGCTCCTGGAGAGCGAGCTCTTCGGCCACGAGAAGGGGGCCTTCACCGGCGCCGTGGCCCGGCGCGAGGGGCGCTTCCGCCTGGCCCACGGGGGCACGCTCTTCCTGGACGAGATCTCGGAGATCTCCCCGGGGCTCCAGGTGAAGCTCCTGCGGGTGCTCCAGGAGCGCGCCTTCGAGCGCGTGGGCGGCAACGAGACCCTCAAGGTGGACGTGCGCATCATCGCCGCCACCAACCGCGACCTGGAGAAGCTGGTGAAGGAGGGCAGGTTCCGCGAGGACCTGTTCTACCGGCTCAACGTGGTGGGGCTGGTGCTCCCGCCGCTGCGGCAGCGCCGGGAGGACATCCCCCTGCTGGCGGAGCACTTCCTCCGGCGCTTCGCCGACGAGGCCGGCAAGCCCCTGACGGCCTTCACCCCGGACGCCATGGCGGCGCTCCAGGGCCACGCCTGGGTGGGCAACGTGCGCGAGCTGGAGAACGCCGTCGAGCGCGCGGTGGTGCTCGCCAGCGGCACCCTGGTGCGGGCCGAGCACCTGTCGCTCCCGGGCGGGGGCGTCGTCGAGCGCCCGCTGGTGCCCACGACCTCCGCGGTGGTGAGCTCCCTGGGCCCGGCCCCGACGGTGCCCGGGAGCACCCTGGCGGAGCTGGAGAGGTATGCCATCCTGTCCACCATGGAGCACTGCCACGGGAGCACCCACCGCACCGCGGAGCTGCTGGACGTGTCCGTAAGGATGATCCAGTACCGCCTCCGGGAGTACCGCCACGGGATCAAGCGCGCCCCCGCCCCCCTGAGGATGGCCTCGGGCCACTGATGGACGAGGGCGCCGGCAGGATCCTCATCGTCGAGGACAACCCGGACTTCGCCGCCAACATCGCCGAGAGCCTGGAGCTCGAAGGGCACCGCACCCGCACCGCCAGCACCGTCGCCCAGGCCCTGGCCCTGGCGCGGGAAGAGGGCTTCGACCTCTGCCTCCTGGACGTGCGCCTGCCCGACGCCCCGGGCACCGACGCCCTCGTGGGCTTGAAGGCCCTCGCGCCCCACGGCGAGGTCATCGTGATGTCCGGCGACGCCACGCTGGAGAGCGCCCTGGCCACGGTCCGCGGCGGGGCCTTCGCGTACCTGCTCAAGCCCTTCGCCGTCGAGGAGCTCCTCAGGCTCACGGCCCTCGCCCTCGGCCAGGTGCACCTGCGCCAGGAGCGAGAGCGCCTCGTGGAGGAGCTCCGCGGCTCCGAGGCCCGCTACCGCGCCGTGGTCGAGGCCTCGCCCGCGATCATCGTGGGCGTGGACGACCGCGGCAAGGTGGCCATGGTCAACGCCGCCGTGGAGCGCACCACCGGCTGGGGCCGCGACGAGCTCCTCGGGAGGCCCTTCGCCGAGGCGCTCCTGCCGGCCTCCGTGCGCCCCGGGGCCTGGCCCGCCAACGAGCCCCGGGAGAGCCCCGTGTGCACCCGCGACGGCCGCGAGCGCCGGGTGGAGTGGCGCTACGGCGCCGCCCGGGACCTGCGCTACGCCATCGGCCTGGACGTCACCGAGACGCGCACCATGGAGCGCCGCGCCCGCGTGGCCGAGCACCTGGCCGTGGTGGGAGAGCTCACCGCGGGCCTGGCCCACGAGGTGCGAAACCCCCTGAACTCCGCCCTCCTGGAGCTCAAGGTGCTCGTGCGCAGGCTCACCCGCGCCGGGGACACCCAGGGCCTCGCCAGCGCCCAGAGCGTCCAGGGCGAGCTCGAGCGCCTGGAGCGCCTCCTGGCGGATTTCCTCTGGTTCGCGCGGCCCCGGAGCGTGGAGCCCCTGCCCGGGGACCCCGCCAGCCCCGCCCGCACCGTGGCCCGCCTCGTCGCCGCCGAGGCCCAGGAGAAGAACATCACCGTCGTCACGGACTTCTCCCAGGACACGCCCGCCGTCCCCTTCGACGAAGACCGCGTGCGCCAGGTGCTGTTCAACCTCGTGCGCAACGCCATCGAGGCCCTCGGCCAGGACGGCACGATCATCCTGCGCGCCCGCCCCGTCGGCCGCGACGCCGAGCTCTCCGTCGAGGACGACGGCCCGGGCATCCAGGGCGACCCCTCCCGGGTGTTCCGCCCCTTCCACACCACCAAGGCCAGCGGCACGGGCCTCGGGCTCACCATCGCCCAGCGCATCGCCGCGGACCACGGCGGCGAGCTGCGCGTCGAGAGCGCCCCGGGGCGCACGGTGTTCACCCTGCTCCTGCCGGGCGCCCGCGGTTGACCGAAGAACGCTTGTCATTCCTTGCTGGCCAGGGGATTGCACACGCCCGTCACGGACCTCGGAGGAGGCAACGGACATGGAAAGCAAGGACCTGGTGCTAGTCTGCGCGACGGACTTCTCGGAGCCGTCGCGCCTGGCTGTGGACATGGCGGTGGACCTGGCGAGGCGCTACCTCTGCCCGCGGCTGCACCTGCTGCACGTGGACCCCGCGGTGGAGCGCTTCGCCATCGGGGCGGAGGTCGAGGCGCGCATCGCCGAGGAGTACGCCAAGCTCCAGCGCGCGGCCCAGGCGGAGCTTGAGCGCCTCGCCACGGTGCTCCAGCGGGAGAACGGCGTGGAGGTGGTGCCGGAGTTCCGCACCGGCAGCGCGTACCTGGAGATCGTGAAGTTCGCCGCGGAGGTCCACGCGGACCTGGTGGTGCTGGGCACCCACGGGCGCACGGGCCTGAAGCGCGCCTTCCTGGGTAGCGTGGCCGAGCGCGTGGTGCGCCACGCCCCGTGCACCGTGGTGACCGTCAAGGGCAAGGACCTGTCGGCCATGCTCTCCGCGGGCTTCGGCCTGCCCATCCATACGGGTTGAGCGGTCGCGCTACCCCTGCGAGCTCTTCGGGAAGAGCAGCCTCCAGGCGCCGCCGGAGCGCGCGGCCTCGATGCGCGCGCCCCAGCGGTCCATTTCTCGCCGGGCGGCCACCAGGCTCACGGAGGGCTCCCTCCGGGCCTCGATGTCCGGCGGGGGCGTGACGCTCACCATCAGCGAGAAGCCCGAGCGGCTCTGGGCCCCCTCGACCACCACGGTCTCGCCGAACTCCACCGCCTGGGCCTCGCGCACCAGCGCCAGGAGCGCCCGCGCCACGGAGCCCTCGTCGGCCTTCACCGAGGGCAGCGCCCCGAGGCCCTTGGGGTGCACCGCCCGCCCGCCCGCGCAGGCCACCAGGTCCAGCACGCCCGCCACCAGGTCCGTGAGGTTCACCTCCCCAGCGGCCTCCTGCGGGGCGCGGTCCAGCGCCGCCAGCACCCAGGTCAGCCGCCGGAGCTCGTCCGCTACGCGCTGGGCCTGCTCCAGGTGCTCCGCCGCGGCCACCATCGCGCTGCGCACCCCGACCCCCGCCCGCGCCCCCACCAGCTCCAGCTCCAGCGACGCGAACTGCGCCGCCAGGAGCGCGTGGCGCTCCAGCATCCAGGTCACCGTCCCGGGCTGCGCCAGCGCCGCCGCGGACACCTCCCGCAGGGGCCCTGCCGGCGCCGCACCCCCCGGGCGTGAACTCCCCCTCGCCGCCCGACGCAGGGCCTCCACCACCGCCTCGCCGAACCACGGCAGGGCCTCCTCCAACACCGCCGCGCCGCCCTCGCGCCCGAAGGCCACCCACACCCGCCCACACTCTACGCCCTCGAAGGACAGGCCCAGGGCGTGGAGCCTGCGGGGGGCCAGGGCGAGGGTGAGCTCCGTGTCCACGGTGTTCATGGGCGCGCCGGCGATGCGGGCGGAGAGCTCCGGCGCGGGCACGGAGCCGTCCTCGGTGCTCCGGCGGGCGAGCACCAGGGGGCCTCCGGGCTCGTACCAGCCCACGACCACCGAGGCGCCCCAGCGGCGCACGCACACCCCGAGGATGCGCTCGAAGGCGTCCAGCGCCGAGGGGCACAGCCCCGCGACGGCGATGGCGTTCTTGAGCTCCTGCGTGGTGCGCGACAGCCGCGACTCCCGCACCTCGACGAGCTCCACCGGGAGCCTCTCCGCCGGCTCCGCCGGGGGTCTCTCCAGGACCTCCGGCGGGTGCTTCCACGCGCTCTTGCCGGGGTCCCGCTCGTCCGTGGGGGTGGGCGTGCGCCCCGCGCGCTGGGTGGAGTCCCGCCTGCGGGGCGCGCGCTTCTCCGGCGGTTGTCGCACGTCCGACATGCCTCGGGATCTCACCGCAACCGCGGCTTTGTCGCAAGGGC
This sequence comes from Deltaproteobacteria bacterium, assembly GCA_016218725.1. Classification (GTDB taxonomy): domain Bacteria; phylum Myxococcota_A; class Polyangia; order Polyangiales; genus JACRDB01. The sequence goes on from JACRDB010000088.1 coordinate 64,076, forward strand.
TCCGCGCCGGGGTTGACACCCCGCGCCGGCGACGGCAAACGGATCCGATGCCACGCTGGACCCACCCCCGCACCGGGCAGCAGCACGAGCTGGTCCCGGTCCACATCGAACGCGCGGACCCCATCGAGGGCGCCCTCCACCTGGAGGATGGCACCACCCTCTATGTGCGCATGGTGCCCACGGAGGTGGTCAAGGCCGACGGCGCCACGGACGAGTTCGACCGGCCGATCTATTTCGTGAACTCGCAGTCCTTCGTGACGGTGCGCAAGGCCCCGTCGCAGTAATCCGTCAGCGCGGCACCGCGAGGGCGTACACCACGAAGAGCGTGTTCGGGGCGGAGCCCGCCCGGTCCCCCTGGGCCACACCCACCCCCACCACGCGCATCGCGCGGTCCAGCAGGGGCTCCAGCCGGGTCATTTCGTCCAGGCTCGCGCCCTGCCCCGCCGCCAGGGACACGCGGCTATACAGCAGGCTCTCCGACCGCAGCCGCGTGCCCAGGGCGTTCAAGATGGCCTGCTCATCCCTCAAGGGGGGCTCGAAATAGCCCCGGGCCGCCTCCTGCGCGAGGGCCTGCAGGGCGCTCCGGGCCTCCAGCGGGGGAATCCCCCGGGAGCGGCGCGCGGTGTTGATCCCCTCCAACAACGTGACCACCGCCGCGGCGGTGTCAATGGTGGGCGTCACCTGGATGAAATCGCACGTCACCAGGAGCCCGCCGCCCACGCCCGGCTCGCGCACGACGCCAATGCCCACGTGGGTCACCGCCGGGTGCAGGACGTTCAGCCGGTGCCCCGGGCTGGCCATGAACCCGTCGTGCAGGAGCCGGGCGGTGTAGCCCCGGCCCACGTTCTCCAGCGCGAGGCCCGAGCGCAGCCCCGCGCGCTCCAGGCGCTGCCCGGTGGTGCCCTGGGTGGGGGACACATGCCCCACGAAGCGGTGCTCGGCCATGTCCAGAGCGTGGGCCCTGGCGCAGGCCTGGAGCGCCGCCAGGGGCTCCAGGGGGCTCACCCCGGCCCGCCTCCGCGCGGCGTTGATCATCCCGAGGAGCGCCGTCTCCACGCTCTCCGGGGCCTCGGCCTCGCGGGCGGCGGTGTCCTCCGGGGTCGCCGGAGGGTCCGTGTCTACGTACACCGGAAAGTTGGCCACCACCGTGGCGCCGCGGTCGCTCTCGGCGGTGAGCTCCACCTGCCAGGCCCCTCGGGCGTCGAGCGGGAGCTGGCCAAAGAAGTCCGGCCCGTCCCCGAGGGGCGTCTCCTCGGCGCGCCCGTCGGGGCGGGTGACCGCCAGGGCCGGGGCGCGCACGCCCTCCAGGAGCCTCCCTCGGAGCACCAGGCGCTCGCCCTGGCGCACCCGACGAGGCACCGGGTCCAGCGTGAGCCTCCGGGTGGTGAGCACCAGCACCGCCAGGGGCCTGCCGGGCGCTCCTCCCACGGCCACCCCCACGTGCGTCGGGCGATCCGCGGGGACAAGCTCCCCGAAGGCCTGATCGAGCTCCGCCCGGGCCTCCCGGAGCTCCCCCCGGAGCACCAGCACCGTGGGCGTCGGGTCCGTCACCCCCGAGAGCCACGCCAGGGCCTGCACCACGTCCGTGGCGGGCGTTCGCCGCGCCGGGTCCGAGTCCACCCGGCGGAAGAGCTCCCTCGCCGTGGCCGCCAGCGCCCTCTCGGGCTCCAGCGAGCCGCCCGCCCGCCGGGCGGCGTCAAGAACCATCGCGTACGGCTCCGCCTCCGGGGCCTCCGGCGCCCAACGGCCTTGCTGCGTATAGGTGACTGTAGGTGCTGTGCGTGAGCCTGTCCCTGAGGGGGTCTGGCAGGAGACGGCCAGGCCGAGGACAAGCCCAGGGAGCCCGCGGGACCCGAAGGCGCGGGGTGTTCGGGTCACGGCACCGGGGGCTCTTCCGCGAGGCCCTCGCCGACGCGGGCATACCGGCGGTTGCAGGTGGCGCAGCGCAGGGCCTCACCGAGGCGCACGCCGCAGCGGCAGACCCAGCCCATGAAGCGGGCGGGCACGCCGCCCACCAGGGCGAAGGGCGCCACGGCGCGGGTGACCACGGCGCCGGCGGCGATGAAGGCCCCCTCGCCGATGTCGTGGCCGCACACGATGGTGGCGTTGGCGCCGATGGAGGCGCCGCGGCCGACGCGGGTGTCGCGGTACTCGTCCTTGCGGGGGAAGGCGGCGCGGGGGTTGACCACGTTGGTGAACACGGCGCTGGGGCCGACGAAGACGTCGTCCTCCAGGGTGACGTTGTCGTAGATGCTGACGTTGTTCTGCACCCGGACGTTGTCCCCGAGGGAGACGCGGTTGCCGACGAAGCAGTTCTGCCCGAAGGAGCACCGGCGCCCGACCCGCGCCCCGGCGGAGATGTGGCAGAAGTGCCAGACCTTGGTGCCCTCTCCGAGCACGGCCCCAGCGTCCACGACGGCGCTCGGGTGGACGTACGCTCCGGTGCTCTCTTCAGCCATGACAGACCCTCTCAGGCTAGGACGATGGGCGCGCCGTGGCGGCGCATGGAGGCCTCGGCGGCGGCCAGGGCCTCGACGACCTTCACCCCCTCGGGCCCGCCGGTGCGGGGGGCCTCGCGGCCCCGGACGCACTCGAGGAAGTGCTTGACCTCGAGCCTCAGGGGCTCCTCCATGGGCACGCTCGGGATGAGAATGTCCCCGTCCCGGAGCGTGAGGAACGCGTCGTAGGAGTGGTACTCCAGCGGGCGATCGAAGCCCTTGTCATGGATCCGGAGCTTCTCCGTGGGGTGCGTGTCATCGAAGACCAGCATCTTGCGCGAGCCTACCACGGTGAGCTGCCGGTGCTTGTGGGGGTCCAGCCAGGAGAGGTGCACGTTGGCCATCACCCCCGTCTTGAAGAGCGCGTTCACGAAGGCGATGTCCTCGGTGCCGGGGCGCAGGTACGCGTGGCCCCGCGCCGAGACGCTGGCCAGCGGCGCGTCCACCAGGGCGAAGATCATGGAGAAATCGTGCGGCCCGAGGGACCACAGGGCGTTCTCGTCGTGGCGCACCTTCCCGAGGTTCACCCGGGAGGCGTAGATGTACAGCACCTCGCCGAGCTCGCCGGAGCGCACGTACTCCCGCGCCCGCAGGAACGCCGGGTGGTAGAGCATCAGGTGGCCCACCATGAGCACGCGCCCCGCGCTCTGGGCCTGGGCGCTCACGCGCCGGGCGTCCGCCACGGTCTGCGCCAGGGGCTTCTCCACGAAGACGTCCTTGCCGGCGTCCAGGGCCTGGGCCACCAGCTCCGCGTGGGTGGCCCCGGGCGTGGCCAGCACCACGGCGTCCACCTCGGGGCTCTCCAGCACGGCCTGGTAGTCCCCGTGGACCTTGACCCCGGGGTACTCCCGCCGGGCGCGGGCCTGGAGCTTCTCGTCCCGGTCGCACACGCACACCAGCTCCGCCCCCTCCGCCGTGGCGAAGTTGCGCACCAGGTTCTTGCCCCAGTAGCCCGCCCCCACGCACGCCACGCGCACCTTCTTCAGCGCGCTCATCGCGCCTCCACCGCGCGCAGCGCGTCCCGCACGGCCTCCACCACGCGGCCGAGGGCGCCCTCCGGCAGCTCGCTGTGCACCGGCAGCGAGAGCACCTCGGCGCAGGCCCTCTCGGCCTGGGGGAAGTCCCCCGGGCGGTGCCCCAGGTGCGCGAAGACCTTCTGCGAGGCCATGGGCCTCGGGTAGTACACCTCGCTGGCCACCCCGCGCTCGCGGAGCGCGGCCTGGAGCGCGTCCCGCCGCGGGTGGCGCACGGTGAACTGCGCGTACACGTGCAGCCCCTCGGGGTCGTCCGCGGGCAGGACCAGGGCCTCGGAGGCGCCCCGGAGGCCCTCCCGGAGGAGGTCGGCGTGGGCCCTGCGGCGCTGGAGGCGCTGGGCGTAGTGCGGGAGCTTGGCCCCGAGGATGGCCGCCTGGAGCGGGTCCAGCCGGTAGTTGCCGCCCGGGAGGTCGTGGATGTTCTTGGCCGTGGCGCCGGTGAGCCTTACCTGGCGCAGGGTGGCCGCCAGCGACGGGTCCCGGGTGACGCAAGCCCCGCCGTCCCCCGCGCACCCGAGGGGCTTGGCCGGGAAGAACGAGAAGCACGCCACCCGGCCGAGCGCCCCGGTGCGCACCCCACCCCGCTCGGCGCCGCAGGCCTGGGCGGCGTCCTCCACGAGGGGGACGCCGCGGCCCTGGCACAGGGCCCCGAGGGCGTCGGTGTCCGCCACGCGGCCGAAGAGGTGCACCGCCAGCACGGCCCGGGTGCGCGGCGTGAAGCGCTCGGCCACCCGCGAGGGGTCCAGGTTGAAGGTCCCGAGGTCAATGTCCGCGAAGACGGGCGTGGCGCCCGTGCGCTGGATGGCGCTGGCCGTGGCCAGGTAGCTGAAGGCCGTGGTGATCACCTCGTCCCCGGGGCCCACCCCGAGGGCCTGGAGCGCCGCCACGATGGCGTCGGAGCCGTTGGACACCCCCACCGCCGTGAGCCCCGCGCCGCAGTAGGCCCCGAAGGCCCGCTCAAAGGCCTCCACCTCCGGCCCTAGAATGTAGTGCCCCGAGCGCAGCGCCCGCAGCGCGGCGGCCTCGAGCTCTTCCTGGTACAGTGTGTGTTCGCGGCCGGGGTCTGCAAGCTGGATCATCGGTGGGGCGCGGCGCCGTGGGTCCGTGCGGCAGCCGCGGGGGGGCTCTGTACCACGCCCGCGCCCTGCGCGGGAGCCCTCACCGCCAAAGGAGACGCCAACGGGCGCGCCGGGTGGCCCGGGTGGCTCGGGTGGACCTGGGCGCGGGTGCGTGTGCGCCCGTCGCCGTGGGGCGCGGTGCGGCGCGGTGTGCGCGCGCCGGACGTGTGGGCGCGCGGCGCCCCGGGTGGTCGCCGTTGCGTGGGCGCGGCCACCACGGGGCCGGGGTGCGCGACGGGCGCCGGGAGGGTCCTCGGGTCCGGGGGCCTGCGAGGGCTCTCCGGCGCCGCGGGGCGGGCCGGGAGAGACGGCGCGAAGCGCGCGCTGGGGGGCGGGGCGGGCGGCGTGGCGGCGCGCTGGGCGAGGCCCCGGGCGCGGGTCACGGCCCCCTGGCCGGAGCGCCCGAGGTCCTCCCGGAGGAGCTGGACCTCGTCCGACCCGAGGATGCGCCGACCGTGGTCCGAGAGGGTCCGGGGACCGCCTCCGAGGGGGACGGTGAAGGCCCCGAGGAGCAGCATTGCCCCGGAGATGCCCAGCGCCCACTTGGCCTCGCGACGCATGGGGCGGTCGTACCGTGGTCTCCGGCGGGACCGCAAGAAACGCGCTGGCGCAAGGGTTTCCGGCGGGAGCTCCGGGGGTTGTCACGGAGCTTGACACGGGTGCTCCGGGGTGTACGGTCCGGCCCTTCGGAGCGTAGCCCACCCACAGGTTTTGTTCGGGAGCCTACAAAAACGCCTGTACGCGGGCCCTTCGTTGGGGTGGGACGCACCCGGGTGAAGGGTCTCCCAGAGGGTCCGCGGGCCAGGCCTCAGGGGTGTCGGCGCAGTCCACGCGCGGCCCTGAAGCGTGAAGCCAGGAGCGAATTCATGGAAGGAATGGATCGGGAGTTGGTGTGCGCCCAGTGCGGCGCGGCGTTCGGGTTCAGCGCCGGCGAGCAGGAGTTCTTCCGCCAGCGGGGCCTCGAGGACCCTCGGCGGTGCAAGCCCTGCCGCGCGAACAAGCGCCCCCTGGGCGCCCGCGGCCCAGGCGTCGGCGCCGGCGCGGGTGACGCGCGGCCCCAGGGCGGCTACGGCGGCCCCCCGCGGGGTCCCGGTGGCCACGCTCCGGGCGGCGGTGGGTTCCAGTCTCGCGGGCGCCAGCAGCCCTGGCGGCCGGCCTCGCCGGATGACCCCAACGGGTACCGCAGCCCGGGCTTCCAGGACAGCACCCAGAACCCGTACCAGATTGACTACGCGGGCCTGCCCCGGGACGACGAGGACGAGGGCGCCTCGCCGGGCAACAGCGCCGGACCGGTGAGCCGCTCGGAGCCCCTGACCAGCCACCTGCAGGGCAATCGCTGGGGCCAGCAGCCCCGGGGGATGAACGGCCGCAGGCCGGACCGCGCGGGCACGGACCCCAACGCGTACCGCAGCCCCGGGTTCCCAGGCGCGGCCCAGGGCAACCGTGGCCCCGTGGGTGACCGCCCTCGCGGGGGCTACGCCCCGAGGCCCCTGGGCGCCGACACGGCCCCCAGGCCCAACGGGGCCGACGAGGCTCCCCCGGCGGACGGCGAGCGCCGCGGGCGTCGCCGGGAGAGGCCTCGCTTTGAGACCTCGTGCCAGGCGTGCGGCGCGGCGGCGGTGGTGCCCTTCGAACCAGGCCCCGACCGCCCGGCCTTCTGCAAGCCCTGCTACGAGAGCAAGAAGGTGGAGCTGGGCCTCGGGCCGGGGCGCACGCTCAAGCGCCCGGCGCTCACCGCCACGCCCGCCCCCGCCCCCGCCCCCGCTGCCCCGGAGCTCGCGGACAGCACCCCGCCGGTGACCGACACCCCCGCGGAGTGAGGGACCCGTCGGAAGCGCCCGCCCGCCCGGTGGCCCTGGTCACCGGCGCGGGGCGCCGCCTCGGGCGGAGCACCGCCGAGGCGCTGGCCCGAGGCGGGTGGGACCTCGCCCTACATCACCACCAGTCGGAGGCCGAGGCCCTGGCCCTGTGCGAGGCCCTGGAGCGCCTCGGGACACGGGCCAGGGCGTTCCCTGCGGACCTCTCGGACGAAGCCCAAACGGTGGCCCTGGTGCCCGCGGTGGTGGGGGTCTTCGGGCGCCTGGACGCGGTGGTGAACAACGCCTCGCGCTTTACCTATGACACCGTGGAGGATTTCACCTACGGGTCTCTGGAGGCCCACGCGCGGGTGAACACGGCGGCGCCGGTGGCGCTGGCCCGGGGGCTGGCGAGGCACCTCTCGGAGCGTGGGGCCGAGGGGTGCGTGGTGCAGCTCCTGGACCAGAAGCTCTGGAACCCCAACCCGGATTATTTCTCGTACACGCTCTCCAAGGCCGCGCTGGGGGCGACGGTGGTGCTCCTGGCGCAGGCCCTGGCGCCGCGGGTGCGCTGCGTGGGGGTGGCCCCCGGGGTGACGCTCCCGTCGGGGCCCATGGACGCCGAGGGCTTCGAGCGCGCCCGGAGGCTCACGCCCCTCGGGCGCTCTTCCACGCCGGAGGACGTCGCCCGGGCGGTGCTCTTCGCGCTGGAGTCCACGGCGATCACCGGCACCACGCTGGTGGTGGACGGCGGCCAGCACCTCACCGGCCAGGGCCGGGACGTGCTCTTCCTACAAGGTACGTGAACCATGGAGCGCGCGGTGGACACCCCGGAGCTCGGTCGCTGTCGTCGGATCTTCCTGCGTGACTACGAGGTGCAGATGGGCCTCGGGGTGCACGCCTACGAGAAGGTGGGCGCCCAGCGCGTGCGGATCAACGTGGAGCTCTTCGTCCCGCTGGCGGTGTCCACCCCGCGGGAGGACCAGCTCGGCGAGGTGGTGGACTATGACTTCATCCGCCGGGTGATCTCCGAGCGCATCGCCCGCGGGCACATCCAGCTCCAGGAGACCCTCTGCGACGACCTGTGCGCGCGGCTCCTGGCGCACCCTCGGGTGCACGCCGTGAGGGTGTCCACGGAGAAGCCCGACGTGTACCCCGACTGCGACGCCATCGGGGTAGAGGTCTTCCGCGCGCGCCCGCCGGGCCCGGACCTGCGCGAGCGCCTCGCCCGGTGTCCTCGCAGCGCCGCGCTCCTGGCCTTTGAGCGCGAGGGCCCGGCCTCTCGGATGGAGCGCTACGCCCGCCAGGACGACCGGTTCTTCGCCGAGTGGGAGCGCGACCTCGCGCTGGTGGAGCGCGCCGCGGCAAAGCCCCTGGGTTCTTGTCTGGAGGACCTCCGGGCCTTCAACGCCCTCCCCGCGGAGACCGAGAACGACGCCTGGTACGAGCGCCCCGAGGCCATGGTGAGCATGCACCTGGACGCGCTCTGCCTGGGCTTCTCCCGCCGCCGCCTGGACCGCCTGGTGCTCCAGGCCGCGCTGTGCACCCAGGGGCGGCCCTCGCGCTTCCTGGACGTGGGTTCCGGCTGCGGGCGCCTCGCGGCGCTGCTGGTCACCCACAACCCGACCTGGGAGGGGTTGTGCGTGGACCGTAGCGCCTGCGCGGCCGGGTACGCCGAGGTGTACCTTCAGGCGCTGGGCGTGGGGGACCGGGTGCGGTGTGTGACCGGGGACCTCACGGCGCTGCCGGTGGGCGATGACTCCCTGGACCTGGCGATCGCCGCGGAGGTGCTGGAGCACGTGACGGAGCCCGAGCGGGGGGTCCAGGAGCTCGTGAGGGCGCTGCGGCCCGGGGGGCACCTCCTGGTGAGCCTGCCGCTGGACCTGGCCCTTGGGATGCACCCCACGGTGTTTCGCTCCCGAGAGGACATCCTCGGGTTCCTGGCGCGCTTCCCGCTGGAGCCGGTGGAGCACCAGGTGGTGCCGGTGGACCCGGAGCTGGACGCCATCGCCGGGGTGTTCCCGGGCTTCGAGGGGTGCTTTCACGGGACCTTCCGCAAGCGCGAGGGGGTGTAGGTTTGTGAGGAACCTTCGAGGCTCTGGGAGGGTCTGAGCGTGATCATGCGTGTTGCCGGCGGGTTGGGCGTGTTCCTGGTCGGCTCCCTGGCGCTGGGCCAGAGCCGCGAACCGTTGTGTGTGACCACCCGCGCCCGGAGGCTGGTGTCGGGGCCCTACCTTCGGGTGAACGGGAGCGACCGGGTGGTGGCCCGGCCCTTCCCACAAGGGAGCCCCACGGCGTTCCTGGTGGCGGTGAGGGACCCGGACCACTCGCTCCGGGTGGGGGACTCCCGGGGCCTCACCCGGGGCCCGCAGGAGCTCGGCTGGGTGCCTCCACGGACAACACCCCGGCCCTCGGGGATGACCTTCCTGCGGGTGGACACGGACCTGGCGGTGCAGGGCGAGGCGGTGTTCGTGCGGGACCCGGTGGAGAGCCCGAGGCCGCCGGACGAGGAGACCATCGCGCCGGGGATCCCCGTGGGGGCCACGGTGGACGCCGGGGTGCTGGTGCTGGAGCACCTGAACGGGGACCTCTACGCCACGGTGGTGCCGCCCTCGGGGCCGGTGCCCGAGGCTCACCGGGTGGCCGAGGCGCCGGTGCCCATCGCGCCGGACGCGCACCGGGGCTTTGTGTGGCTCACCATGGTGGAGCGCGGGGCCGAGGGCCACCGGGGCGCGCTGGCGCTGGCGGGCACGGACGATGGGAGCGTGGTGTCCCTGCGCTTTGACGGCGCGGGCGCGAGGATGGGGGAGCCGTCCCGGTGGTCTCGTCGGGTGGGGGGCGTGATGACCCTGCTGCCGGTGCCCGAGGGGGCGCGGCCCGTGGCGCTCCTGGAGCGCCCGGTGCGGGGCACCACGGCCACCGGCGCCCAGGCCCGGGAGCAGGTGCTGGTGCGGCTGGACGACGCGCTGGAGCCGGTGGGAGAGCCCGAGCGCACGGGGCTGGGGCCCTACCCCACGGGCTATGCCACCCGCGGGAGCACCCTGGTGCTCACCCAGTGGGCCGAGGCCCGGGGCCTGGCGCTCGCCACGCTCCCGGTGCGCGACGGAGCGGTGGCCCTGGAGCTCCCTCGGATCTGGACCACGACGCCCTTCGCGGGGGTGCCCCTGGGGCATGCGATGGTGCGTGGAGGTACGATCTTGTACGACTTCATGCTACACGGTGACGACGTGGCGGGGGCGCTCCACGGGTACCTGGCCTGGGTGCCCCCGGCGGGGGCGCCGTTTGCGCGGCGGGAGGTGCTGCCCTTGCGCGCGAGGGTGCTGGCCCCTCCGGCGCTCCTGCCCGCGGAGGACGGCTTTGTCGCGGTGCTGGCCGAGGAGGACGAGACCGGCGCGGGGGTGGACGCGGTGCACGTCCGGTGCGAGCTGGTCACCTTCCCCGCGCCGAGGCCGTAGGCGCCGGGTTCAGTGGAAGACCACCAGAACCAGTATCGCGGCGATGACGCATGTGAGAATCCCGAGCATCACCAGGCGGATCAGGAGCATGATCCCGAACATCCGTAGGACCTCCATGAGGTGGGCGATGTCGTTGCCCCTGGTGGTGAGGATGCTACTGAACGAGCGCGTCATGAAGAACAGGAGCACCGCGACCACGGCGTGGATGACGCCCAGCAGAGTGCCACCCGTGGCGCCAGGGCCGACGAGCATCGAGGCGGCACGGAGAAGATGGATCAAGGCGAGCACCAGGGTCCAGGTGCTGGTCGCCCGAAGTACCTTGTTCTCACGATCGCTGAACTCATAGCCCGAGATCGGTTCCGCGGTGGCGCTCACCGGAGGCCTCTCCCCAGCGGGATCTTGTGCGGTCATCGCGGCGCAGCCAAGAGCAAGATCGCCAGGGGGAACGCGATGATCGCCGCGATGGCCTCGACCTTGAAGGCCACGCGAATCCAGTCCATGGCGACCATCATCAACGCGATGTCGCGATGCCGGGTCTTGAGGGCCGCGTAGAAGGCCCGGCTGACCTGGACGTAGGCAAATCCCACCACGAACACGGGGACGGTGCTCGCGGCGATCATCACCCCCAGCGTAACCCCGCCGCGAGGCAGGTACACGACGCCCAGGAGCGCTCCGAGGAGGCCCAGCGCGCCCAGCACCAAGGAGGCGTACCCATAGAGAAACGCTCGATTGCCTGTCACCCTGAGCTCAGCCAATTCGGCTTGAGAGAACTCGTACTCCATTAGACATTCCTTGCTCGTAGTGTGGGCCCGAGGGTGGGTCGGTAAGCCGCATCATCGCGATCGGGCTCCCAGCCGGTGTTACACCCGCCCGATGCGTGGCCCAGACTCCGCCCCTCCTCTAATAATCGAGGATACGCCCAGGATGCATCCCTGGTCGAGGCAAAAAACAAGCCTACATCACAACATTTTTCGGACTAGATAGCCGTTCAACGCTCCGACGGAAGCGCTGCCGTCTCCCTCTGGACTGAGACGCGCGGGTACGCCGGTCTCGCGGGGTGTGGGGCGTTCGCCCTGGTGGCCTAACACCACTGTAGCAGATCGTGCCTACGTGTAGGCGTGGGAGGTGCGGGGGAGCGCCGTTGGGCCGTCCGCGGTGAAAGAAGAAACCGCAAGGGCGCAAGGATCGCAAGGGAAAGAGGAGGGTTGTTCTCCTCCGCGGCGCTCCTGAGAATCGAACGCCTCGTCCGTTTCGACTTGCGGTTCCTTCACCTGGTTGGGCGCAAGGAGTTTCACACCTCGCAGCAACACGGGCACCTTGCGACCTCGTTCACCCCCGCCGGTGTCTCACGAAACCTCCGCGTCGAACGTAGGGATGGAGCCTCTTTCCCTTGCGATCCTTGCGCCCTTGCGGTTTCCTCTGCTTTCTGCCCGTAGCCACGCTCCATCGGCCCAACGGGCCGGTGGGCCGCACCGAGGACGGCTACCCAACGGCGCTCACCCGCACCTCCCACGCCTACACGTAGGCACGATCAGTTACAGTGGTGCTAACAGGGCGGCAGGAACACCTGAGCAGTTCACCGGAGCGTGAGGAAGGGACGGCTGTAGGCCGCGGTGAACTGGTTCAAGGCCGGCGTCATCGGCGGGTTCGTGTATCGCCCCATGATGAGGGAGTATACTCCCGGCGCGCCATCCAGATCTGGTTCTGCCTGGACGTCGTACGGCATCCCCGGTCCCGAGCCGAACATCGTTCCAGCGATCCCCGGCATTCGACTGATGATCCAGGCGCCGGACGGGACTTGAGAGATCACCAGCGCCGAGCAGTAGACGCGCACCGTACCGATGGACGAACCCACGAGTCCTTCGAAGCGATCTATCACCGTGTTGGGCGGGCAATCGTAGCCGAACGCCGTCGCCGATGGGGCCGGTGAACCGACCCTCCCTTGAGGCGAGTAGCCCCTCACGACGACCCCATACCGATGGGGCGTGACCGTCGAGTCGACGCTGAGGGAGATCCCACCGCACCGCAGCCCGAGCGCCTGCACCCCGCCGCGCTCCGCGCCGAAGATCCCGGTGGCGACCGTGGGGTTGGCGCAGGTACTGCTGTTGCTTTCCGGGCCACCCGTTCCGACCGTGGGGCTGCGAATGCCAATGCCACCGGTCCTGATGTCGATCCGCAGCGGGCAACCCTCGTCGATGAGTCGGTCGCAGTCGTTGTCGACCCCGTCGCACACCTCCGTGGGCGCCCGCCCGCAGGCGCCGCAGTGCAGCGGGTTCGTCAGGATGTTGGTCTCGCAGCCGTTGAGCAGGTTCCCGTCGCAGTTCCCATAGCCGGTCGCGCAGCGAATGCCACAGAACCCGTCCACGCAGGTGCGGGTCGCCAGGGGCCGGTTGACGCAGACCGTCGCGCACGTCCCGCAGTGGTCGGGGTTCACGTTGAGGTCGTAGCAGTCGCTGCCGCAGCGGTTGAACGGCGTCGCGCACACGAGCGGATCATCGGTGCTCACATCGCCAGGCACGTCCGGCGTCCCCGCGTCCGTCGGCGGTCCCCCGCACACGCCGCCGACGCACGCGACGCCAGGCATGCAGGAGCGGTCGCAGGCGCCGCAGTTCCTGGCGTCCGAGGCGGTGTCTATGCAGATGCCGGCGCAGAGGACCCTGGGCGCTGGACACACGCAGGCGCCCGCCACGCACACCGGCGCGGCGCCCGTGCAGGCCCGGCGACAGGCCCCGCAGTTGGCGACGTCGCTCTGCGTATTGAGGCAACGACCGTCGCAGACGATCTCGGGCGAGGGGCACTGGCAGCGCCCCCCGACGCACGGCACCCCCGCCGGACAGGCGAGCCCGCACGCGAAGCAGTTCGCGGGGTCGGTCTGGGTATCGACACAGCCACCAGGACAGATGCTGCGGGGAGGCGCACAGTCGGTGCACCGACCGCCGATGCAGGCCTGGCCCACGGCGCAGGGTTGACCGCAGGCGCCGCAGTGGTCGATGTCGCTCGACACATCGGCGCAGGCAGTGCCGCAGACGCGCCGGGGAGGCGCGCAGTCATTGCAGACCCCTCCGAGGCACCGCTGCGTCGGCCCACATACGTTATCACACCGCCCACAGTTCCGAAGGTCCGTGAAGGTATCCACGCAGATGCCGCTACAAAGCACCTGGCGCCCAGTACATAGACACACCCCGTCGGTGCACCTCTGGATGGGACCCGGACAAACCCGGCCGCACGCGCCACAGTTGGCGACATCGCTGCGCAAGTCTAGACAGAGGGCTCCGCACGCGGTCCTAAAGGGCGGGCATTGACACACCCCGTCGGTGCACCTCTGGATGGGACCCGGACAAACCCGGCCGCACGCGCCACAGTTGGCGACATCGCTGCGCAGTTCTACACAGAGGGCCCCGCACGCGCCCCTAGGGGGCAGGCATTGACAGACCCCGGAGGAGCAGAATTCGCGGTCCGCACAAGTCCGGCCGCATGTGCCACAATTGCGTTCGTCGTTGGTCAGGGAAACACACCTCGATGGTGAACAGGGGGGCGTAATACAACCACCGATATACCATTCGTGGCACTGACCCTCGGGGCACGGTGGCGGCCTCCCGGCGAAGCCCTCGGTGAAGTGCGTGGTCGTCGCGGCGACCCCGCCCGGCACCGCGTTTCCCCCGAGGGAGGAAAAGCCAGGCCGCGCCGAGTCCGACCAGTAGATCCTGATGCCCTCCACAGCGCCCGCGACCGCGAAGGTCACGCTCACCGGGCGCCCGAAGGTCAGCCCGGCGGGCTCGAACCGGTACACCGGCGTGGCCGCCGTGAAGCCCCTGGGCGCGCACCCCATGGTCGAGGTGATGGTGATGTCCTGTGGGGTATCGAGCGCCATGGCCGGAAAGACGAGCGTGACGCCCTCGAGGCTCACGGTGCCGCCCTCGGGCCCGACACGCCGCGAGATCGTGGCGCCCGTGCCGCGCGGACCCGCGCCGCAGGTCACGTCGCCGTCCATCCCCGCCGCGTCCACCGCGGCGTCCGCAGCGTCCGCAGCGTCCGCCGCGTCCGCCGCGTCCGCCGCGTCCGCCGCCACGTCCGCCGCTACGTCCATCGCCCCGTCCGCGCTGTTGACCGGGGCCGGTTCGGAGCTGCACGCCGCGAGCGCTGCAAGCAGCGCCACGACCGCGCCAAGACACACCCGTCCGGGCAATTTCCAGACTCGTTGGTCGAGCATGCCATCCCCCCTGGATTGTTCCGTCAAGATATCATCGTACCTGGCGGTGTCGGGCGAAATACACCCTGGCTCACGATTCCTTTGCAGTGACCCGTCGAAGACACCCGCCTCGCGCACGCCGTGCTCCCAGGGCCGACGCGCATCCCCGTCGACGCCTCAACCCGACGCCGACGACACCACGGGCGCGACGCATGCGTCGCCGTAGAGGGCCACGTCGGCGTCGCGCACGCCGAAGCATGCGTGCCGCACGGCGCAGGCGTCGCACGCTGGGAGCTTGCGCCGGACGTCCACGGGCTCCGGGATGGGCCGCAGCGAGGCCACCCGCGGGTCCGCTCCGAAGGCGCAGAGCTGCGGCCCGCAGGGCCCGTCCAGCCCGTGGGGCGCGAGCCCCAGCGCCAGCGCGCGGTCGATCGCGCGCCGTAGCTCCGCGCGCAGGAGCGTCGGGTCCGGCGAGATCAACCGCTGGAGCTTCGGGTCCCAGGGCTGCGTCGGGTAGGAGAACATCAGCCCGAGGAGTCGCTCCCGCCAGGCACCGAACTCCGCCGCCACGAAGTCCGGCAGCGCCGACAGCTCCGCGAGGCCCTCCTGGGTCATCACCGCGTTGAGCTTCACCGGCACGCCGCTGGACAAGAGGGCCTTAACGCCCCGCACGGTGCGCGCGTGGGTCCCGGGCGCGCGGGTGATGGCGTCGCTCACCTCTGCGCGGGCCGCGTGGAGCGACACGAAGGCCGCGGTGAGCCCCGCGTCGCGCAGGGCCTCGGCGCGGCCGTCCCGGGCGCACAGGATCGCGTTGGTCTCCAGCGTCACCTGGCCGTAGCCAAGGGCCCTGGCGTGGCGCACGTAGCGCTCCAGCGCGGGGTCCAGCGTGGGCTCGCCCCCGGAGAGGATCAGCGCGCGCGCGCCCGCCGCGTGGAGGTCCTCAATCCAGCGCAGGACCTGCGCGGAGTCGTAGCGGCCCCAGGCGCGGTCCTGCCAGCAGATGCCGCAGTCCTGGTTGCACAAAAAACCCGTGCGCACCAACGCCTCCGGGGGCTCGACCCCGGCCACGAGCTGCCGGTAGAAGCCCAGCGGCACTCCCACCGGGAGCTCCGCCAGGCGCCGCCCGAGGGCCCAGGCCTCGCCCCAGCGCGACGGCGTGAGGGACGCCCGCACCCGCTCCACCATGACCTCCGTCTGGCGCTGGTAGCGCGCCGCGGTGGCCGGGTGCAGCGCGCGCACGGAGGCCCTCACCGGCGCGCTGCCGGGCGCGTCTCCGAGGGAGGTGAGGTCCTTTGCCTGCTCGAAGCGCAGCGCCGCCGCGGGGGCGCTCACGCCCACCACCAGCTCCAGCGCCCTGCGGTCGGCCTGCACCGTCAGCAGCGTGAGCCCGAAGGCGGGCAGCGCCACCGGGAGCTCCCGGGCGCGCACCAGCACCCGCGCGATGTCCAGCGCCAGCGCCCGCGAAGCGTCCTCGATCGGTGTGGGATCCCGGAAGACCACCGGGCGGTGAGAGCCTTCACCGGGAGCTCGGGCGCCCGCCTCGATCACCGTGAGAGCGTAGCACGCCGCCGGCGGGATGAATCCCGTTGGTGTGCTAGAACAGGTTGGCGAGCGTCACGGCGCCGAGCTTCTTCTGCTCCGCCAGGTACGCAGCCGCGCGCAGGAGCCGCGTCTTCTGCGGGCCCGTGAGGGCGGCCCCGCGCAGCGCCGAGGTCAGGAGCCGGTCCGTCACCTGCCTGCCGCTGCGGGGCTTCTTGCTCCGGGCCGCCTTGGCCGCCTCGTCCTCCTTGCCCCGCGCCTGACGCTTGGACAGCCGGATCTTGCGGTCCTCCGCGCGCAGGCGCTCCACCCGCGACGAGGCCACCAGCACCCGCTGGGGGTCGATCTTGTTCTCCTTGCACCAACCCGCGAACCTGGACTCCGCTCCGGACAACACGGTCACATATTTGCTCATGGGGCTTCTTCCTCGAAGGGGCCGAACTCCTACCCCTTTCCCTCCCCCTTGGCAACACCCCCTAGCGAGGCCTCCCCCGAGGCCTCTTCCGCCCAGCGGGCGCCTCGCCCGGAGCCCCGTGGTCGTGCCCGTGGTCGTGGCCATGGTCGTGCCCCGGCGCGGGCTCCTCCGCGGGCAGCGCCGTGGCCACCAGCCTGCCGTGCTCGACCCCCTTGGTGGCCAGCAGCCGGTTGGCCGCCGTGTGCAAGAGCGCCGACGGCCCCCGCAGCACGATCACCTCCAGGCAGTGGTCCCGGTCCAGGTGGACGTGCAGCGTGGACACCACGCACGCCCCGAGCGCATGCTGCATCTGCGTCAGCCGCTCCGTGAGCTCCCGCACGTGGTGGTCGTACACCAGCGTCAGCGTCGCCACCGCTGGGCGGTTGGACGCCAGGTCCGCGTCCACCAGGTCCGCCCGCACCAGGTCCCGCAGCGCCTCGGAGCGCGTGGCGTAGCCCTTGGCCTCGCTCCGCGCGTCGAAGCGCCGCAGGAGCTCCGCGTCCATCGCCACACCGAAGCGTACCAGCGCCCCGCTCACCCCTCAGGCCCCCGGCATCCGGAACGAGAGACAATAGAAGAACCGGCTCACCTGCTCCTCCCGCACCTCCACCGCCCCCGCCGGCACGTGCTCCCTCGGGCAGTGCGGCGCGCGGTCGTAGAACGTCACCAGCCGGAACATCGCCTGGTGGTACACCGAGTGCGCCCTCGCCGGGTCCAGCTGCTCGTCCACCGCCACCAACGGCGTGCCCGGCGCCGCCACCCGCGCCATCTCCGCCAGCGCCCTCGCCGGGTCCCGGTAGCTCCCCAGCGCCCCCACGTGGAACACCCGATCAAAGCTCCCGTCCCCAAAGGGCAGCGCATGCGCGTCCGCCAGCGCCCACCGAACCGGCTCGCCCCCGGCCTCCAACACCTTCCCCATCCCCACCCGGCTCATCCCCTCGGAGAGATCTATACCCCAGTAGTCTACCTTTACCGTGGATGTAAGTGAATGTCTGACAAGTCCTACATTCACCCCGGTGCCAATACCCACCTCCAGCACCCTCGGGGGGGTGCCGTCGGGGCGGGTCTTGAGGCTGCCCAGGTCCATCCGACGGAGGTAACCCTCGCGGAGGGAGCGCTCGCTGCCCTCGGTCTGGAAGAGCGGGATCAGGAGCCTCACGGCGGGGTCGTGGAGCGCGGGGAGGCCGTCGTAGAAGACCCGCAGGAGGCGGTCGGTGCCGCGCACCTCGCCCTCGCGGTAGAGCCTCGCGAGGCCCTCGCGAAGGGGCCACGGGGGCGCGCAGCGGGCACACGCAAGAGCGCCCTCCCAGAGGCGCCCGGCGCGCAGGGACCCCTCCCAGCGCAGGGCCCCGCGGCAGCCGGGGCACCGCAGGAGGGGGACGTCCTCGGGCGCGAGCCCCGACGGGGTCACTTCGGCTCCATCAAAGCGCGCGCGCGCTCGGCGTCGTCCCGGGCCCCGAGGCGCTCGAAGAGCGCCAGCGCGGCGCTCGCCTCGGCGGCGCGGGCGGCGGGCTCGTGGCGGGCGAGCTGGAGCCGCGCCTGGGCCTCTTCGTAGGGCATCCCGGCGGCGCGGGCGGCCTCCGCGGCGCGGGCGAAGCCCCGCAGGGCCCTGGGGCGGGCGCCCTCGGCCCAGGACAGCATCGCCGCGCAAAGGAGCGCCCCGGGCCGCGCGAACGGGAACATGAACGCGTAGCCCGAGAGCAGCCTGCAAGACCGCCTCGCGGAGGTCGCCAGGGCGCGGGTGTCCCCCCGGGTGCGGGCCTCCTCCCAGAGCATGAGGAACACCTCCGGGAGCGCGGCCACGGCGCACTGGACGTAGTATACCACGGGCCTCTCGGAGGTCATCCTCCGGAGGGCGCGGTCGGCCTCCGCGGCGGCCTGGGTCACGTCCCCGAGGCGCAGCCTCGCCAGGGCGAGCATCCCGAGCGCCCAGGGCACGTCCGTGGCCGCCGGGGACTGCTCCACCAGGGCGAGCCCGGGCTCCAGGAGCGCGAGGGCCTCCCTCGCCCGCCCCAGGCGCAGGAGCGCCGAGGCCTCGCCGATGCGCGCCCAGCCCTGCACCTGCGCGTCCCCCCGCTGGCGCGCCGAGGCGAAGACCTCGCGCCACGCGCCGGAGGCCTCCTCGAAGCGGCCCTGGTACTGGTAGGCGTTGCCGTGGATCCCGAGGCACTCCTCCAGCTGGCGCTTGTCCCCGAGCTGCGTGGCGATGCGCCGGGCGTCGAGCAGGGCCTCCTCCACGCGCTTCCAGTCGGCGCTCTGGATCCACCACACGCTCACCCGCGAGAGGGCGTACGCGCGAGCCGACGCGTCGGTCCTGGCGCGGGTGATCTCCAGGGCGCGCTGGGCCCAGGCCTCGGCCACGCGGTGCAGGGGCGTGGCCCCCACCACGATGCACATCATCGCGTAGCCCCGGGCCAGCTCCGACGAGGGCTCCACCCGCTCCGCGAGGTTCAGATTGCGCAGCCCGGAGTACACCCCGGGCACGGGCTGGTTGGCGTAGAGGAACACCTCCAGCAAGCGGTTGGAGACGTGGGCGGCCTCCAGGAGCCGCGCGCCCTCCTCGGGGTCGCGCGCCACGAAGCGCCGGGGCCAGTACGACTGCAACACCCGAAGAATGATCTGCCCGAGGAGCGCGAGCGCCATCCCCGCGGTGGTCCGGGGCATCGGGTGGCCGCACCAGGAGAGCGCCCGCTCGGCGTGGGCCCGGCCCTCGGTGAGGTCCCCGAGGCGCAGGTGGGCCTCCGAGAGTGCCTTCTCCCAGCGCCCGAGGCGCAGGTCCCCCACGGCCAGGTCCGAGGGCTTCGGCGCGGGACCCTGGTCCAGGTGGCCGCCGCCGGGCACCAGGGACAACCTCCCGTCGGCGCCGCCCGGGAGCGCCGCCACGGGGTCGCCGTGCTGCACGTGGGCGTTGGTGTGCAACGCCAAAAGCTCCGCGTAGAACGCCACCGCCTCGCGGTTGGAGAACGCCGCCAGGGCCTGCTCCCCCGCCTTCTCCAGGTACTCCACGGCCTTGGGCCACACCGCCGCGCGGCTCCAGTGGTGGGCCAGCACCCGGTACCGCACGGAGAACGCGCTGGTGCGCGCATGCTGCGCCTCCAGCGCGCCCGCCACGGCCCGGTGCAGCTCCCGCCGGCGCCCGTCGGGGACGCGCGTGTAGGTCACCTCCCGGAACTTGTCGTGCACGAAGCGCAGCACCTCCGCCTCGTTGGACTCTTCGAGCACGTGCCGGGCCAGGAGCTCCTTCAGGCTCTCCAGCACCTCGCGGTCGTGCTCCGGGGTCTCGCCCAGGGAGGCCAGCACGGGCCCGAGGAGCGTGGTGTCCACGTCCCGGCCCAGCACCGCGCAGAGCTCCACCAGGCCCCGGGCGCTGGCGCTCAGGCCCTCCAGGCGCCGGGAGACCAGGTCCCTCACGCTCCGAGGCAGCGGGATCGCGTCGTAGGAGGTGAGCTCCTGGCCCGCGCGGGTGAAGGCCCAGCGCCCGTCCCCGTCGCGGCTCAGGAAGCCCTCGGCCACCGCCGTGCGGAGGTACTCCGCCACCAGGAAGGGGTTGCCCTTGGACTCCCTGGAGAGGAACTTCACGAACCCCTCCGGCGGTGTGGTCAGGGCGAGCATGCCCCCCACCAGGGCGCCCACGGTGTCCGCGTCGAGCCGGTCCAGCTCGTAGCGCGAGGCCCCGGGGGAGCTCACCAGGTCCAGGAGCCTCCGGGGCGCCTCCTCGGTGCGGTAGGTGCCCACCAGGAGCACCGGGAACTGCGCGAAGAACGCCTCCCCCAGGGAGCCCAGGAACTGCAACGTGAGCTCGTCCACCCACTGCAGGTCGTCCAGGAGGAGCATCCACGGGCCGTCGTCGGCGAAGGCCCCGAGGGTGTCCCGCAGGGCCTCCAGGAGCCGCTGGAGCGCGGCCTCCGCGGGCACCACGGGGGGCTCCGGCTCGGACTCCACCCCGGGCAGCGCCAGGAGCGAGGGCTCATGCACGCCCAGCACCCGCGCGCGACGCCCCAGGAGCCGCTGGGTGGCCTCGGGCCCGCGGGCGCGGCACACGTCCGCCACGGTGTTCAAGAAGCGCCCGAGGGGGTGCAGCGGCGCGCCGTTGAAGTCCGTCCCGGCGTCGTCCGCGGTGTTCACCGGCAGGCACTCCCCGGCCACCACCCGGAGGTTCACCGCCTGCGCCGCGCGGCCCAGCTCCGCGGCGATGCGGGTCTTGCCCACGCCGCTCTCGCCGCCCAGGAACACCATGGCGCCCTTCGCCTCGCGCAGGAGCGACAGGTGCCGCCGGAGCTCGTCGAGCAGCGGCTCCCGGCCCACGAAGCTCGGGCGGTACAGGTACGACCGCGCCCGCGGCCAGTCCTCCGGCGGGCTCCACGGCCCCGCGAGCGTCCCCAGGGCCTGGGCAACGTCGTCCGCGTGGCCCAGCCGGTCCCGGGGCTGCTTGGCCATCAACCGCAGGATCAGCTCGTCCAGCGCTGGAGGCACCCCGGTCACCAACGACGACGGCGGTGTAGGCGTGGACAGGAGCTGCTTGCCCACCACCTCCATGGTGCTCGTCCCGAGGAAGGGCACCCTGCCGGTGACCAGCTCGTAGAGCATGCACCCCAGGGAGTACAGGTCCGCCCGGGCGTCCACCAGCTCGCCCCGGATCTGCTCCGGGGCCATGTACGCGATGGTCCCCATGATCGCCCCGGCGACCTCGAGAGAGTCCCGCCCGCTGCGCCCCACGAAGCGCGACACAAGCCCGAAATCCACCACCACCGGCGTGCCGTCCGGCCGAAGGAACACGTTCTCGGGCTTCAGGTCCCGGTGAACGATCCCTTCACCGTGGAGGTAGGATAATGTAGTACATAGTCTCCGGATGACCTGCAGGGTCTCCTGGAGGGCACCACCCGCGGCGGGCCGGAGGATCGGGGGCTTTGCCCCGGGGTCGCTCAGGGGCCGCTCACCAGACCAGGCGGGGGCCCCCCCGGGCGCCTCCGAGGGGCGCTCCACGTCGGCGGTGGCGCGCTCGGAGAGCTCGCCGGAGGGCTCCGGGGCCTCGGTGTGCTCCTTCGGCGCGTTGTCGCTGGGGACCGTGGGCTGCTCGGCCAGGACCCCGCCCCAGCGGCGGAGGTTGAAGGTATGGAGCGTGAGGCCTTCGAGGAGCTCCATGGCGTACCAGGGCATGCCGTGGTCCACGCCGTGGCCGTAGATCTTCACGACGCCCGGGTGCGCGATGCGCGAGAGCGCGTGCACCTCCCGGCGGAAGCCCGCGAGCATCTTCTCCGAGAGGAGCTTCAGGGTCTTCAGGGCCACCACCTGGCCGGTGTCCAGGTGTTCGGCGCGGAAGACCACGCCCATGCCGCCCTCGCCGAGGGGGGACCGCACGCGGTAGGGCCCCACGGTGGTGTTGCTGAGGTCTAGCTGGACGGAGAGGGCCATCGCGGCGCGCCTGAGTGTACAGGACTTCCGCGGGGTTCAGCCCACCCTCTCGCGGGTCCCTGGCCGCCGGGCGTACCACCAGAGGAAGGCCAGGAGGGCGAGGCTCAGGCCCAGGCCGAGCTGCTGGAGGAACACGGCCACGCGGGCGGCGCCGTGGGGGGTCATGGGCGGCGGCATGGGCGCATGCAACGCCCCCAGCGAGGCCCTGAGGAGGGCCTCCCGGGCGGGCGTCCAGGCCCGCTCCACGACCAGGGAGGCGAGGCCCAGGGCGACGTTGGCGGCCAGGGCCTGGCGCCACAGGGGCCCTGCCCGGTCGGGTTTCAAGAGCACCCTCATGGAGGCCAGGAACAGAAAGCCCGAGAGCACCAGGTTGGCGGCGCCGAAGGCCGCCAGGCTCCGGGGGTGCCCCCGGGCGAACTCCCAGGCCGCGCGCACGGCGGCGA
This sequence comes from Deltaproteobacteria bacterium, assembly GCA_016218725.1. GTDB lineage: Bacteria > Myxococcota_A > Polyangia > Polyangiales > JACRDB01. Next base: position 86,014 of record JACRDB010000088.1, read on the forward strand.
CGGAGTAGGGGTTGTTGGCCATCTCCGTGGGGAGCTGCGGCAGGGCGGGGGCCCGGACCTGCTCCAGGGTCCCGACGCCGCTCTGGGTGCCGAAGAAGCCCAGGGCGGCGGCCAGGAGCGAGGCGAGGGTCAGGCCCCAGCTCCGCGAGGCAATAGGCGCTTCCTCCGGGGGATCGTCGGTGTCCACGCGTGTGCGGGGGGTTCTAGAACACCGCGGCCAGCGGCGCCACCTGCGGCGCCACCGCTCGGGTCAGCGGGCCAGGGCGCTGCGGAGCTCCTCGGCGCGGTCCGTGCGCTCCCAGGAGAACTCCGGGCGGCCGAAGTGCCCGTACGCCGCGGTCTTGCGGTAGATGGGCTTGAGGAGGCCGAGCTGCGCGATGATGGCCTTGGGGCGCATGTCGAAGTTCTTGAGCACGTACGCGGCGATGGACTCCTCGGCGACGGTGCTGGTCCCGAAGGTGGACACGTACACCCCGACGGGCTGGGCCACGCCGATGGCGTAGGCGACCTGCACCTCGCAGCGCCGGGCGAGGCCCGCGGCGACGACGTTCTTGGCGACGTAGCGGGCGTAGTAGGCCGCGGAGCGGTCGACCTTGGTGGGGTCCTTGCCGGAGAAGGCCCCGCCGCCGTGGCGGCCCATGCCGCCGTAGGTGTCCACGATGATCTTGCGGCCCGTCAGGCCCGAGTCCGCGAAGGGGCCGCCCAGGACGAAGCGCCCGGTGGGGTTGATGAAGAACCGGGTCTTGTCGTCCAGGAGGTGGGCGGGCAGCACCCTGCGGACCACCTCCTCGCGGACGAACTCCGTGAGGGTGGCGTGGGAGACGTCCGGGTGGTGCTGCGTGGAGACCACCACGGTGTCAATGCGCACGGGCTTGAAGCCGTCATACTCCACGGTGACCTGGCTCTTGGCGTCCGGGCGGAGCCACGGGACCACCGCCCCCTTGCGCGCCTGGGCCAGGCGGTGCGTGAGCTGGTGCGCCAGCGCGATGGGCATGGGCATGAGCTCCGGCGTCTCGTCCACGGCGAAGCCGAACATCATGCCCTGGTCCCCGGCGCCCTGCTCGACGTGGAGCCCGGCGCCCTCGTCCACGCCCTGGGCGATGTCCGGCGACTGCCCCTCGATGGCCGTGAGGATCGCGCAGGTGTCCGCGTCGAAGCCCATGTCCGAGCTGGTGTAACCAATGTCCCGCACGGTCTCCCGCGCGACCCTGGGGTAGTTCACCTGGGCGCGCGTGGTGATCTCCCCGGCCAGGACCACGAAGCCCGTCTTCACCAGGGTCTCGCAGGCCACCCGGGCCTGCGGGTCCTGCTCCAGGATCGCATCGAGGACCGCGTCGGAGATCTGGTCACAGATCTTGTCCGGGTGTCCCTCGCTCACCGACTCCGACGTGAACTGCGTACGTGCCATGATGGTGGCTCTCTTGTAGGTTGTCTGAGACAGACCCGCGCGCATACCGCGCCCGGGGTGTGGGTGTCAATCCGCGCCCGGGGCCGTCCGGTGCGTCGGCGGGGCCCGGACGTTCACCCCCGGGGGTGTGGTTCTCAGCACCATCCAGAGGGCCCCGAGGCTCACCGCCAGGATGACCAGCGCCAGGAGCACCACCACCCCGTCCGCGGCCCCGCCCCGCCGAGGGACCACCACCGGCGGCTCCGGCGAGCGCTCCGCGGGCACGGGCGAGGGCGAGGCCACCGCGGGCGCCGGGGACCCCTCCGCGGGCGCGGGCGCGGGGGAAGCCTCCGCGGGTGTCGGGGACGCCTCCGGCGGCGCGGAGGCCACGGCGGGCGCGGGTGCGGGTGCAGGTTCCGGGGCGCTGTCGTCGGTCCCGGCCTCGAAGGTCCGCAGGAGGTCCTCCATGGGGTCCTCGAAGCGCAGCACCGAGCGCCCGATGGTGACCTCGTCCCCGCTGCGGAGGCGCCGCTCCGGGGTGCGCCGCTCGCCCACGAAGATCCCGTTCTTGCTCCCGAGGTCGCGCACCACCACGCCCAGGTCATCCCGCACGAACTCCGCGTGCTGCCGGGAAGAGTCCGGGTCGTCCAAAAGCACCTCGCAGCCCTCCCCGCGGCCCGCCACCCAGCGCACCAGCGGCGCCGCGAGGGTCCACCGGCTCCCGGCCTTGCGCCCGGTGAGCAATTCGAGCTGCGGCGGCGATGCCGCACCCCCGGCGGAGGCCAGGGCGTCGAGGAGGAGCTTGCGGGCGAGGGTGCCGGTGCGGTCCGGGGGGTCCGGGACGCCGGGGGAGAGCTCTACGCGGAGCTCGAACTGGGCGATGCCCAGGAGGTCCCCGGGCTTCAGGGCCTTGCGGCGACCTCGGGGGATGGCGACCTGGTTGACGCGGGTGCCGTTGGTGCTGCCCTCATCCACGATGGACAGGTCATTGCCGTGGACATGGAGCACGGCGTGCTGGGCGCTGACGGCCCGGGCCGGGAGGCGGACATCCGCGGAGACGGCGCGCCCGACCACGATCCGCGGTTGATCGAGGGTGATGGTCTGGGGCGCGGCCCCGGGGGACGTGACGATGAGGGTGACCGCCACGGCAGCGCTCGGAGCCGTAGCGCACCCGGCCGAGGGCGGTCAACCATCGGACAGGTGACACCGGGGGTGTCCGCCGTGCACGATGCCCCCTGATGGGCGCCGACGACCCCCCCACGGAGACGCCCTCGGCTCCCTCGGGACGGTGGACGGCCTCGCTCCTGGTGGCGCTGGTGGCGGCGGGGGCCTACGCCCCCACGGTCCGCAACGGCTTTGTCTACGACGACGCCCGCGGGGTGCTGGAGCACCCGGTGGTGCAGGCCACGGTCCCCTGGAGCGGGGCCCTCACCCACGATTTCTGGGGCGTCCGCGCGGGGGTGGGGCACAGCGTGGGCACCTGGCGCCCGCTGGTCACGCTGACCTTCCGGGCGCTCTGGTCCCTCGGGGGGGCGCCCTGGCCCTTCCACCTCACGGAGGTGCTCCTCCACGCCCTGGCCTCGGTGCTGGTCTTCCGGGTGCTGGGGCGCCGCTGTTCGTCCCCGTTGGCGGCGCTGGTGGCGGCGTTTGTCTTCGCCGTGCACCCGCTGCACTCCGAGGCCGTGGCCAGCGTGGTGGGCCTGGCCGACGTGGCTTCCTTTGTGGGTGTCCTCGGGGCCCTGGGGCTCTTGTTCCAGCCGGGGCCCCTGGCCGTGGCGGGCGGCCTCGGCTGCGCCCTCGCGGCGCTCCTATGCAAGGAATCCGCGGTGGTGCCCCTGGCGCTCCTGCCCGTGCTGGTAGCCCTCGAAGAGCCCTCGCGGTGGCGAGCCGCCGTCGCCCGGGGGGCGGCCCTGGCGGCGGTGGTGGGGCTCTTCCTCGCGGCGAGGCTCCGGGTGGTGGGGGGGCTTCAGGGCTTCGCCCCGGACTGGCTGGCAAACCCCCTGGTGGACGCCCACGGCGTCGGGAGGGTCTTGTGTTCCCTGAGGCTCCTGGGCCACGCGGTGAGCCTCCACCTGGTGCCGCTGAATTTCCTCCCGGACCATGGGAGGAACACCTACGTCACCCTACCTTCCCCTACGCCCGACGGGCTGGTGGCGCTGGGGGTTCTGGTGGCGGTGGGCCTGGGGGTGGTTATCTTCAAGGGACGGGGGCGTTCGCCGTGGGCGGTGGGGGGGCTATGGTTCCTGGTGCCGGCGCTGCCCGCGGTGCACCTCCCGGTGCTGCTCCCGATCGCCTTCGCGGAGCGCCACTGGTACCTGCCGTCGGCGGGGGCGGCGCTCCTGGCGGGGGAGGTGGCGGCGTGGATGGCGGGGCGCTTCGGGGCGCGCTGGGCGCTGCCCGCGTGGGGGCTGCTGGTGGGGCTCTTCGGCGCGCTCACGCTCCAGCGGGGCGCGGAGTGGGGGAACGAGACGACGCTCTTCTCCAGCGCGCTGGCGCTGGAGCCCGACAACGCGGCGATGCGCTTCAACCTGGCGGCGGTGCTGTACAACGCCGGGCGGCTGGACGACGCCGCGAGGCTCTGCGCGGGGGCGGCGGAGCGGGTGCCGGAGTGGTCCGTGCCCTACGGCTGCCTCGGGTCCATCGCCGCGGACCGAGGGGACCTGGCGAGCGCCGAGAGGCACTTCCAGGCGATGCTCCGGGGGCGGCTGCCGAAGCTGGAGTTCCACCTGCGGTACGTGCGGATTCTGTTACGTCAGGGGCGCACCGAGGAGGCCCGGGCGATCCTTCGGGGCTGGCACCGCCGGGGCGTGTGGACGCGGGAGACCGACCGCCTGTGGCGGCGCACGAGGACGACGCCATCGTCGGGATGAACCTCGCCGTCCCGCGAGCCCCCTACCACACGTACACCCGCTGGGCGCCGTAGCGGGCGACCAGGCCGTCCACGTAGGTGACCAGCGCGTCCCGGCGGCGCAGCAGCGACCGCACCTGCGGGTCCGTCAGCGGCGGGTGGTCCCGGTCCGGGTCCAGGGCCATCTCCGCCCGCAACGACGCCTCCGTGAGCGCCCTCGCCCGGTCGAGCACCCCCCGGTGGAACTTCTGCGTCCGGCGGAGACCGGCCATCGAGCGGTGCATGAGCCCCTCCACGAAGGGTTCATCAAAGGCCCCGTTGTTGTCCCGGTACAGGAGATGCCCCGTGGCGTCCATGGCCACGTTGCCGCCGCTCCAGCGGTCCCAGTTGCCGGTGAGCATGTCGAACACCAGCAGCGTCGAGATCTCCTCCGCCCGCGCCCCCTGGTCCGCTGGGATCGTGTTGCCCTGCCGCAGCCACGAGGTCCAGCGCTCCTGGTCCCGCGGCCGGTCGATCATCGAGTCGCGCAACACCGGCACCCAGTAGATCGCCGCCCCGCGCGCCGTGCCGTCCCGCTCGAACACCACCGTGGTGTCCGCCGCCAGCCGCAGCACCGACCGCGGGATCGACCGGGACACCGCCGGCGGCACCCGCGACAGCCCCAGGAGCCGGTTCAACCGGAACGCCGCGATCTCCGCCCGGTAGCGCTCCCCGTGGTTCGTCGTCCGCGGCTTCCACGCCGCGTCCAGCTCCGCCGCCAGGTGCAGGTGCAGGTTGATGCTCGTGGACCCCACCCCCTGCCGTGACACGATCCTCCCCGTGCGGATCACCTCCAGGATCCGGTCCTCGGAGAGCCCCAGGAAGGTCCTCCCGCCGGGTGCAGGGGCGGGCGCAGGAGGAGGCACCGGCTGCCCCGGCACCCACACCGGCACCAGCACCAACGCCCCGGCCAGGGCCCCGACGGTCGCCAACGGTCGCCTCCAGGGGGTCCGCATGGGTCCTGCCTATAGCCCCCCGGAGCCCCTCGGACAAAGTTGTCTCCCGCCCGGAGGGGCGTTGACACCCCATGGGGGAGGCGGTAGCATTTTCGCTCCTTGAAAAACCAGGGCCCCTCCCGTCGGGGAGCGCCCTCCGGAAAGCTACCATGTTCATCGCAAGCAAGAAGATCCGGCGCCACAAGGACCGCAACCGCACCGCCCGCCTCCGGGCGAAGCTGCGCAACAAGAACAAGCGCCGCGTCACGCGCTTGTACGCCTGAGACGCCTGAGACGCGCGCGCCACACGCACCAGGGCGCTGCGCGTCGGGTACGCTGTGGTACAATGATCGTCCAGCATGGACGATGTACGCGCGATTGATGTCGTCAGCGACTCCACCGGGGAGACCGCCGAGCGGGTCGTGAGGGCCGCGCTCCTGCAGTTCCCCGCGCGCAGGACCCGCGTCAGACTCCACACCCGCGTGCGGGACCAGGACTCCGCCCGCAAGGCCATCGAGGCCGCCGAGGCCGACGGGGGCCTCATGGTGTTCACCATCGTCCAGCCGGAGCTCCGGGAGTTCATCCACCAGCTCTGCTACGAGAAGCACGTCCAGGCCGTGGACGTCATCGGCGCGCTCCTCGGCAAGCTCTCCAGCTTCCTCGACGCCGAGCCCCTCGGGAAGCCCTCGGTGTCCCTGCCCCTCTCCGAGGAGTACTTCCGCCGCATCGAGGCCGTGGAGTTCGCCGTCAAGAACGACGACGGCAAGGAGCCTCGGAACCTCAAGAAGGCCGACCTGATCCTCGTCGGGGTCTCGCGCACCTCCAAGACACCCCTGTCCACGTACCTGGCCAACCGCGGGATCAAGGTCGCCAACGTCCCGCTGGTCCTGGGCGTCACCCTCCCGGAGGAGCTCGACGAGGCCCCGCAGGATCGCATCGTCGGGCTCACCATCGGCCTGGACCCCCTGTGCGAGATCCGCCGCGCCAGGCTCCGGCAGCTCGGCATGCCACCGGACACCAACTACGGCCTCCGGGACCACGTAAAAGACGAGCTCGACCGCGCCCACGCCCTCTTCCGCGAGCACCCCCAATGGCCCGTGGTGGACGTCACCGGCCGCGCCATCGAGGAGACCGCGGGCATCATCGTGGAGACCCTGCGCCAGCGCGGGAGGGTGCTGTTCTAGTGCACCCCTCCGCGCGCCTCGCGCTGGGCCTCGGGCTCGCCATCGCCTGCGCCTCGCGCACCTCCAACCGCGCCGGCGGCGGGTCCATGCCCCGCTGGGTGCAGCTCCAGCCGCGCGCCCCGAGTGCGGGTGCGGGCGCGGGCGCCGGTGCCGACGGGGGCGCCTCCGTACGCTGCCCGCCGAGCGCCGTGTACCTCCCCGGCGGCACCTTCCAGATGGGCTCCCCGGAGGGCGTCGGCGCCCCCGACGAGCACCCCGCGCACCTCGTGAGGCTCTCGCCCTACTGCATCGACCGCACCGAGGTGCCCTCGGAGGCCTACACCCGCTGCGTCACCGCCGGGGCCTGCACCCGCACCGTCGGCAGCACCCCCCCGGAGCGCTTCCCCATCTCCGGCGTGGACTGGGGTCAGGCCCTCGCGTACTGCCGCTTCATCGGCGGCAGGCTCCCCACCGAGGCCGAGTGGGAGTTCGCCGCCCGAGGGGCAGAAAACCGAGTGTTTCCGTGGGGTTCCACGCCGCCCTCGGGCTGCTCCTTCGGGGACTGGACCCCCGGCGAGGCCAGCGCCTCCTGCGGGGGCGTGGGCCCCTCGGCGGTGGGGAGCTACCCCCAGGGGGCCTCGGCCTTTGGCGTCCTGGACCTCGCGGGCAACGTCTGGGAGTGGACCGCGGACTGGTACAGCGCCCGCTACGACAACGCCTGGAGCGACGACCCCACGGGGCCCTCCACGGGCAGCGCCCGGGTCACCCGCGGGGGGGGCTGGAACAACGACCAGCCGGACCGTCTCCGGACGGCCTTCCGCGAGGGGCAGCACCCGTCCTTCCGAGACTATGACCTCGGGGTACGCTGCGCCTACGACCCGATCCCGTAGCACCACAAGGAGCGCCAGGGATGCAGTTGAACATCTGTCCGGTGTGCAAGCAGAAGTTCAAGGCCCGGGTCACCGTGTGCCCCCTGGACGGCGCCGCCCTGGAGGTGCTCCCGGACCCGCTCCTCGGGCACGTTCTGGACGGGCGCTACAAGCTCCTGGAGCGCATCGGCGAGGGCGGCATGGGCACCGTGTACCGCGCCCGCCACGAGGCCATCGAGCGGGACGTGGCCCTGAAGCTCCTGCACCTGGAGCTCACCCTGGACCCGGTGCTGCGCAAGCGCTTCCTGCGCGAGGCCCGCGCCACCAGCCGGCTGCGCCACCCGAACATCGTGGACATCACGGACTTCGGCACCGCCTCCGGGCGCGTCTTCCTGGTGATGGAGCTCCTGGAGGGCGAGAGCCTCGCGGCGGCCATCACCCACAACCCCCTGCCCCTGCGCCAGGCGCTGGAGATCCTGGCCCAGACCGCCGAGGCCCTGGCCCACGCCCACGGCGAGGCCGTGGTGCACCGGGACATCAAGCCCGAGAACGTCTTCCTCGTGCGCTCCGACGAGGGCTGCCGCGTGCGCGTGCTGGACTTCGGCATCGCCAGGGTCTTCGGCGAGGAGCCCCTGACCATCACCGGCCATGTCTTCGGCACCCCGGAGTACATGTCCCCGGAGCAGAGCATGGGGGAGCCGGTGTCCTTCACCGCGGACCTGTACTCCCTCGGGGTCCTGGCCTACGAGCTCCTCACCGGCGCCCTGCCCTACACGGGCTCCATGGTGGAGCTCATGGCCCGCCATGGCAGAGACCCCATCCCAAGTCCCAGGCACGCCAACCCCAAGGTCCCCGAGGCCCTCGACGCGCTGGTCACGAAGCTCCTGGCCAAGAGCCCCAAAGACCGCCCCCAGGCCAGCGCCGAGGTGGCCCGGAGCCTCCGCGAGGCCCTCGAACAGTTTCCCGACAGCCCCAACTCCGAGCGCCCCGTGGGCCAGGGGACCCGCCAGGGCATCGGCCCGAGCTGCCCCGGGGCCCTGCCCCTCGCCGTCTGGAGGGAGCGCTGGAACGTCCTGCGCGCCGCCCTGGGCGCTGCCTTCCCGGGCGCCGTGGACGCCACCCTCGCCGAGGCCATGGACACCCTCGGGCGGCGCATCGACCTCCTGCCCGCCCTGGACCGCGCCGTGGACGCCCTCCAGCGCGACCTCCAGGCCCGCGACGAGACCCACGACGAACGCCGTGGACGCCTCCAGCACGCCCTCTCCTCCTTGGACCTGGAGACTGAATCGGAAAAAAACGCACACGACTCCGCCGGGGAGGACAAGGCCGTCCGGGCGCGGAGGGCGGAGGCGGACGCGGGGGCGCTGGTCACGGGGTGGGCGCGCATCGCGACGGCGCTGCCGGCGCCGGACCTGGCGAGCACCGAGGCGCTGGTGGCGCTGGGGCGTCTGGCGGGGCAGGTGAGGGCGCTGCGGGGGGAGGTACAGTCCCTGGAGGAGGCGCACCGGGCGAGGGCCCACCACCTGCAGGAGCTTTCCTTTCAGCGCGCGGCGCTCAAGGCGAGGCTGGAGGCGCTGGAGGCCGAGCACAAGCGCACGACCGAGGGCATGCGCCGCCGGATGGTCGACGCCGACGAGGAGATCCTGGAGCAGCAGCGGGCGATCGTGTCGGAGACGCGGTGGCTGGCGCGCTCCCTGGCCGCGCACGAGGCGGCGGCGCCGTTGATCACCTGGGAGGCGCTGTAGCGCTACGGCTTCCGGGGGGCCCCGAGGTTCTCATCCCAGAGGCCGCCGACGAAGTCCGCGATCATGGCGTCAGCGACGCGGAGGCGGCGGGAGAGCTCCCGGGCCATGTTCATCACCACCAGGGTGTAGGCGCGCAGGTCCCGGCGGTAGAGCCGGTCCAGGTCCTCGGCGGTGACGCGCAGGAGGCGCGAAGGGCGCAAGGCGCGCACCGTGGCCGACCGGGGCTGGGCGTCCAGGATGGACATCTCCCCGAACCACTGCCCGGGGCGGAGCACGGCGGCCTGCCAGGGGTGCCCCTTGCGGGAGCGCCGGAGCACCTCCAGCTCGCCCTCGAGCACCACGAAGAGCTCCCGGGCGGTCTCACCCTCTTGAATGACCAGGGCGCCGGGCGCTACGTGCACCCGCTGGAGCTCCTGGGCCAGGGCGTCCAGAACGCTGTCCGGGAGGGCGCCGAAGAGCCCGAGCTCGGCGAGCTCTTCCCGGGAGGGTGGGGTGGAGGCGCCTTCGGCCACGATGTCGGGGAGTGTACCCGCCGGGGGCCGCCGGGCAACCCGCACGGGGCGCTTCGAGGTGTTAGATTACACAGCCCGACCGTGACCACGGACTCTGACCTCCCGCGCCCCTTCGGGTCCTACGAGCTGGTGCGGCGCCTCTCCCGCGGCGCCGTGGCCGAGGTGTTCCTGGCCCGCGCCCGGAGCGTGGCGGGCTTCGAGAAGGCCGTGGCGCTCAAGCGCGTCCACCCGGAGCTGTCCGCGGACCCGGAGTTCTCGCGGCTGCTGGTGGAGGAGGCCCACATCACCGCGCAGCTCTCGCACAAGAACGTGGTGCAGGTCTTTGACCTCGGCGAGACCGACGGCGCCCACTACCTGGCCATGGAGTACGTGGACGGCCTGGACCTCTCGGCGGTGCTGGAGCGCCTCCCGGAGCACCGGGTCCCCCCGCGGGTGGCCGCGTACGTGGTGCGCGAGGTGTGCGAGGGCCTGGACCACGCCCACCGCAAGGTCGGCGCCGACGGGCGGCCCTTGAAGATCGTCCACCGGGACGTCTCTCCGTCGAACATCCTGGTGAGCTTCTCGGGGGAGGTGAAGCTCACGGACTTCGGCCTGGCGAGGGCGACCTCGCGGGCGCAGCAGACGCGCGTCGGGGAGCTCAAGGGGCGCCACGCGTACCTGTCGCCGGAGCAGGCCCGGGGCCAGGCCATCGACGCCCGCACGGACGTCTACGCCGCGGGGCTGGTGCTCTACGAGATGCTCACGGGCCGCCGCCCCTGGCCCGAGCTCCCGGTGCCGGAGCTCGTCAAGCGCGTGGCGGAGGGGGCCCTGGAGCCCGCGGGCAAGGTCCAGCCGGGCCTCCCCGCGGCCCTCCTGGAGGTGCTCTCCCGCGCCACGGCGCCGGACCCCGCGCAGCGCTACCCCACGGCCCGGGCCCTGGGCGAAGACCTCGCGTCGTTTTTGTACACACAGCCGCCGGGGCCGGAGATGGAGCTGTCGCGCATGGCGGAGACCGCCGCGGAGAGCGCCCGCACGCCCGTCGGCCCCCTGGGCGCGCGGCTCGTGGAGGACACCTCGGACGACGTGACCAAGATCGAGACCACGGCCAACATCCGCGCGCGCTTCTCCCGGGACAGCTTCCGGGCCACGGCGCAGGAGACCGACTCCGCCGCGCAAGGGGGGCGCGCCCCGGGCCAGGGCCTCCGCCAGCGCACCCCGGCCCCGGGGGAGCCCCGCGCCGTGGGCAGCGCCACGCGCCCGATGCGGGCGCCCACCCCCGCCCGCCCGCCGGAGCCCGACGTGCCCTCGGTGCAGGTGAGCCCGGAGGCGTCCATCCCGCCCCCGGCCCCGGCGCCGACGCCGATCCCTCCGCCGCCCGCGCTCTCTTCGCCCGGTCAAGCAACACCGTTGGGGAGTCCCTTGGGGAGTCCCCTGGTCGGTCCCGCGCCGGGTCGGCAAGGGCCTCCCATGCCGGTCCCCGCGGCCCCGCGGAGACCCTCCCGGCGCGGGGTGAGCGCGTTGGCTCTCGGCCTGGCGGGCGTGGCGGCGCTCCTCTCCCTGGCCCTCCTGGCCCTGGTGGTGTGGAAATCGCGGTGAGCCCGACGGACCTTCCCTGTCACCACCTCTCAGGGCTCGTCCACCGCGCAGGGGGCGCCCTCCTCGCCCAGCACCACGTTGTCGATGAGCCTCGCCCCGCCGTGGTGTACGGCCACCGCGAGCACGGCCCTGCGGCCCTCGGGGAGCACCTCCGGGAGCGCCTCCAGGGTGTCCGCGTCGCGTAGTTCAACGTAGTCCACCCTCGGGGTGAGGGCGTCCAGCGGGGCCCTGGCGCAGCCCACCAGCGCCGCCGTCCGGCGCTCGCCCCGGGCGTAGGCCCGCACCGCGAGGGACAGGGCCCGCGGCACCGCGGTGGCCCTCGCGCGGTCCTCGGGGGAGAGGTAGCGGTTGCGTGAGCTCAGGGCCAGGCCGTCCCGGTCCCTCACGGTGCCCACGCCCACCACCTCCACCGGGAGGAGCAGGTCCCGGGCGAGGCGCTCCAGCACCCGCCACTGCTGGTAGTCCTTGCGGCCAAAGAACGCCACGCACGGCATGGCCACGGCGAAGAGCCGCGTGACCACCGTGGCCACGCCCTCGAAGTGCCCCGGGCGCAGGGGCCCGCACAGGGGCTCCGAGAGCGCCCCCACCCGCACCCGGGTCTGGTCCCCGGGCGGGTACATCGCCTCCACCGCCGGGGCGAAGACCACGTCCACCGAGGCCTCCGCGCAGCGCGCCACGTCCGCCGCGAGGTCCCTGGGGTAGCGCGAGAAATCCTCGTGGGGGCCAAACTGCGTGGGGTTCACGAACACCGACACCGCCACGAGGCCCGCGTCCCCTACGCGCCCGCGGGCCTCCCGGGCCAGGGCGAGGTGCCCCTCGTGGAGGGCCCCCATGGTCGGGACGAAGCCCACGCCGAGGCCCCGACAACGGGCCTCGTCGCAGCGCGCCCGGAGGGCCTCCGGGCTGCGCAGCACCTCCGGGGAGGTCACCGCTGCCTCAGTGTGTGGGCCCGTAGGCCGCCGCGAGGTCGAAGTCCGCCCCGTGGACGTGGGCCAGCGCGGCCTCCGCGGTCCGTGGGGACGCCTCCGGGGCTCTGGGCCCCAGCCCGAAGCTGTGCTCGGGTCCCGGGAAGGCCCCGTCCCGCACCTCGCCCACGTAGCTCCTCACGGCGTCCACGCCGCGCTGGAAGAAGGCCTCGTAGCGCTTGACGAAGCGCGGCTTGAGCGAGTCATTGAGCCCGAGGAGGTCGTACCCCACCAGGATCTGCCCGTCGCACTGGAGCCCCGCGCCGATGCCCACGGTGGGCACGTCCACCGCGTGGGTGATGCGCGCCGCCAGGGGCGCGGGCACCCCCTCCACCACGATCATGAAGGCCCCCGCCTCGGCTATGGCCATGGCGTCTTCAAGGATGCTCTCGGCGGCGTCCTCGTCCTTGCCCTGGACCTTGAAGCCCCCCATCGCGTGGACCCGCTGGGGCATCAGCCCCACGTGCCCCACCACGGGGATGCCCATGCGCACCATGCGCTGGACCACGTCCGCCATTTCCTTGCCGCCCTCCAGCTTCACGCTCTCGAAGCCCCCCTCCTTGAGGAGCCTCCCGGCGTTGGCCACGGCCTGGTCCACCCCGGTGTGGTAGCTCAGGAAGGGCATGTCACCGATGAGGTGCGCCCGCTGGGTCCCCCGGGCCACCGCGCGGCCGTGGTAGCACACCTCGTCCACGGTCACTCCGAGGGTGCTGGTGCCTCCCTGGATGACCATCCCAAGGGAGTCCCCGACCAGTATCGCGTCCACCCCGGCTTGATCGAAGAGCCGCGCGAAGGTGGCGTCGTACGCGGTGACCAGGGCGAGGCGCTCCCCCCTCCCGGTGGTCGCCTTGCGGGCCCGGAGCTCCGGAACCGTGACCTTCAGTGCCATGACGGCGATGTCCTTCCGAGGTCGCAGCCTCCGCACCTGGGGGTCTGCGCCTGAACGGGAAATGTAAGTCTCTCCGAGGCCCTCGGCAAGAGCGTCCGGTCGGTGCCCTAGCGCACCCGCAGGACCCGGTGCTCCTTGCGCCCCCGGCGCAACACCACCAAAGCCCCCGGGAGGAGGTCTGTGATGGCAAGCAACCTATGGATATCCTTGGACTTTTCGTTATTGATCGAGACCGCCCCCTGGGCGACCTCGGCCCGGGCCCGGCCGCGGGAGTCGTAGAGCCCGGAGGCCACCAGCACGGCCACCAGGGAGGCCTCCTGGGTGCCCAGGGCGCTCTTTGGCAGGGGGTGCTCCGGGGCGTCCTGGAGGCCCTGGGCGAGCTCTCCCTCCGAGAGGCTCCGGAGGTCACCACCGTGGAAGAGGGCGCGGGTGGTGCGCTCGGCGCTGGCGAGGGCCTCGGGGCCGTGCACCAGCCGGGTGACCTCCGAGGCCAGGGCGAGCTGGGCCCCGCGGAGGGCAGGCTCCCGGGCGTGGGCCTCCAGGGTGTGTTCAACGTCCTTCACGGGCAGGAAGGTGCACTGCCGCAGGAAGCGCCCGACGTCCGCGTCCGGGGTGTTCACCCAGAACTGGTAGAACGCGAAGGGCGAGGTGAGCTTCGGGTCGAGCCACACGTTGCCCTGCTCGCTCTTGCCGAACTTGGTCCCGTCGGCCTTGGTGACCAGGGGCCAGGTGAGGCCGTAGGCGTCCTTGCCGTCGAGCCTGCGGAGGAGCTCCACGCCGGAGACGATGTTGCCCCACTGGTCGCTGCCCCCGAGCTGGAGCTCGCACCCGTGGCGCCGCGAGAGGGCCACGAAGTCGTACGCCTGGAGCAGCATGTACGAGAACTCCGTGAAGGAGATGCCCTGCTCGCGGCCCTCCAGGCGGTTCTTCACGGAGTCCCGGGCGATCATGGCGTTCACCGAGAAGTGCTTGCCCACGTCCCGCAGGAAGGCCAGGAGCCCCAGCTCCGAGAGCCACGCGGCGTTGTCCTCCAGCACCGCGGCGTGGGCGCCGGAGAAGTCCAGGAAGCGCCCGATGCTCGCCCGCAGCCCCTGGAGGTTCGCCTCCAGCGCCTCCCGGGAGAGCATCGCCCGCTCGGACTGCTTGCCGCTCGGGTCCCCGATGAGCCCGGTGCCCCCGCCCACCAGGGCGATGGGCCGGTGCCCCGCCCGCTGGAGCCGCACCAGCGCCAGCACCGGGAGGAGGCTCCCGACGTGGAGGCTCGCGCCCGTCGGGTCGAAGCCCACGTACCCCGTCACCGGCCCCGCCAAGAGCCTCCCCCTCAGGGCCTCCGACGACACCTGATGCACGAGCCCTCGCGCCTCGAATTCACCGACCAGGTCCAGCATCGTTCGCTCCAGCAGGGTGGAGCTATAGCACTCCAGGGGTGACAGGGTATGTCCAAGGTGCGGGCTCACGGCCTTGCGGGGGTGCGCGGGGGCGTCCCATGGTGGAGCACGGGACGACGGACACGACAGGAGACGGAGATGACCAGCAAGACCACGCTACAAATGGATTTCGTGCGCGAGGCGGTGCGGGAGAAGGCCACGCGGGAGCTGGTGGCGCTCAACCAGCGGGCGGACGCCTTTGGCAGCGTGGACCGCGCGAGGGACACGCTGTTCACGCTCACGGCGGACCTGGCCCACGCCTCCGGGGCGGTGGCGGCGGTGGCCACGGACGCGACGGTGGTGCCTCGGATGAAGAAGCTCCGGAAGCTGTTGGATGAGGCCCACGCCCTGGCCACGGAGCTGGCGGACACGCTGGGCACGGACGCCCACCGGGAGGCCCTCAACGCGTCCCGGGCGGCGATTCTGGAAGCCCTGCGGGCGTCGGGCATTGACCCGGAGACGGTGCTGCCCACCACCGGCGGAGACGCGCAGTAGGAAAAACGCCGCCCGAGGGCGCTACCCGTGGAAGAAGCGCCAGCCCCAGGTGGCGAGGCCGCAGGCCAGGGTGGTCCCGAGGGCGGCGCTGGTGGCCGGGTGCTCCAGCACGCGCCCCACGGGGAACGCGCGGCGCACGGCCCAGGGCGCCAGCAGGGCCACGACCAGGGTCATCAGGAACAACGGCGGGCCCATCAGGTGCGCGCGGAGGGCGTCCAGGGCGTGCCCATGGGCCATCCGGGCGAAGCTGGTGGTCAAGCCACAACCCGGGCACGGGACGTGGGTGAGCTCCTGGAAGTTGCACGGCGGGAGCCCGAGCTGCTGGTGGGTCCCAAAGCCCCGAGGGTCGGGCTGGAGCCACGCGGAGAGCACCACCACCACCCAGGCCACCATGCCCGAGAGAAACCACACCAGGCGCGTGCTCCAGGGGGTGTCCGAGAGGGGTACGGACACCACGGGGGCGGGCTCCAGGTGCACCGGGAGGGTCACGGGAGGGACCATAGCACCGCGGGTACCGACCGGCGATGGAGCGGGTGTTACTGCGCGGTAACACCCCCCCTGTACAGCACCAGGGGATCGCGGTAAGGGCGTTGACCCAAAGATGCGCGCGTGGGTCTTCGGGTTGGCGTTGGCGTGGGGGGGGAGCGCCGCCCGCGCGCAGGTGATGGACGACCCTACGGCCTCGGTGTGGTCCGTCACCCGCTCCTGGGACGCGGCGGCGGAGGCCGAGTTCGGGCGCTTCGTCACCACCCTGGGCAGGGCCGTGGCGGCGCACCGGTGCACCACCCTCCGGGGCTGCCTCCAGAGCCGGAGCGTGAACCCCCTGTGGGCGCCCTCGCGCCGGCCTCTGCGCTTCCGGGGGGACTGCGCGGACGTGCCGTACATACTCCGGGCGTACTTCGCGTGGCGCACCCACCGGCCCTTCGTGTTTACGTCCAGGGTGCGCACGCGCTCCGTGGCGCCCCACGCCCCGCCCCACGTCGAGCCCATGAGCACCCTCCGGTGGGATGACTACGCCTCCCCGAGGGCGCTCTTCAACGACGTGGCCTCGGTGGTACGGAGCTGGTTCTTCCGGAGCGACGCCGCCACGGACCGGTCGGATTTCTACCCCGTGGCCATCGACCGCCGGTGGGTCCGTCCGGGGACGGTGTTCTACGACCCCGACGGGCACGTGCTGGTGGTGTACGAGGTGCTCCCGAGCGGCGAGGTGCTCATGGTGGACGGGCACCCGGACTCCAGCTTCACCGCGCGGCGCTTCTCGGAGACCTTGACCCTCGGCACGGCGCGCACCAACGGGGGCTTCCAGAACTTCCGCCCGATTCTCTTGGGGCCCGGCGGGAGGCTCTCGCGCCCGGCCTCGCGCGCGCTGCCGGACTACGACCCGCTGGGCCAGTATGACGCGGCTCGGCGCGTGGTGGACGGCCACGCCGTGGGCTACCACGCCTGGGTCCGCGGGCGCCTCCGCGAGCGCCCCCCGCGCGCGGGGCGTTGAAATGGCGCGAGGGGGGCGCCGTTTACAGCGCTCCGGGGCCCGCGGGGTGCTCCTCTGGCTCCTGGCGCTCGGGTGGTCCCCGAGGGCGCTCGCCTCGCCGGTGGAGACCTTCGGGTTCCTGCCGACGGACGAGGGCCGCGCGGGGGCCGCGGTGGCCAGCGGGGAGCTCGCCTCGGCGGCGGTGACCAACCCCGGGGCCCTGGCCTCGGGGGAGCGCGCCGAGGTGGCCCTGGCGTGGCGCTACGAGCACCTGGCGCTGCGCCTCCAGGGGGAGCGCGCCCGGACCCTGGACCCGCACCTCGCGGCCCTCGGGGCGGGGGTGCCCTTCACCCTCGGGCCGCTCCGGGCCGGGGCGGGCTTCGCCCTGGCGCTCCCCGACGCGTTCCTGGCGCGCATCGCGCTGGACCCGCCCACGCGCCCGCGCATGGTGCTCTTTGACAACCGCGTGCACCGCGTGGTGTTCAACGCCGCCGTGGCCCTGGAGCTCTTCCGGGGCGTGAGCCTGGGCGTCGGGGCGACCATCTTCGCCGACGGCGCGGGCAACGGCGTGGACTTCCGCGTGGGGGCCGCCCCGGGACGCACCGTGGCCGAGGGCGCCCTCGACGTCACGCTCCCCCTGCGGGCGGCCCCCGTGGTGGGGCTCTGGGTGTCCCGCTCGCCGCGCTGGGCCTTCGGGCTCCGGGCCTCCGGGCCGCTGTCCTTCGTGCTCGCCCTGGACGTGGTGGCGCAGGCGTCGGTGCCGGGGACCTCCCTCGACGGGGACGCCGTGATCGCTGTACGGGGCGTGGATTTCTACACCCCCGCGGAGCTCTGCGCGGGGGCGCGCTGGAGCCCCACGGAGCGCCTTCGGCTCCACGCCGAGGTCTCCCTCAAGCGCTGGAGCGACGCGCCTCACCCCTCGTCGGACGTGGGGGTGCGCATCGCCATCGGGGTGTCCCCGTCGCTGGTGTCGTCGCGCCTCCCGGCGCCGGGGTGGAGGGACATCGTGGTGCCCAGGGTCGCCCTGGAGCAGGACCTCGGGGCCTTCACCGTGCGCGCGGGGTACGCCTTCCTCCCGTCGCCCGTACCGCGGCAGACGGGCGCCACCCGCTACGCCGACAACGACCGCCACGCGCTCTCCGTCGGCCTCGGGTGGACCTCGCGGCCGTGGCTGGGTGCGCGCTGGCGCTGGGACCTGGCCCTCGCCTGGCAGCACCTGGTTTCGCGCGAGGACACCCCCCGGGAACCCCTCACCCCCGGCGGCGCGCTCACCAGCGAGGGCGAGGTGCTGGGCGGCTCCCTGGGCCTGCGCGCCGGGTGGTGACCGCGGGCGCGCTTACGGACCTCCGGCGCCCTGGAGGATCTGTTGAACAATCTGGTCCACGTCGGCGCCGGGGACCCCGTTGGGGGCGGCTCCCGGCGCGCCGCCCACGCCCGGGCGCGTGCCCGCCCCGGGGTTCTGGAGCCCCTGCAGGAGCGGCCCGAGGAGCTGCATCATGTCCTGGAGCTGCTGCGGGTCCACCCCGCTGCCCGGGCCCAGGCCCGGCACCTGACCGCCGAGGAGCGCGCCCAGGTCGAGCTGCCCGAGGTCCTCGTCGCCGTGGGCCTCCTGGAGCCAGCGCCGGGCCAGGGCGCGGTACTGTTGCGCCCCCGCGGGGTGCTCCGTCGCGAGGGCGTCGGTGAAGCCCGTGGGCGGCGCCGTGCGGAAGCGCCAGGTGTCCGTGTAGCGCCGCAGCGCACGGAAGAACACCGCGTCCCCCGCGGCCGCGCGCAGCGCGGGGTACAGGTACGGCCCCTTGCCGTACACCAGGCCCGCGTACGCCATGGGCGTCGCAAAGGCCGCCGTGGGGCGGTCCACCGCGCCGTCGTCCTGCCCGAGGGTGCGCATGAACTGGTAGTTCATTCGTACGTTCATGTCCCCGTCGCGCCGAGCCCTCTCGGCCCCGTAGCGCTCCTCCAGGTAGAGCATCGCGGACCACTGGGCCAGGGACTCGTCCACGAAGGGGTGGGCCCGCGAGTCGCTCCCCACCAGCGCATGCCAGTACTGGTGGGCCACCTCGTGGGCGGTCACGAACTCCAGCATCGCCGGGAGCATGTTCGACAGCGCCGCCCCGCCGCCCAGGAGCCCGAGGAGCCCG
This sequence comes from Deltaproteobacteria bacterium, assembly GCA_016218725.1. Taxonomy (GTDB): domain Bacteria; phylum Myxococcota_A; class Polyangia; order Polyangiales; genus JACRDB01. The sequence continues at coordinate 104,472 of JACRDB010000088.1, forward strand.
CCTCCGCCCTCGGTGGCCGGGCGGTAGAACATGCTCGCCACGGTGACCAGGCCCGGGAACTCCACGCCCCCGGCCCCGCCCACCAGCGGCGCCTCGCACACGTCCAGGTCGGCGTAGGGGTACGGCCCGAAGCGGCGCTCGTACACCGCCAGGGCCTCCGCCGCGACGTCCAGCACGCGCTGCCCGGCGGTTCGGTGCGCCGGGAGGAACCAGCTCCGCACCTCGACGTCGCCCACCAGGCGCCCCTCCACCGCGAGGGCGCGGCCCCCCACCACGGCGAAGTCCCGCACCGCGCCGGCCACCACCTCGAAGCGCCTGCGCCCCGCGGGCACCGGAGCCTGCGCCGCGCCGAGCGTGTGCAGCGAGATCCCCGTGGTGGCCACCAGGAGGTCCTGCGGCACGTCCAGCGTGGCGTGGACGTTGGACAGCTCGTCGCTGCCGAGGTCCCCCACGGAGCCGCCGTCCGTGCGCTCCCAGCGCGCCCCCGTGCGCCGCGCCAGCACCGGGTAGAAGTTCCCGAGGGAGACGATCCCGTCGCCGCGCGAGAGGAGCCCGTAGTCCCCGCCGCCCTCGTTGGCCGCGAGGGACCCGAGGGATTCGAGCCCCTGCGCCATGATGTTCGTGCGCGAGGCGTCGATCTCCGTGAGCACCCCGGTGACCTCCAGCTCCACCCTCAGGCGGCCTCCGGGCGCGAGCGGCGCCGAGGGTCGGGCCACCAGCACCGAGGGACTCTCCGCGGTCACGGTGCACGGCGCGTCCGGGCAGCGCCCCTGCTGGAAGGTCACGGGCCTCACCGGTGTTGTCCCGGGTCGAGGCCGGGTGGCGTTGGCGTACACCCGGAACACCACCTCCCGCAGCGAGCGGCTCTCGGTGTTGGTGAAGGTCACCGTCTCGCGCAGGCGGTAGCGCTCCCCCTGGCCCTCCAGCACAAGCTCCAAGTCATACCTGGGCAGCACCGCCAGCGACGACACCCCCGCCGCCCGAGGGAGCTCCGCCCTCACCGCCGGACGAAGGGACAACAGCAATGGATCCGAGGTAGGGGGAGGTAGGGGCGTCTGGGTGAGTGTAGGCTGGCCCAGGGCGTTCCCCGTGGCGAGGCACAGCGCGGGCACCCAGGACACCACACGGCGAGGCTTCATGGTTTTTTGAGTGTAGCCTCGGCGGGGGTCTCGTGCTCGGCGGGGGCCTCGTGTTCCACGGGGGGAGCGGTCATTGCGGCGGGCTCTGGCGCGGGGGGGACGAGCCCCAGGGCGGCCTTGAGGGCGCGGGCGGTGCCCTCGGCGAAGGCGGCGTCGCGCAGGGCGAGCACGAGGGACGGCGCGTCCTTGCGGGCGATGCGCAGGACCGCGAGGGAGACTCCGCCGGAGAGCACGACGGTGTCGGTGGACACGTCGGTGACGGCGCCCTGGGGGACCGTGACGGAGCGGCCCCGAGCGGTGACCTGGAGCGTGCGGGTGGAGCGCTGGAAGGTGATCTTTCGGGTAGCCAGCGGGCGCTCCTGACGGCCGAGGAGGGCCGGCACGAGGAGAATCAACGCGCCGAGGACGAGCGCGATGGTGGCCATCACCCAGCCCTGGGCGACCTTGATCACCACGAAGAGCGCGAAGGCCACCACCACGGCGGAGGCCACCCAGGCCGCGACGGTGGCCCGGGGCGACGACGGAGGGTCGTAGAGGACCTCGGTGTCGGGCGGTTCGGGGAGGGCGTCCATGGGTTCCCTGGGGGAGCCCGAGGGTAGCACCAGCTACCGCACGCGGATGACGCCCACCATGCCGAAGTGGAAATCGCAGTAGTACGGGTAGAAGCCCGGCCGGGGGAAGGCGACCATGGCCATGCTCCCGGAGTCCTGCGGGGTGATGGGGTTCATGGGCGAGCCCGCCATGGACATCCCGCGCAGCCCCGGCCGCAGCGGGTGGGCCCCGAAGCTGGTCATGAAGGTCACCGACTGCCCGGCGCTGATGGTCATGCACCGCGGCGTGTAGGACGAGCTCCCCACGTTGGTGACCACACGCATCGCGGCCCCGCCGGTGCGGTCTTCGTACATCCCGTCGGCGCAGTCATTGAGCAGCATGAAGCCGCCGCTGCCGCCATCCGTGGGGGGCGTTCCCGTGTCCTGGGGAGGGGTCCCGGTGTCCTGCGGAGGCGTTCCCGTGTCCTGGGGGGGCGTTCCCGTGTCCTGGGGGGGAGTGCCTGTATCCTGGGGGGGCGTTCCCGTGTCCTGCGGAGGGGTGCCGGTGTCCTGGGGGGGCGTTCCCGTGTCCGCGGGGGTGCCCGCGTCGGTGCCGCTGGTGCCGCCGCAGCCGAAGGCCGCGAGGCTGAGGGTCGCGAGGCCGAACAGAACGATCTTCTTCATGGGAGAGGCTCCGAAAAGCAGGGGACGAAGGTTCCTTCGCGCCTCTGGAGGGTCCCCCGAAAAGAGGCGCGGCACGCCGCCCCTATACCGGTTTCCGGCGCCGAGTGCAAAATGCGCGTTTGGGGGAGAGGGATGCTGTTTCAGCGGGCCTTGCGGTCGATGCCGATGGCGGCGACCCAGAGGCAGAGCACGAGGTTCAGGAGCACCCACCCCCCGAAGAGGGCCGTGCCCAGCGGGCGGAAGGCGTCGCCCTGCCAGAGCGAGGCCAGGAGGTACGCGCTCACCCCGAGGGCCACGCCCCCGATGGGGGCTCGGGCCCAGGGGCGGCCAAAGCCCAGGCCCACCAGAGCCAGCACCGTGAAGCCGTTGGCGAAGAGCATCCAGCGGTGCCAGGGGACGCCCAGGAAGTACAGGTCCCACTCGGCCAGGGGGCGCATCGCCAGGTCCACCCCGGGCACCGTGCGGGACACCACCCACGGGAGGAAGAACGCCCCGACCCCTGTCAAAAGCGCCGTCGGGAGGAAGGCCCAGGAGACCTCGCCATTGCGGCGCTTGATGAGCCACAAGACCAGCGCCGTGAGCGCCAGGAGGGTAAGTCCACGGCCCCGGCCATGGGAGCCCAGCGCCTCGCGGGTGGCGCCCTCGGCGCTCACGATCCCCGCGCCGTAGAGCTCCGGGTTCTGCCCCCCGTGGGCCGGCGGCGAGGCCGAGCGCCGGAGGATCGCCTCCACCGCGGAGGGGTCGGTCACCCCGAGGGAGAACACCAGCGCGGCCACGCCGGCCACGTGGGGCGCCGCCATGGACGTGCCGCTCCAGGCCGCGAACTGCTCGCAGCGGTTGCGCCCGTGGTCGCAGATGGTCTGCTGGAGGATGTTCACCCCCGGCGCGGCCACGGCGAGCTCCGGCCCCCGGGAGCTGAAGAACGCGATCTGGTCCCCGGAGTCAATGGCGCTCACGGCCACGGCCCCCGGCGAGTTGGCGGGGCTCTCCACCGTGCGGCCGTTGTTCCCCGCGGCGCACACCACCACGGAGCCCTTGGCCCTCGCGTACGCCACGGCCTGCTCCAGCACCCGCGAGCGCCCTCCGCCACCGAGGGACAGGTTGATCACCTGGGCCCCGTGGTCGGCGCTCCAACGAATCCCCTCGGCCACGTCCGCCAGCGTGCCCCGGCCCGAGCGGTCCAGCACCTTCACCGGCAGGATCGACGCGCAATACGCCACCCCCGCGGTCCCCAGCGCGTTGTGCGTGGTCTGGGCAATGGTACCCGCCACGTGGGTGCCGTGCCCCTGGTCGTCGTTGGCGTGGGGCGTGTTGTTCACGAAATTCCAGCCCTCCAGGCAGTGGGTGCCCGCCAGGTCGGGAATACGCGTGAACTCTCCGTGGTTCTCACAGGCCACCCCCGTGTCCACCACCGCCACGGTCACCCCGTGGCCACACGCGGCGTCCCAGGCCCTCGGGCTCCCGAGCCTCGCCAGGCCCCACTGGCGCTCCAGCAAGGGGTCGTTAGGCGTGAAGAGCGCGCGCATTTCCACGTTCTCCTCCGCGGCCTCCACCGCGCCGAGCGCCCGGAGCCTCCCCAGGACGGCCCCGGCGCGCTCCCGGGGCACGGTCACCGTGTAGATCCCGTCGTCGTCCGCGAGGTGGCTGTTGGGGCGTAGCTGGAGCCCCTCGTCGGCGCCGGCCGCCAGCGCCTCGCGCGCGGAGGTCCCGTCGTTGAAATCCACCACCAGCTCGACCCCCTCGGAGGGGCCCTCGGGCACCTGGGCGCTCGCCCCGAGGGGCAGGAGCACCCCCGCGGAGAGGCACAGGAGCCCGCACAGCATACCGGTCTTCATCGTCTGCACCGCCTTCGGATGGAACGCACAACGGGAGCACGCCCTTGGCCCCTCCGCAAGGTACGATGCCCCCCCGGAGACACCATGGACGAGATCGTCATCGCGGGCCCCGGCAAGAACGCCCTGGGCTCGGACCTCATGAAGCGCCTGGACGCCGCCCTGGACGCCGTGGGCGCGCGTCCCTTCCTCCTGCGGGGCGAGGGGGACGCCTTCTCCGCGGGGCTGGACCTCAAGGAAGTGGCCAGCCTGGATGAGCCCGCCATGGGGGCCTTCCTGCACCGCCTGGACACGCTCCTGGCGAGGCTCTACCTGCACCCGGCGCCCACCGTGGCCCTGGTCAACGGCCACGCCATCGCCGGGGGCTGCATCCTCGCCCTGGCGTGCGACCACCGGGTGTGTACGGACAACCCCAGGGCCCGCCTGGGGCTCAACGAGGTCGCCCTGGGCCTGCGCTTCCCCCCAAGGATCTTCCGGCTGGTGACCCAGCGGGTGCCCCCGGAGCGCCACACCGAGGTGCTCCTCGGGGCGGCCCTCCACCCCCCCGCGGAGGCCCTCCGGCTCGGCCTCGTGGACGAGGTGAGCCCCGAGCCCGAGGCCCGGGCCCGGGCGGTGCTCGCGGCCCTGGCGGCCCACCCCGTGGAGGCCTACGGGGCTACAAAACACGACCTGCGCGCCTCGGTGGGCGCCGTGAGCCCCGAGGACGAGGCCACCTTCAAGCGGGAGGTGGTCCCTCGCTGGACCTCCCCGGCGCTCAAGACCCGGCTCCTTGCGGTGCTCAAGCGGTAGCCGTTCTGCCGGGCGCGTTGACGCCGGGGGCTTGCGCTGTCAAACTGCCGCACTGATGCCGGGGGTGTGCGCAACCGGAACCGAATCCCCCTTTGCCGTTCCCCGGCGTGAGGGGCGCCATGGCTGAGTCCGGAGCGTCGCAAGTGCCGCCCCTGCCGGGCAATGGGCCCCCCGCCGCGGTGCCCACGCCCGCGGTGGCGACACCGGTCCCCGGCCCCACGCTGGCCTCCGGGGCGTCACCGACCTCCGGGGCGGCCCCCGGGACCGCCGGGCCGCCCCCGCTGGGGCCTACGCCCGGGCAGACGCCCGCGAGCCGCAGCGGCACCATGCCGGACCCGCTCCTCGGGCAGACCATCGCGAGCCGGTTCAAGATCCTGTCGGTGCTGGCCCGGGGGGGCATGGGCAAGGTGTACCGCGCGGAGCAGAGCCCCCTCGGGAGGGTGTGCGCGGTCAAGGTGCTCAACCCCAACTACCAGGGGGACAACGACCCGGAGTTCAGCAAGCGCTTCTTTCTGGAAGCGTCCATCGCGTCCAGGCTCAAGCACCCCAACACGGTCACGGTGTACGACTACGGCCAGACCGAGGACGGGGTGTACTTCATGGCCATGGAGCTGCTGGAGGGGCGCACGCTCCACCGGTTGCTCCGGGAGGAGGCCCCGCTGGACCCCATGAGGGCCCTCAGGATTCTCCTCCAGGTGGGCAGGAGCCTCCGGGAGGCCCACCAGCACGGGGTGATCCACCGGGACCTGAAGCCCGCCAACATCTTCCTGGTGGCCTCGGACGAGGAGACGGACTTCGTCAAGGTGCTGGATTTCGGCCTGGTCAAGAGCCTGGACGAGAACGCCGGGGAGAGCCTGACGCAGACCGGGCTCTTCATGGGCTCGCCCAAGTACATGGCCCCGGAGCAGATCCGCGGGGAGAGGGTCAGCGCCGCCACGGACGTCTACGCCCTCGGGGTGATCCTCTTCGAGATGCTCACGGGCAAGGTGCCGTTTGACCGCCCGAACTCGGTGAACACGCTCATGGCCCACGTGAGCGAGCCGGTGCCATCGCTGGTGTCCATGGCGCCGGAGGCGCAGGTCCCGCAGGCTATCGAGGCGTTCATGTACCGGTGCCTGAGCAAGCGCCCGGAGGAGCGCTTCGCGTCCATGGACGAGTTCCTCCAGGGGCTCAAGCGCGCCTCGGGGATGCCCTCCGGGGCCTTCTCCGGTGGGCTCACGGGGGAGCATGCCAGCGGGGGGGCCTTCGTCTCCGGTGAGAACGCCCTGGTCTCCGGCGGGGCGGCCGCGGTGCACGTGACGCCTGGGACGCTCACCTCGCAGGAGGTGCTGGCCGCCACGGCCACGGCCACGGGGGCGCCCGCGCCCACCGCGGGGCGTCCCTGGTGGATCTTCGCGTCGGCGCTGGTGCTGGTGCTCACGCTGGTGGCCGTGGGCCGGGGGCTCCTGGCGCCCAGGACGGTGACGCCGACCGCGGCGCCTCGGACCATCACGGTGCCGCCGATGCCTCCCGCGCCCTCCGCGGTGTACGTGGATCTGGCGCTGGACTCGGCGCCGCCCGGGGCCACGGTGCTGGAGGACGGGAGGGTGCTCGGCACCACGCCGTTGCGTACCCGGGAGTCCCACCCGGAGGGCTTTGACCTGGCCCACCCGCGGGCCTTCACGCTTCGTCTGGAGGGCTTCGAGGACGGGCAGGTGACGGCCCGGGGCGGGGCCATCACGCAGGTGGTGACGCTGCTGCCGAGGGCCCAGGGCGGGCCGGGGACGCCGCTCTCCCAGACCCCGCGGGACGTGCGCCCCAGGCGCCCTCGGGGCCCCGGGTCGGGTCCGGCGGTCACCCCCCCTCCGGGATACCACCGGGACCCCTACGACGAGCGCTGACCGCCCCCAGCGGGCGGCGCGGAAAGATTGTCGCGCGGGGCGATCCAAAGGTACCGTGACGCCACCGCGAGCATGGCAGGCGGTGTCCCTGGAGGGTCCCTGTGTCGTCGTCCCGTCCCCCATCGAAGCTCGCGCTCGCGGCCCTCGTGGCCCTGGCGAGCGCGCTGCCGCGCAGCGCCCTCGCCGACGAGCGCGCCGAGGCCCGGCTGCACTTCCGCGCGGGCCTGCAGCTCGCCGCCCAGCGTGATTTTCTCGGCGCCGTGCGCGAATTCCAGGAGGCCTACCGCATCCTCCCGAACGTCCACGTGCTCTACAACATCGGCCGCGCCTACGCCGACGCCGGGGACTCCACGCGCGCGCTCCAGTATTTCCAACAATACCTCCAGAGCGACCCGTCAGACCGCGCAGAGGTCGAGGCCCTGGTGGCCCAGCTCGAGAGCGCCCGGCCCACCGCGACGCCGCCCCCGCCGCCCACACCGCCGCCCCCGCCGCCGCCGGGGCCCGAGCCCGGGCCGCCGCCTGCGGCCATCGCCAACCTCTCGCCCGCGGAGGTGCTCGCGCTGCGGGACGCGGCCCAGACGCTCCTTCGGTTCACGCAAGGGTCGCCCCTGGCGCCCGCGGTGACGCCCTCGCCGCCTACGCCGCCCACGCCGCCCGCGCCGCCGCCCACCCCGAGGCCCTCGGGGCCGTCCACGGAGGACGACGAGGCCTATGAAGAGCGCGTGGTGACCGCCACGCTCACGGCCCAGAGCCCGCTCGACTCGCCCAACGCCACCACGGTGATCACCGCCCAGGACATCCGGCTCACGGGCCTGGTGTCCATCCCGGAGCTCCTCCGCCGCGCCGTGGGCGTGGACGTCATGGCCCTGGAGAGCGGCGAGTCGCAGGTGGGCATCCGGGGCTTCAACCGCAGGCTCTCCAACCGCGTGCTGGTGCTCGTCGATGGCCGGAGCGTCTACCTGGACTTCCTCGGGGTGACCTTCTGGCCCGGGGTGCCCATCCAGGTCGAGGAGATCGAGCGCATCGAGGTCATCCGGGGCCCGGGCTCCGCCCTCTACGGCGCCGACGCGTACTCCGGCGTGGTGAACATCATCACCCGCATCCCCGGCGAGGGCCGCAGCCAGGTGTCCGTCGGCGCGGGCAACGGCGACCAGCTCCGGGGCGTGTACGTCACCTCCGGGCGCAGCGGGGCGGTGTCCTGGCGCAGCGCCGTGGGCTTCACCCAGGCGGCGGGCTACGGGCGCCTCGTGGAGCCCACGGACCCGGTCTTCCGCGTCACCGCCCCGTCACCCGACATCGCCCTGCGGAACGTGACCTTTGACCTCGACCTGCGGGCGCGCCTCGGGGCCCGGGTGAGCCTCCGCGGCGGCCTCGGCGGCGCCAGGGCCCTCCAGTGGTTCAACGCCATCGGGCCCCTGCGGCGCTTCTGGACCGACGTGACCTTCGTCCAGCCCTGGGCGCAGCTCACCGCCGGGGGCTTCACCGGCCGGGTGTTCCTGAACCACATGGCTTCTGACGCGGAGCTCTACCTCCAGCGCACCGGCACCTCCACGCTGGACAACCGCGCCCACCAGGAGGTGCTGGACCTGGAGCTTCGGTACGCCTTCGAGCGCCGCCTCGGGCCCGTGGAGAACGCCCTCACCCTCGGGGCCGGCTACCGGATGAAGTACATCTCCTGGAGCTTCCTCGACGGGGACCACCGGCTCGATCACTTCGCCCTCTACGCCCAGGACCAGGCCCGCTTCTCCAGGGCCTTCTCCGTCGTGGCCTCGCTCCGCGTGGACCGCCACCCGGTGCTCGACGCGCCGGTGTTCTCCCCGCGCCTGGCGCTCATCGTGAAGCCGAGCGAGCGCCGCGCCCTGAGGCTCTCCGGCGCCACGGCCTTCCGCACGCCCACGCTCCTGGAGCTGTACCTCGACCTGCAGAACCCCACCACGGTCCCCGGCGTCGCCGTCCGAGGCCAGGGCGGCGAGGTCTTCAACGGAGGGCGCCAGCGCCTCTCCGCGGAGAACGCCGTCGCCGTGGACCTCGGCTACCACGACGAGACCTGGGACCGCCTCCAGCTCGACGTCAACGCGTTCTACCAGCGCGGCACCAACCTCATCGAGCTCACCAACGTGGTGTTTGACAGTCCGCCCGGCCAGGTGAACCCCGGAGGGGCCATCGATGTCGGGCGCTTCCGCTTCGCCAACGACCCCCGCGCCACCGCGGTGTACGGCCTCGAAGCGGGCCTGCGCCTCGCGCCCTTCACCGGCCTGGACGTCTACGCCAACTACACCTTCGCCCGCACCCTCCACGACGAGGGAGCCTCCCTCTCGGGAGATCAGCGCACCCCCGTCCACAAGCTCAACCTCGGCGTCCAGCTCCGCACCCGCTTCGGCCTCTCCCTCTCCCTCGACGGCCACTACGCCTCCTCGCAGGTGTGGCTGGAGCAGGACTTCGACGCCTCCCGCGGCGTGGTCTACGTCCCCTACAGCCTCCCGGACTACTTCGTCCTCAATGGCCGCGTCGCCTGGCGAGGCTCCAACGACCGCCTGGAGCTCGGCCTCACCGGCATGAACCTCACGGACCAGAGACAACGACAACACCCCTTCGGGTCCCCCCTCGGCGCCAGGGTGCTGGCTACACTCACCTACAGGTACTGAACCATGCGACATGCACTCACATTGTTGGTGTGTGTAGGTTGTACCGGGGCCCCCCTGGACCGCAACGCCGACGGGGGCTACCCCAACCACAACAACCCCACGGGCACGCTGGAGGGCACGCTGGTGTACCAGGGCCCCGCCCCCCCGGTGGATGTGCGAGGGAGGCCCACGGGGCGCGTGGTGCTGCTGCTCTTCCGGGCGGATGAGCCGCCGCCGCCGAGGGGGCTTGCCACCACGGCGGTGAGCCTCCAGGCGCTGCCCGCGTCGCAGCTCTTCGCCAGCGCGACCCCGTTGCCCGACGGGACCGTGAGGGCCAGCGCGCCGTTCATCTTTCCGGGCATCGAGCGCCCGGACGAGTACCAGCTCCGGGCGTTCTACAGCGCCCGCGAGGAGACCCAGGCCGACGGCACCAACAACCGGTATCCCACGGGGTTCCAGCCGTTGTTCACCATCCGGAACCAGCCCGTCCGGGGGGACGTGGGCGGCGGGGCGGTGCTCGATCCCACGGCCCGCGACGCGCGCTTCCTGCGCATCCCCCTGGGGACGCCCACCCGCACCGCCGAGGGCTCGCTGCGCTACCGCTTCCCCGAGGGGGGCTCGGTCACCCGGGGCGTCACCGTGTTCCTCGGGACGCCGTTCCCCACGGACCGTCCGGTGTTTCACTACGTGACGGGCGTGTCCCAGCGCTTCACCGAGGCCCGCCCGGAGGCGCCCCCGACGAGCGCCGCCGCCAGGGCTCCCTACGCCCGCGCCACGGGCTTTCTCTCGCCCGAGGCGAGGGTGCTGGAGCTGTCGTCCACGGTCACCGTGGACCCCACGGCCCAGGGCCAGGAGGTGCCCAGCTTCCTCCTGCGCGCGGGGCTCGACACCGACGCCGAGCGGGACCGCGCCCGCGTCGCCGGCGTGGAGGTGCAGCCCCGCGCCGCCCTGCGCTTCCTGGAGACGGCCTTCGACTACGACGGCGACGGCGCCTTCGCGTGGAACCCGTTGTCTCCAGACCCGAGGGCCAACGCCGACGCCCACCCCACGCTGGTGCTCCCAAACCCCATGGGGGGTGTCCTGCGCACGCCCTGGCTCTTCCCCCTGGTGGTGCTCGCCAGGCTCCACGACCCCACCGCGGAGGATGTACGAACGCTCTCCGCGCCGTCGCCCGCGCCCGAGAGCCTCCTGCGCATCGCCGCGGAGCTCAACCGCCCGGAGCGCGGAGGCCTGGACCGCTCGAACCCGCAAGCGCCGCGGCCCGTGTACCCCGTGGTGCTCTTCGGCGCGGTGGTCCCCGGGGGAGACCCTCGCACGGGCTTCCTCACGCACAACCCCCCGTGGCCCGACCCCAGGGCCCGAGAGCTCGAAGAGAACCTCCGGGTGCTGGTCCCGCCGGTGGCCTTCGAGCTCCACGGCCCCAACCCCCTCACCGACTGGGTGGCCCTCATCCCGCCCCTCGCCCCGGCGCTCCTGGCCGTGGTGCAGGGCTCGCTGCCGCCGCATTATCGCTGTGATTCCACGGGGTTACCCTCTGGGCGCTACGCCTTGAACGTGGTCTCCCAGACGGGCCAGGCCTGGACCGTGCCCAACGAACTGTCGCCTCTGGCGCTGGGGACCGCTCCCTTCTCGGTGCCTTCGCAGGGCCTGGTGGTGCGCATCACCGCGGGGATGCCCGCCGCGGGGGCGCGCTGCCCGACGCCGCCGGAGCGCTAGTACCAGGGCCCAGCGCACCGATTTCCCGGGTCTTTCCAAGGTGTTCCGGGTGGTGCAAGGGCTGTTGCGCAGGGGGTGGTGCGTTGCTAGCCTGCGCGCCCCGATGCTGCTTGTCCATGACACCAGGGTGGCGTGCGCGAAGCCGCCGGTGGCGCTGGCCATCGGCAACTTCGACGGCGTTCACCGCGGGCATCGGTACCTCCTGGAGCGCGTGGTGGAGCGCGCCAGGGCGCTCGGGGGCTCCTCGGTGGCGCTGACCTTCGAGCCCCACCCGTCGCGGGTGCTGGCGCCGGAGAGGGCCTCGGCGAGGCTGGTGTCCCTGGACCGGAAGATCGAGCTCCTGGCCGAGACCGGGCTCGATGTCACCGTGGCCCAGCGCTTTGACGAACCCTTCTCGCGGCTGGATCCCAGGGCCTTCGTGCAGGGCGTGGTGCTGGCGCTCGGGGCCCGGGCGGTGTTCGTCGGCGCGGATTTTCGCTTCGGTCACCACCGGGCGGGGGACGCCTCGGGGCTCAAGGCCCTCGGGGCGGAGCTGGGCTTCGAGGTCCACGCTCTGGACGCCGTGGAGGACCGCGGCCAGGCCATCAGCTCGTCTCGGGTGCGGGCCGCCCTGCGCCAGGGCGACCTGGAGGAGGCCTCGAGGCTCCTCGGGAGGCTCCCGGACCTGGACGGCCTGGTGGTGCACGGGGACCATCGCGCGTCGGGGCTCGGGTTCCCCACGGCCAACCTCCGGACGCCCACGGAGGCCCTTCCCGGGGACGGGGTCTACGCCGTGGAGGTGCAGCTCCGCGGCGAGTCCCCGCGCTGGTGGCCCGCGGTGGCCAACCTGGGCGTGAGACCCACCTTCAACGCCGGGCGCTCGGTGGAGGTGCACCTCCTGGGCGCCCCCGGGGACCTCTACGGCCGCACGCTCCGGGTGCGCTTCGTGGCGCGCCTGCGGGACGAGAAACGCTTCGAGGGCCCCGAGGCGCTGCGCGCCCAGCTCGCGCAGGACGTCACCAGGGCCAGGGAACTGCTCGAACGGGAGGGAGACCAATGAAGCCCGAAACGCCCGGCGGAGACGCCCGCCGTGAGCTCACCGCACGCCTGAGGGACGAGCTCCGAGGCACCGCCCAGCGAGCCCGGGCCCTGGCCGCGGAGCTGCGGGCCGTGGCGGGCCTCGCGGCGCCGGAGCCCCAGGCTGAGCCACCCCGCCGCGGCGGCGAGGACCTCTGGGAGCTCCACGGGGGGGCCTCGCGGGGGGACGCCGAGGCGGACGCCGAGGCCCCGACGTTGATAGACGAAGAGGGCGAGGAGAGTGCGCTCCCGCTTGAGTTTGCGACGACGACCATGGGGCTCCTGCTCCTCGGTCAGGGGCGCCACCGGGAGGCCGCGAGGGTGTTCCGCGCGGTGCTCCAGCGCACCCCGGAGGACGCCGAGGCCCGCCGGGGGCTCCTGGTGGCCCGGCGCGCGTTGCCTGCGGAGGCGAGCCCGAAGGAGAGCGCCCCGATGGAGCCCCTCGGGCTCCTGGACCGGTTGCCTCCGCCGTGGGCGTACAACGTCGCCGAGGCCGTGGCCCTGCCCGTGGACCCGCGGTCCATCGTGGTGTTCTGGGAGCTGACGGAGTCCACGCTGACGCGCGCGGGCGAGCAGACCGGCTGGGGCGCCCGCCGCGCCCTGAGGGTGCAGTCGGTGCTGCACACCCCCGACGGGGTGCACCGCACCGAGCGCTTGATCGAAGAGGTCCCGGGTATTGGTGACTGGTTCGTGACGGACCTCCCCCCAGGGGCGACGCACCTGGCCACCGTGGGGCTCCTGCACGGCGACCGCTTCGTGCCCATCGCCCATGCGGCGCCGGTGACCACGCCCCGGGGGAAGCCCTCGGAGGCGCCCACCCGCGTGCGCGCGACGGTGAGCATCCCCCCGCCCGGGGACGATCCCCCGGTGCCCTCGTCCGGGCAATGGATCGTTGCGCTCCACGGCCCCGTGGACGCCATGGAGGCCCTGGCCCTGACCATGCCCTCGCCGCCGACAGCACGGCTGCCCGAGGAGTCCCGCCCGGGGCTGGACCTTGTGGGAGAGGGCGCGAGCGGGGCCGGTGCCGATCCCGTCCAGGCGCCGTCTTCGCGGTATTGACGCAACCTTCGGCCTCTCCGATGCGATCACCGGGGTCATGCGGACCTCTGCGATCGCGATGCTGGTGGCGCTGGCGACCGTCCCGTTGCCTCCGTCGAGGTGGTACCTCCCGTCGATCACGCTACGATTCACGGCCCGGACGGCGCCCACGCTGTGGAGCGCCGTGGCCGACGACGGCCTCCCCATGCCCCTTGGAGTGACGCTGCAAGTGGTGTTCACCTTTGGGCTTGGGAGTCGTCGGGGGGACTTCCTGTGAGGCCGCGGGAGTGGTTCTTTGCTGCGGCGCTGGTGGTGGCGCCGGGGGCGGCGTGGGCGGACCCTCCGGGCTGGCTGGACCGCGCCGTGGTGGCGGAGGCTGCGCGCAGGGCCGTGGACCGCGCGGGGCTGTCACCCCTGGAGGCGAGGGCTCTGGCGGCGAGGGCGCGGCGCTCGTCGTGGCTGCCGCAGGTGAGCGTGAGGGTGGCGCGGGGGGCGGGACTCACCCTCACGAGCACCGCCGCGAACCCCACGGACCGGGCCACGGCGGACGACTCCCTGGTGCTGGACGTGCGGCTGACCTTGTCTCTCAACGAGCTGGTGTTCCACCCGCAGGAGGTGACCCTGGCGAGGGCGGAGCTGGTGCGGGCCCAGCGCCGGATGGCGCTGGAGACGCAGGTGGTGGAGCTCCTGGCGGTGCTGGAGCGCCACCGGCTCGCAGCGCTGGAGGCGCCCCCGGGCGCTCCCCCGGACCCCGAGGCGGCGCTGGAGGAGGCGCTGGCGAGGGCCCGGGTGGAGCTCTTGACGGGCGTGGCGCTGGAGACGCGCCGCCGCGCGGCGGAGCGCTGAGGGCGCTCCCGCTGTTCGAGCGCCTTTCCCCCGACGTCAAAGCCGCTCCCTCAGCCCGTTGCGCGGAGACTGGGGTGCTGGAACGCCAGCACCAGGTGCCCCTCGGGGATGCCGCGTTCGATCAGGTCGTTGGCCACCCCCGTCGAGGTGCCGTCGTGTTGGATCCAGACGCGGTCGCCACGGACATCGATATGGACGACGCTTCCGTGGATGCGCTTCTGGTCCAGCCAGCCGGCGTACACCAGCTCGTAGTGGCCGCCCGGCTCGTCGAAGACGGTCTCGACCTCGACCTCGCCGTAGGAGGGTTTCACCGACGCGTACTCGCGGATCACCGCGCGGACGATCGAGCCATACTCCATCACAGGAACCATCGCCACACCTCCGCGCGGGCCGCGTCGAAGACCATCACCGCGAGCGCCGAGTCCTCGCGGGCTGCGCGCCCAAGCTCCGAGTCAAAGAGGGACTCCCACACCGGGCGGGGCACCGCAAGCACCAGCCGTCGGCCAGGGTCACTCCGGGCCAACAACCCCCGGTAGAGCACGAACTGCCCCAGCGCCTGCTCCAGGTCGGCGACCTCGGAGCGGCCAGAGAATCCTTTGATTTCCACGGCAATGCGCTCCTCGCCGCGCTCGGCTGCCAGCAGGCGCTCGGCGGCGAGATCGACGTAGAGGTTGTGCCGACCGACGGCGACCAACAGCGGATCGGCCGTGATGGTCCAGCCGTCCGCGACCAGCGCGGATCGGGCTGCGTCGTGGACGCGGTCTCGTCGAGGCACGGGTGTATCCTACCCCAGCGCCGGGGACAGGGCGAGGGGCTCGCCCAGCGCCGGGCGCTGCTGGCGCAGGCGCCAGGGTGAGAGGGCGTCCCCCGGGCCGCGGTGGAGGTCGCGGCGCGCCCGGCGAGCCGTCCGGCCCCGCGTTGGGTCGACCCAACCCGGCGCGAGGAGGCCTCCCCGCGGGCGGGTGGGACGTGCGATGCTGGGCGCATGGCGCGCACGAAGACCGCTACAAAGAAAACCACCAAGGCCCGACGCACCCCGGGGGCGCTCCCGCGCGCCGTGGCGCGGCTCGCGCTCGATCGGGCGACGCGCACGCTGCGGACGCTCTGCCGGGCGCACGCCGCAAACGTCTGGAAGATCGGCCGCGAGCTGGCGGAGGTCGGGCGCCTGGAGCTGCACCGCGCGCGGGGATTCCCGCGCATCGAGGACTACGCCGCGGCGGCGCTGGGGCTCTCGCGCGACACGACCTTCCAGTACATGCGCGTGGCGGAGGCGTTCAGCGAGGCGGTGGTCGAGGCCTTCGGCCCGGAGCGCCTGGACCGCGGGCTGCGCTACCTCGCAGCGACGCCCGAGGACGACAGGCCCGCGGAGCTGCCCGCCAGCAAGGTGCGGGTGCGTGACGGCGACGGCGCGGTGCGCGAGAAGGACTTCGCCGAGACCACCCTCGCGGAGCTGCGCGCGGCCACGGCGGCCGAGAAACGCGCGGCGGCGCCGCGGTCGAAGAGGCAGGACCCGGCGCGCGAGGCGGCGGTGCTGGAGGCGGCGAACGCGGCGCTGGACGCCGCGGTGGGGCGCGCGGCCGCGCGGGACGCGGAGCTGCGCCTGCGGCGCACGGCGGCGGGGCGGGAGGTGCTCGACCTGCGCGGGGTGCCGCTGGCCAAGGCGCCCGCCGCGCTGCGCGCCGTGGCGAAGGCGCTAGCACCACTGTAACCGGTCTTGCCTGCGTGTCTGCGTGGGGGCGCGGGTGAGATGTGTAACCGTCCTCGGTGCGGGTCGGCGGGATTCATCCCGCCGACCCGCATCGAACACGGTCACACAACGGCGCCCACCCGCACCGAGGACGGTTACACATCGGCCCTCTCACCCGCGCCTCCACGGGGTGCAATTCGGCACCGTCGGACGCACGGGTATGCACGCGGTGTGCGACCCGGTGCACGAGTTCCGTGACTGGGCCACGGTGGAGGCCGGGTGCGCTCGGTGAGCCGTCCGGTTTCGCTCCCAAGGCGCTCGACCCGACTGCTACCCTCGCGTCATGAAGACCGACCGAGCCACCCACAAGGCGCACACCCTCGACGAGGACGCCGGAAGGCATGGCCCGCGGGCGGTGTTCACCGCGGTGGTCGAGGCCGCGCGCGAGCGAGCACCCTCCCTGAAAGGCCGCTGGCGCGCACAGGTCGCCGCGTGGGCGGCCTACGCCCTGCGGTACAACACCCGCTTCGAGATCGACCACAGCACCGACCCGCCCTGGGACTGCTCCGGCCGGCTGGTCCGGACCGACGAGCGCTTCGACCCCGCGGAGTGCTCCACGCTCAGGGACCTGTGGGATGAGCCCAACGGCCAGACCAGAGCGACATATACCAGCGGTTACGGCATGCACCACATCACCTTCGGCGACGAACTCGAGGAGGCCGCGCGCGAGGCGACCTACGCATTCCTCGAGGACGTCGGGATGGACCATGCCCGAGAACACGCGTTGGACTACCTGAGCGCGCTCGATGAGGAGACCCGGTCCTGGGCAGACACCGCCGAGCGGGCGTTCTGGGCGCTCGACGAGCAGTGCGGCGAGCAGGTGCTGGACCTCCAGGTCCGGCTCTCCTGGCAGTGGGTGGAGGAGGCGCAGTCCTTCATCGTCTCCGAGCTCCTCTCCGAAGGCGCCTTCTCCGCCCGGCGGCGGCGCCAGCTCGAGGAGGCCGCGCAGGCGTCCGCCAGCAGGGACGCCGAGGCGAGGCTCGGGCTGGCGCGCGACGCCCTCGAGCGGCTCGAACGGGAGTACCAGCGGCGGATCGGCCCCTTCCCCCGCCGGCACCACTTCTCCAAGGGTGACGCCTGCTGGCCCGCCCTGCGCGCCCTGCTCGCGACCTGGAGCCCCGAGGACCGCGGCCTGCTCGTCGGCGTCCTACCCTGCTCCCACTCGATCGAGGCCTTCCTGCGGTCCTCCACGGAGTGATCTCGACGGACCGCGTTGGGTCGACCCAACCTCGGACCCCCTGCACCCGCACGTCCGGCCGAGGTCCTGGTGCTCTGGCCCCCCCTACGGCGGGAGCATGGAGTCCGGGCGCGCGTGGAGCGACTGCCACACCCTCGCTTGCACGAAGAGCTCCACGAGCGTCGAGTCCAGGTTGCCCGCGTGGGCCTCGGACTCCAGGATGGCCAGGCTGCGCTCCAGCGGCACCGCGCCCTTGTACGGCCGGTCCGACGCCGTGAGCGCGTCGAAGACGTCCGCGATGGCCATGGCGCGGCTCTGGAGCGGGATCTCGTCGCCGACGAGCCCCCGGGGGTAGCCCGTGCCCCGGAGCCGCTCGTGGTGGGCGTAGGCGATCTCCGGCACCCGCGAGAGGTCCCGCGTCCACGGGATCCGTGACAGGAAGCGGTACGTGTGCGTGACGTGGCCCTCGATCTCCCGGCGCTCCGCGGCGGAGAGCGTCCCCCGGGGGATCTGCAGGCACACCAGGTCCTCGGGCTCCAGCAGGCTCACGGTCTGGCCGCTCCAGTGCCAGAAGCCCATGCACGCGAGCTGGGCGAGGTTGTCCTTCACCTCCACCGGGAGCACGTTGGGCTCGTTGGTGCTCTGCACCAGCGCGATCCACTCCTCCACCTCGGCGTGGTGCGAGGCCCGGAGCGCCTCCAGGCGCGCGGGGTCGAAGGTGAGCCCCTCCTCCCAGGCCCGGGAGAGCGCCTCCAGCGTGAGCTCCAGCCCCCGCTGCCGCAGCCGCTGGAGGATCACCTCCATGCGCCCCGGGGGGAGCTTCTTGGCCTTGACCAGCACCTCCTCGCGGACGCCCACCTTGCCGAAATCGTGCAGGAGGCTCGCGTAGCGCAGCTCCCGGAGCTGCGCCGGGGTGAAGCGCACCCCCGCGTAGGGGCCCCGGACCTGGCGCTGGAGCGCCTCGGCCAGGGACACCGTGAGCACCGCCACGCGCCCGGAGTGCCCGCTGGTGGTGGGGTCCCGGCTCTCGATGGCGCCCACGGACGCGTCCACGAAGGCCTCGAAGAGCTGCTCGATGTCGCGCCGCAGGCGCATGTTCTTCAGGGCCACCCCGGCCTGCGCCGCGAGGCTCTGGGCCAGCTCCTCGTCGTCCTCGGGGAAGGGCACCACCCGGCGGGCGCCCTGGGCGTCGGTCTCCACGCGGTTGATGAACTGCAAGACCCCAAGCACCTCGCCCACCACGTCGGTCATGGGGACCACCAGCATGGACGTGGTGCGGTACCCGGCCGCGCGGTCAAAGCTCGGGTCGAAGCGGTATGGCACGTCCGGCGGCAGGTCGTACACGTCCGGGAGGTTCAGGGGCTGCGCCGTGGCCGCCACGCGCCCCGCGATGGTGGGCCGCGTGATCGGGATGCGCACCCGCCGAAAAGGCAGCTCCACGCGCTCGTTCTGCGTGTATGCAAAGAGCAGCTCCGGGCCCCGGGGGCTGTCCTTCAGGAGGTACAGGCTCCCGGCCTCGGCGCGCAGGAGGGCGCGCCCCTCGGCCAGGATGCGCTCCAGGAGCCGGTCCAGGTCCTGCTCGGCGGCCAGGGCGCGGCCGAGGTCGTGGAGCCGGTCCATGGCCAGGCGGTCCTGGTGGCGGTCCCAGCCCGCCCTCACCAGGGCCGCGGCGCCCGCCAGCCCCGGCCAGGCCTCGCAGGCCGCGAAGCGCCCGGCGCCCGGGAGGCCAAGCACCACCTCCGCGGGGCTCGAGGACGCCCAGGTGATCCTCCGCCGGAGGGCGTCCGGGAGGGTGCCCCCGAGGGCGCTCTGGTGCTCGACCGGGACGGCGACGGTGAAGGTCATCGCGGGGCTCCCCCCTGCATCGGGGCTCCTCTCGTCGTAGCATGCAATGGCGTGGGGCGTTTCTTTCCTTGCGGCCCTCGGCGGTGCTACCAAGGTGGAGCGATGGCGCGACGAGGCACCTGGATCGCCGTGGTGGGGCCCATCGGGGTGGGCAAGAGCACCCTGGCGGCCATCGTGGCGCGGCGCACGGGGGCGGAGTTCATCCCCGAGCGCTTCGGGGAGAACCCCTTCCTGGCGCGCTTCTACGGCCCCGACGGGATCGCCCGCTGGGGCTTCCAGACCGAGGTGAGCTTCCTCACGCAGCGCGTGGACCAGGTCCAGGAGATCCAGCGGACGATGGCCTCCGGGCGCTCCGTGGTGACCGATTTCACCCCGCAGCAGAACCTCATCTTCGCGGGCATCACCGTGGACCCGCTGGAGTTCACCCTCTACGAAGAGCTCTACGCCAGGCTCTTCCGGGGCCTCCCGATGCCCGACCGGCTCATCTGCCTGGACGCCGACCCGAAGACCATCCAGGCCCGCATCAGGCGCCGCGCCCGGGAGCTGGAGAAGGGCATCCCCGCGGCGTACCTGAAGAAGCTCCGGGAGGCCTACCAGCGCTGGCGCGAGGACCCCCCGGCCCCGGCCCTCTGGATCGACACGTCCCGCATGCCCATCCCCAGCGACCTGGTGGCCCGCGCCAACGCCCTGGACGCTGTGATGGGCGCCCTCGCCCCGGAGGAGCGCGACGCCCTCTTCGGCCGCGCGGGGTAGGCACCCCTAGGACGCGGTCACCGGCCCGAAGCGCGCGTCGATGTCCGCCAGGAGCGCGTCCACGTCGTCCACGGCGCGCAGGTCCCGGCGCACCTCCACCACGCCGTCCCGGAGGCTCACCACGTCCCCCGCGGGCCAGGTCAAGAGCGCCCTCACCAGCGCCTCCGGGAGCTGCTCCCGGGCCTCCTTCGGGAGCACCACCCAGCCCCCTCCGTCCGGGCGCCGGAGCTGCGGGCGGGCCGCGTCCTCAGGGTCCCGGGTCCCCGCCGGGGGCTGCACCCTCACGCCCGCGGGGAGGCCCACCTCCTTGAGCACCGTGGCCGCGCACCAGTCCCCGGAGGGCGTACACCCCACCCGGAGCGTGACGTCTCCCTTCTCCAGCCGCCGGATCGTCGGCAGGGCGCCCTCCTCCGGGACCAGGAGCTTCCAGCCCCGGTCCACCAGCACCCGGGCGTAGCCCTCGGCCCGCTCGGAGAGGTCCGGGTCGCTCCAGCGCCGGGACCCCGGGCTGCCCCGCAAGAGCACCGCGATGAACACCCCCACCAGGGGCACCATCACCAGCGCGATCAATACCTCGTTCGGGATTCTCATGGCCCGGTCACCATGCCAGATCCTTGCCGACGCGGGAACCCGCGGGCCATGGTCCCTCGCCATGGACGGGGCCCTCCTCGCGCTCCTGGCGCTCCTGCTCCTGGCCCTGGGCGCCTACGGCCTCGCCCGCTGGGACCGCTGGCGGCGCAGCCTCCGGGGCCGCCTCGCCGCCGACGGCGAGCGCTCGGCGGAGGTCCTCCTGGCCTCCTGTGGCTACGCCGTCCTCGGCTGTCAGGTGCCCGGCGCCCTCACCCTGTGGGTCGATGGCGAGCCTCGACGGTACGGCCTCCGCGCGGACCTCCTGGTCGAGCGCCACGGCGAGCGCCTCGTGGCCGAGGTCAAGACCGGCCACCTCGTCCCTCGCCTTTCCCATGGCCCCACGCGACGCCAGCTCCTGGAGTACCAGCTCGCCTTCGGGGTCCGCGCCGTCCTCCTGGTGGACGCCACCCGAGGCACCGTCCGGGAGGTGCGCTTCGCGCCCGAGGAACCTACGCCGTAGTCACTTGTAACTATTTGTAATCAAAGAGCTATTTTTCCCCTGTGGAGGCCCCGCCGGGCGCCTCCGCGGTGGATTTCCTGAACCGAGGGGCCTGCGCCGCACCCATGGCGTTGAAGAGGGAGCCGCGCCCCGCCTTGCAGGCGTTGGGCATGGGCCTCCCCGCGCGCCCTCTGGAGGTCTCCGAGATGACCATGCATGCGTCCGCCAGGGCCCCCGCCGCGGGGGCCGCCGCGCTGGCCTCGGCGGTGTTCACCGAGGGCTTCGGCCTCACGCTCTGGGCGCTCTTCAGCGGCGCCGCGGTGGTGGTGCTGCTCACCGCCGCCGAGGCGCGCTCGGCGCTCCTGTCCGCGGGGCTCTCGCTCGCGGGCACCCTCGGCGCCGCGAGGGGTCTTGAGGCGCTCGGGCTCCTGCGGGGCAAGGTCCTCGCGCGGGCCGGGGCCATCTACGGTCTGGCGGCGCTGGTCGGGGCCGGGGTCATCTTCGACAACTACGACAACACCCGGCTCCATTACTCCACCACCTTTGACGACTCGTTCTACCAATCCAGCGGAGGAGGCACGAGGGCCTCGGCCTTCAGGCCGAGGGTGAAGCGCCCCCGCGGACGTGGACAGAGTATGTCCATGATGGCCTTGCGTCGGGGGTGTGGATGGGGCAGCGTGGGAGTGGGTCGTCAGACCCGGGCGGATCTTTGAGAAGCGAGTGTAAGGCGTTCATGGCACAAGGGCTTCGGTCACCATGCCACGGTAAAACACGCATGGTTCATGGTACGTCCGCGTCCCCTCGGGGACCCTATGGACAGCCTTCGTCTCCGAAGGCTGTGGGGGACGTGCCTCACGTATCCTGGGCGCGAGGTTCACCCCTCGCCTCCAGGTAGTTCCGGTGGAACCCCGGCTCGGGTGGCGGCGTGAGCCTCCCTCGTGTAGCGCGTGGAGCGGTGACGCTTCCGCGAAACCCCGGCATTTATCCCGGGGAGGTTCACCGCATCACCTGGCTGGAGTGGTGCACCACCACCCTGTGGGTCCTCCTCGCCCCGCTCCTCCTGCGCGGCCTCGGGCGCCTGCGCCGCGGGGGCTACACCGCCCGCACCTTCCTCTGGGCCCACGCGGGCGCCATGCTGGCCGTCGTCGCCATCAGCGGCCAGGAGCGCCACCGGCTCCCGGTGCTGCTCCTGAACGCCGCCGTCCTCGCCGTGGCCCTGGACGGCAAGGAGACCCCGCAGGAGCGCTCCTGGCGCCACACCGGCCACCTCCTGGTGGCCCTCGCGCTGGTGGTCCTGAACGCCGCCCAGGCCCTGCGCGCCGCGCTGTAACCCGCCGCGGTGGGGCGGCCATGGACAGGGTATGTCCATGGTGTGTGGGGAGGCGCTTGACACGGTAGGGCGCCGGGCGCAGACCGGTTCGTTCCATGGCGGAAGTGTTCAAGCTGGTGACGGAGTACACGCCGCAGGGGGACCAGCCCAAGGCCATCGCGGCGCTCCTGGAGGGGCTTCAGGCGGGCAAGAGGCACCAGGTGCTCCTCGGGATCACCGGGAGCGGCAAGACATTTTCTGTCGCCAAGGTGATCGCCGCGTACGGCAGGCCCACGCTCATCATGGCGCCCAACAAGACGCTCGCGGCGCAGCTCTACGGCGAGATGAAGGAGCTCTTCCCGGAGAACGCGGTGGAGTACTTCGTCTCGTACTACGACTACTACCAGCCGGAGGCGTACATCCCCGCGAGCGACACGTTCATCGAGAAGGACTCGAACATCAACGAGGTGATCGACCGCATGCGCCACTCGGCGACGCGGTCGCTCCTGTCTCGCCGGGACGTGATCATCGTGGCGAGCGTGTCGTGCATCTACGGCATCGGTGACGCGGAGGCGTACCTGGGGATGACCGCGGAGCTGATGGTGGGGGACGAGTACCCCCGGGACCACCTCCTGCGGCGCCTGGTGGACATGCAGTACGAGCGCAACGACGTGGACTTCCACCGCGGGACCTTCCGCGTCCGCGGGGACGTGGTGGAGGTGCACCCCGCGTACGAGGAGCACTCGGCGCTGCGCATCGCGTACTTCGGGGACACGCTGGACGACCTGGCGGAGATCGACCCGCTCCGGGGCCGGGTGCTGCGCAAGCACCGCAAGGTGACCATCTTCCCGAACTCGCACTACGTGACGCCCAAGCAGCTCCTGGCGCGGGCGGTGAACACCATCCGGGAGGAGCTCCGGGAGCGCCTGAAGGACCTGGAGACCCGGGGCAAGCTCATCGAGCGCGAGCGGCTGGAGCAGCGCACCCTCTACGACCTGGAGATGCTGGAGCAGGTGGGCTTCTGCTACGGGATCGAGAACTACTCGCGGCACCTCTCGGGCCGCAAGGAGGGCGAGGCGCCGCCCACGCTGGTGGACTATTTCCCCAAGGACTTCCTGCTGATCATGGACGAGAGCCACCAGACGGTGCCGCAGGTGGGGGCCATGTTCCGCGGGGACCGCGCCCGCAAGGAGACCCTGGTGGAGTACGGCTTCCGGCTCCCGAGCGCGCTGGACAACCGCCCCTTGCGCTTCGAGGAGTTCGAGCAGCGGGTGAACCAGGCGCTCTACGTGTCCGCCACGCCCGGGGACTACGAGCTGGCCAGGGCCGGGGGCGCCTTCGTCGAGCAGGTGCTCCGCCCCACGGGGCTCATCGACCCGAGGATCGAGGTGCGCCCCGTCACGCACCAGGTGGACGACCTCCTCGGGGAGCTGCGCAAGCGCGTGGAGCGCGGCCAGCGCGTGCTGGTCACCACCCTCACCAAGCGCATGGCCGAGGACCTCACGGAGTACTACCAGGAGCTCGGCGTCAAGGTGCGCTACCTCCACGCGGACGTGGAGACCCTGGAGCGCTCGGAGCTCCTGCGGGAGCTGCGCCGCGGGGAGTACGACGTGCTCGTCGGGATCAACCTCCTGCGCGAGGGCCTGGACCTCCCGGAGGTCTCCCTGGTGGCCATCCTGGACGCCGACAAGGAGGGCTTCCTGCGCTCGGGGCGCTCGCTGATCCAGACCATCGGGCGCGCCGCGCGCAACCTCGAGGGCACGGTGATCATGTACGCGGACACCATCACCCCATCCATGCAGAACGCCATCGATGAGACCAACCGCCGCAGGGAGCTCCAGACGGCGTACAACGTCGCCCACGGGATCACCCCCACCTCCACCCGCAGGGCCATCCAGGACCTGGCCCCGTCCTCCGGGGCGCGGGACTACGTCACCGTCTCCACCCGGAAGAAGCCCTCAAAGGGTGACCGCGTGGCCGACGCCCCGGCGCCGGACCCCAGCAGCCTCCAGGAGGAGCTCCGGGCGGAGATGCTCGCCGCCGCCGAGGCCCTGGACTTCGAGCGCGCCGCGGCCCTGAGGGACGAGCTCCGGCGCCTCCAGCAGGGCGCCCCGGGCCCCGAGGCCGCCGCCTCCCGAGGGGGTGCGGAGTCCAGACCGCAGGGCGGTCGTGGGGATGGGCGCAAAGGCCGGTCCGGCCGCGCCCGGCGCTAGTCCCTTCCCACAGGGAATGTGAGGGGTTGAGCGATCCCGCGGGGCGGGCTGGGGTGGGGGACCGCTGAGCTGCTACCATGCCCTCCGTGACCCTCCCCTACCGCGAGCGCCCGGACGTGCTCACCGTCCCCCTCCAGAGCGAGCCCCCGTGGCTCCAGCGGGCCATCGTCGGGAGCACCGCGGGCTCCCTCGCCCTGTGCGCCGCGCTGTTTCACAAATACCCCGTCAGTGATTGGCTCGCGCTCTTCCCGGGTATGACCCTGTCGGTGCTTGTAGGCAGCCTCCTGGCGGTGTACGGGCGTCGGCGCGGGGGTACGCTCTCCCTGGAGGTGCAGGCCGAGGCGCTCAATATCCGAGACGGCGGTCGGAAGCAGCGGTTGATCACCCTGTCCGAGCCCTTCGGGGCGGTGCTCCTGGTGGACCCGAAGAACCGCCGCAGGCTCCTTGCCCTCGGGCAGCGGGCGGACACGCTGGTGTTGCTGGAGGACGGGGGCGCCTCCGCGGAGCCCGCCTCGGGGCGCTGGCAGGACCGCTCGCGCGCCGTGGACCTCGGGGGCGTGGCGATCTCGTCGGCCAGCGCGGGCGCCGCGGCGCTGGTGCCGGGGCACTCCCTGGACGCGCTCCTGGCGCGGCTGGAGCCGGAGCTGGAGCCCGAGTACCCGTGGGTGCAGCATACGGTCTCCGGCGGCGAGGTGCTGGCCGTCTCCCAGGGGGTGATCCAGCTCGGGAGCCTCGCGGTGCCCCGGGGGGAGCAGCCCTCCAGGGTGTACGTGGTGGCCTTGAAGGGCGGCGGCGCCGTGGCCGCCGTGGGCCTCCCCTCCACCGAGGACACCCTGCTCCTGCTGGCCTCCGAGGAGGCCCCGGTGCCCCTCAAGGTCCCCCCCGTGGAGCTCGCGCCCAACGCATGGCTCCCGCTGCCGGTGTACGAACTGGTCCGCGCGGTCACGGGGTGAAAATCACCGGCGATCCATTGCCCCAGGGGGCGTTCTGACTAGAGTACCCCGCCGGGAATGACGGCTTCGCAGGAGAAGGTGTGGCATGCAACGTCCGTGACGGACACCGCGAGGGCCTTGGGGGTGGACCTCGCGGAGGGCCTCGGGGCGGCCGAGGTGGCGTCGCGGCGGGAGCGTTACGGGCCGAACGCGCTGCCCCCGCCGCCGAAGCCCAGCGTACTGCGGCAGCTCCTGGCGCAGTTCCTGAATCCGCTGGTGGGGACGCTGCTGGTGGCCGCGGGGATCGCCGTGGGGGTGGCGGTGTACGGCGAGCCGGGGCCGGTGCGGGGCCTGGCGCGCTTCTCGGACGCCATCGCCATTCTCACCATCGTGGTGGTGAACGCGCTCATCGGGTTCTACCAGGAGCGCAAGGCCGAGCGGGCGCTGGAGGCGTTGATGAAGCTCAGCGCGGCGCGCTGCAAGGTGCGCCGCGGGGCGGAGGTGTTCACGCTGGACGCGCGGGAGCTGGTGCCCGGGGACCTGGTGCTCCTGGAGACCGGCGACCGGGTGCCCGCGGACCTGCGGCTGGTGCACACGGTGGAGCTCCAGACCGTGGAGGGGGAGCTCACCGGCGAGAGCATCCCGGTGGAGAAATTCGCGGAGGCGGTGGTCCCGGAGGACACCGCCGTGGGGGACCGGGCCACCATGGTGTTCTCCGGGACCACGGTGGTGCATGGGGATGGGCGCGGCGTGGCCGTGGCCACCGGGCAGGAGACGCAGGTGGGCCGCGTCGGGAAGATGCTCGAGGGCGTGCGCAAGCAGCAGTCGCCGCTGGAGGAGCACCTCGACGATTTCGGGCAGAAGATCCTGTACGCGTGCCTGGCGCTCTCGGCGGCGCTCTTCGCGCTGGGGATCTTCCAGGGGCGGGCGCGCTGGCACGAGCTCCTGCTCACGGCGGTGTCCCTGGCCGTGGCGGCGATCCCCGAGGGGCTCCCGGCGATCACGTCCATCACCCTGGCGCTCGGGATGCAGCGCATGGCGCACCGCGGGGCCATCGTGCGCAAGCTCGCGGCGGTGGAGACCCTGGGCTGCGCCACGGTGGTGTGCACGGACAAGACCGGCACCCTCACCCGGAACGAGATGACCGCCCGGGTGGTCTTCGCCGGGGACCGCGAGATCGACGTCACCGGCGAGGGCTACGACGACCAGGGCGAGCTCCAGGAGGTGGGGGCGCGCCTGGAGGACCTGCCGGACCCGGTGCTGCGCACGGTGGCCGTGGGGGCCATCGCCAACACGGCGAGCATCCACAAGAAGGCCGAGGGCGAGCTCAAGGTCTCCGGCGACCCCACGGAGGCGGCGCTGGTGGCGCTGGCCAGCAAGGTGCGCGTGGCGCGGCACAGCATGCTGGCCCGCTCCGAGGAGGCGCTGACCATCCCGTTCAGCTCGGCCCGCAAGCGCATGACCGTGGTCACCCGGGAGCTTCGCCCGGACGGGACCTACACGGTCCACTGCAAGGGCGCCGCGGACGTGCTCCTGCACCTGTGCGCCGAGGAGCGCACCGAGGCGGGCGTGGTGCCCCTCACGGACGCGCGCCGGGCGGAGCTCCTGGAGCGCGTGGCGCGGTACAGCGCCCGCGCGCTCCGGGTGCTGGCCATGGCCGAGCGCGAGGGCGGCCCGGAGCTCAACGACCGCGACGAGGCCGAGCGCTCGCTGGTGTTCCTGGGGCTGGTGGGCATGATCGACCCGCCGCGGCGGGAGGTCCGCGGGGCCATCGCGGAGTGCCACCGGGCGGGCATCCGGGTGGTGATGATCACCGGGGACCACCCGGGCACCGCCCGGAGCATCGCGGAGGACCTCGGGCTCTGGGAGGAGGGGGCCCTCACGCTGACCGGCGAGGAGCTGCGCGGGCTCAGCGACGAGGCCCTGGCCGAGAAGCTCCCGCGGGTGCGGGTCTTCGCGCGGGTGGAGCCCGAGCACAAGCTGCGCATCGTGCAGGCGCTGCAGGCCCGCGGCGAGGTGGCGGCGATGACCGGCGACGGGGTCAACGACGCCCCGGCGATCAAGCAGGCGGCCATCGGCGTGGCCATGGGGAAGAGCGGCACGGACGTGGCGCGCGAGGCCGCGGACATGGTCCTGGCGGACGACAATTTCGCCACCATCGTGGAGGCGGTGCGCGAGGGCCGGGCGATCTACCGGAACATCCAGAAGTCCATCTTCTTCCTGCTCAGCTCCAACGCGGGGCTGTGCCTGGCGGTGTTCGTGACGGGCTTCCTGCCGCCGGACCGTGCGCCGCCGCTGACGGCCCTGCAGATCCTGTGGATCAACCTGGTGACCAACGGCCTGCCGGCCCTGGCCCTCGGCGTGGACCCCCCCGAGGAGGGCCAGATGCGCGAGGCCCCGAGGCCCTCCGGGGCGCCCATCCTGGGCACCATGGACTACCTCGGGATGCTCGGGGTGGGGGTGCTGATGTGCGTGTGCGCGGTGGCGGTGTACTTCCTCCCGGTGTGGGGTCCGGAGCCCCACGACCACGAGGCCCGCACCTCCAAGCTCACCATGGTGTTCACGCTCCTGGCGCTGTCGCCCCTGGCGCATGCGTTCAACTGCCGGTCGCGCCGGGCGTCGATCTTCAAGCTCGGGTGGCTGTCCAACCCGTACCTCCTGGCGGCGGTGGTGGTCTCCGGGGCGATCCACGGGCTGTCCCTGGCGATCCCCGGGCTCCAGCCGGTGTTCCACACGGACCACGACTGGACCTGGCCCGAGTTCGGGGTGGTGGTGGCCCTGTCGCTCCTGCCGATCCCGCTGGTGGAGCTGGCCAAGGTGTTGCTGCCCGCTCCCCCGAAGGTCAAACAAGGGTAAGCTCCGGGCGGAGCATGGATAGACCTCTCAGTGCACGGCACGGGCTCCTGGCGCTCGCCCTCCTCGCGGGGTGCACCCGCACCCGGCTCCAGTGTGACCCGGGCTACACCGCCCGCGAGGACCGCTGCGAACTGGACGACGCAGGAGACGCCGGGGACGCCGTTTCGGACCTCGGGGACACCCCCGAGGAGGACGCCCCGGAGGACACCGAGGACCTGGACACCAAGGACGTGACCGATGCCATGGACGCCATGGACGTCACGGACGCCACGGACGCCACGGACGCCACGGACACGGCGGACACGGCGCCGGTGGACACCACTCCGCCGGACACCTGCGCGATGAACCCCGACCCCGTGGGGGACTCCCTGGACCAGAACTGCGACGGCGTGGACGGCCTGCTGGACGCGCAGGTGTACGTGGACCCTGCGGGCGGCAGTGACATGAGCGTCGGGAGCGCCGCGCGCCCGGTGGCGTCGCTCCGTCGGGCCTTCGAGCTCCTGGGGACCGAGCGGCCCACGGTGCTGGTGCGCGCCGCCACGGTGCCCAACACCGCCCTGGAGCTCCCCGACGGCGT
Source organism: Deltaproteobacteria bacterium (assembly GCA_016218725.1). Taxonomy (GTDB): domain Bacteria; phylum Myxococcota_A; class Polyangia; order Polyangiales; genus JACRDB01. Next base: position 133,084 of record JACRDB010000088.1, read on the forward strand.
GAGGCTCTACGGCGGGTACGGCGCCGACTGGCGCGGGCGCGACGGGGTGACCACCCTCCGGGGGACCCCCGGGGGCACCGTGGTCTCCGTCCGGGGCGCGCGCTCGGGGGTGCTCCTGTCACGCTTCGAGGTGGTCGCCCTGCCGAGCACCAACCCCGGGGACAGCTCCATCGCGATGCGCGTCGGAGACAGCGGCATGGTCACCCTGGAGCGCGTCACCCTCACCGCCGCCGATGGCGCCCCCGGCGCAAGCGGCGCTAGCGGCGCCAACGGACGCCCCGCGGACAACGGTCGCAGCGCCGCGGGCCTCGAAGGCGGCGCCGGAGGCACCGTGTGTGTCGCAGGAGGACGCGGCGGCGCCGGCCAGTACATGATCGCAGGAATGTTGCAGACAACCGGTGAGAACGGCCAACCTGGGATGGGAAACGCCAGTGCGACTGGAGGAATCGGTGGAATTGGCCGACATTTTGCCAGACCCGACAATGGCGGTGCAGGGGACAACGGCACCGACGGGGTGCCTGGAAACCCACCGGGGCGGGTGGGCGTATTTACCCTCTCCATGGGGTACCAACCCCGCGCGGCGATGGCGGGCACTGCGGGGACTCCCGGAGCGGGTGGGGGTGGTGGGGGCGGGGTGAACTTCGGCAGCACGCCCGGGAACGCCAACGGCGGCGGCGGCGGCGGCGCGGGGGGCTGCCCCGGCCTCGGTGGCAGCGCGGGGGGCGCTGGAGGGGCCAGCGTGGCGCTTTTGGTGTCCAACACGGAGCTCACCCTGGAGAACTGCACGCTCCAGGCGGGCAGAGGCGGGGCCGGCGGCGCAGGGGGCGCTGGGGGCCAGGGCTCCAACGGCGGTACGCCAGGGAACGGCGCCGCCGACGCGGGCTCGCCCCTCGGGGGCAACGGCGGAGGAGGCGGGGCCGGGGGCAACGGGGGCCCCGGGGCGGGCGGCGCGGGCGGTCCGAGCTACGCCCTGGTGCGGCTCGAAGGCGCGCGGGTGACGCGTCGGGGAGGGGCGCTGATGGCGCAGCCCGGAGGGGCCTCGGGGGCCGGGGGCGTGACGCCCGGAGCGCGCATGCTCACGGCGCCGCCCGGCGAGGCGGGGCCCTCCGGCGAACAATTTCCGCCCCTCGCAGACGGGGGCACTTGAGTGGGGGTTTACCGTCGACGGCGGGGGGGAATACGGTAAGGTCCGGGGCCATGGGCGAGGCACCGATCTTCCACTTCAACGACGAGCGGGAGTCGATCGTGACGGAGGTGGTGGGGCGCGTGACGCGCGGCGCTCGGGACCCGTCCATGCTCCTGAATGACGCGGCCTACCACGAGCTCAAGCGCCTGGAGCAGCGCCCCGGGGACGAGCGGGCCGAGTACCTCATGTTCCGCGAGGTCGCCCGCACCGCGCGCAAGATGTCCGAGGAGGACCGGCGCCGGAAGGTCGAGGACCTGGCGCGGTTCTACGCCCAGGACGTGGCCGGGAACTTCAACCCGAGGGTGTACGCGCTCACCAGCAAGGTGCTCCCGCGCGCCCTGGCCGCGCTCCTGGCGCCCATGGACGTCGCCTCGGCGCTGCGCTCCACCACGCTCCTGCAGAAGCACCTGGTGACCCAGGGGCCCGTGGACGCCATCAAGAAGCTCGCGAAGCGCGGCACGGTGATCTTCGTCCCCACGCACCTGTCCAACCTGGACTCGGTGGTCTTTGGCTTCGCCCTGGAGCGCGAGGGCCTCCCGCCGGCCACCTACGGCGCCGGGAAGAACCTCTTCACCAACCCGCTGCTGTCGTATTTCATGCACAACCTCGGGGCCTACCGGGTAGACCGCAGGATCCGGCACGAGCTCTACAAGGACGTGCTCAAGACCTACTCCTGCGTGCTCCTGGAGCGGGGCTTCCACTCGCTGTTCTTCCCCGGGGGCACCCGCTGCCGGTCCGGCGTGGTGGAGGAGAAGCTCAAGCTCGGGCTCCTGGGCACCGGCGTCGAGGCGTACGTGAACTCCCTGCGGCGGGGCCGCGAGCAGCGCGTGTTCATCGTCCCGGCCACGATCAATTACCTCCTCACCCTGGAGGCCGCCACCCTCATCGAGGACTACCTCTCCGAGGTCGGGCGCAACCGGTACATCATTGAGGACGACGAGAGCACGCAGCTCTCGCGGGTGGTGACCCTGGTGCGGCGCCTGGTGCGCTCCTCCGGGAGCGTGGTGATCCGCTTCGGGCAGCCGCTGGACCCGTTCTCCAACCGCGTCACCGAGGACGGGCGCAGCGTCACCCCGCGGGGCCGCTCCGTGGACCCCGCGAGCTACGTCACCCGCCGGGGCGTGGCCGTCCCCGACGAGGCCCGCGACGCGCAGTACACCCGCGAGCTCGGCGAGGCCATCTGCCGGAGCTACGCCCGGGAGACCGTGCTCCTGGCCACGCACCTGGTGTGCGGCGCGGCCTTCGCCCGCATGCGCGACGCCTACCCCCAGGCGGACCTCTTCTCGCTCCTGCGCCACAAGGACGAGGTCTTCCTCCCGCAGGACGAGTTCGTCCGGCGCGTCGCGGACCTCCTGGAGCTCGCCTGCGCCCAGGAGGACCGCGAGGCCCTGGTGCTCGCCCCGGGCGTGCGCCAGGCCCGCCCCGAGGAGCTCATCGCCGAGGCCTCCCGCGCCATGGCGGAGTACCACACGCGCCCCGCGCTCTCTCCCACCGAGGGGGGCTTCATGCTCAGCGAACCGTCTTTGTTGTTGTATTACCAGAACCGCCTCGCGGTCTCGGGCCTCGGGTTCCACCCTGCCCGCCGGAGCGGGCCGTGAGCGCCAGCGAGCTGAGCACCGTCGGGGTCCTGGGCGGCGGTCGCTGGGGCCTGGCCCTCGTCACCGCCGCCAGCCGCGCCGGGCGCGCCGTGTGCTTCTGCACCCGCAGGGCCGAGCAGGCCGTGCCCGAGGGGGTCTCGGTCACCACGGATTACCGTGTGCTTTCGCGTAGTTGCACGCTCATCCTGGTGGCCACCCCGTCGGACGTGGTGCGGGACGTGGCGCGGCAGCTCGGGGACGAGGTGGATGGCTCTCACTTCCTGGTGCACGGCATCCGGGGGTTGTCGGGAGAGGGCCTGGTGCCCGTGTCGGCGATCCTCCGTGAGGAGACTCCGTGTCGCCGGGTGGGCGCGCTGGCGGGGCCCGCGGTGGCCGAGGACCTGGTGGCGGGGCGCCCCGGGGTGATCGCCGTGGCGTCGCGCTACCCCGAGGTCACCCAGGCCGTGAGCGAGGCCCTGGGGAGCCCCACGCTGCGGGTGTACCCCACGAGCGACCTCCTGGGCGCCGAGTGGGCCAGCGCGCTCACGGGGGTGCTGCTCCTGGCTTTGGGATATGCCCGGGCCAGCGGGCTGCCTCCCGCGCTGGTGGCAGGGCTCCTTACGCGCGCCACCCACGAGTGCTCCCGCATCGGCGCCGCGGCGGGCGGCGAGGAGAAGACCTTTCTAGACCTACCGGGCATCGGGGACCTCCTGGCGGCCATGGGGCAGACCGAGCGCCCGGAGGTGCGCCTGGGTGAGCTGTTGGGTCAGGGCGCCTCCCTGGAGGACGCTCGCGAGCGCGTGGGGCAGCGCGTGGAGGCCCCGATGCTGGTGCCCCGGGTGGTGGCCTTCGCCCGGGAGCGGCGCCTGCGGGCGCCCATCATCGAGACGCTGGGGGCCGTGCTCGCCGGGCGCCTCGGGCGCGACGAGGCCTTCAAGAACCTCATGGAGTTCAAAGGATAGCAATGAGCGAAGACGTCACCTTCAAGGCCCGCGGCGGGGCCGAGGCTCACGGGGCCCTCGGGCGCCCCGCCACCGATGGCGCCGTCGGGGCGGTGGTGCTCCTCCACGAGTGGTGGGGCCTGAACGAACAGACCCGAGGGATGTGCGACCGCATCGCCGGGATGGACTTCCTGGTGCTCGCCCCGGATTTGTATCAGGGCAAGGTGGCCGCCAACGCCGAGGAGGCCGCGGCCTTGATGAACGCCCTGTCCTGGACCGACGCGCTGGAGGTCATCGCCGGGGCGCTCGCGCACCTCCAGGACGACTCGCGCTGCAACGGCAACGTGGCGGTGCTGGGCTTCTGCATGGGAGGCGCGGGGGCCTTCGTGGCCGCGGGGAACATCCCGGGCTTCGTCGCCGCGGTGCCATTCTACGGTCTGCCACCCGACCGCTACATGCAGTGGGACACGTTCAACGTGCCCGTGCAGGCCCACTTCGCCAGGCGCGACGACTGGGCGAAGGCCGACGTGGCAAAGGCCCTCCAGGCGAGGCTCCAGGCCCAGGGGTGCCCCATGGACCTCTACGTCTACGACGCCCAGCATGCGTTTGTGAACGAGCGGCGCCTGGACGTCCACGACCCCAGCGCCGCAAAGCTCGCCCTGGCCCGCGTCAACGAATTCCTCCACGATCACCTGGGGTAGGGAAGTTCCCTACACGCCCTCGGTCCAACGATTTTTTCGGGCGCGGACGCCTCCGAGGGCCCCGGCCCAGCCGACGAGCATCCCGAGGGGCACCAGGGCCAGGAGGAACCACGCCCGGCCGGTGACGGCCCAGAGGAGCGCCGCGGTGCATGCGCCCGAGAGGGTGCCGTGGCGGGGGTTTGTCTCCGGGCCGTAGCGACCGAGGACAAAGCCCCCGAGGGCGATGGAGAGCAGCATGGCGGCGAGGGACAGCGCCCCGGCCAGGGCGGCGACGCCCGCGCCGGCCCTGGGGGCGGAGCCCAGGAGCGCGCGCAGGAGCCAGACCACACCCGGGGCGAGGCGGGCGAAGGCGACCACGCTCACCACGGTCCCGAGGGGCACCCAGTGCCAGGGAGGGGGCTCCGAGGGCGCCCCCTCGGAGGGAGGGTCCGGCGCGCGGGGCGGGGGGGAGTTCACCACCGGGAGGTGCCTGCGGGCCATGGGAGGGTGCCTGCGACCATCGGGGAGGGACGTCAAGAGATGCCATTGCGTGTACCGTCCTTCCCCCGATGGACCCCTTGCTGGCCGACCTTGAACGCTGCGTGGGCGCCGACGCGGTCTGCGACGACGACGCCGAGCGCAGCGCCTACGCCCAGGACCTGTGGCCCCGGCAGCTCCTCGGGCGCCGGGCGGGGGCCCCTCTGCCCGCGGGGCCTCGGGCCGTGGTGTGGCCCCGGAGCGCCGAGCAGCTCCAGGGGCTGATCGACATCGCGCGCCGCACGGGGCTGAGGCTGGTGCCCTTCGGCGCCGGGAGCGCGGTCACCGGCGCGGTGGTCGCCGGGAGGGACACGGTGAGCGTGGACCTGAAGCGCATGCGCACGCTCCACCGCGTGGACCTCGACGACGGCGTCTGCGAGGTGGACACGGGGATCCTGGGTGAACACCTGGAGACACTGCTCCAGCAACGCGGGGCGACGCTCGGACACTTCCCCTCGTCCATCTACTGCTCCACCGTCGGGGGCTGGGTGGCCACGCGCTCGGCGGGGCAGTGCTCCGGGCGCTACGGAAAAATCGAGGACATGACCCTCGCCGTCGAGGGCGTGCTCGGCACGGGAGAGCCCTTCCACGCAAAGGCCCCCGCGCCCGGAGCGGTGGACATGAGGGCGCTCCTCGTGGGCAGCGAGGGCACCTTCGGGTTCCTTACCCGCGCCACGCTCCGGGTGTGGCCCAGGCCCACCCAGGTCAAGGGCCTGGCCTTCACCTACGACACCATGGAGGCCGCCTGGGAGGTCCTCCGGGGGCTCTATCAAGCGGGCCTGCGCCCCGCGGTGACACGGCTCTACGACCCCTTTGACACCCTGGTGTTCATGCAGGGAGCCAAGAAGGGCGACCCCGAAGCCGCGCCCGCCCGCAAGGGGACCCACGCGCCCTCCGCCACGGTGGAGGCCCTCACCCGCCGGGCGCTGGAGCACCCGAGGGCCCTGAACGCCCTGGCCAGCGCCGTGAGCGCGGCCTCCGGCGGGCGGTGCCTCCTCCTGGTGCTCTTCGAGGCCACCCCGGCGGAGCCCGTGGACCCGATGCTGGAGCGCGCCAGGGCCATCGCCCGCAGCGGCGGAGGCCAGGACGCCGGCGATGGCCCCGCGCGGCGCTGGAGGGCCCGGCGCCACGCCGTGAGCTACCGCATGCCGCCGACCTTCGTGGGGGGCCTGTGGGCAGACACCATGGAGGTCGCCGCCCCGTGGTCGCGCCTCGGGGCGCTGTACGACAATGTGCGCGAGGCCCTGGGTCGTGGGGGCTTTGTGATGGCCCACCTGTCCCACGCGTACCCCGACGGGTGCTCGATTTATTTCACCTTCGTGGGAGGCTCTCGCACGGACGACGAGGCCCTCATGACCTACGACGACACCTGGCGCCGGGCCCTGGTGGCCGCCCACCGGGCCGGGGGCACCGTGGCCCACCACCACGGGGTGGGGCGCTCCAAGCGCGCGGCCATGGCGCTCGAATGGGGCGCCGGCGTGCGCTGGCTGGAGGCTCTCCGGGCCTCCGCGGACCCCGACGGGGTCTTCGCCCGGGGGGCCCTGGTGCCGCCCCTGGACGAGCCCCTGCCCGCGACCCCCGCCCACCCCTGCGGGGAAGAGCCCGCGGTGGACGCCCGCTCGCGGCTGGTGACCCTGCCCGTCGGGACCACGCTCGCGGAGGCAAGGGCGCTCCTCGGGCCCTATGGGCTCTCGCTCCCTGGGGAGTCCCAGGGGACCGTGGGGCAGTGGTTCCGGGAGGGCGCTCCCGGCGCTCCCTCGGAGGATCCGGTGGATCACCTGGTGGCGGGCTGGGAGGCGCGGCTGCCGAGCGGGGAGAGGGCCTGGTGGCAGCCCTCGCCGCGGCGCTCGGCGGGGCCCGACGTGTTCTCGCTTCTGGCCTCCGACGGGCGCTTCGGGGCGCTCACGGCGGTCACCCTGAGGGCCTTCGCCGCGGAGGAGACGGGCCCCCGGTGGCTGGCGCCCTGCAAGGTTCCGACGGGCCGGGACCCGGCGCTGGAGGCCTGGGTGGACCGCGCGGCGGCGAGGGTCCCGGGGCTCGCGGGGCGATAGCCGTTGGGGTTCCAACGGGTTCTGAGCTAGGCTCCAACGCCGAGGCGCCCTGTGGTGTACCAGAGGGTGTCCCCCGACCAGGACGGCACCGATGAGCGGAAGCGCACCCCCACCCCACACGGACGAGTCCAAAGCCGCGCCGTCAGACGCCACGGAGCACAGCGCGTGGTTCGTGGTGATCGATGGCCAGGAGCAGGGGCCGTTCCCTGCGGACGAGCTGTGCGCGATGGTCGATCGCAGCACCATCCAGCGGGACGCGCTGGTGTCCCGCCTCGGGGACAGCGCCACCCGCCCGCTGCGTGACGTGCCCGAGCTGCGCGCGCTCCTCGGGCCCGAGTCCCTGCCCACGCTCGGGGAGCTCTCGCTCAACGGTGGGAACGTCACGCTGGAGTTCGAGGACGTCCCCCCGGACGCGATCGTGTCGTCGGTGCCGCCGCCGCCGTCTGGCGGCGCCGTGGCCGCGGTGACCGTGCACCACGCGCCGCCCGCGCCGCCGCCGGTGCCTCCGCCCATCGTGCGCCCGCTCCCGCCCCGCGAGGCCCGCCGCCCGAGCGATCGTCCGAGCCTCGCGCCGCCCATCGCCGACGGGGACCTGGAGCCCATCGGGGACACGCACATCCCGCTCTTCGCGAAGCTCCCCACCATCGACCCGCCGGTGCCCCCCGCGGAGCCTCGGGGCGTGGGGGAGAAGCTCACCGGCGCCCGCAACGAGGGGTCGCTCCTCTTCCGGGTGGACAAGGACACCGTCGCCGCCGCGGCGGCGCCCGGCGCCGCGGGGATGGGCCTGTTGTTCGGCGGGGACGCCCCGAGCGCCGCGGGCTCCTCCGACGCGCCCCCCGCCGGGAATCCCTCGGACGTGAGCGGGCTCCTGGAGCTCCAGAGCCTCGCGCGCAAGATGGCGGCGCTCTCCACGGAGCGCAAGGACAAGCCCGCCGCGGTGGACGAGCTCCTCGGCGTGAACCCCACGGGGACCCTCGCCAGCCCCCTCGCGGCGCCGCCCATCGCCGCGCCCCCGCGGGCCACGCGGTCGATCCTGCCGTCGTCGCCGCCCCCGGCCAACGCCCCGGTGGCGTCCACCACCGCCAGCGGCAACCGTACGATGTTCATGACCGCCGTGGTGGTCGCGCTGATCGTGACCGGCGGGCTCGGGCTCATCCAGGTGCTCCTGCACCGCATGGAGCAGGACCGCGCGCCCAGGGTCGTGCAGGTGCTCCCCGCGCCGGTGGTGGTCAACCCCGCGCCAGTGCCCGAGGCGCACCCCACCCCACCTCCCCCTACACCTCCCACCCCGTCGGTGGTGACCACCCCGGAGGTGCAGCCCGTGGTGCCCTCGGTGGTGCCCTCGGTGCCGCCGCGGACGCCGACGGTGCGCCCGCCCACTACACCTCCCTCGCAGACCACGCGGCCGCCGACGAACCCGAGCCGCACGCCGGTCACGCCGCCCGTGGCGCCCGCGGTGCCCACGCCGCCCACGCCCACCACGCCGGAGGTGAACCGGGACCTGCCGGTGTCCCCGGAGCGGGCGGCGGTGCAGGAGGCGATGCGCAACCTGGCGCCGGTGGTGAGGGCCTGCGGCATCGAGGGCGACCCGGCGGTGGTGACCATCACCTTCGCGAACACGGGGCGGGTGACCACGGCGAACGTGGCGCCGCCGTACGCGGGCACTGCCTCGGGGAGCTGCATGGCGAGGGCTGTGCGCGGCGCGAGGCTGCCGCCGTTCCAGCAGAACACCTTCGAGGTGCGGTACCCGTTCACGCCCTGAGGGCGACCGGTGGACCGCGGCCCGGGACCGCCGGGCACCTTGGCGCTGTCGCGCGAGGGCGCGCCGTTCTATGTCGGGGTGCATGAAGCGCTCGACCGTCGCGATCGTACGCACGCGCCCGTCCACGGTGTTGGACGACGTGCACCGGGTGATGAACCTCGCGGGCTACCAGGAGGAGCTCGACCGCGAGGCGGACACGGCACTGAAGGTGAACATCTCGTGGCACTTCTTCTACCCCGGGAGCAGCACCACGCCGTGGCAGCTCGACGGGGTGGTGAGGGCCCTGAAGCGCGACGGGTACGACCCGTCCAGGGTGCATGCGTGCCACAACCGCACGGTGGTGATCGACGCCCACCTGGGCGAGCGGGAGAACAAGCACCTGGACGTGGTGCGCGCCCACGGGCTGCGGAACGTGCACCTCTACGAGGACGAGCCCTGGGTGGACGTGCGCGAGGCCTGCGGGGACCTCACGAAGCGCTTCCTGTGCCTGAACGACGTGTACCCGAGCGGGTTCCAGATCCCGCGGAGGATGATCGGCGAGAACATCATCCACCTGCCGACGGTGAAGACGCACATCTTCACGACCACCACCGGGGCGATGAAGAACGCCTTCGGGGGGCTCCTGAACGAGCGCCGCCACTGGACGCACCCGGTGATCCACGAGACGCTGGTGGACCTGCTGATGGTGCAGAAGAAGATCCACCGGGGGATCTTCGCGGTGATGGACGGCACCTTCGCGGGGGACGGCCCCGGCCCGCGGTGCATGGTGCCCCACGTGAAGAACGTGTACCTGGCCTCGCGGGACCAGGTGGCCATCGACGCCGTGGCGGCGAAGCTCATGGGCTTCGACCCGCTGCGGGACCTGCGCTACGTGAAGCTGGCCCACGACCTGGGCCTCGGCGTCGGGGACGTGCGGGACATTGACATCGTGGGCGACGTGGACGCCGCCAGGGAGAACTGGGCCTTCGAGGGGCCCTTCCGCCGGATGACCTTCGCGGCGAGGAACCAGCACCGGATCTACTGGGGCCCCTGGCGCAAGCCCGTGGAGTGGAGCCTGAAGACGTGGCTGGCGCCCGCGGCGTACGTGGCCTCGGTGGCCTACCACGACCTGTACTGGTACCCGGTGCACGGCCGCCGGCGCGTGGAGGAGGCCCTGGAGAGCGACTGGGGCAGGCTCTTCGCCAACTGGGGCCGGGCGCCCGAGGACCCCGAGGGGCGGGGCTTCACGGACGTGGGGCAGCGCTCCCCGGCGCTGGTGCGCACGGGCGTGCGGCACTTCGTCCAGGGGCTGCGCCTGGCGGGAGGGGCCCTGCGCGAGGCCCCGGAGTGGAAGCGGGCCTCGGCGGGGTGAGGGCAGGGGAGGGGGAGGCCCCCCTTCGGCGCGGCGGCGACTACTCCTCGGGGAAGTCCGCGAGCACCCGGAGGATGTGCTCCAGCGCCTCGCGGGTCCGGGTGTCCGCGTTGCTGTGGTGACGGGTGGACACGCGAAAGAGCATCTCCGCTCCGACCTCGTCTTCGAGGACGCCCACCAGCGGTCCCGCGGTGGGGTCGTCGAGGAGGCTGGTCTGCGGCGCGAAGAGGATCCCCCCGCCCTCCGCGGCGAGCGCCCGCAGGAGCACCAGGTCGTGGGAGATGAACCACGGCGACACCACGACCTCACCGCCCCCGCGGAGCGGCCACGCGTCGGCCCGTTCGCGCGCCCTCTTCCACCCGAGGACCTCGTGCCGCGAGAGCGCCGCGACGCCGTCCGGCGAGCCCCGCGACGCGAGATAGCCGGGCGACGCGAGCGCGCAGAGCGGCACGCGCGCGACGACGCGGGAGAACCACGCGCTCCGGTCGGGCATCGGCCCGTCGTGGAGCGCCAGGTCGCAGGGCTCGTCGAGGTGGGCGATGGGGTCCTCCACCTGACGCACCACGAACTGCAACCGCGGCAGCGCGCCCCGCATCGCGAGCAGGCAGCGGGTGCGCGCGCTCAGCGGCAACCCGATGGGCTCGAAGACGCGGAGCACCCCCGTAGCCTCTCCCGCCGCGGCGCGGGCGTCGCTCAGGAGGCTCTCCGTGCCCTGGAGGATCGAGCGCCCGCGCTCGGCCACCACGCAGCCCGCGGCGGTCAGGCGGACGCCGTCCGCGTCGCGGTGCAGCAGCGGGACCCCGACCTCGGCCTCGAGCCCCTCGATCCGTCGTCGGAGCTGTGAGCGAGGCAGCCCGAGGGAGCGCGACGCCCCCTGGATCGAGCCGCTCTCGACGACGCTGAGCAGGACCCGCAGCTTCTCGATGTCCATGAAAGAGGGTAGCGACCCGCAGCGGAGGTCTGTCAACCAACGGTCAACGCTGACCCCTGCCCAGGACCCGCGATGCAAATACCCTCCTCCTGTCGTGCGTGCTCCTGACCGCGTGGCCGCAATCCGGCCATGAGGTGGCCGAAGCGAATTCGTGAATTTCTGCAAACGGTGCGGGATGGTCACGGAACGCTCCGGCGCGGGGCTCCGGTCGGCACCGGACCCTCGCGACGGCGCTGGGAGGTCTTCGATGACGACTCGGGGATGGATGGCGTGCCGCTACACACTGCTGATCGCATTGCTCCACGGCTGCGGTGACGGGATGCCGGGAACGCCCTCGGGCGACACCAGCGCCACGGACGCCTTGGTGACGGACGCCCCCGCCCTCGACAGCCAGGCAACGGACGCCTCCGCCACGGACGGCCCTGCGACGGACGCCCCCACCACGGACACCCCCACCACGGACACCCCCGCAACAGACGCCCCCGCCACGGACGCCCCCGCCACGGACGCCCCCGCCACGGACGGCCCTCTGGCGGACGCCCCCAGGACCGACGCCCCCTCGGCGGACGCCCCTGCGATGGACGCCCCTGCGATGGACACCCCTGCGGTAGACACCCCCGCGGTGGACACCCCCGCGATGGACACCCCTGCCGACATCGCCATGATGTGCGACCCGGGGAGGCTGCTGTGCGACCTGCTGTGCGTCGATCCGGAGACGGAGTTCCTCCACTGCGGGCGCTGCGGAAACCGCTGCAGCGAGGGGCAGGAGTGCGCCGCGGGCGCCTGTCGCGTCGCATGCCCCGGGGGGGCCTCCCTGTGCGGCGATGTATGCGTCGCTCTGGCCACCGACCCGACGAACTGCGGGCGCTGCGGCGTGGCGTGCGGCGCGGGCCAGAGCTGCGTCGCCGGGACCTGCACGTGCGCCGCGGGTCAGGCGTCCTGTGGCGGCGCGTGCACCGACCTGTCCTCGGACGCGACGAACTGCGGGCGCTGCGGCACCGTGTGCGGCGGGGGCCGGACCTGCTCGGCTGGGGCCTGCGCGTGTGCCCCGGGAGAGGCGCCCTGCGACGGGCGTTGCGTCTCGCTGTCCTCGGACGCGACGAACTGCGGGCGCTGCGGCGCCGCGTGCGGCGCGGGCCAGGTCTGCGCGGCCGGAGTCTGCGGGTGCCCCACCGGGCGCACCGTGTGCGGCACGACCTGCGCGGACGTGACCTCGGACGCGACGAACTGCGGGCGCTGCGGCGCCGTGTGCGGCGTGGGCCAGGTCTGCGCGGCCGGAGTCTGCGGGTGCCCCACTGGGCGCACCGTGTGCGGCGCGACCTGCGCGGACGTGACCTCGGACGCGGCCCACTGCGGGCGTTGCAGCAGCGCGTGCCCCTCCGGGCAGTTCTGCGTCGCGGGCGCCTGCCGCGCGACGTGCCCGCCAGGGCGGACCGCCTGCGGCGGGGGCTGCGTCGACACCATGAGCGACCGGGCGAACTGCGGGGGCTGCGGCATGGTGTGCCCCACGAATCTGGCCTGCGTGATGGGCGCCTGCGCGTGCCCGGAGGGTCAACGGCTCTGCCGCGGCGCGTGCGTGACGCCGCAGGCTGACGGCGCCCACTGCGCCCTCTGCGGGATGCCCTGCGCGCGCAACTTTACCTGCACGATCCCCTCGACCTGCGGGATGACCCTCTGCCCGGCGCCCGGCATGCTGTGCGGGACGAGCTGCACGAACGTGCTGGTGGACCGCGCCAACTGTGGCGACTGTGGCATCGCATGCGCCGCCAGCCAGACGTGCACGAACGGTCGGTGCGCCTGTCGGATGGGGCAGACCCTCTGCGGCGGCGCCTGCATCGAGACGTCCACGGACGTCCGGAACTGCGGCGCCTGCGGGCGCCTCTGCGCCGGAACCTGCTCGGGCGGGGTGTGCACGGTCACCTGCCCGACCGGGCTCGCCAACTGCGGCGGGACGTGCGTCAACCTCCAGACCAGCGCGATCCACTGCGGCGCCTGCGGCACCGCGTGCACCGGAGGCCGCAGCTGCGCCGCGGGCGCATGCGTCTGCCCCACGGGCCAGCTCTTCTGCGGCGGCGCCTGCGTCAACCCGCAGACGAACAGCTCGCACTGCGGCGCCTGCGGCGCTGCGTGCACGGCGGGTCGCAGCTGCGCCGCGGGCGCGTGCGTCTGCCCGACAGGGCAGCTCTTCTGCGGCGGCGCCTGCGTCAACCCGCAGACGAACAACTCGCACTGCGGCGCCTGCGGCACCGTGTGCGGCGCGGGCCGAAGCTGCGCCGCGGGCGCGTGCGTCTGCCCGACAGGGCAGCTCTTCTGCGGCGGCGCCTGCGTCAACCCGCAGACGAACAACTCGCACTGCGGCGCCTGCGGCGCTGCGTGCACGGCGGGTCGCAGCTGCGCCGCGGGCGCGTGCGTCTGCCCGACCGGGCAGCTCTTCTGCGCCGGCGCCTGCGTCAGCCCGCAGACGAACCCCTTGCACTGTGGCGGCTGCGGCCGCAGGTGCTCCGGAGGGCGCTCCTGCTCCGGGGGCGTGTGCGTCTGCCCACCCGGCCAGGTCCCCTGCGGCTCGATGGCGGTCTGCACGACCCTGGGGACCCCCACGCACTGCGGCGGCTGCAACACCGGGTGCCCGACGGGTGCCTCGTGCGTCTCGGGTGCGTGCGTCTGCCCGACCGGTCAGCGCGGCTGCGGCGGCGCCTGCACGGACACGCAGACGAACCCCTCGAACTGCGGCGGCTGCGGCACCCGCTGCGCGACGGGCGCCACATGCACCGCGGGTGTGTGCGCCTGCCCGACCGGTCAGACCGCCTGCGGCGGTGTGTGCGTCGACCTGCAGACGAGCCTCACGAGCTGCGGCGCCTGCGGTCGCGCGTGCACGGGAGACCAGCTGTGCTCCGCGGGCGTGTGCACCTGCCCGGTGACCACCACCTGCGCGGAGGTCTGCACGAACCTGCAGACGAACACCTCGAACTGCGGCGCCTGCGGCACCCGCTGCGTGACGGGCGCATCGTGCGCCGCGGGCGTGTGCGTCTGCCCTACCGCCCAGACCGCCTGCAGCGGCGGGTGCGCCAACCTGCAGACGAACACCTCGAACTGCGGCGCCTGCGGCACCCGCTGCGCGGCGGGTGCATCGTGCACCGCGGGCGTGTGCGTCTGTCCGTCTGGACAGTCCATCTGCCCTGGTAACGTCTGCGCCGATCTCCGGACGAGCATGACAAACTGCGGCGCCTGCGGCCGCGCCTGCGACAGCCGCCAGCGGTGCTCCGCGGGCGTGTGCGTCGCCGGGTGACCGCGTCGCGCCACCCACCCACACCGCGGAGGTTCCTCGCTCATGGCGTCCCTTCCGGGGATGGTCGCCGCTGGCGCCCGAGGGCGCCGCCTTCGGGGGTGTCATTCCGTCCCTGCTGGATCGCTGGGCTGCACTCCGCGCCGGGCCGTGCCACCGCGTTCTCTCTCGGAGCGACTCGGGCACGACCCTTGTCGATAGTACGTCGGAGCTTGCGGACTTCGTCAACCTACCTCCGTCGCCCGCAAGGTGCACCACGCGGTCCCGGGGCTCCGCAGAGCCCGCGGGCGACGACCGACGGGAGCGCTCACGGGCTGAAGCGGGTGTCTCGGAGCAGCGACCGCTCGCAGGGCCGCGAGGCCCGCGCGCCGCCCCCGCAGAGCTGGACCGCCGAAGTGGCCCCCGGCCCCAGCAGGCCGATGGTGGCGCCGGCGGCCGGGTCCGAGGCGCCCATCGGCGAAAGACGGTAGAGCGTATCGATGGTGTGGATACCCTCCCGCAGCTGCAGCTCCACCCGCAAGGGCGTCGAGGTGTCGAGCCACGGGTTGAGACCGTTCCAGGTGACGACGAACACGCGCGACGGCGCCGCGCCGGTGGCGGCGAGGCACACCCTGCCGGGGGACCTGGTGTCGACGCCGAGGGTGTGGGAGGTCCACAGGGCGAAGATCGCGTCGTCCAGGAAGAGCACGGGGAGCTCCTCGGGCGGGAGCCGCCGCTGGGCCGTGGCCCCGAAGCGCACCCACCCGGACGAGCCCACGGTGAGCACCGAACCCGCGGCGTGCTCGACCCCAAAGAAGGTGAACGCGAAGGGGAGCAGCGTGGGCAGGCTCGGCAACGACGGACCCATCGTGAGCACCGTCGCCCCCGGGACCGAGCACGCATCGATGAAGGCCACGGTCGACGGCGCGACGGCGTAGCTCGAGAGGGAGCACACCCCCGAGCGCCCGGTCCCGACGCAGACCGCGCCGTCGACGCAGCGGTCGGCGGACGCGCGCGAGGGATCGCAGGCGGCGCCCGCGGGGATCGCCGCCACGCAGCGCCGCTCGGGGAAGGGCGACGCGCTGTCGGGGGCGCACGAGAGGCCCGGGTCGCAGCGCGGCGCGCCCGCGCGACAGGACCCGTCACGGACGCCGTCGGCGACGCAGCGAGGGCCCCCGTCGGCCGGTCGGCAGCTCGAACCGAGCGCGCACGCATCGCGCTCCCCCGATGGGTCGCAGGGGCCCCCGAGCGTGACCGCGGCGCGGCAGCGGAACTGCGGTCCGCACGAGAGCCCCTCGTCGCAGCGCGCGGACAGGCTGCGGCAGTGGCCCCCGAGGCCTCCGGTCGCGAAGCATCGGTACCCCTCGCCGGCCTCGATGCACTGGGCGCCCGGGCCGCACGCGCGCTCCACGGCGCCGCGGTCGCAGGAGGCCCCGAGCGGCAGCGCGGGCCGGCAGACGCCGGGGCCCGCGCACGCGAGGCCCGCGTCGCAGTGAGGCTCTTCGTCGCGACATCCCCCGTCGAGGATGCCGTCGACGACGCACCGAGGCCCTCCCGCGGCCGCGCGACAGGACGCGCCCAGGACGCAGACGTCGGTCCTGCGGTCGGGGTCGCACGCGCTCCCGACGGGGCTCCCCGTCACACAGAAATGGCCCGCGTCGCAGCCAAGGCCCGGGTCGCAGTGAGGTCCCCGCGAGCGACAGCGGCCCCCGAGGACGCCGTCCGCGACGCAGCGGTCGCCCCGGTCGCCGCGGACGCAGGCCGCTCCGGCGGCGCACGGGCTCGCGGAGGAGGACGGCTCGCACGCGCTGCCCACGGGCAGACCCTCGACGCACGTCCCCGACGAGCCCTGCACCAGGCCCTCGTCGCACGGGGGCGAGCCGGGTCGGCCCGAGGCCCCGCGCGCGCCGTGCGGGACGCAGTACGAGGCGTCCGCGCGATAGCGGCACGACGAGCCCGCGGCGCAGACTCCGAGGCGTCCCGTGGGGTCGCACTTCGACCCCTGGACGAGGCCCGGGACGCAGCGGTTCGTGCTGTCGCAGCGGAGCCCCGGCGCGCACACCGCCGCGTCGTGGGCGCACGCGCCCCCGCGGGTCCCGTCGGGGACGCACCGGCTCTCTCCGCGGTCGGTGACGCAGGAGGCTCCGGCGCCGCAGCCGTCGCGCTCGCGCCTGGGGTCGCAGCGCGCGCCCGCCGCGACCTCGGGGACGCAGGTGAAGTTCGCCCCGCAGTCGAGCCCGTCGCGGCAGCGACCGCAGGTGGACGAGGTCGGGCAGAAGGACGAGAGCTCACACCGGACCCCGAGGGTCCCCCAGGGCGCGCACCGCGAGACGCCCGACGCCGTCACGCACGTCGAAGACCGAGGGCACACCCCCGCGACGCCCATCGGGTCGCACAGACCGCCGAGCGCTACGCTCGGGCGACAGTAGCCCCCGTCACACTGCAGGCCCCCGTCGCACGCGGGCGCGGCGGCGCGGCACCAGCGACCGTTCGCCCCGTCGACGAGGCAGCGCGCGCCCGAGCCGTCGTCGGCGCAGTGCGACCCCGGCGCGCACACGTCGTCCAGCACCCGCGGGTCGCAGCGCCCTCCATGCGGGACCGTAGGGACGCACAGCCGCGCGTGGCCGCACGACAGTCCGGCGTCGCAAGGGTCCTCCGTGGTCCGACACGGCGCCCCGGCGACGCCCGCGAGCACGCAGCGGGCCTCGCCCCGGGCGCTCGCGCACACGGCGCCCACGGCGCAGAGGTCGCTGGGTCTCCGCGAGCCGCTGCCGTCGCACCGCTCGCCGACGGCCACCTCGGGGATGCACCGATCCGCGGCGCACCGTAGGCGGGCGTCGCACGCCGGGCTGGTCCGCCGACAGGGCGCGTCGCGCCCGCCGAGCGGCGTGCAGCGGGGCGCCGGACCGAGCGGGCAATGGCCCTCGGCGCAGCGGCTCCGGTCCTGCGAGGGGTCGCACGCGGCCCCCAGCGGGAGCGCCGGGACACACACCGAGTAGCTGCACGCCAGCCCCGCGTCGCAGGAGGAGTCCGCGCCGGTGCACGCTCCGCCGAGAGCGCCTGGCCGGAGGCAGCGCGAGGATCCCTCGAAGCTCGAGCAGTCGGTGCCCGCCGCGCAGAGGTTCGCGCGGAGCCCGCGGTCGCACGCCGCCCCGGCTGGGATCACCGGGACGCAGGTGTCGTCGAAGGAGCAGGCCGCGACGCCGTCGCAGCGCGGCGCGGCCGCCCGGCACCTCGCGCCGACGGCGCCGCGGCGCTCGCAGCGCGCGGTGGTACCCAGGGCGCGGCAGTAGCCCTGGTCTGAACAGACGCTACGGACGCCCCGAGGGTCGCAGGACTCCCCCTCCCCGAGGGGCGCGACGCAACGAAAGTCCGACAGCTCGTCGGTCGCGGGCCTGCAGCTCGTCCCCTCGGCACAACCTGCGCCCCGAGGGTCGTCGGCGCCGACGCCGCCGGGGTCGCAGGCGCTGCCCGCGCGCCCTTCGGCGGTCTCGGTCAAGGTCAAGCGAAAGGTCCCCGTGGGCGGGGTGCCGAGGCTCGGGGCGTAGGTGCCGACGAAGAGGTACACCGTCGCGCCGGCCTCGATCGTCTCGGTCGAGAAGTACGAGTGGAACCGCGCGGAGACGGGCCTCTCCCTGCGTTCGTAGGCGACCCCGACGTCGTCGTTGCACCCCAGGGTCGGGGCGCCCGTGGCGCACCCGCGCTGCGCCCACACCACCGTGTCGAAGTCCGCGGTGGTCTCCGCGTGGTAGGTGCTCACCACGAGCCGAGCGCGCGCGCGGACCGTGTAGCGGAAGCCCACCACGGACGCGGGCCTGCCTCCGCACGGGGCGAGGGCGGGCGAGACGACGGGCGCCGCAGCGTTCGAGCCGACGAAGCTCGTCACGTCGCCGCTGCGCGCGCCGCGGAGGTCGAGGTCGATGAGCTCCAGCGCCTCGCAAGAGGCCTCGGCGCGCTCCGCCCCGTCGGCGTCGCCCTGCGCGCCGGGCGCGTCCCCGGGGGGCGCGTCCGCGGGAGCGGCGCGGCCCGCGGAGGCGTCAGGCACTGCCTCGGGCTGCGGCATGGAGGGATCGACCGAGCATGCAACGACGGTCGAGAGCAGCGCGAGCGCCCGAGGCGCGCGGCGCCGCCGCGGACCCTCGCGGAGCGCAAAGAGGGTGGACATCACCGGCTCCGTGGCCGACCCCTCGGGGATCCGTCGGACAATCGTCGCCGTGCCGCTCGGGGACCTCCTCCCAGCGCGCGGCGAGGTAGTGGGGAGGACCGGCGGGTGAGGGGGATGGTCGTGCCCACGAGCTGTCCAACGAGTTGCTGCCATGGGTCCTGAAATGGCCTGAAATCAAGGGGAACGCGAGAGTGGAGCTTGCCCCGCGCGCCCCCACCCCGTCCCGCCCCGCGGGATCGCAGGGCGGGACAGGGTGGGGGGGCGCGCGATAGCTTCCCGTTCGCCTGGACTGCACACACATCTCCCACAGTAGTGATAGAGATCAATGCTTCGGGGCCGGCAAGAACGACCTGGCCTCTGGACCCTCCGAAGTAGGCGTGAGGAGACTCTGCTACGGTGATCTGGCGCAACCGGGGGTCGGGCGGTCTGGGTCAATCATGGGCAAGGAGAAGGACTCATTTGTCAACGAAAAGTCCGTCACCAATGTTCGTGTCGGAACATCCAACAACGTAATGTCGTTCAGCATCGGCGAGGATGTGACGGCAGACCCGCTCACGACAACGTATTGCCTGAAGCGGGAGACGATCCCAGCGCTCCACGACAGCGAACCGCCGAAGGCACCTGCGGCGACCTCCCCTCCGAGCAGCAGGGCCCGCGTGAGGTTCAGGGCGGAAGCGGCGCCAACAAAAAGTCCGTAGGCGCGGAGCGGGCCCATGGCCTGGTCTCCCGTGCAGGGGTCGTACTGAATCGGGCCTCCGGAGATCCCCTCAAGAAACACATCCTGGGCGCTCAAGGAAGATCCAAAACGAGTCCCCGTGTTGACGTCCGGCGCCGCAGCGAGGCCCGCGCCGCGAACCTGGTTGATGGAGACGCGGCGGAGCTCAACAGCGCCTCCCCCGCTGGCGGAGATGCCAAAGCCACTTCGCATGCTCAAGGGGCTGTGGTCCATGACCAGAAGATCCTCTCCGTCCATGGTGGCGCCGGGGCCTACGGCGACGATGCCGCCCTCCTGATTGCGCTCGGTGAGCACACGACGCGCAGACACATGCCCGCCGAAGGAGGCCACGAGAGCAAAGCCAAACGCGCCGTTCGACTCCTGAGGCAGGGTGTCGCTGACCACGCAATCGAACAACCGGAGCACGCCCCCGTCGAAGGCGACGGCACCAAGGCTGTGGTTCTCACGGACCACGGTGCGCCGGGCGACGAGCACCCCCCCCCCAGACGCCTCGAGGCCGTTGCCGCTGCGTCCCTCGCTCGCTCGTGGGAGAGTGCGTTCCACCACGCAGTCGGCCAAATCGACCAGTGACGGCAACGCTGAATCGGGGGTCGCCATGGAAAACGCGCCGACGCTCCGATTCGCCCGGACCAGGGTGTGCCGGGCGTAGATGACACCGGACCGGGAGGCGCGTAGCCCATCCCCCAACGCCTGATCGCGCTGCCTCGGTTGGGTCTCCCGTACGACGCTCCCAAGGAGCTCGACCCGCGACGGGACGCCCCCGCTGCTAGTGGCATCGGACAAGACACCGAGCGCTCGACTGCCGAGGATGAGCGTGTGCTGCAAGGTGGCGACGCCTCCCTCCGAAGCCCAGACCCCGTAGCCCCCTTCGAGATCCGACTGCTGGGGCCGTGTGTCCTGAACCACACAGTCCGTCAGTTCGACGCGCGAGGCAGCGCCCGCGGCGCCCGACCTCCACGCCTGGACCCCGGCCAGGTGGTTCGCCTGAACCAGGGTACGCAAGGCCGTCAGCGCGCCGCCCCCTGAAGCGGCGAGCCCGACGCCAGCCCGGGAATCGGACCGCGAGAGGGTGCCTCGCACGACGCAATCCACCAGCTCCACCCGCGACGGCTCGCCAGTGCCGCTGGTACCGGAGGCCAGGACGCCCGCCGCTCGATTTGCGAGCAGCAGGGTGCGCTCGGCTCTCAAGAGTCCCCCCCTCCCCGCGACCGCACCGTACCCTGTTGCTCCATCGCTTGTGGAGCGCGTGTCGCGCACCACACAGTCCGTCAGCTCTACGCGAGACGGGACTCCGGCCGTCGTCGCGTCTCCGGCGTAGACACCGTAACCGTGATTCGCCTGAAACAGTGTACGTCGGGCGACGATCACGGCCCCGTCGCTGGCCAGAACACCGGAGCTGGGAAAGGAATTTGACGATGCGGGGATCGAGCCCTGGACGACACAATCACGCAACTCCAGGCGCGTGCCAGGACCCTGCGCCCGCGCACCGGCTCCGACGCCCCCTGTCACGAGGACGTCTTGAAGCACTGCCAACGCTCCACCCCCGATCGCGACGCCGAGCGAGGAAGCCCGGACCGCAACCCCTCGCAGCTCGACCTCGGTGGTCGGCCCCTGGACAAGCACCACGGGCGCCGACGGAGTACTGCCCGAGAGAGCCACCCGAGACCGGCAGCCGACAAGATGAACATGTCCTCGGGGCGTGAGGTCTTCCCGATAGATCCCGGCGCCGATCCGAATCCACCGCTCCGTGGCCCCGGCGACCTGGAGCGCCTGAGTGATTGTCGCAAACGGCGCCTCTGGCGTCCCTGTGGACGGCGAGGAGGTCGAGCCCTGCCGCACATGGAGCACCGACGCACCTGGCGGAAGCGTCCCGAGCTCTGGATATTCCTGCTCGGCGGTGCAGTTATCTCGAAAGACGGGCTCGCAGGTGCCGTCTTCCAAGCGCCTCCAGGGCACAGGACACGAAGGAATCCCCGCCTCAGGCACCCAGTCTGCCGCAGGCACGTCTACGCCCGCCTCCATCGACAGCTCTGGCAACGGTGCGGACCAGCCCCCGCCGATGCCCCCATCGGGCAACCAGTAGAACGTAGTGCCCACCCCGCCGTCGCCGTCACCGATCGGGTGAGGGTGCGTCAGGTCCATGCCCTTGCACGCTCCGGGCGCGGCGCCTCCGCCGGGACGGCAGAGCAGCACGGCGGGTCCGCAGCCTCCGAGCGCGTGCTCCACCCACTGCGCAGGGCACGGCCAGCGGGGACCTCGCGATGGAGGCCCGGCGGGCTCCTCATTGCATCCCCCGAAGCCCACAAGGAGCACCAGGAGCGCCAGGACGATCCCGACGCGCGACGCTCCAGAGCTCCGCACCGGCTCAGGCCTTAGCCACGCAGGAGCGAGCGCACGACCAACCCTCCATGGCACATTGGTGCACGGTGTCGGGGTCGCGGGCAGATCCCCCCCGCACGAAATACTGCGAGGGGATGGTCGTAGATGGCGCTCGAACACGCCACCTTCGGGGATGGCATTCCGTCCCCGCTGGATCGCGGGGCGGCACTTCGCGTCAGGCAATGCATCCTTGTCCCCCTCGGAGCGATTCTGGCACGACACTTCCCGATAGTATGTGGCCGATGGTGGATTTCGTCCAACGACGTCCGCCGTCCGCCCCTCCCCCAGTACGTGAATCCAACCGCAGCCTCGTCCCGCCGTCAAGCCCCGCAGGGTAGTCATAGCACCTCGGTGGCGGTCGCCTCCCTCCGCCACGAGTCCGCCACCCGATTCCGCCGTCACCTCCAGGAAATCACTGATGAAACCGGCCGGGGATGGGTGGCGCTCCTCCATGAGCGGCACGGAAGGCGAACCTACGCCCAAGGACAGCCTTGAAGTGCCGAACGGTGGAGAGCACGGTGGTGCTGCTGACGGGCTGTGACGCCGCCTGGGAGAGCGAGTACGTGTACCGCACCTCCCCCGAGGACCGGCCCTTCGCGGGCTTGGTCTTCCGCGTGGAGGCCGTCTACCAGCGCACCCTCGCCGAGCTTCGCGCTCGTGGTCCCTTGTGGCTCGTCTTCGCGCCCCTCACCACCGACGCCACCGAGGAGGCCCTTCGCGGGATCGCCCAGGAGCTCCGCGGAGCGCTAGACCTGCGCGCCTTCACCGAACTCACCGCCACCATGATTGTGGTCGCCGACGTAGACCACCGCTGCCGTGGACTGCGACACTCCCTCGTGGCAGCATCACCCCAAGAGGTCCTCAGGCACAGTCCATTCCTCCAGGAGATCCACGCAAAGGGCGAGGCCAGTGGCGAGGCCAGGGGCGAGGCCAAGGGAATGGCCGAAGCCCTCCTCGTGGTGCTCACAGCCCGGGGACTCCGCGCCACCGAGGGGCAGGTTACGGCCGTGCTTGCGTGTCGCGACAGCAGCCCGGACGCGAGCACCGATCGGCGATCGGTGCTTCGGCGCGGCCTCCCCCGCCGTCACCCGCTCACCGACGGTGCGTGGACAGGAAGCTCCAGGCGTCCGTGGCGAAGGTGGACGGCACCACGTGGCCGTCGCCCGGGCGCAGGCGCACGAGGGCCTCGTGGCCCTGCGCCCGGAGGCGCTCTTCGAGGGTGCAGGTGTACTCCACGGTGACCAGCGGGTCGTTGGTGCCGTGGGCGAGGTAGCCCGCCAGGGTGGGGCTCCCGGAGGGCACCGGCGCGGGCAGCTCGGGCCCGGTGCAGTTGCACATGCCCCCCTCGGCGCGCAGCCCCGCGCAGGTGCTGGAGCGCCCCGAGAAATGGCAGCTCTGCGTGGTGGCGCAGCGCACCAGGCCCCCGGAGCTGGTGGCGAAGGCCGCGACGCGCTCCCGGAGGAGCTCCGCGACGAAGAGCGCGAAGAACCCGCCGTTGGAGTGCCCGATGGCGTACACCCTCGTGGGGTCGATGTTGTACACCCTGCGGGCCTCCACCAGGATGGCGCGCACGAGCACCAGGTCCTGGTTGCGGTTCAGGTCCAGGTTGGGCGCCGTCTCCCAGAAGGTCTCGCCCCCCGCCGGGTGGTCGAAGTCCCCGCGGGAGAGGTACCGCGACGAGGGCGCGATCACGATCACCCCGTTGCGGTCCGCCAGCGTGCGGGCGCCGGACTCGGACATGATCACCGAGCCGTCGCCGTTGGTGCCGTGGAACGCCAGCACCAGCGCCGGGTTCGTGGGCCTCGTAGCTGGCACCCGCAGCAGCACGCTCCTGCGCTCCCCGAGCACCGTCAGCGACGCCGAGAACTCCCCCGTCCGTGACGGGAAGCTCCCGCTGTACGACACCGGGTCGTCCGGTGGCGGCGGCGGTGGAGGTGGCGGCGGCGGTGGCGGCGGCGGTGGCGGCGGTGGTGGCGGTGGCGACGCGCACTGGGACGACGTCCACGCCCAGTTGACGCCCGAGCAGGACGCCGTGGTCGATCCGCTGCTGGTGCCGGTGGAGCAGCGGTTCGTGGTCAGGCACCACCCACACGAGGCGCGCGCCGCGCAGGTCGCGCACGTCGTGGACGTCGCGCAAGGGTCCGGTGGAGGCGGCGGTGGTGGCGGTGGAGGCGGCGGCGGCGGCGGCGGTGGCGGTGGTGGCGGCAGCCCCGCGCACATTTCCGTGTGCCAGACCCAGCGCGCGCCCGAGCAGGCCCCGCTGGTGGGCGCCGTCTCGGTGCCGGAGTAGCAACGGTTGGTGTTGGTGCACCAGCCGCAAGGGGTCCTCAGGGCACAATCCACGCAGTCGCGCCCGACGGAGCAGGGGTCCGGCGGCGGCGGCGGCGGCGGGGGAGGTGGTGGCGGTGGCGCGGTGTCGCGCACCGAGGTGTCGGCGCGGGTGGTGACCGTGTCCGACGCGGTGGTGTCCCGAGGCACCGTGCTGTCCGGGCGCACGGCGGTGTCCGGCGGCACCGCGGTGTCCGGTGGGGTGCTGGTGTCTGGCGGGAGCGCGGTGTCCGCGCCAGGGCCCGTCTCCGCCATGGTGTCCAGGGGCGGTGAGGCGTCGCCGGGGTCCCGGTCCGGTGGCGTGGCGCTGTCCTGCGCCGCGTCCTGCACGTCCGGGAACGGCGCGCCGGTCTCCTCGCCGCCGTCCGAGAGCGGCTCCAGCGGGAGCATCGCCTCGGACGAGCACCCCCCCGGGACGACCGCCGCGAGGAAGAGCGCCACCACCACAGGAGAGCCAAGGTGTCGCGGACCGCGATGGTGGAGCATAAGTCCCTTGTAGTTACGCGCTGCGCCCCCCGCGTTCAAGGTGCCCTCGCGGCGCACGCGCGTCGCCCCCTCCCGCGTCGACGCCCGAGCAACGCCAGAAACACCCATGAAATCGAGGACATCCTGGGAGGTGCGGCGTGGCAGCCGCACCCCGCCGACGGCAACGGCGTGGTCCCGCGGGTGTCCGGCGAGGGGGTCTCCTGTGCATCCGTGCGTGCGCTGTCCGTGGCGCTCGTGTCCTCCGGGGTGAGCACCTCGGCGGCGTCCAGGGAGGGGCGGTCGGTCACCGACAGCTCCATCCGCGGGCGGTCCTCCGGCGCGCTGTCCACGGGCGGCGCCTCGGGCGCCATGTCCGGGAGGGCGGGCCCGAGGTCGCTCGCGGCGTCCGGGGGCGCCGTGTCCGGCGCGGCGCTGTCGGGCAGTGCGTCCACGGGCGCGTCCACGCGGGAGGCGTCGGACACGCCGCTGTCCGGTGGGGTCTCGGACAGGATCGCCGGGTGCGTCCGGAGGAAGTCACGGATCGCCAGGTACGCGGGCTTGAGCCGGTAGTCCCGCGGGAAGCTACGTTCGCCCCCCATGGAGAGCGGTCTTGTTGGCCGCGCCAGGCCAAAGCCGTCGATGGGGCACATCGGGTCGTCCACCCCGCAGTCCATCACCTCGTAGAAGAAGGTGTTGGTCCACCAGGCCCGCGGGAGCTGCTCCTCCAGCACTCTCCGCACGTACACCGCCTGGCGGGCCTCGGCGGCGGGGTCCCCGGGGGCGGCGCGGTAGCCCGTCTCGGTGATCCAGACCTCGCGGGTGAAGCGCCGGGCGTCCAGCACCTCCCGCAGCGCCGCGCGGGTGATGGGCAGCCTCCGGGTCTCCAGCGCCTGGAGGAAGTTGTCCCCGCTGAAGATCGTGGTGCCGGTCTCCGGCCAGCCGTTGTAGATGTGGTGCGTAAGAATGTCCCAGGCCGGGGCGCGCACCAGCACCCGATCGAGGAAGGTCTCGTAGCTGCCCACGTGCGCCAGGTCCGGCCCCAGGACCTTGCAGTCCGCGCACGCCGCTCGCACCGCGCGCTGCCCCGGCAGGGCGATCTTGTCGATCCAGGCGTCCGCGCTCGACTCCCAGAAGCCGCTCAGGTTCGGCTCGTTCCACAGGCCGTAGTGCGTCACCCCCCGGGGGCGGAAGTGCTCCACCGCCGCGCGCACGAAGGCCTCCCACTCCGCGCTCCCCGCGGGCTCGTCGTTGCCCTCGTAGGCGTCGCTCCGGGCGCGGGCCACCCGCGGCACCCACAGGGGCGTGTACGCCAGGGTCATGAACACCCGTAGCCCCCGACGCCTCGCCCCGTCCACCACGGCGTCCATGGTGGCGAAGGTGTAGCGCCCCGAGGCCGGGTTCAGGTCCAGCCAGTTGCCGTCCACCCGGATCCAGCGCACGCCAAGGTCCACGCACTCGTCCAGGAGGTCGCTCCCGGGCACGTGGGTGTTCAGCCCGACGCTGTCCTGGGCGCGCGCCTCGGCGCTCCAGAGCGCGGCTCCCAAAGCGATTGCGCGCGCCGCCACGCACCTCACAGCGGCAGCACCACCCGCGAGGGCGCCTCCAGGCGGTACACCAGGGTCAGCGTCTGGGTCCCCCGGGGCGCGAGCTCCAGGGACCACCGCACGGCGCCGTCGGCCTCGTCCAGGCGCCCGCCGGAGAGCTCCAGCGCGGTCACCGTCAGGTCCTTGAGTTCGCTCACGGGCACCCGCTCCACCACCTTGAGGGCCCTGGACGCCCCGCCCAGGTTGGACACATACACCTTCACCGTGCGCGTCTGGCGCTGGTTGCCCCACTCGGTCTCCCCGCGCGACTCGGTCTGGCGCCGCACGCGTAGCCCGTCCTCGACGCCGAAGCCCAGCTCGAAGGGCTCCCCCGGCGCCACGAAGCCCGTCTGCCCCAGGCCCACCAGCTCCGTGCCGCGCACCACCCGCACGGGCCCCGCCAGGAGCGGGGTCTTGCCCTTGAGCGTGGCCGTCGCCCGAAGGTGGGGCACCGCGCCCTTCTCGGGGTACACCACGCAGTCCACGGCGCAGGGGAGGGCGCAGCGGGCCACCTCTACGCGCACGGGCTGCCCGTCGCTCGGGATCGTCGCCGGGAGCGGGGCCTCGAAGGTCAGGGCCTCGCCGCCGTCCTCGACGCCGGGCATCTCCTCCACGGCGCGGGCCCCGCGGTCAAGCCCCGCCACGGCGATGTGCTGCTCCCGGGCCTCGACCACCGTGGCGCGGCGCTCGGCCTCGGTCTTCCTGCGCACGCTCAGCACGTCGTCCCGGGTCCTCGGGGCCGACGCCGCCCGCGCCGGCCTCGCCGTGGAGAAGCGGCAGGTGACCGCCTCCCAGCGCTCGCCGGTGGCCTGCCACGCCGTGGCCCAGGTCACCAGCTCCAGGAGCCCCTCGGGGCCGGGGGCGTCCCGCTGGAGCCTCCCGAGGTGCTCGGGCCTCCAGAGCGCGCAGGGCGTGCGATACACGAGCTCCAAGGTGAGCTCGCCGCTGTTCGATGCCTCGAGCTGGAGCTCCACCCAGGCCTCGGCCCGCTGTTCGAGTAGCGCCCCCTGCTGGTGCCTCAGGGCCGCCAGGGAGACGGCCTCCTGGGCGCGCTCCAGGGCCTCCTGGGCGGCCTCCATGGCGTCCAGGGCGCCGTCCAGGGCGCCGTCCAGGCGCCCCCGGGCGTTGGTCCAGGCCTCGGCCCCGCCGTGCTCCGAGAGCCTCGGCACGCGCTGCAGGGCCTCGGTCCAGGTGGCGCACAGGGCCTCCACCCGCCGGGCGCGCGCGCTCGCCCGCTCCAGCGTGGCCAGGGCGCGGGCCTCGGTGTCCCGGGCCTCGCGCAGGGCGTGCTCCAGCGCGTGGCGCTCGCCCTCGGAGGCCGCGGGCACCGCCCGGAGGCGCCGCAGCACCCGGGCGGCCAGCACCCGGCCCCCGTCGCCCACCACCGAGGCCACCAGCGACGCATCATCCACGGCCACCCCGACGCCGCCCAGGGACACCCGGCCCACGCCCGCCGTGGCCGTCACCGTCGCCCGACGGACGACCTCCGCGCGGTCTTCAAAGAAGGTCACCCGCGTCGCCCGCGTCTCCACCAGCGTCGGGTCAGTCACGGCGGTTGCCTCCCACGAGCTCGTTCCTGGAAGGGATGGTGACCGTGTAGGTGTACTCCACCCGGGCCTTCGCCCCGGGCGCGACGATCACCCTCCAGCACCGCCCTCCGCGCAGGGGCTCCCCCCGCTCGGTCTGGGTGTACGGGTCTCCCTCCGGCGCGCTGCGCACGGTCTTGAGCTCCACGGTCTTGTCGTCGCTCACCGGGACGCGGTCCACCACGTCCACCAGGGCCGCGGTCCCCAGCGCCGAGGACAGCTCGATGGACACCGTGTGCGTGAGCACCGTGTCGCCCTTCAAGAGCCCCGCGGTGTCCTCGGTCATGGTGACGTTGCGCGCGACCTTGACGCGCTCCTCCACCCCGAGACCCACCTGC
This sequence comes from Deltaproteobacteria bacterium, assembly GCA_016218725.1. GTDB lineage: Bacteria > Myxococcota_A > Polyangia > Polyangiales > JACRDB01. The sequence continues at coordinate 160,942 of JACRDB010000088.1, forward strand.
GTGGTGCCCCCGCGGTCGATCCGGTCGAGCTGGTCCACGGCCAGGAGGCTCCCGTCCAGGTAGACCTCCACGGGCCCGGCCAGAAGCGGCGCGTCGAAGGGGTTGCGCAGCTCCAGCTCGCGGTACACCTCCGGGCGCTCCCGGGGCACCGTGCGCCAGCGCTGCGTCGAGGGGCTCTCGCCCTCGCCGAGGGGCACCCGGTGGAGCCCCCCGTCGGACGGCACGTCACATTTCCCTTCGGCCTCGTAGCGGTGATCAAAGAGCCCCCGGGATTGCAAAGGGTCCCGCGCCCGCTCCGGCGCCGAGGCGCCCTCCAACGCGGCCAGGGCCTGCGCCCGCAGCGCCGCCGAGGCGGTGTCCTCCACGCGCCGCAGGCGCCCCCGGGAGCCCCTCTCCTCGGGCCCCGCGAGGCGCAGACGGTCGTAGTCCTGCCACCCCTGCGAGGGCTCCAGCGCCCCCGGCTCCGAGGGCTCCTCCGAGGCGCTCGACGGCCCCGGGAGGTAACCCCCGGCGCGCGTCATCCCGCTGGCGTCCAGCACGCGGCGGCCCTCGTCCCGCTTCGCCTTGGCGCGCGGCGCCATCGGCGCTCCGCCACCGCCGCCACCAAGGAGCCCGCTCAGGAGCCCTCCCCCCTTGGGGGCCCCCATGCTCAGGGGCGCCACGGGCATCATCAGGTCGTCGTCGAGGTCGTCCCCCAGAGCCCTCTCGTCCGCGGGGGCCTCCTTCGGGGCCTCGGGCTCCGCGCGCCGGAGCGAGTCCATCGCCTGGAAGCCGCCAGGCCCCGAGGGGGCGGGCCGGGGCCTTGGTTTGGCCAGCGGACGCCCCGGCTCCTCCAACGAGAGCGCCCCGTGCGGCGGCGGCGCCAGGCCCTTGTCGTACGCCACGAACAGCCGGTCCAGGTCCGCCGGGGGCTCCCTCCAGCCCGAGCGCGACGGGGGTTGGGCGCGCCCGAGCCGCAGCGACGGGAGCGTGGGGAGCCTCGCGTCAAAGACCATGTCCGCGGTGGAGAGCGCCAGCGCCACGCCGGTCCAGTCTTCCCCCGAGCGCTGGGCCACCAGGGCCTCGTGGATCCACCGCGCGCGCTTGCCCGCGTCCGACAGGCGCAGCGTATACACCGGCCACCAGCGCGCCGCGGGCACCGCGTACGTGAGCGACAGCGACGCCACCGCCCCGCTGCCCGCGAGGCGCAGGACCGCTCCCCGCGTCGGGTGCGCCTCGCCCTGCCTCGCGCGGCTCGTGGCCTGGGCGTCCTCCAGCAGCGCGGCCTCCAGGAGCCGCTCGGTGTCCTCCAGCGCCCGCCGCAGCCCCAAGACCCGCCCGTCCAGGTCGGATAGCACGGAATCGGCCACATTGGCCGATTCCAAGGCATCATTGATTCTCGCACCGATGGCCTCGGAGCGCCACCGTGGGGAGAGGGTGAGGCTCTCCAGGGCGTCCCTGGCGCGGGCGCGGCGGTCGAGTTCGTCCTGGAGGCGCTGGCGGGTGCGCTCCAGGGCGCGCACCCTGGAGACGGTGCTCCCGGGCTCCGGGGGGCCCTTTGGGAGCTCCAGCACGGCCCGCACGGCCACCAGCGAGCGGGAGGCGCCCTCCGGGAGGGCGGCCCGGAGGCTGCCTGGCTCACAGAGCACGGTGATCCCGCGCACTTCGAGCTCGACCTCGCCGTCCGGGAGGTCCCGGGGTACCCGGAGGGCGCGGGTGACCAGGGCCCCCCGGGCGTGGACCACGACGCCGGAGAGGCCGCTCTCGCACACGATCCTCGGGGGCAGGTGGTTCACGGTGGGTACCTTGCCACAAGAGCCACCGGGCGGGCAGACTGCCGAGCCATGAGACGCTCGAAGGTGCTGGGGTTGCTCTTGCTGGTGTGGGGCTGCGGCTCCGGGGACGCGCCCCCGAGGATGCCCATGGACCTCACCGTGGACTCGCTGAACGTGGCCCTGGCGGGGGCCTTCATCCCCCACGAGGCCCAGCGGCGACCCGCGGTGATGGCCACGCTGGCGGCGATGCCGTCGGACATTGTCTGCGTGCAGGAGGCGTGGAACCAGGCGGACAAGGAGGCCATCGCCCAGGCCGCGCGCATGCGCTTCCCCCACGCGGTGTACTACCAGCACAACCTGGACACGCCCGAGGAGGCCATCGAGAGCGACTGCCCGGTGACCCCCGCGGCGACCACGCCCCCGTGCGCGGACCCCACCACGGCGATGCGTCTCAACACCGCGCTCATGTGCCTGGCGCAGAACTGCTCGACGATGCCCGGGTCGGACCAGGGGCAGACCACGACCACCATGTGCGCGGCGGAGCGGTGCTTCGCGCAGGCCTCGGGGCTCCTGGTGACGGGCGGGCCGCAGGGGCAGCGGTGCTACGGGTGCCTGGCGCCCAACCTCCCGACGGAGAGCTTCGCGTCCATCCGCCAGCGGTGCACCACGAGCCTCCGGGGCGAGACGGCCTTCAACGGCCAGAGCGGGGTGATGATCCTGTCGCGGTATCCGTTGTCCGACCAGGGGCAGTTCGTACTGCCAGGGACCTGGAACCGCCGGGTGATCATCCGGGCGACGGCCACGCTGCCCAACGGGGCCCGCGTGGCGGTGTACTGCAACCACCTCACGCCCCGCTTCGACAGCGTGACCTTCCCCTACACGGGGCGCTACGGCTGCGGAGAGGTCACCCCGGACGCCTGGGCCCACGAGCAGCTCATGCAGGCCCGGCACCTGGTGCGGTACGTGAACAGCACCGCGGGATCCCTCCCGGCGGTGATCCTCGGGGACTTCAACAGCTCCCCCGCGGTCCCCGCGGGCATGGTGGTGGAAGAAGCCCGGGAGACCCACGACGCGCTCAACATGGCCTTCCCCGAGGCCGTCCCGCCGGGGTACCAGGCGGGCTGCACCTTCTGCCCGGAGAACTCCCTGAACGACATGCGCACCCAGCCCGTCTGGCTGGACCACATCTACCTCCGGAACATCCCGGTGGCCTCCGTGCGGTCGCTTACACGCACCTACACGCAGCCCATGGTGGACGTGCCGATGGGGATGCGGGTGCATTTGAGCGATCACTACGGCATTCGCACGGTGGTCAGCGTCGCGCCATGACGCTGACGGAGACGAGGGTCCACGCCCTGGCGCTGGGCACGCTGCGCGCGAGGCTCGACGCGCGGGCGGCGGTGTACATCGCGAAGTACCCCGCGCTGGACCTCGGGGCGCGCTACCGCTGGGTGACCGAGCGGGTGGCCGAGGCGAGCTACAACGGCGCCGGGGGCACGCTGGAGCTGGGGGAAGACCGGGTGACGGTGACCCTGGAGCTGCCGTTCTTCGCGATGCTCTACCGGGAGCGCATCGAGGCCTTTGTGCTCCGGGAGCTCGACGCGCTCGTGCGCGCGGACGCCTCGTGACGGCGGCGCCGGAGCCGTTCACGCCGTACCAGCGGAGGCTCTTCGCGTTCCTGAGCGTGGCGACCTTCTTCGAGGGCTTCGACAACTTCACGCTCACGCAGGTGCTGACGCAGCTCCGGGAGGAGTTTCACCTCTCGCGCACGGCGGGGGGCTTGCTCCTCGGGGTGGCCAACCTCGGGGCCTCGGCGGCGTTCATCTTGATCCGGGACGCGGACCGCCGGGGGCGCCGGCCGATCCTGGCGCTGACCATCTGGGGCTACACGCTGGCCTCGCTGGCGAGCGCGCTGGCGCCTGGGGTGTACCTCTTCGCGCTGTGCCAGTTCGTGGCGAGGGTGTTCCTGCTGGCCGAGTGGGCCGTGGCGATGATCTACGCCGCGGAGGAGTTCCCGGCCGCCCGCCGCGGCGTGGTGATCGGGGTCATTCAAGCGGTGTCGAGCCTCGGGAGCGTGGTGTGCGCGGGGGTGGTGCCGCTGCTGGTGAGGCTCCCCTGGGGCTGGCGGAGCGTATACCTGGCGGGCGTGCCGCCGTTGTTGATCATGGCCTTCGCGCGCAGGAACCTCCGGGAGACCACGCGCTTCGAGGAGGAGAGGAGGGCGGGGCGCACGCTCCCGAGGCCCCTCGGGGGGATCCTCCGGGGGCCCTACCGCCGGCGGGTGCTGGAGGTGGCGCTGGCGTGGGCGCTGACGTACGTGTGCACGCAGACCGCGGTGAGCTTCTGGAAGGACTACGCGGTGACGGAGCTGCGCCTCACGGACAAGGCCGCGGGCGGGGTGATCGTGGTGGCGGCGCTGGTGTCCATGCCGCTGGTGTTCGCCGTGGGGCGGGCGATGGACCGGCTGGGCCGCCGCCGCGGGGCGGCGCTGGTGTACACGGTGACGGCGCTGGGGGTGCTGGGGGCGTACCAGGCCCCGGCGGGGATCGCGCTGACGTGCGCGGTGATCGCGGCGGTCTTCGGGGTTTCGTCGGTGATCCCGGTGCTCAACGCCTTCACCACGGAGCTCTTCCCGACGGAGATGCGAGCGGACGCCTTCGCGTGGGCCAACAACGTGCTGGGGCGGGCGACGTACGTGCTGTCCCCGTGGGTCATCGGGTGGCTGGCGGACCGTCCGGGGGTGGGCTACCGCGGGGCCGTGAGCCTCACGGCGCTCTTTCCCCTCCTGGCGCTGGCGGTGATCCTGGTGTGCTTCCCGGAGACCGCAGGCAAGGAGCTGGAGGAGACCTCAGCGCCCACCGGTGCCCACTGAATGGTGATTCACCGGCGGGCAGGGAGCCCGCGCCATCCTCAACACCCTCAGCGGCGCCATGGTCGCGTCCCTCACGGAGTCCGCCATGAACATCGAAGACATCCCCGAGAGCCCTGCGGTCCGCGCCTTGAGGCTCGCACTCGAAGCCAGGGGCGCAGCCCGCGGCAAGGCCGAAGCCGTGCTTGCGGTGCTCTCGGCGCGGTCGCTCGCGGCCACGGAGCCCCAGGTGACCGCGATCCTCGGCTGCCGCGATGCGGTCGTGCTCGACGCGTGGCTCCGCGTCGTGGCCTCGGTCCCGTCCGTGGACGCGCTCCTGGGGATCGCCCCGGCGGGGTGAACTGCGACCGTGCGACGCAACCGGTGTCTTCTCGGAGGCGCTGAGGACCGTGCTTGATGCGCGTCCGCCCCGGTGCCCCGACGTCCGCGGTGCGGGTGAGCGCCGTTGTATGACCGTGTTCGATGCGGGTGAGCGCCGTTGTATGACCGTGTTCGATGCGGGTGAGCGCCGTTGGGTGACCGTGTTCGATGCGGGTGAGCGCCGTTGGGTGACCGTGTTCGATGCGGGTGAGCGCCGTTGTGTGACCGTGTTCGATGCGGGTGAGCGCCGTTGGGTGACCGTGTTCGATGCGGCCCACCGGCCCGATGGGCCGGCCTGTTCACGAATGCCAGCCCCCCTGCCGGGGGGCGCTCACGTGGGTTGCAGGAAGGTAGACGTAGCAAGGGTCTGGAGCGTTGCCGGGATCGGCCCTTGCACCACGTCCGCGACGTTGCGACAGCGAGTGACGGGCATCTGGTGCGAGGGGA
>JACRDB010000089.1 GCA_016218725.1 Deltaproteobacteria bacterium
GCCGCGGGCGGAGCCTCCGCGGTCACTGCGGGGGACGCAGGGCGCGCAGGCGCCGCGGGTGTCGGCGCTGCCGCCGCGGCCACCAACGGCGCCGCAGGCCCCGGAGGCGTGGTGGGCGCGGGCTCCACCGCCGCGACCTCTTCGGGCTCGTTCTGCGGGGCGCCCACCGGGCGACGGATCGGTGTGGTGGGAGGTGGGGTGTTGTGGGGCGCTGTAGACGCCTGGTGGGTGGTCGCTTCGGCGTTGCCCCGGAGGTTGACCACCACGCGTACGGCGCCCACGGTGAGCCCGGCCACCAGCACCGTGCCCAGCACCGCCAGGAGGGCGGGCACGAACCACCGGCGGTCATTGGCCATGGCCACGGGCGAGAGGCGCTCGCTGGAGATCTCCGTGGAGGCGAGCGTGTCCGGGCTCCGGGTGAGGAAATCTTCGTAGCCGGCGCGACCGAAGGCGTCACTCCCGCGGCTGCCGGGCGGGGCGCTGACCCCGTTGGCGTTGGCGCCAGGGGGCCGCGGCGCCGGGGGCGGGATGGACACGCCGGGCTGTATGGGGGGCGCCAGCGGGAGCGAGGCGCGGCCCTCGCCAGGGGCCCTGGGCGCCACGGCGTCCTCGCCGAAGATCATGCCCAGGGCGGGCGTCGCGGGGCGCACGGGCCGCGGCGGACGGATGAATTCCCCCGGTGCCACCGGCGCCGGGGGAGGGGTGGAGAACGCGTCCTCGCGCTCTCCAGGGGCCGAGGTGCGGGGCTCCCACACCGGGTCGGGCACCGGCGAGGCGGGGACGTCCAGACGCATCGGGGAGGCGGGCGCCTCCGGGCGCCCGAGGGAGCCCATCGGGGCCGTGTTGGTGGCCCTGGGCGCGGGCAGAGGGCCGCCGCGGTTGGGCAGCGGAGGTCCGTCCGACAGCGAGGCCAATGGCGGCGCTGGCGGCAACGGCGTGGTGCTGGGCGGAGGGGCCGTGGGGCTCCCGGGTTCTGGCGCCGCGGCGTCCATGCCCAGGGTGTTGGAGCGCTGGTTCTCGACCCGCCCGGCTCCCGGCGGCCCGAGCCCCGAGGCCACGTTCTTGAGCACGGCCTCGATCCTTGGCGGGCCCGAGGGGCGAGGGGCGGGCTTTGTGGGCGCCTCGTCCGGGGGCGGGACACGCTTGCCGTTGACGTTTGGACCGATCCCGCCGGCGCCGCCGATGCCCCCGAGGGTGATGGGCTTCACGGGCTCCGGCGGCGGGTTGTAGGGCTTTGGCGGCAGCGTCACCAACCGCGGACGGTCATTGGCGGGCACATCCCTGGCGGAGAGTCCGGGCCTGGGCCTCGGCGTGGCGGAGGACACCAGGCGCTTGAGCTTCGGCGTGGGCGCCTCCACGGGCCTCTCCGAGAGGGCCGGGCGCTTCTCCGTGGCCTCGTTGTCGGCGTCCGGCACCCCCAGGCGACGGACGTGCTGGACCTGGATGGTCGGGCCCTCCAGCCCGGGGAAATTCTCCTCGTCGGTGACCCCTTCGGGGTCGTTCTGGAGGAGCGCCGGGAGCACGTTGGTGGTCTCCTCGGGGCCCTCGCCGAGCTCCGGGCGGTCGTCCAGGCCGGGGATGTCCAGGGTGACGTCTTCGTCCTCGTCGGGCTCGCTCTCGCCCTGGGTGCGCACCGTGGGGTGGTCGTCCAGGTCCTCGGTGAAGTGCAGGGCGTGCCCAGAGAGCCCCAGGGGGCCTCCAGGGCCCACGGTGGGCATCTCCAACTGCGTGGACTCTTCGTCCTCCGGGAAGTCCAGGTCCTCGGGGCTCTCCAGGGGGGCGCCCCGGACCGCGGGGGGATGGAGCGCCACGGGCGCGGCGGGCAGCGGCTGGATGGGCGCCGGGGCCAGCTCCAGCGCCCGGCGGTGGTTGCTCCCGGTCCCGGGGCTCTGGGGCCCGAGGGCGAAGGTCACCACCTCGGGGTTCTTGCGCACCAGGGGCTTGACCGCGTCCAGCTCCGGGTTGAGCGCCGGCACCAGCGAAGACACCCGCTGGGCGATGGTTCGCGTGGGGGGGCGCTGTCCGAGGCGCAGGAGCATGGTGTCCAGCCGGTCGGCCAGCTCCTCCGCGGTGCCCAGGCGCCGCCGGGGGTCCCGCTCCAGGATGGCCTTGAGCACCCCGGCGAGCTCCGGCAGCTCCGGCAGGTGCACCGGCGGGATCTCGTCGTTCAGGATGGCGTGGAGGGTGGCCGCGTCGTTGTCCCGGTGGAAGAGCTTCTCCCCGGCGAGGGACTCCCAGAGGACCACACCCAGGGACCACAGGTCCGAGCGGGCGTCGATCTTCTCTGCCCGGATCTGCTCCGGGGACATGTAGGCGATCTTGCCCTTCACCTGCCCGGTGGCCGTATGGCCCATCAGCGCCGCGCTCTTGGCGATGCCAAAGTCCAGGAGCTTCACCCCCCCCTCCCGGGTCACGAACACATTGTGGGGAGAGACGTCTCGGTGGATGATCTTGAGGGCCCGACCGTCCGTGGAGCGCGCGCGGTGCGCGTAGCCCAGGCCCCGGGCCGCCCCGGAAATGATCCCCAGGGCCACCGCCGCCCCGAGGCTCTGACGCCGCAGGGCGCACTGGTGCAGGAGCCGCAGGAGGTCCCCGCCGTCCAGGCGCTCCATGGCGATGAAGGGCAGCCCCTCCATGGACCCCACCTCGAGCACCCGGACGATGTTCGGGTGCCGGAGCTGCGACGCGATGCGCGCCTCGAAGGCGAACATCTTGAGGAAGCCCTCCTCCTGAGCCAGGTGCGGCAGCACCCGCTTGAGCACCACGAGCTCCGGGCCGTCGCTGCCCCCCGCCCCCAGGGCGCTTGAGCCCCCCTGGGGCTCGCCGTTGGCCACCTGGGCCACCGCCAGGGGCACCGGGCGCCGGGCCAGGAGGACCTCCGCCATGCCGCCGCAGGCGAGCTGTCGGATGATCTCGTAACGACCCGGACCCATGGCCACATGCAAGGGTATCTCGCCGGGCGCCACGAAACAAGCGCCGGACCGCCCAGAACGCGGAGGGTCGCAAGCGGGAAGAATCCGTGGTGGCTCTGGGGTATGCTCCGGGTCTGTGAGCCGTCCCTGGTGTCGGGTGTGGGTCCTTGGGCTCCTCGGGCTCTCCTCGGGGTGCGCCCCGGCGCTGCGGGAGGTGATGCTCATTGTCACCACGGACCTGGACTGCGACTCCATGAGCCGGGTAGACGTGCGGCTGTCGCGCGGGACCTCGGACGCCACGGTGTACCAGGGCACCTTCCAGCGGGTCGAGTGCCTGGGCCCCGGGGCGAGCGCCCCCTCGCGGATCACCCTCGGGCGCGGGCAGGAGTTCCGCCTGGGCATCGTGGACGGCCGCCGCTCCGACGAGCGCCTCCGGATCGAGCTGGTGGGGCAGGGGAACAACGGCGTGGCCACCACGGCCCGGGCGGAGACGCGCTTCGTGGACGGGAAGGTCTACGGGTTGCGCATGAACCTGTCGCAGTTCTGCCGCACGGGCGCCGCGGGCACGGTGTGCCCGGAGGGCCAGGTGTGCCACGCGGAGACCACCTCCCTCGGGCCGCTGTGCGTGAACATCTTCCGCGAGCCGGGGGTGGGCCCCACGGCGGCCCAGGGCGCGCCGGTGACCGCCACGGTCACCCTCGGGGAGGGCCCCGGCGGGGGGTGAGGGCGCGGCCCCTCAGTCGTCGCCTCTCAGTCGTCACAGGAACTCGGGACGCCGCCCTGGCCGTTGATCAGCCGGGCGCAGTCGGCCCGGCCCATGTCCGCCTCGCACTGGGAGATGTCCCGGGAGGTGCGCTGGGTCATCCGGGTGGGGTCGCTGGTGCCCACGCACCCCTTGACGAACTGCGGCAGGCACGTCGCCGTGGTGGACGCGCAGCGCGTGCAGAACGCGTCCCCGGCGAGGGCGCAGAACACCGCCAGGCCGAGGGGCACGTCCGTCTGCCCGGCCTCCGGCGAGGCCGTGCGGCACTGCTCGGGGATGGCCTCCCGCTCGATCTGCGGGCACGTCAGCCGGTGGTACGCCAGCAGGCACCGCTGGGCGTCCCCCACCGGGAGCATCTCCTCCCGGGGGTTGCGCGTCCCGTTGCCCAGGCACCCGTCGGTGTAGGCGTTCATGCACGTCTCGAGCTCCCCCGGCTGGCAGCGCTGGCAGTACGAGATCGCCAGCGAGCTGCACAGGGTGGCCGCCGTCAGGTGCCGCGCCGTGACGGGCGGCGCCGGGATGGGCATGGCGTTGCCCGGAGGGGGGGTGTTCACCACCGTGGTGGTGGCGGGCTGGGGGTTGGCGGCCACGCAGGACATGGCCAGGCAGAGCCACAAGGGTGTGCGCATGGGTCCCGGTAGCTTTCCGAGGGGGCCCGCCGGGTGTCAAGCAAATCCCACCGTTGTATGTTCCCTCCGCCATGCTGCTGGTCATTGACGTCGGGAACACCAACACCGTGCTCGGGCTCTACGAGGGCGCGACGCTCCGGCACCATTTCCGCCTGGAGTCCGTGCGGGGCCGCACCTCGGACGAGTACGGCGTGCTCGTGAGGGCCCTCCTGGACGCCCGGAGCGTCGCCCCGGAGGCCATCACCGCCAGCGCCCTGGCATGCGTGGTGCCGGCCCTGTCGGACACCTTCGTGCGCATGGTGAGGGACGCGTTCTCCCACGAGCCCATGGTGGTCGGCCCGGGGATCCGCACGGGCATGCCCATCTTGTACGAGCACCCCAGGGAGGTCGGCGCCGACCGCATCGTGAACGCCGTGGCCGCCTACGAGCGCGAGCGCGGAGGGCTCATCGTCGTGGACTTCGGCACCGCCACTACCTTCGACGTGGTGTCCCCCCGCGGGGAGTACCTGGGCGGGGTGATCTCCCCCGGGGTGCACATCGCCGCGGACGCGCTCTTCGCCCGCGCCGCGAGGCTCCCTCGCATCGAGATCGTGCGCCCCCCACGGGTCCTCGGGAAGAACACCGTGCAGGCCATGCAGGCGGGCATCGTCCTGGGCTACGTGGGCCTGGTCGACGGCCTGGTCACCCGCCTGCGCAAGGAGCTGGGCTTCCCCTGCCGGGTGTACGCCACCGGGGGCCTCGCCCGGCTCGTGCAACCCGAGAGCGAGACCATCGAGGTCGTGGACGACAACCTCACCCTGGACGGCCTGAGGCTCCTGTGGGAGCGCAACAACGGCTGAGCGGTGACTCCCCCCCACGCCGACCGGGGGCGGCGCCTCGCCCTCGGGCTCCTCGGGCTCGCCCTGCCCCTGTCCATGGCCCTCGCCCTGCGCGTCGGGGTCACCGACGTGTCGTTCCTGCGCGCCTGGCAGGACCCCGAGTCCCTCGATCGGGTGCTGCTCTCGGCCCGGGCGTCCAGGGTGGCCCTGGGGGCCGTCGCCGGGGGCTCCCTCGCCCTGGTGGGCGCCGCCTTCCAGGCCCTCCTGCGCAACCCCCTCGGGGACCCCTACGCCCTCGGGGTGTCCGGTGGAGGCGCCCTGGGAGCCACCCTGGCCGTGCTCCTCGGCGCGGGCGGGGTGCTGGTCCCGCTGGCGGCCTTCGTCGGCGCCGTGGGGGCCACCGCCGTGGTGCTTCTTACCGCCCGGGGCCTCGGCCGAGGCGGCGTCCAGGGCCTGCTCCTGGCTGGGCTCGTGGTCAATGCCTTCGCCAACGCCGCCCTGGCCTTCCTCCGCAGCGCCGTAAGCTCCGCCCAGGCCCAGGGCACCCTCTCCATCCTCCTCGGAGCCCTGAGCGAAGAACCCGCCGAGCGCGTCCTCCAGGTGACCTCCCTGGCGGGTGTAGGTATATGTGTGCTGGGCACCCTGAGCAAGGCCATGAACCTGCTGGTACTGGGCGAGGACAGCGCGTCGAGCCTCGGGGTGGACGTCCCTCGGGCGGAGCGCTGGATCTTCCTGGCGAGCTCGCTGGTGGTGGCGGCGGTGGTGAGCGTGTGCGGGCTGATCCCCTTCGTGGGGCTGGTGGTGCCTCACTACGCGCGGGCGTGGACCGGGCCGGACCACCGGACGCTGCTGCCTGCTTGTTTCCTGGGTGGGGCGACCTTGCTGGTGCTGGCGGACCTGGCCACACGGATGGTGTTCCTGTGGCTCCACAACGAGCCGCCGGTGGGGGCGCTCACGGCGATGTTGGGGGCGCCCTTCTTCCTGGTGGTGCTACGGCGCCTGGGGGACGAGGCCGGGTGACGCGGGCATGCGCAGGGCCCCTTCGAGGAAGGTGAACATCCGTGTGGCCTTGTCAATCTGGTCCGTGCGCTGGATGCCCGCGCCGTGGCCCACGTCCCGGACGAGGTAGAACAGCACGGGGTCTTCCCCGGCCTGGGCGTCCTGGAGGCGGGCGGCGAACTTGGCAGAGTGGCCCCAGAAGACGCGGGTGTCGTGGTCCGCGGTCTCGATCCACGCGGCGGGGTAGCGCACCCCGTCCTGCACGCGGTGGTACGGGGAGTAGCGGTAGAGCCACGGGAACTGCGCGGGGTCCTCGGCGGAGCCGTACTCCGAGGTCCAGAGCTCCGCCGGGGGGAACCGGTGGAAGCGCACCATGTCGTAGAGCCCGACGTAGGCCGCCGCGGCGCCGAAGGCGTCCGGGGCGCGGGTGAGCATGGCGCCCATGAGCAGCCCGCCGTTGGAGGCCCCGTGGATCGCGATGCGCGAGGGCTGCGAGATCCCGCTCGTGGAGAACCACCGCAGCGCGGCCTCGAAGTCCTCGAAGACGCGCTCCTTCTCGCCCAGGGCCCCGGCGCGGTGCCAGGCCTCGCCGAACTCCGCCCCGCCGCGGAGGTTGGCCACGGCGTACACCCCGCCGCGCTCCAGCCAGTAGAGAGGGTCCCGGAGGTACGACGGTGTAAGCGAGATGTTGAAGCCACCGTAGCCGTAGAGCAGCACGTAGTTCGAGCCGTCCCGGACGAGGTCCCGACGGTGCATGAAGAACACGTTCACCAGGGTGCCGTCGCGGCTCCGGACGCGCTCGCGCTCCAGGACGTACGGCGAGGCGTCGAAGGCCGTCTGCACGCGGTCCACGACGGCGGGGGCGAGGGCCCCGGCGCCGGGGGCCTGGGCGTCGAGCGCCAGGAGCGTCGGGGGCTCCAGGAACGAGGTGTAGACAAAAGCTACATCGCGCTGGTCGGGCTCCGCCGAGAGGCCCTGCACGGCGCCCTCGCCGGGGAGGGTCACGGCCCGGCAGGCGCTCCCATCGAGCCCGCAGAGCCTCACCCTGGCGACGATGTCCTCCAGGGTCTGCACCAGGAGCCTCCCTCCGGCGATGGAGACGCTGTCCAGCGGGTGGGGCCCCTCCGGGAGGAGCACCTGGAAGCGCTCCGGCGGCGGCGCGGCGGCGCCCCGGGCGAGGGCGTCCACCGGGGCCGAGAGCACGCGGTAGCGCGGGGCGTCGCGGTTGGTGACCAGGTACAGGCGCCCCTGGTGCACCAGGGCCTCGTTGAGGGTGTCCGTGCCCTCGGCTACGGGGATGGTCCGCGGAAGCGCCCCCGAGGCGACCCGGGCGCGGCGATCCACGAGGTAGGCGTCCTGGCGGGACCACCCGCGAAAGACGTGCACCAGCAGCCAGCGGCCGTCGGAGGACACGGCCGGGTCCGGGGAGTCCGTGCGCACGGCGCCCTCGTACACCTTGGGGTCCGCGGCGCCGTCGGGGCTCGCGCCCAGGCGGTGCAGGTAGAGGGCGCGCCAGTAGGCGTCCGGGTGGGCGGCGTCGTAGCGGGCGTCGCCCTCGCGCGGGAAGCGGGCGTAGTAGAACCCCGTCTCGTCCGGGAGCCACGCCAGGCGGCACCATTTGGTGTGCTCGATGCGCTCGTCCAGCACGCGCCCGGTGGCCACCTCCAGCACGCGCAGGGTGCTGCGCTCGTCGCCGTTCTGCGAGAGCCCGTAGGCCACGTAGCGCCCCCGGGGCGAGGGGAAATACCAATCGATCGCCGTGCGGGGCGCCACCGTGGACGGGTCCAGGAGCTCCCTCGGGGGGCCCCAGCCCGCGCCCTGGCGCTGGGCGACCATCAGCACGAACTGCTCGCGCTCGCCCTCGCGCTTGCTGTAGAACACGCGCCCGCCGGCGACCACGGGCCTGCGGAGCACGCCGCTGGAGAGGAGCCTCTCCAGGCGCTCCCGGAGCCCCGGCCGGGGGTGGGCGTCGAGCCACGCCCGGGAGCGCGCGGTCTGCCAGTCGAGCCACGCGGTGGTCTCGGGGCCCTCGGTCTCCAGGGCGCGGTAGGGGTCCGCCACGGAGACCCCATGGAGGGTCTCGGTGACGGCCCCGGCGCGGGCCCGGGCGTTGCGCGCGGCGAGCTCGGGCGTGACCCCGGCGTCCGCTGGGGTGGCGTCCGCCGGAGGCGGCGGCGGTGGCGTGGGCGGCGCGGTGCGCGGCGCCGGCGCGCCGTGGCAGGCGCCGAGGAGGCACAGCGCGAGGAGCTCCGCGCGAGGACCGTGGTGCATGGCGGAGGCCCCTTAAGAGCGCAGGAGGCGCGCGCCGAAGAAGGTCAGGACGGCGCTGGCGACGAGCATGAGGGGCAGGACCACCGCGCCGAAGGCGATCATGAGGCCGCGCTGGAGGGTGAACATACGCTGCAGGCCGCGCATGGCGGCCATGAGGTGGGCCACGTCGCGCCCCTCGGTGGTGGCGATGGCCAGGATGGACACGCTGGCCCCGCGGAGCCATTGACCGGTGACCAGGAAGGCCCCTCCAAGGGACGACTGCACGATGGACGGGAGGATCCCCGAGGTGCCGCTCCACCAGAGGGACCCCAGGGCCACGACCAGGAGGAGCACCCCGCCGGCCAGGCAGCCCACGCCCACGAAGGCCATGGCCCGACCGAGGGCCTCGAAGGTCTGGTTGTCCTCCGCGGAGAACTCATACTCGGAGGCCCGGGTGGGGGTGGCCTGGGGCGCGCCGAAGATCGGCGCCATGGGGACCGCGTCGCTCATGGGCGGGACCGTACCGCATTCCCGAGCCTTGCGCGCGCCCCCGGGCGGTGGGACCGTAGGGGCCGGCGCCGAGGCCCCAGGGACCGTCCCGGGGTCTCCGCTCAGGAGGTGTTTCATGGAGCTGGAACTGGTGCCCTGCCCGGGCTGCTCCCGCCACGTACGCGCGGACGCCGGGGCGTGTCCCTTCTGTGGTGTCCCTTGCGCGCAGGGTGCGCCGGGGGTGTCCTGGCGGCGGGTGGGCGTGGGGGTGCTGCTCGCGGTGGCCGCCAGCGCCACGCTGAACGCGTGTTACGGCGCGCCGCCGTGCCCTCAGTCGGACCCTCGGTGCTCCATGGACTACAACCGCGACGCCCAGAGCGACGGGAGCCAGGATCGGTAGGCCCCGCAGCCTCGTCGTGCGACCGGTCCGCAACGGGAGCCCACCCTCGGCCGAAAAAATCCGCCTGAGGGCCCACGAATTGGTAGATTGCTGACTGGTTTCGAGCTATGCGCGAGGTTCTCGCGTGACTCCGCGGGGCCTCCTCCCGGGTACTGTCAGCAGGAGTGCTGGTCTAACGTCCAGGGGGGGGTGGCGATGAGCGACAAGCGGGACGGGCATTGGGCACATACGGATCGCAGCGGCGGGTCGGGGACCCTCCGGGTCCACGACCTGCGGGAACACCTGAACGGCACGGAACGACGGGCGAGGGAGTTCGCTGAGGCGTTCGATTCAGCGGAGTGGGCGGCGATCGCCGGACGATGGCACGACCTGGGGAAGTACTCGCGTGCGTTCCAGGACTACCTTCGGGAGAGTAGCGGCGAGAGTAGAGGGGATGGGGACAGCGCCCACCTGGAGGAATCCCCCCCGGAGGATGAGCGCGGGACGGAGAAAGACACCCCCCAACGAAAGCGGGTGGATCACTCCACCGCGGGCGCACAGCATGCGCTCGAGTGGGCAGCGAAGAACAAGACGGAACGGGCTGCCGCCCTGGCGCAGAGCGTCGCGTTCGCGATCGCCGGCCACCACGCGGGGCTCGCGGACCAGGCGGCGCTCGCGGGCCGGATGAGGTCGCGCGGGGCTGCGAGGTTCGCGGAGGTCTCGAAGATCGCGCCCAACGAGCTGCTCGAGCGCGCGGTGCCGGTGCCGCCCGGTTGGGCTGAGCGTCTGCCGGACGAGGATGACAATAAGCGCCGCTGGGAGTTCTGGACCCGGATGTTGTTCTCGGCGCTTTGCGACGCGGACTTCCTGGACACCGAGGAGTTCTTCGACGGGAGGCGCGCCGAGCTGCGGGAGAACGCTCGGTCGCTGGAGGGGCTCGCGGACGTGCTCGGCCGCGCGATGAACGAAGTCGAGGCGCGGGTGGACAAGGACAACGCCGTGCAGTGGGTGCGGCGGGAGGTGCGCGCGGCCTGCGTGGAGCGGGCTTCGCTGCCGCCGGGGTTCTTCACGCTAACGGTGCCCACCGGCGGGGGCAAGACCCTTGCGTCGCTCACCTTCGCTATCGAGCACGCGAGGAGGCATGGACTGCGCCGGGTGGTCACGGCGATTCCGTTTACGTCCATCACCGAGCAGACCGCGGACGCCTTCCGGGCCGGGCTCGGAGGAGACCTCGAAGGGACGGTGATCGAGCACCACAGCGCATTTGACGACGAGCGCTTGGCGTTGTCCGAGGATCGCAGCGGGACCATGAACGATCGGCGCTCGCGCCGCAGAGCCCTCCGGGAGACCGTGTGGAACCGCCTCGCGAGCGAGAACTGGGACGCGCCGATCGTCGTGACCACCACCGTCCAGCTCTTCGAGAGCCTGTTCGCCCGGAGGACCAGCCGTTGCCGCAAGCTCCACCGGCTCGCGCGGAGCGTGGTCGTGCTCGATGAAGCGCAGACGGTGCCGGCCAGGCTCCTCCTGCCCATCATAGACGCGCTGAAGACCCTGGTACGGGACTACGGTGCCACCGTGGTGCTGTGCACCGCGACGCAGCCCGCGTGGGGGACCGACGTGCTCGGCGCGGGCGGGATCGCTGGAGCGACGGAGCTCTCCCCGGACCGCGGCTCCTTCGAGGTGCTCAGGCGCGTGCGGGTCACCTGGCCGGACGCCCCAACACCCACGCCGTACGACTCCCTCGCAAAGGAGCTGGCGCGGGAGGGCGACGTGCTCGCGATCGTCCATCGCCGGGCAGACGCGCGGACGCTGGTCGAGGCCGTGGACCGGGAGACTGGCGAAGCGAACACGGTCCATTTGTCCGCGCTGCTGTGCCCGGCGCACCGGCGGGAGGTGCTGCGGTCCATCCGCGAGCGCAAGGCGCGTCGGGAGCCGGTGCGAGCGGTCGCCACTCAGCTCGTGGAGGCCGGCGTGGACCTGGACTTCGCGAAGGTCTACCGGGCGCTGGCGGGGATCGACGCGATGGCCCAGGCGGCCGGGCGGTGCAACCGCGAGGGCCTCCTCGGACGAGAGGGCGGCGAACTCCGGGTCTTCGTCGCGGAGACCGAGCCACCGCCGGGGATCCTCCAGCGGGCGCTAGGGGTGTCGCGAACACTCTGGGCCGAAGCACGACAAAGAGGGCGCTCGTTGGACCTGTTCGACCCCGAGACGTATCGGCGGTACTTCGAAGCCCTCTACCGGGGTGAGGGGAGCGACCTCGACGCGGGGGAGGTCCAGGCGCTCCGGGCCTCGTGGCGCTTCGAGGCCGTAGCAGACGCGGTGAAGCTCATCGACGAGTGGGCGCAGCCGGTGGTGGTCCCGTACGGCGACGCAGAGGCGTTGATAACAAACCTCGAGCGCTCCGAGGCGCTGGGCCTGCCACCGCCACGCGGGGTGTTTCGCAAGCTCCAGAGCTACTCGGTGAACGTGCCTCGTCGGCAGGTCGCCGCCTGGGTCGCGGCGGGGACGGTGAGAATTGTGCGCGAGACCATCGTGCAGATCCCAGCCGTCTTCGCGGGGGCGTATGACAAGCGCTTCGGGCTCGACGTCGAGAGAGTCGGGGATTTACCTCCGGAGGTAGGTGTGCTTTGATCCGCGCCCAGCCGGACACAGGAGCGGGAGCGATGAGCGGGGAGCGGGTCGAGAGCGGGCCGTTGCGCCTACGGGCGAGGGGTGAGTTGGCGTGCTTCACACGGCCGGAGTTCAAGGTCGAACGAGTGAGCTATGAAGTGATCACCCCGTCGGCGGCGCGGGCGCTCTTCGAGTGCGTGCTCTGGAAGCCGCAGCTCAAATGGGAGGTCCACGAGGTCGCGGTCCTCGCGCCGGTCCAGTGGAGCAGCTTTCGGCGCAACGAGGTGAAGTCCAGGGCGGGCCCTCGGTGCCGAGAGATCATCGCCGACGAGGATCGGACGCAGCGCAACACCGTCGCGCTGAGGGACGTGGACTACGTGCTCACGGCGAGCTTCGCGCTCAACGGGCCTTCGGGGCCGGACTGCAACGTGCCGAAGTACCTCAACATGTTCCGCGAGCGGCTCGCGCGGGGGCAGCACCACCGCGCCCCGTACCTCGGGTGCCGGGAGTTCTCTGCGAGGCTGGACGAGGCGCCCGCGAGCTTCGAGTGCTTCGAGGGCGCCCACGGGGTCCGTCGGTCGCTGGGGTGGATGTTCTACGACTACCACTGGCCAGCGGAGAGCGACGCGGACCTCACGCGCGGGCCAGGGACTGCGATGTTCTTCGAGGCCTGGTTGGACGGAGGGGTGATGAAGCTCCCAAGGAAGAGCGAGGTGCTCGCGATGCACGAGACAAAGGGCGGCGGGCGCACGCCGCGGAGCGGGGCGTAGGGACGTACCATGGCGATGCTAACGGCGCTGTACGAGCTGGCCGAGCGCAAGGGGCTGCTCGAGGACACCGCCTTCGAGAAGCGGTCTGTAAGCTACGTGATCGTACTGGATGCCGCGGGGCAGGTGCTGAACGTGGAGTCCGCGTTGGACGAGGCTGGGAAGCCTCGGGGCATGCTGGCTCCTCGTGCGCCAGAGGGGAAGACCAGCGGGATCAAGAGCGCGTTCCTGGTTGACAATGTGCAGTACGTGCTCGGGGCTCCGAAGCTGGAAAAGGAGACGCGCGAGGCCAATCCTCCTGGGGGGACGAGGTCCCGCGGCGAGGAGGTGCAGGCGAAGGAGGACCGGGCAAGAGATCGCTCGGCCAAGGCATTCGCTGACTTTCTTCGAATCATCGAGAAGGCGAACGACCAGACCAAGGATGCGGGTCTCCAAGCCGTGCACGAATTCCTCAAGGACGTGGGCGCCCGTGGGGAGGCTGTGCGCGCCATGGTCGCGAGACACTCGGACTCGGTGAGCGCCACGAGCAAGAAGGGCGCGAAGAAGAAGGGGGCAAGGAAGGGCGCGAAGGCGCCGGAGCCCGACCGACCGACGGAAGGGGGTGCTGTGGCTCGTTGGGACTGGACGGGCGCCGAGGTGCTCGCGTTTCGGCTTGCCTCGGACGACGGGCGATTGCTGCACCAGCGGGAGGCCGTGGCGGCGTGGTGGCGCAAGGAGGCCGATGCGGCGGTCGAGGGCGAGGTCGGGCGGTGCCTGGTGACGGGAGAATTTGCGCCATCGGTGCGGCTTCATCCCAAGCTGAAGCTCGTCCCGGAGGCGCTGCGGTCAGGGTCGTTTCTGGTGTCCTTCAACAGCGATGCGTTCGCCTCATGGGGGCGCGATCAGGGCGCGAACGCGGGAGTGTCCAAGCGCGGTTCCGAGGGTTACGGATGCGCCATCAACTGGCTGCTCGAGCGGCAGGGCCAGCGTAGGTTTCGGCAGGGCGTGCTCGTCTCGAAGGACTCGGTGCTAATGTTCTGGTCGCGACCGCCGGAGGGGACCCCGCTCTCCGAGGAGGACGACCTCGCTGCGTCACTCCCGGACCTCCTCGGGACCGACGGACCCGGTCGCGAGGCGGACCCCGAGGAGTATCGACGGAGCGTGGAGGCGGTCTGGCGCGGGCTCGCGGTGGGGCCGCGGGACGCGGACACGAGGTTCTACGCGCTCACGCTCGCGGGTGCCGCGGCGCGGGCGGTGGTTCGGGACTGGTTCGAGAGCACCGCCGAGGTGGTGAAGGGCAACGTGTGCGCGTGGTTCGACGCGTTGAGGGTGGGCTCTCTCGAGGGAGTGGGAGAGCGCGATCGGCCGCCGTCGCTGCGGGCATTGCTGAGCGCGATGCTCACCCGGCCCGGGGCGGAGGGAGACCAAGGGGGGCTGTCGGCAGCGCTCGCGGCGAGGCTCGCGCGGTGCGCCTTGTACGGGGACAGGATCCCGCTGGAGGTGCTGCGGGCGGCGCTCGCGCGGTTTCGGTTGCCCGCGGGCGCGCAACGGTTGAGGGCAGGGCTGATCAAGGCGGCGCTCCTGCGACCAGGGTGGACGGACAAACGATGGGAGGTCAGCGTGGCATTGGACGAAGAGAGTCGAGAGGTGCCGTATGTGCTGGGCAGGGTGTTCTCGCTCCTCGAGGCGCTGCAAGGGCGAGCGCAGGGCGACCTGAACGCCACGATCCGGGACAAGTTCTTCGCGAGCGCGAGCGCGACGCCCGCGTCGGTGTTCGGGACGCTGCTCCAGCGGGCGCAGCATCACATCGCGAAGCTCGAGGGGGCGCCGGACTTTGACCTTGGCAAGGTGCTGGACCTGCTGCCAGGGCGGGCCTTCCCCAAGGTGCTGACGACGGAGGAGCAGGGGCTCTTCGCGCTCGGCTACTACCACCAGCGGGAGCACGGGATTCGTCGGGCGATGGAGCGCAAGGCGGAGAAGGACGCGAAGGCCGCGGCGAAGGCGGCGGCCCTGGAAGAGAAGAAGGGAACGTGACCGATGACGACAAGCAGAGGCGACAAGGTCCGCAAGGGTGAGGCGATGCCAGCGCCGGCGGCGAAGCGCGGGGATGTGGAGGCGTTCGAGACGGTGAGCGTGACGCGCGCGGTGCTCGAGGAGACACCAGGGCGGGCGCTCACGCTCTTGATGGCGATGCACAGGAACCGCGCGATCCGTGCGGCGATGGAGAGTGTCGGCTGCCTCCCCGCCCAGCGCGCGGACGGGTGGAACCGGCTCCGCGCAGTGACCGTGGACAGCGAGACGAGCGATGGCGGTGACGGTGACACCAGCGTGGTCGAGACGAGCGTGCGGGACGCGGTCCTGGCGCTCGACGAGGCGGACGAAGACCTCGTGCGGGTGGTGCGAGCGACGCTGACCCACAGCTTCCCGGCGCAGGCAGGTGCGGTGTTGAAGGGAGTCAAGGCCGGCGAGGGCGGCGCGGCGGTGCTTACCGTCGCGACGATTCTCGGGCGCCTCGAGGGGCTGAAGTCGAGTGGACTGGGGAGGGCGGCGCTCGAGCGGCTGAGCGCGCGGGGACTGACCGCGGCGCGCAGGGGACAGCTCGCGACGTGGGTGGAGGTCGCTCAGGGGGCGGGGCTCGCGCCGGTGTTTGATCGGGAGAAGGATGCCGAGCTCGCGGCCCGCAAGGACGGCGAGGACGCCGAGTATCTGCGGGCGCTTCGGGCGTTGCGCGCGTGGTACGAGGAGTGGAGCGAGCTCGCGCGGACAGTGGTGGCTCGAAGGGACTACCTGATCTTGATGGGGCTGGGTGAGCGGAAGGCGAAGGCGAAGGAGAGGGCAACGACAGAGGTGGAGGAGTAGGGCCTGGGATGATCCTTCGACGCGTTCCGGAGCGCGATCGACGGACTCCAGAGCGGCTACGACCGGGTGCTTTGCAGGGATTCGCAAGGGTGCCTCGGGTGACCTCGCGCGGGTTTCTGGGCGAAAACCCCGGAGATTCATGGTGAGAGGAGCCCGTCGAAGGGTCATCGGAGCCCGCCGGAGGGTCTCCGGAGCCCGCCGGAGGGCGCGGCCAGAGCAGGGTGCTGGGCAGACGCGACAGGGACGACGAGAGGAGCGAGCAGGTGATGAGTGACAAGAAGAAGCTGGAGCCTGGGAGTGTGATTTCGAAGCGGTACGACTTCGTGCTTCTCTTCGATGTGGCCGACGGGAACCCCAACGGCGACCCCGACGCGGGAAACCTCCCGCGGACGGATCCGCAGACGGGGCACGGCCTGGTGACGGACGTGTGCTTGAAGCGCAAGGTGCGCAATTTCGTGCTTGTCAAGCACGGGGGCGTGGCACCGTACGACATCTTCGTGAAGGAGAAGGCGGTGCTCAACAGCGTGATCGAGGAGAGGGTGAAGGAGGAGGAGATCGAGCTGAAGGACGGCAAGACGTTCGGGGACGGGACAGACCGGGCGCGCATCCGGATGTGCGACGAGTTCTTCGACGTGCGTACCTTCGGCGCGGTGATGAGCACCGGGGTCAACGCCGGGCAGGTCCGTGGGCCGGTGCAGCTCACTTTCGGGCGCTCCGTGAACCCGATCGTCCACGCCGAGCACTCGATTACCCGGATGGCGGTCGCGACCGTCGAGGAGGCGGAGGAGCAGGCCGGGGACAATCGAACGATGGGTCGCAAGGCGACGGTGTCGTACGGGCTCTACCGTGCGCACGGGTTCGTGAGCCCGTCGCAGGCGCGGCGGGACGGCAGCCGGAGGGTGAAGGGTACGGGCTTCGGCGAGAACGACCTGGCGCTGCTGTGGGAAGCGCTGGAGCACATGTTCGACCAGGATCACAGCGCGGCGCGTGGGACCATGGGGACGCGGGCGCTGGTGGTGTTCGAGCACGAGGATGGGGGGCACGGGATGGGGGTGGCGCAGGCTCACCAGCTCTTCGACCTGGTGACCGTTAAGAAGCGCGCGGGGGTGGATGTGCCCACGGGCTTCGGCGACTACGAGCTGCGTGTGAGCGGCGTAGAGTTCGAGGCCGAGTCGCTGGGCTCGGTGAAGACGACGCGGGTAGTGAAGCGGGACGCCAAGGGTGCGGTGACCGTCGGGTAGCGGCGCCAGCGCGAGGGTGTGCGATGGACGTGGATGACTTCCTGCCGATCTCTGCATTGCAGCACCTGTCGTACTGCCCACGGCAGTGCGCGCTGATCCACGTCGAGCGGCTGTGGGAGGACAACGTCCGGACGGTGGAGGGCAAGCTGCTCCACGAGCGCGCCGATGAGCCGGGGCACGAGCGTCGAGCGGGGGTGCGGACGGAGCGAGCGCTCTGGCTCCGGAGTGAGCGCTTGCGGCTGGTCGGGCGCGCGGACGTGGTGGAGTTCTGTCGCGAGGGGGCGGTCGAGCGGCCGCACCCGGTGGAGTACAAGCGCGGCCTGCGCGGTGACTTCGGGCACAACGAGCTGCAGCTCTGCGCGCAGGCGATGGCCCTGGAGGAGATGCTGGGCGTGGAGGTGCCGAAGGGGGCGCTGTTCTATGGAAAGACACGGCGACGGCGAGACGTGGTGTTTGACTGCTCGCTGCGCGAGCGAACCGTGTTGTTTGCCGAGCGTCTCCACGCGATGGTGCGTGACAGGTTGTTGCCCGTCGCGGAGCCTGGGCCCAGGTGTGAGCACTGCTCGCTCCGGGGGCTGTGCATGCCGGAGGTGAGCGCTGGGGGTGAGGCTCGTGCTCAGAGGTACCTCGCGCGCTTGTTCTCGGAGCAGCACGGCGACGGAGGGGAGCCATGACCACGGTGGTTCAGAATACGCTGTACATCACGGCGCAGGGGGCCGCGGTGTCGCGCGAGCATGAGTCGCTGGTGGTCAGGCTCGAGAAGGTTGAGCGCCTGCGGATTCCGCGGAGGCACGTGGCGGGGCTGGTTTGCTTCGGTCGGGTCTGGGTGAGCCCCGAGGCGATGGCCGCGTGCGCAGAGGAGGGCATTGGCGTGACCTTCCTGAGCGAGTCGGGTCGGTATCTCGCGCGAGTGGAGGGTACGCACCAGGGAGGGATCGTGCTGCGGAGGTTGCAGCATCGGGTGGCGGACGACCCGGCGTTCTGCTCGTCGGTCGTGCGGTCGATCATCGCGGGCAAGGTCGCGAACACGCGGGCGTTCGTGCAGCGGGCAGTGCGAGATGGTGACGGAGCCGTGCGGGTCGAGGGGGACGCCGTGCTCGATGCGCTCGCGCGGGTGTTGTCATCGCTCGAGCGCGCGGAGGACGTGGACGCGATGCGCGGCCTCGAGGGGGACGCGGCGGCGCGGTACTTTGGCTGGCTGCCGACGGCGCTGCGAGCGAGAGACGAAGGGGTTGTGTTTCGGGGGCGCTCTCGTCGGCCGCCGAGGGATCCTGTGAACGCGATGCTCTCCTTCGGGTACGCGCTCCTGTTGCACGACTGCGTCGCGGCGCTCGCGAGCGCAGGGCTCGACCCGGACCTTGGGTTTTTGCACAGCGAGCGCCCGGGTCGGCCGTCGCTGGCGCTGGACTCGATGGAGGAGCTTCGGATTCCATTCGTCGATCGCATGGTGGTGGCGATGGTGAACCTCGGGCAGATACGGGCGAAGGACTTTGTCGAGCGCGACGGAGGTTTCGAGATGAGCGAGTCGCTGAGGAAGGCGTTCCTTGTCGAGTATCAGGCGCGCAAGCGCGACGAGGTAACGCACCCCTACACAGGCGTCGCGGTGCGGTGGGGGCTTGTTCCTCAGGTGCAGGCGCGGCTGTTGGCTCGGTCGATTCGCGGTGAACTGCGACCGTACCCGCCGTTCTTGCTCAAGTGAAGGGGTGCGGACGTGAGGATGTTGATCAGCTACGACGTCGCCACGCGGAGCCGTGAGGGTCGGCGGCGCTTGCGCAGGGTCGCGCAGGCGTGCGAGGATCACGGGCAGCGTGTGCAATTTTCAGTATTCGAGTGTATCCTCGGAGACTCCGAGTGGGTGCAACTCCGGGCGAGGTTGCTCGGGATCCTGAGCGAGGAGGAGGACAGCTTGCGTGTGTACTTTATCGACGAGGCAGCGGCGAAGAAGACCGAACACCACGGCGTGCGTGCCCCGGTGGACTTCGAGGGGCCGCTCATCGTGTGATTGGCGCGGGTCCGTGTGCGAATGGTGCGGCGGTCATCGAGGGCAGCGATGTGCGGGGCCCGAGGAAGCCCGCGCGAACCTGGAGCGCTCATGGTTCTGTGGGGGAGTTCGCGCTGGACGCGAAGTGCGCATGCGCACAGGGGTCTTTGACAGTCGAGTACGGAGTACGCATGAGTTCCACGAGCCACCAGTGGGTGGTTCGCGCGACGAGGAGAAATTGTGCTGCGATTACAAGGTGTTGGGGGATCGGAGGGTGCCCCTCGTGATGAGCGAGGGGCCGGGTTGAAACATCGAGATGGAAGGCAACCCCCGGGGCGTGGCCATGGTGCCCCTCGTGATGAGCGAGGGGCCGGGTTGAAACCCAGGCTGTCCGCGGCGAGAGCGGCCTGGCGGACGGGGTGCCCCTCGTGATGAGCGAGGGGCCGGGTTGAAACTACTACGCCTCGCCCGCGACGCCGGGGGCGCTCACGGGTGCCCCTCGTGATGAGCGAGGGGCCGGGTTGAAACACGTCTGCGGGCCCGATCAGATCGCGTACTGGCGCGGTGCCCCTCGTGATGAGCGAGGGGCCGGGTTGAAACCCCGCCACACTCCCGCGGCAATGTAC
>JACRDB010000090.1 GCA_016218725.1 Deltaproteobacteria bacterium
GCAACGGCCTCCGAGGTCGCGTCGCTCACCCCGGGCTACGGAAGGTGGTCACCGCGCCTCCGCGCGGTTGTGCGGAGTGCGGTCCGAGTGTTCTCAAGCGCCGAGGGGGTTTCCGCGCGAGGAGTGCTCCCGCGGGCACAGCACGCGCCTCTCCAGTCCGCGTCGCCAGGCCTCCCCACTCCGCTTCCCTGCGAGCTCGCTCCCTGCAACCGCGCGGAGGCGCGGTGACCGCCTTCCGTAGCCCGGGGTGAGCGACGCGACCTCGGAGGCCGTTGCTCTGGCGAACCCCGGGCAAAAAAGCGTCAGAAGATAGGGCGGCGCGGCAGCGCGGTCGCCGACCGTGCCGTCCTCGAAGCCCCACCCGCTGCCTGAAGTGCCTGAAATTCAGACCTCGGAGCCCTTATCCTGGCGCCTATGGGGCCGGGGGGTGAGGTCGCCATGCGCGGGCTAATTTCGGTGGCCTCCTCCGCGCGCTCGTCGCATCCCCGGGACTCGCTCGGATGAATACCGCCGAACCGCGGACCTACGTGACGGTCCCCGCCACCGTCACCCTCCAGGCCCCGGAGCCCTCGTCGGTGAACGCCGTCTCGGTCCCGAGGAAGGCCCGCAGCACCTCGGCGTGCGTGGTGCTGTGCAGGGACGGCGCCGTCGTGCGGAACACCCCGCCCTCGCCGAGCGCCAGCGGCAGGAGGAGCTGGTCGGCCAGGTGCTCGCCCACTGGCACCCCCGCGGAGAGGTACGCCC
The DNA here is from genome assembly GCA_016218725.1 of Deltaproteobacteria bacterium. Taxonomy (GTDB): domain Bacteria; phylum Myxococcota_A; class Polyangia; order Polyangiales; genus JACRDB01. The sequence continues at coordinate 745 of JACRDB010000090.1, forward strand.
CGGCCTCGGCGCTCACCGCCAGGGCCACGTCCTCCGCGCGCACGCCCCTCTCCCCGAAGCCCGCGAAGAGCTCCGTCACCCGCTCGCTCTCGACCTCCACCAGCACCACGTTGCCAGGGCCCACCCGCGCGTCGAGCTTCTCCGCCACCCCCTCCGTGACGTCCCAGCCGAGCGCGCCGAGCGCCGCAGAGAGCTCCCGCTCGGCGATGTCCCGCGCGAGCCCCGCGGTGCGCGCACACACCCTCCGGCGCACCACCGCCCCGCGCTCCACCAGGGTCAACACCCCAGCCCGCACCGGCCTCCCCTCCGCGCTCCCGGCGAGCGACGCCCTCCAGCGCCCGCCCCCGCGAGGGTAGAACCCGGGCCGCTCCAGGCGCACCGAACACCGCAGGCCCATTGGCTCCAACAACGGAAGATACACCCGCTCAAGAAAGTCGAAGGACGGCGCCATCGGGTTGTGCGTGCCGCCCTCCAGCGAGAGCTCGCTCGGCCTCCCCGTTAGCGCCAGCGGGAGCAGCACCGTCTGGAACACCAGCCCCGTGCTCCCCGCGGTCCCCACGTTGAACGCATACGCCCCGGGCCTCACAGCCCCCGGACGGAAGGTCACCTCCAGGGAGTCGAGCCTCGCACCCTCTACCACAGCGCCACACACCTCCTGCGCGGCCAGGACGCACGTCAGGTGCTGGCGCTGGAGCCCCGGGCGCTTGCGCCCGGCGCGCACGTTCTCCAGCCGGAAGGGCGTCCCGGTGATCATTGACAGCGCCAGCGACGAGCGCAGGAGCTGGCCGCCGCCCTCGCCCGAGGCCCCGTCCAGGGTGAGCACTCTGCTCCCTCAGCCCTTCACGCAGACCACCTGCCGGAGGGTGTGCACCACCTCCACCAGGTCGCGCTGGGCGTGCATCACCGCGTCGATGGGCTTGTACGCCATGGGGGTCTCGTCGATCACGTCCTGGTCCTTGCGGCACTCGATGCCCTGGGTGGCGCGGGCGTGGTCTTCGAGGGTGAAGCGCCGCTTCGCCTCGGTGCGGCTCATGGCGCGGCCCGCCCCATGGCTGCACGAGCAGAAGCTCTCGGGCTGCCCCTTGCCCCGGACAATGTAAGACCGCGCCCCCATGCTCCCGGGGATGATCCCGAGCTCGCCCGCTCCCGCCCTCACCGCCCCCTTGCGCGTCACGAAGACCTTCTTGCCATAGTGCTCCTCCCGGGCCACGTAGTTGTGGTGACAGTTCACCGCCTCCAGCCTCGCCTCGAAGGGCGGCAGGAGCCCCGAGGCGCGCGCGGCCTCGCACACCGCCTCCATCATCACCTCGCGGTTGCGCGCGGCGAAGCCCTGGGCCCAGCCCACCGCGGCCACATAGTCGTCGAAGTGCTCCGTGCCCTCCGGCAGGTACGCCAGGTCCGCGTGCGGTAGCTGGATGAACCAGCGCTCCATCTCCTTCCTGGCCAGCGCGATGAAATGGCTCCCGATGCGGTTCCCGACGCCCCGGGAGCCCGAGTGCAGCATGAACCACACGCGGTCCTCCTGGTCCAGGCACACCTCGATGAAGTGATTCCCCGTCCCCAGGGTCCCCAGGTGCTCCGCGCTCCAGCCCCGCGAGAGCCTCGGGTGCCGGGCGGTGACCTTCTCATAGTCATCCTTCAGGGCGTCCCAGGCCGCGGTCACCCTGGGCGGCAAGGTCCTCCACGCGCCGCGGTCGTTGGGGCCTCCGTTGTCCGTCCTCCCGTGGGGCACCGCGGCCTCGATGGCGCTGCGCAGCCCGTGGAGGTTGTCCGGCAGGTCCCGGGCCGCGACGCTCGTGCGCACGGCCATCATCCCGCACCCGATGTCCACCCCCACCGCCGCCGGGATGATCGCCCCAAAGGTCGGGATCACGCTCCCCACGGTGGCCCCCACCCCCGCGTGGACGTCCGGCATCGCCGCCACCCACTTGTGCACGAAGGGCAGCCTCGCCACCCCCCGGAGCTGCGCCTCGGCCTCGGGCTCCAGCACCACCCCCTCGGTCCACGCCTTGATCGGCAGCGAGCCCTCCCCCGAGAGTACATTGTACACCGTCTGTCCCATGGAGTATCTCTTATGATGTGTGTTGAAGTGTAGGCTTAGAGCCCCCGGCAGCGGCCGGTGTTGGTGTCGCAGCGGGCGGGCGCGCAGGCGCGGTTGTCCGTGCAGGCGCACGCCCCGGTGGCGGTGTTGCAGCTACGGTAGGGCCCGCAGGCGGTGCGGGCGGTGCAGCGGCAGCGGCCCCCGGTGCACTGGCTCCCGGCGGCGCAGTCCCCGGCGGCGCGGCAGTCCCGCCCGCACCTCCCGGTGGCGAGGCAGCGGTCCGGGCCACACACAAGCCCCGGGTCCCGGGCGCAGTCGTTCAGGCACACCGAGGGCTCGCCGGGGTTGAGCGGCGCGCACACATAGCCCGCGCGGCAGTCCGCGCTCCGGGCGCAGCGCAGGAGGCACACGTCGGCGTCCTCGGAGTGGGCGCAGGCCCCGGCGGCGCCGCAGTCCGCCTGGCGCGCGCAGCCGTAGATGCAGTACCCCTGCGGGAAGCCCCAGGTGTCCGGCAGGCACAAGCCCCCCTCGCCGCAGTCCGTCCGGGCCTGGCAGCGGGCGCCGATGGAGAGGTTGCGCGTGGGGTTGGTCTCCGCGCAGGTGGCCCCGGCGCAGACCTCCCCCGCGAGGCATCCGTTGCCGCAACGGCCGCAGTGGCGCGTGTCCGTCAGGAGGTTCACGCAGGCGCCCGCGCACAGGGCGCGGGGGGCCTCGCAGGGGCCCGCGTCCACCGCGGAGTCCGGGGCGGAGCCGTCCCCCGAGGCGTCCCCGCTGGTGTCCCCGGCGGGGTCCGCGCCGCAGGACGCCAGGACCCAGAAGAGGGCGATCACACCGCGCGGGCGCACCCTCCGAGGCATAGCGCCCTTCGGGGGTTGTTCCAACCGGGACCGGGGTGGATTAGAGTCCGCCCCCCTATGGGAACGCTGGAAGGACAGAGCGCGCTGGTCACCGGCGGAGGCCGAGGCATCGGTGAGGCCATCGCCCGGAGGCTCGCCCGCGAGGGCGCCAGGGTCACCGTCACGGGCCGCACCCGCGAGGAGCTCGACGCCGTGGCCTCCGCCGTCGGGGGCCACTGCCTGGTGGCGGACCTCGCGGACCGGGACAGCGTCCTGGCCCTGGCGCGCGACCTGGGCGCCGTGGACGTGCTGGTCAACAACGCCGGGGTGGCCGAGAGCGCGCCCCTGGCGGACACCACGGACGCCCTCTGGGACCGCGCCCTGGCGGTGAACGTCACCGCGTGCTTCGTCCTGTGCAGGGCCCTGGTGCCCGGGATGGTGGCCCGGGGCCGCGGGCGCGTGGTGAACGTCGCCTCCAACGCGGGGCTCACGGGCTACGCCTACACCAGCGCCTACTGCGCCTCCAAGCACGCCCTGGTGGGCCTGACCCGCGCCCTGGCCCTGGAGACCGCGCGCTCCGGGGTGACCATCAACGCCGTATGCCCCGGCTGGGTCAACACCCGCATGACCGATGAGGCCGTCGCCCGCATCGCCCGCACCACGGGCCGGGACGAGGCGAGCGCCCGCCGGGCCCTGGAGGCCATGAGCCCCCAGCGCAGGCTCCTGGAGCCCGAGGAGGTCGCCGAGGCCGTGGCGTACCTCTGCCACCCGGACGCCCGGGGCGTCCACGGGCAGGCCCTGTGCCTCGACGGCGGGCAGGTGCTCGCGTGAGCCTCACCCCGGTGCAGCCCGAAGGGTGGCCCCCGCCCCGAGGGTACTCCAACGGCGTGGTCACCCGCGGGGCGCTCCTCCACATCGGCGGCCAGATCGGTTGGAGGCCCGATGGGACCTTCGAGTCCGAGGACCTCCTCGGGCAGTTCGCCCAGTGCCTGGACAACGTCCTGGCGGTGGCGAGGGCGGCCGGAGCGGGGCCCGCGGACATCGCCCGGATGACCGTCTACGTCACGGACCTGGACGCCTACCGCCGGAGCCTCTCGGGGCTCAAGGAGGTCTGGAGGGCCCGCCTCGGGCGGCACTACCCGGCCATGGCCATGGTCGGGGTGACGGGCCTCGTGGAGCCGCGAGCCCTCGTCGAGATCGAAGCCGTGGCCGTACTTTCCGACGTTTCAACAGACACAAAGAGTGTGCCGTGACGCTCTCACCAAAGTCCTTCAAGCTGTCCATGGAACTCGGCGTGGCGGAGGTCACCCTGGACCGCCCCGAGCGCCTGAACGCCCTCACCTTCGAGGTGTACCAGGAGCTCCGGGAGACCTTCCGGAGCCTCGGGCGCGCGCCCGAGTGCCGGGCCATCGTGCTCACCGGCCGGGGCCGGGGCTTCTGCTCCGGGGGCGACGTGGAGGGCATCATCGCGGAGCTCTTCTCCCTGGACGCCGAGGGGCTCCTGGAGTTCACCCGGGTCACCGGCGCGCTCATCCAGGCCGTGAGGGAGGTGCGCCGCCCGGTGGTGGCCGCGGTGCACGGCGTGGCCGTCGGGGCCGGGGCGGTGCTCGCCGCGGCGTGCGACCTCCGCGTGGCCGGGGACACCTCGCGCTTCGGGTTCATCTTCCCGAAGGTGGGCCTCTGCGGCGCGGACATGGGCGCCGGGTACCTCCTGCCGCGGCTGGTGGGCCTCGGGAACGCGAGCGAGCTCTTGTTCTTCGGCGACGTGATCCCTGCCCAGGAGGCCCTGAGGATGGGCCTGGTGAACCGCGTGGTGCCCTCCGAGGAGGTGCTCCCGCTGGCCCGCGAGTGGGCCCGGAGGCTCGCCCGGGGGCCCCACTTCGCCCACGCCATGACCAAGCAGATGCTGGAGAGCGAGCACGGGATGACCCTCGCCCAGGCCATCGAGGCCGAGGCCCAGGCCCAGGCGTTGTGCATGGCCCACGCGGACTTTCGCGCGGCCTACGAGGCCAACCGGGCGAAGCAGCCCCCGCGCTTCCGAGGCGCCGAGCGCTGCGACCCCCCGGAGGCTCCGCCGCCGCCGGACCCCCTCGGCGCGGCGCCCGCGCAGGACCCATTGGCCACGCTCCCGCCGCGTCGGGAGCCATGACGCCCTTCTTTGAACAGAGGCACCGCGCCCTGCAGGAGTCCTTGCGGGGGCTGCTCCTGGGCGCCGCTGCGCCCTTCTCCGCCCCGGAGGACTTCCGCGCCGTGGCGCGGACCATGGGGGAGCCCCTGGGGCTCTACCGCTGGCTCCTGCCCGAGGACGGACCGCTGGACGTGCGCGCCCTGGTGCTGGTGCGCGAGGCCCTGGCGCAGGTGAGCCCCGCGGCGGACGCCATCTTCGCGGTGCAGGGCCTCGGGAGCCACCCCATCGCGCTCGCCGGGACCGAGGCCCAGCGGCGGGAGCACCTGCCGTCGCTACGTTCTGGGGCGCGCATCGGGGCCTTCGCCCTGACGGAGCCCGAGGCCGGCAGCGACGTGGGGGCCATCGCCACCCTGGCCCGCAAGGAGCCCGACGGGTGGGTGCTGGACGGCGAGAAGACCTTGATCTCCAACGTCGGGATCGCTGACCAGTACGTGGTTTTTGCGAACGCCACCCCGTCCCTGGGCAAGAAGGGACTGACGGCGTTCCTGGTCCCGTCGGGCGCTCCGGGCCTGCGCGAGGACCCGTTGGAGGCCAGCGCCCCGCACCCCCTGGGGAGGCTGACCTTCACGGCCTGCCGCGTGCCCCTGGAGAACATCCTTGGGGCCGTGGGCCAGGGCTTCCGCCTCGCCATGGACACGCTGGACGCCTTTCGCATCACCGTGGGCGGGGCTGCAAACGGCATGGCCGCCCGGGCCCTGGCGCTCTCCGTGGCGCACGTCAAGAAGCGTCGGCAGTTCGGCGCCCCGCTGGCGGACCAGCAGATGCTCCGGGGGCAGCTCGCGGAGCTTGCCACGGAGCTGGAAGCCTCGCGGCTGCTGGTGGCCCGGGCCGCCCACGCGAGGGACCACGGCCACGCCGACGCGGGCACCCTCGCGGCGATGTGCAAGCTCTTCGCGACGGAGAGCGCCTTCCGCGCGGTGGACCGCGCGGTGCAGCTCCACGGCGGCGTGGGCGTGCTCCGGGGGCACCCGGCGGAGGCCCTCTACCGCGAGGTGCGCCCCTTGCGCATCTATGAGGGCACCTCGGAGATCCAGAAGCTGATCATCGCCCGGTCGCTGCTGGCGGGCGGCGCGTCCTAGGGCGACCCATGTGGAGGCCCTCGGAGCGCGTGCGCCACGGTCCCCCGCCGGAGCTCTACCCCACGGCGGACGAGGCCCGCGCGGCGTGGCTCTTCCAGCCCCTCGTCCTGGCTTCGGGGCTCCGGCTCCCGGACCGCACCTGGGTGCCCGCGATGGTGCCCTGGCGAGCCTCCGAGGAGGGCCTGGTGACGCCCGCGGTGCTCGGCTGGTACGCGCGCTTCGCCGAGGGGCAGCCCGGCGCCCTGGTGGTGGAGGCCACGGGGATACGAGACGTGCCCAGCGGACCGCTCCTGCGGGCCGGGCACGAGCGCTTCGTGGAGGGCCTCGGGCGCCTGGCGGACACCGTGCGCGCGCGCTCCGGGGGTCGCACGAGGGTCCTGGTGCAGCTCCTGGACTTCCTGCGCATCCGCCGCAGGCCAGAGCCATCGCGGTACTTTCAAGAGTTCCTTGAGGTCACGAAGCAACACCGTAGAAACCTCGCAGATGCTTATGGAGACGCACGTTGGGAGGACGCTACGGAGGGGGAGGTGCGGGCCTTTCTCGGCAATACCGACCGCAGGACGGTGGAGTATGTGCTCACCCCGAGGGAGCTTGAGGCCCTGGACCAGGGCGCCCGGGAGCGGGTGACGGACACGCAGCTTCCGTGGATCCGGGAGCTGCCCTTGAGGCTCCCGGGGCTCTTCGCCGAGGCCGCCCGGAGGGTGGAGCGGGCGGGCTTCGACGGGGTGGAGCTGCACTACGCGCATGCGTACACCATGAGCTCATTCTTGTCGGCGTTGAACACCCGCGAGGACGGCTACGGGGGCGAGCGGGAGGCCCGCGCGAGGCTCCCCCGGGAGGTGTACCGCGCGGTGCGGGCGGCGGTGGGCAGGGGCTTCACGGTGGGGTGCAGGTTCCTCTGTGACGACGTGGTGGAGGGCGGCACCACCGTGGAGGACGCGTGCTTCTTCGGGGTGGAGCTGGCGCGCGAGGGGATGGACTTCCTGTCCCTGTCCACGGGAGGGCGCTTTGAAGACGCTTCGCAGCCGAGGGTGGGCGAGGCGGCGTACCCGTACACGGGCCGGAGCGGCTTCGAGTGCATGCCGACGGCGGTGGGGGACGCGCGGGGGCCCTACGGGCGCAACGTGGCGAAGCAGGCGAGGGTGCGCCGGGCGGTGCGGGCGGCGGGCTTCGAGACACCGGTGGTGGTGGCCGGGGGGATCGGGACCTATGCCCAGGCGGAGGCGCTCCTGCGTCGGGGGGAGGGGGACCTGGTGGGGGCGGCGAGGCAGACGCTGGCGGACCCGGACTGGTGGCGCAAGGTGCGCGAGGGCCGCGGGCGCGAGGTGCGCCGTTGTGGGTACACCAACTACTGTGAGGCGCTGGACCAGCGGCACCGACCGGTGACATGCCAGCTCTGGGACCGGCAAGACCTGGGGGATGGAGCGCCCACGGTGGACGACGGCCGCCGGAGGCTGGTGGCGCCGGGGTGGGTGCCGGGGGTGCCTTCGCGGGCGGGGCGGTGAGGTCACCCCGCGCTGCCGCGCGCCCCCTCTCCGTGAGTGGCGTTGGGGACCGTTCTCGATGCGCGTCCGCCCCGTGGAGTGACCGTCCTCGATGCGGGTGAGCGCCGTTGGGTGACCGTATTCGATGCGGCCCACCGGCCCGTTGGGCCGGCCTGTGGTGCGCCTTCGAGCGCACGCGATCAAGGGGTTCAAGTCCCCTCCGAGCCGAAGGTCCCGGTTCGGTAACCTAAGGTAACTGCGCCTGCCGCAAGGCCGCGTGGA
>JACRDB010000091.1 GCA_016218725.1 Deltaproteobacteria bacterium
CTCCCCCTCTCCTGGCAGGGAGAGGGGGTCGGGGGGTGAGGTCGCCGCAGGAGCGCCCCGAGCGCCAGGAGCACCCAGGCCACGCCCGAGGGGCGCCCCGCGGGCACCCGGCACCCACAGCCATCGCCACGCTCCAGCGGCACCGGCTCCTGCCCCACGTCGAGCGCCGAGGCGTCGGCCCCGGGCTCCCTCGCCGCGTCCGCCGCCGCGTCGGGCACGGGCTCCGGCATGGCCTCGCCCGGCGGCTCCGGCATGGGCTCCGGCATGGGCTCCAGCGCGGGCTCCGGCGCAGGCTCCGGCGAAGGTTCTGGCAGCGGCTCCGGCGGAGGCTCCCGGCACTCTCCCAGGGACACCACGCACACCCGCCCGCCAGCGCAGTCTCCCTCGGCCTCGCAGCCGCACCGACGCGGCATGACCGAGAGGCACCGCCGCCCCCGAGGGTCCATCCCGCAGCCCCGATCCCCGGCGGGGAGAGACACACACGGCACGCATACGCCTCGGGTGGTGTCACACACGGGCGTAGGTGTCATACATCCCGTGTCCAGGTCCATCACGGGGGTGGTGCGGGCGGCGCCGTCCTCCCGGGGGTCGCGGTCCGGGAGGCAGTCGTTGTCGCTGTCCGTGTCGAGGAAATCAGGCCCGTCATCCATGGACCGGTCCGTGTTGGCGGGCATCGTGGGGTCGGCGCCGGCTTCTTCCCGGTCGGGGTCGCCGTCGCCGTCGCTGTCCGTGTCCCGGTGCGTGGGCGTGCCGTCGCCGTCCAGGTCGTCCGTGGGGGAGGGGTCCAGCCGCCGCTCGGTGAGCGTGGGGATCCCGTCGTTGTCGTCGTCCGGGTCCAGGGCGTCGATGCGCCCGTCCATGTCCGTGTCCAGGGCCATGAAGCCCGGCAGGAGCTCCAGGCCATCACTCAGCCCGTCGTGGTCCGAGTCCGGATCCGCGGGGTCCGTCCCCAGGGCGCGCTCGGTGAGGTTCGGCACGCCGTCGCCGTCGCGGTCCGTGTCCGCCACGCAGCGCCCCGAGGCGGTGTCGCACACCGGCAGCGGCGCGCGGCAGTGGGCGTTGGGGTCCGACGCCACGGTGACCCTCGCCGGGCCGTCCTCCGTGGTGGCGTCGTCCGGGGCGCAGTCGTTGTCGCTGTCGCGGTCGCGCCAGTCGCCCGTGCCATCCCGGTCCGTGTCAACGCTCCCCTCCTCGCGGTCCGGGTCGAGGTCTCCGTCGCTGTCCAGGTCGCGGAAGTCGGCAGTGCGGTCCCCGTCGGTGTCCGCGGGCCGGGCGCCGTCGGGGCCGGCCTCGGCCAGGTCCGTGATCCCGTCGCCGTCGCTGTCCGTGTCCAGCCCGTCGATCCGCCCGTCCCGGTCGGTGTCCGGCGACGCCCCCGAGGCCGTGGCCTCCACGTTGTCCGGGAGCGTGTCCCCGTCGGTGTCCGCGCGGTCCGGGCGGAGCCCGAGGGAGCACTCCCGCGCCGTGCGCAGCGTGTCCCCGTCGGGGTCGTCGAGGCCCTCGCGCACGGTGACCGTGAAGCTCGCCTGGGCCTCGGCGCCGAAGACCCAGGTGTCCATGTAGTCCCCGTCCCCCGCGTGGGCCTCGTCGGTGGTGAAATTCCCCCAGGCGTGACGGTTCGTGGCGGACGAGATCCCCGTCGGGAGCGTGCTCACCGGCGCCGGGTCCGTGGCCGGGTCGCCGCTCACCACCCTCGTGTCGTCCCAGTAGTTCTGCACGTCCACGGCCCCGCCGCCGGGCAGGGCCACGCCCTGGATGCGCAGCCCCGGCCTCGCCGTCTCTACGTCCTGGGCCACGAAGTGAAACTCCCCGCTCCGAACGAAGAGCCGCGCCTCGTAGGTGCCCGCGGGCACCGGCGCCCCGGCGGCGTTGTCCCCGTCCCAGCGCACGGTGTTGCGCCCGGGGGAAGCGTCTCCGCTCACCACCGCGTCCGGCGCCGCCGTCGTGAAGCGCCCGTCGCGGTTCACGTCAAGCAACACCTGCACGGTCCCGGCGATGTTGCTCTCGTAGGTGAGCTCCGCCCCGGCGCCCACGTAGGCGTCCGCGCAGAAACCCAGGCCCGCGCTCACGAAGCTCCCCCGGGGCTCCGTGCGCGCCCCCCGGGCGCTCGCCGGGAGGCTCAGGAAGATGTCATACCGCGGCGTCGGGGCAACAATCGTCGAGCCCTGCCGGCGGCTCGTCCGCGACGCCGGAGGGTCCAGCCCCAGCCCGTTGGCCACCACGAAATAGTCAATGCCCGCCAGGCCCTCGAAGTCCAGCCTCCAGACGTAGTTCTCGTCCCCCACCCCGAGCGGCACCACCACGAAGAAATCCGCGTTGGTGGCCGACGCCAGGTCCCCGCGGTTGGCGTCGAAGTGCCACCGCCGGGAGGACACCCTCCCGCGGCCCCCCGGGGGCTCCAGGGGCCTCACCGCCGTGGCCGCGTCCGGCGTGACGGTCACGTCCCACAGCCGCATCCTCGCGCTGAACTGCAGCGCGTAGCGCCCCGAGGCGTCCACCGCGAAGCGCTGCCCCGTGGTGACGCTCGCGGGGAGGGCCGTCCCCGGGAGGAGCCCCGCGCCCGCCGTCAGCATCGCCGACCGCGTCGCCCCCGCGGGGGAGGTCACCCGCACCTCCGCCACGCCGCTCGTGGGCTGCCCCGACACCTGGATCACCTCGCCCCGGAGAGCGTCAACTTGAATGACCGTATCGGGCACCAGCGTCTGGTTGCTCCCCGCCTGGGCGCTGCCCTCTCCAGACGCCACGGAGCTGTACAGCAAAGCTCCCAGGAGCATCGCACGGGAGCCTCGGGGCGCGCCCCGGGGCCTCCCAGGGGTGCCCTGAGTGTGTACAATATAGTTGACGGTCACCCGCTCACGCGCCCCCAGGGGAGGCTCTGCCCCTCGCGCAGGCGCCAGCGGCCCACGCTCAGCGCGTCCAGGCGCTCGCGCAGGCACGACGGGCAAGCGTGGACGCCCTCGGACCCCGGCGGGGACACCGACGCGACGATGTCGCACTCCTTGCCGCAGAGGGCGCACAGGGCCAGCACCGAGGGGTCCTCGCGGGCCTCCTCGCCGGTGACCACGCCCCTGCCGTTGACCCGTACCTCGATGCCGATGGCCATCGTCGCGCTATGCCTCCAACGGCCATGAAGCCCCCGGGGGCCCTTCCGCGTCAAGGCCCCGCCAGGGCCCGCGCCAGGGCCACGGCCAGGGCCTTGCGCCCGGGGAGCTCCCCGGGGCCCGTGCACGCCGGGCAGCCGTCGGCGCAGGGGCACCCCAGAAGGAGCTCCAGCACCCGCCCGAGGAGCGCCCCGCGCTCTTCAAAGGCCCGTTCGCAGAGCCCCACGGGGGTGCTCTCGTAGAGGAACACCGCGGGGTCTTCTCCCACGGCGCCTTCCTTCATGGGGAGCTCGGAGCCCGAGCGGTCCCCGAGGGTGCAGCGCAGGTCCCGGTCGGCGCACATATACGCCAGGCACGCCACCACCGAGAGGGCCCGGCCGTAGCCCCGCAGGCCCTCCAGCACGCGCGCCCTGCGCGCCCTCGGGGTGCTCCCCGGCGGGAGCTCCAGCGCCTCCCCGAGGGCGCTCACCAGGGCCTCGGGCAGCGCCACCCAGAGCGCCGTGGTGTCCACCTCCCGAGGGGGGAGCTCCAGCGCCTCACGGCCGAGCTGCTCGTGCGTGTGGAAGCGCAGCCGCCGGAAGCCCGTCACCTGTGTGGTGACCGTCACGTCCCCGTGGCCGCAGCCCGCCCCCGCCGGGAGCCGGGCTTCTTCCACGGCCTCGGTGACCACCAGCTCCACCTCGGAAATGGCCTCCGTGAACCAGTCCACCTCCGCGGGCTCCACCTTCGCGACGCGGGCGCCCAGGTCCAGCGAGAGCACCCTCCAGGTGGCCCCCTCGTGCTGGTAGATCGCCCCGGGGTGCACCACCAGCGCCGCGCTGGCGAGGTCCACCTCGGCGAGGGTCACGCCCCGGGCGTCCTCGGTGATCACCACCCGCTCGGCCCCCGCGGCGCGCAGGGACACCGCCTGCGAGGCAGAGCCCCCCGCGACCCAGTACCAGCGCCCTCGGCGCTCCACCACGGAGCCCTCGCGGGAGAGGTACTCCAGCGCCTCGCGGGTGTCCTCCGGGGACACCGTGGCGTAGCCCTCGCCGTCCCGGAAGGGCACCTCCGAGGCCGCGCAGCCCAGGTGCTGGAGCAGCACCTCGACGTGGTCCGGGTCGCTCCTGGCGCGCTCCAGGGCGCCCCCGAGGAGGTACTCCGGTGCCCGCGCGAGGTACTGGTCCACGGGCGCTGCGCTCGCCACCAGGAGCCCGAGGCTCTCGCGGCCCCTGCGCCCCGCGCGCCCGAAGCGCTGCCAGGTCTCCGCCAGGGTGCCCGGGTACCCCGCGCACACCACGGCCTCCAGGTCCCCGAGGTCCACCCCGAGCTCCAGGGCGCTGGTGGCCACCACGCAGCGCACCTCCCCCTGCCGGAGCGCCTCTTCGATGCGCCTGCGGGTGCCCCGGAGGTAGCCCGCGCGGTACGCCTGGAGGCTCTCCTCGGGCACCCCATCGGGCGCGAGGGCCTCGCGGAGATACCTCAGCATGGTCTCCACGCTCGCTCGGGAGCCCCCGAAGAGCAGCGTCGGCACCCGGTGGCGCACGAGCTCCGCCGCCAGCCGCACCGCCAGCCGCGTGTGGCTCGCCCGAAGTCCCAGGGCAGGGTCCAGGAGCGGCGGGTTCGCCACCCACACATGCCTCGGCCCCGAGGGAGCCCCCACCTCGCTTACGGCCTCCACCGACGAGCCCAGGAGCCTCGCCCCGTGCTCCTCGGGGTTGCCGAGCGTGGCCGAGGCCCCCAGCACCAGAGGCTCGGCGCCATGAAATCGCGCCGCGCGAAGGAGCCTCCGGAGGACATTGGCCAGATGTGCGCCAAACACCCCGGTGTAGGTGTGTAGCTCATCTATTACTACATGTCGGAGGTTCGCGAGGAAGGTCTTCCAGACGGTGTGGTTGGGGAGGATCCCGGCGTGGAGCATGTCCGGGTTGGTGAGGAGTACCCGGGCCTTGTCGCGCAGGGCCCTGCGGTCGGCGGAGGGGGTGTCACCGTCATAGACGCCGACGGGGCAGGGGAGGCCGGAGCCTTCCAGGAGGGCCTCCAGGGCGCGCTTCTGGTCCTGGGCGAGGGCCCTGGTGGGGAACACGTAGAGGGCGCGGGCGTCGGGCTCCAGGGCGACCTTCTGGAGCACCGGGAGGTTGTAACAGAGGGACTTCCCGCTTGCCGTGGGGGTGGCGGCCAGGAACGGTCGCCCGGCCTGGGCCAGCGCCAGGCACCGGGCCTGGTGGCTCCAGAGGGCGGTGACCCCGCGGGCCTCCAGGGCGCGACGCACCAACGGGTGGAGGGACTCCGGGAGGGGCTCGGCGCGGCCTGGTCTCCCGGGGATTGTCGTCTGGAGGGGGAAGACCCCGGCGAGCTGGGGGTCCTCGCGCCAGCGGCCGAGCGCGGCGGCGAGGCCCTGACCGCGGGCCCAGGGCGCCTTGGGCATCGGGAGCCTTAGGAGTCGCCGGGCGGCACGCACATGCCCGAGGCGCACATGCCCGAGGGGCAGACATTGCGGCACATCCCGCAGTGCGAGGCGTTCATGGCGGTGTCCACGCACACCCCGCCGCAGTTGGTGAGCCCTGTGGCGCAGCAGATGTTGGTGGTCGACGGCATGGTGTCCGTCGAGCAGCTCCCGGTGGAGCACACGGAGCCCGTGCAGCAGGGCTGCCCGGCGCCGCCGCAGGCGACGCAGGTGGACGCCTGGCAGATGGAGGTGACCGAGGCGCAGGCGGTCCCGGTGGTGCAGCACGGCTGGGCGACGGCCCCGCATGCCTGGCAGGAGAAGGTCATCCCCGAGGCCTGGCAGCTCGTCGTGCTCGCGGTGCACATGGTGGAGCACCCGCCGCAGCGGGTGTCCGTGTTGAGCCTCACCTCGCAGCCGTTCAGGCGGCTCGTGTCGCAGTCGCCGTAGCTGTCCACGCAGGTGGGGCTGCACACGGCGCCCCCGCAGGTGTTGGCGGAGGTGCCCACGTTGGTCTGGCACATCATGCCGCAGCCGCCGCAGTGCGCCGGGGTGATCCGCAGGTCCACCTCGCAGCCGTTGACGCCGTTGGAGTCGCAGTTTCCGTGCGTGGCGGCGCAGGTGGGCGTGCACATGCTGCCGGCGCAGGTGTTCGCGGTGGTGCCCGCGGGGCGGGTGCAGGCGATCCCGCAGGCGCTGCAGTTGGACGCGTCCGTGGTGGTGTTGACGCAGCTCCCGGAGCAGTTGATGGGCGTGGCCCCGCCGCAGCAGCGGCTGGCGCCCATGTGCATGCTACAGGTGAGCCCGCCGCCGGTGCAGGTGGCCCCCGGGTCGCAGCACACCAGGCCAAGCTCACCGCAGGTGGCCGAGCAGGAGTAGGTCCCGGCCATGTTCACGCAGGCCTGCGTGGAGGTGCACATGGTGCCGCAGCCGCCGCAGGTGGCGCTGGTGGTCAGGTCCGCCTCACAGCCGTTGGCGCCGTTGCCGTCGCAGTTGCCGCGGTTCGTCGCGCAGGACGGGACGCACGCCCCCGCCGTGCAGTTGTTGGTGGTGGTCCCGGTGGGCGTGGTGCAGGCCACGCCGCAGGCGCCGCAGTGGGTGTTGCTGGTGCGCACGTCGGTCTCGCAGCCGTTGCGCGGGTTCCCGTCGCAGTCCCGGAAGCCCGTGGCGCACACGGGCACGCACACCCCCGCGGTGCACGTGTTGCTCATGGTGCCCGTGGGCGTCGTGCAGGCCTGGCCGCAGCCGCCGCAGTGCGCGTTGCTGGTCCGCTGGTCCGTCTCGCACCCGTCGGTGACGCTGGTGTTGCAGTTGCCGAAGTTGCTGTTGCAGCTCGCGATGGCGCAGGTGCCCGTGGCGCAGGTCCCCGTGGCGTTGGCGGGCGCGCAGGCGCGCCCGCAGGCGCCGCAGTTGGTGAGCGTCCGGCCGTTGACCTCGCAGCCGTCCGGGGCGTCCGTGTTGCAGTCGAGGAAGCCGGTGTTGCAGGTGATGTCGCACATCCCGGAGCCCAGGCAGGCGGGGGTGGCGTTCTGGTTGCCGCAGACGTCCCCGCAGCGGCCGCAGTTGGAAACCGTGCGGGTGTTGGTCTCGCAGCCGTTGCCGGCCATCATGTCGCAGTTGCCGAAGCCGGTGTTGCACGCCCCCAGGGAGCAGGTGCTGCTGGAGCACACCGCCGAGGCGTTGGCGAAGGAGCACGCGTTGCCGCAGCGCCCGCAGTGGGCCACGGTGGTGCGCAGGTCCGTCTCGCACCCGTTGGAGAGCATCCCGTCGCAGTTGTCGAAGCCGCTGTTGCAGAGGATCGAGCACGCCCGGGCCGAGCACACGGCGATGCCGTTGCGGCTCGGGCACGCGGTGCCGCAGGCCCCGCAGTTGAGCGGGTCCCGGTCCAGGAAGACGCAGGCCCCGGAGCAGGCCGTCTGCCCCTCGGGGCAGCGCAGGGAGCAGGTGCCCATGTCGCACACCTCCAGCGCCCGGCAGGCCATGCCGCAGCGGCCGCAGTTGGAGGTCGTGCGCAGGTCCGTCTCGCAGCCGTTGCCGGCCATGCTGTCGCAGTTGGCGAAGTTCGCGTTGCACGCGCCCAGCACGCACGCGCTGGCCGCGCAGCTCGCCGAGGCGTTGGCGAAGGAGCACCCGTTGCCGCAGCGTCCGCAGTGGGTCACCGTGCTGCGGGTGTCCGTCTCGCAGCCGTTGGCGGGGTTCGTGTCGCAGTCCCCGAAGCCCGTGTTGCAGGCCCCCACGGCGCACGCGCCCGCGGCGCACGCGGCGGTGCCGTTGGCCACCACGCAGACGTTCCGGCACGTCCCGCAGTTGCTCGCGTCCGTGCCCAGGTTCACCTCGCAGCCGTTGGCCGCCACGCCGTCACAGTCCGCGAAGCCCGCGTTGCAGGTGCCCAGCCGGCAGGTGCCCGCGTCGCACCGCGCCGCCGCGTTGGGGAAGGAGCACCGGGTGCCGCACCCGCCGCAGTTGTTCGCGTCCGCCAGGGTGTTCACCTCGCAGCCGTCCACGGCGCTCGCGTTGCAGTTCTGGAAGCCCGCGCTGCACGCCCCGAGGGAGCACCGGGCCATGGCGCAGTTGGCCGACGCGTTCGGGAAGCTGCACACCGTGCGGCAGGCCCCGCAGTTGGCCGGGTCGTTGGTGATGTTGGTCTCGCAGCCGTCCGCGGGCATGGCGTTGCAGTTCTGGAAGCCCGCCTCGCAGGACCCGAGGGCGCATGCCCCCGCCGCGCAGGCCGCCGCCGCCCGCGGGAAGGAGCACGCGTTGCCGCAGGTGCCGCAGTTGCTGACGCTGGTGTTCAGGTCCACCTCGCAGCCGTCCGTGGCCATCCCGTTGCAGTTGCCCCTCCCGCTCATGCACACCGTGGTGCTGCACATGCCCCGGGCGCAGCTGGGGGTCCCACCCACCGTGGAGCACATGACCCCACAGCCCGAGCAGTGCAGCGCGTTGCTGTCGATGTTGGTCTCGCAGCCGTTTGCGGCGTTCAGGTCACAGTCCGCGAAGCGCCCGGTGCAGGGGCCCAGGGCGCACACCCCGCGGGTGCACGAGGCCATGGCGTTGGCGAAGGTGCAGGCGTTCCCGCAGCGTCCGCAGTGGGTGGCGCTGGAGCGCGTGTCCGCCTCGCAGCCGTTGGCGGGGTTCATGTCGCAGTCCGCGAAGCCCGTGAGGCATGCCCCGAGGGCGCAGGTGCCGGCCGCGCACACCGCCGTGGCGTTGGGGAAGGAGCATGCGTTGCCGCAGCGGCCGCAGTTCATCACGTCCGTGGCCACGGTGACGCAGCTCATCCCGCAGAGGGTCTGCATGGGCGGGCAGATGATCCGGCAGGTGACCCCGCCGTCCGCGGTGACGCAGTCCTGGCCCGGCCCGCAGGCGTTGCCGCAGCGGCCGCAGTTCATGGCGCTGGTGGTGTTGGTGCACACGCCCCCGCACTCGGCGCTCCCGGGGGGGCAGGGGCTGCACATCCCGCCGGAGCACACGAGCCCCGCCTGGCAGGGCCGCTCCCCCCCCCCGTCCATCCCTCCGTCCATCCCGGCGCCGCCGTCCCGAGGGGTGGGCATGCAGCAGCGCTGCCCCACCATCCCGCAGGGGCCCGCGTCCGTCGGCACCTCCGGCGTGTCCATGGTGTCCGCGGCGTCCGCAGCGGAGTCCGCCCGGTCTGGAGCTCCGGTGTCCGCGGCCTCCGCGGCGGCGTCGCCGACGGTGGAGGGGTGTCGCAGGGCGCACGCGGCCAGGAGCGCGAGGGCCAGACCCGTAAGAGTGCGAAAGGACGACATCTACCTCCTAAGGTACCATCCCCGGAGCCATCTGGCGCCCTCTTCGACATCCCCGCCGGGGCGTCGGATTTTGTAGGTGCGGTCCCCGGGTCCGGGTGATACTGCCGCCATGCGAAGCACCCCCTCCTTCCTCCGGCGCACGCCCCCTCGCAAGGCCCTCCTGGCGGCGCTCCTCGCGCTCCCCGGCGTGGGCCACGCCCAATTCCTGGAGCGCCTCTCGGTGCACGTCGAGGGCGGCGTGGGATTGCCCCTCGCGGAGCCCCAGGCGACGGACTACGGCCTCGGGTTCCACGGGAGCCTCCGGCCCGCCCTGCGCATCGCGGGCCCGCTCAACATCCACCTCCTCGGCGCCTACTGGGCCTGGCCTACGCAGGACGTGGCGCGGATTGAGAGTGGGTCCCTGACCGCCATCGGGGGCGGTGTAACCATCAGTCCTACCTTGTCCGCCGGCCTCGGGAGGCTGCTCCTGCAGCCCGAGGCGGGCTACTCGGGCACGGGCCAGGAGGCGCGCTCGCGCTTCTACGCGGGCGTTGGCGCCGGCTGGCTCTTCCCGCTGGGCGCGCACCTGGAGGTGGGGCTGACCGTGCGGTACGGGCTGGTGCTGGCGGCGGACTCGGACACGCTGCAGGTGACCGACCGCGGGGAGACGCGCGGGACCTTCCATTTCGCCTCCGCGGGGCTCACCTTCGGGTACCGCGGGTGGCTCCTGGAGGAGGCGCCGCCGCCGCCGCCGCCGGACACCGACGGGGACGGGGTGCTGGACCCTCAGGACCAGTGCGTGACCATCCCCGCGGGCCCCAGGCCGGACGCGTCGCGGCCCGGGTGCCCCGTCGGGGACCGTGACAACGACACGGTGCTGGACCCGGAGGACCAGTGCCCGGACCAGCCCCGGGGCGACCACCCGGACCCCGCCCGCGCGGGGTGCCCCGCGGGCGATCGCGACAATGACACCCTCACCGACGACGTGGACCGCTGCCCCGACGAGGCCGAGGACCGGGACAACTTCGAGGACACCGACGGCTGCCCGGACCTGGACAACGACCACGACGGCATCCCGGACCTCGCGGACCAGTGCCGCGACCAGCCCGAGACCATGAACCAGCACCAGGACGAAGACGGCTGCCCGGACGAGGCGCCGCCGGTGGCGGTGGTGGTCGAGAACCGCATCTCCATCAACCAGCGGGTGTTCTTCGCGCTGGACCAGGCCACCATCGAGGAGCGCTCCTTCCCGATCCTCGACCAGGTGGTGACCGTGCTGCGGGAGCACCCGGAGCTGCGCGCCGTGCGCATCGAGGGGCACACCGACAACGCCGGCACCGAGGACCACAACATGGACCTCTCGCGGGACCGCGCCCGCGCCGTGGAGAGCTACCTGCGCGCCCACGGGATCCAGCGCCGCAGGCTCAGCACCGAGGGCTTCGGCGCCACGCGGCCCATCGCCCAGGGCGACTCCGAGGAGGCCCGCGCGCAGAACCGCCGGGTGGACTTCATCATCACCGAGGGCGCCGCGGCCCAGGGCGGAGGCCGCCACGGTCGCCGCCACGGCGGGGGCTCCGGCGGTCGGCGCCACCGCCGGGGACACTGAGCGGGGCCTACCTCGGGCGGGCCTTGCCCGCCACGCCCACCAGGCCCAGGGGCTCGGCGTCCACGTCCACCTGGACGCACTCGCCCATCTGCACGGGCACCACGATCCGCGCGCCGTCCACGTAGAGCCGCGCCTCGCGCATCTTGTTCCGGAGCTCGAAGCGGTCCCTCGGTCGCACGATGCCGCCGCGCCGAAGGAGCCCTCCCAGATCGTAGAGCTCGCGGGTGACGAACTGTACTGCGCGGCTGCGCAGCGGGAGCACCCGCCCGCCGGCGTAGCGTATCGCCGCGGTGCTCCCCACAGCCGTGGCGACCCACAGGCCCGAGGACTTGTGCTCCTCGGAGGTGCCCCTCCAGGAGAGCAGGTACCGCGAGGTCATCGCGGGGTTCGGGTGGCAGAACAGCACGTCGTTCAGGACCCGGGCGTGGGCCACGCGGCCGTCCACCAGCACGCGCATGCGCGCCACCCGGGTGGTCGGCAGCGAGCCGTCCAGGGCCCCGGCGAGGCAGCGCTCGACATCGCCTGCGCGCCCGCCGCAGAGGTAGCCCACGGAGTCCTGCGGGGCGGAGTTGATCCCGAGCACCGGCGTGTCCCCGACGGCGTGGCTCACCGCCAGGAGCGTCCCGTCGCCGCCCACGCACACCACGAGGTCAAAGCCCGTCGTGTCCCCGACGCGGTCCCTCGCCCGGAAGGAGCCCCGGAGGCCCAGGGAGGCTACCGCGCGGTGCACCTCCTCCAGCGTGCGGGCGTGGTCCTGGTCGGCGCGCAGGAGCCTCGCCACCGTCGGGTCGTTGCGGTCCAGGAGGGCCTGCACCCGCTCGGAGCGGTGCTGCCGCACGTAGATGTCGTACGCGCTGCGCTTCCACACCACGAGCACCCGCCCGCTCGCGCCCGGCGGACCGGAGGGCGGTGAGGGTGAGCGTCGCCGCGGCGGCCGATCCATGGACCGCGGAGGATAGCACCGCCCGCTACGGGAACAGCGCCGCGCCCCCGAGGCCCTCGGCCTCGTCGTAGCCCCGCAGGAGGTTCATGCACTGCACCGCCTGCCCGGCGGCGCCCTTGACGAGGTTGTCCAGCGCCCCGAAGGCCAGCACCCGCCCGCTCCGCGCGTCCACCGCGTAGGACACCAGAGCCCGGTTGGTCCCCCGCACCCAGAGCGTATCGGGCAGCGCCCCGGGGTCCAGCACCACCACCGAGGGGGAGGCCTCGTAGTAGCGCCGCGCCGAGGCCACCAGGGCCTCCGCGGTGACCTCTCCCGTGGGGCGCAGGTACACCGTGGCCAGGATCCCGCGGGTCATGGGCACCAGCGTAGGAGTAAATGTAACCATCACCCTGGCCCCCGCCACAAAGGAAAGGATCTGCTCCAGCTCCGGTGTATGGCGATGTACGCCTGCGACCTTGTAGGGCCGGACGCCCTCGGCGGTCTCGGAGAAGTGCGTGCTGGCCGAGGGTGAGCGCCCGGCGCCGGAGACCCCCGAGAGGGCGTGGACGACCACGTCATCCGTGCGCACCAGGGCCCCGTGCAGGAGCGGCAGGAGCGGCAGCGCCGAGGCCGTGGGGTAGCACCCGGGGACGGCCACGAGCTTCGCCTGGCGGAGGGCCTCGCGGTGCAGCTCCGGCAGGCCGTAGACGGCCTCCGAGCGGAGCTCCGGGGCCTCGTCGTGGCCATACCAGCGCCGGTGCTCCTCGGGGTCCCGGAGGCGCAGGTCCGCGGAGAGATCGAGCACGGTCACGCCCCGCTGGCGCAGGGCCCTGACGCACCCCGCGGAGGCCCCGTGGGGCAGCGCGCAGAAGGCCACGTCCGCCGCGGCGGCCACCCGGTCGGGGTCAAAGGGCTCCACGGGCAGGGCGCACACCCCCCGCAGGTGCGGCAGCGCGTCGCCCACCCGGGGCACGAGCTTCTCCCGCGCGGAGAGCAGCGTGACCTCTACGTGACGGTGGCCGAGGAGCAGGCGCAGCAGCTCGGCGCCCGTGTACCCGGTGGCTCCGACGATGGCGACGCGGGTCTGGTCCATGGCGTGGGACGGTGGGGCGTGACCACGCCCCGGCGAGGGGAGGGCGCTCTAGCGCTTGGAGTACTGGAAGCGCTTGCGGGCGCCGGGCTGGCCGTACTTCTTGCGCTCCTTCTTGCGCGCGTCGCTGGTGAGCAGGCCCGCGCGCTTCAGGGGCGTGCGGCGCTCCGCGTCGGCCACGGTGAGGGCCCGGGCGATCCCGAAGCGCACCGCGTCCGCCTGGG
Organism: Deltaproteobacteria bacterium; assembly: GCA_016218725.1. GTDB lineage: Bacteria > Myxococcota_A > Polyangia > Polyangiales > JACRDB01. The sequence continues at coordinate 13,115 of JACRDB010000091.1, forward strand.
CCGCGAGGCCCCCGCCGGCGACGTTGGCCTCCACGTCGTAGCGCCCGAGCACGTCCACCAGCTCGAAGGGCTGGAGCAGCAGGAGCTGCGAGGCCTGCCGCGGGAAGTACTGTTCATAGGGCCGGGTGTTCACCAGGATGGTGCCGGACCCCGGGCGGAGGTACACCCTGGCCACGGCGGTCTTGCGCTTGCCGGTGGCGTAGTGTCGGTCAGTCTGCGTCGCGGTGCTCATGAGCGTCTCGAAGGTCTCTTGGGGTGTGTGCCTGTGCTACGGGGCCAAAGGGGCTGAGGGTCAGAACTTCTCCGGGAGGCTCCGGGGCTGCTGCGCGGCGTGGGGGTGCTCCGCGCCGCGGTACACCTTGAGCTTCTTCAGCATGTCCCGCCCGAGGGAGCTCTTGGGCAGCATGCCCTTGACCGCGAGCTCCAGCACGCGCTCCGGCGCGCTCTCCACGAGCTGCCCTGCGCTGCGCGCGCGCAGCCCGCCGGTGTGCCCGGAGAAGCGGTAATACTTCTTGTCCTCGAGCTTGTTGCCGGTGAGGCCGATCTTCTCCACGTTGGTGACGATCACAAAATCGCCGGTGTCCACGTGGGTGGTGAACACGGCCTTGTGCTTGCCGCGCAAGACCCGCGCGATGTCACTGGCAAGGCGGCCGAGGGTGCGGCCCGAGGCGTCTACATGGAACCATGCCCGGGTCACCTCCGCGGGCTTCGCGCTGAATGTACCGTTCATTCCCAAAGGCTCTCTGATGATCGGGCGCTGGCCCGGAGGGAGCGCGGAGGGTACGGAAGGCTCCCCCCCGTGTCAAGCGTCACCGGAGCGCTCTAGAAGGTCACCCGGAGGTTGAGCCCGGTGCCCGTGGTGGTCACCTGGACCCGCTCCACCCTCGGGGTGGACACCGCGAAGAGCACCACCCCCGCGGCGGCCAGGACCCCGCCGGAGACCAGGAGGGCGGTGGTGAGACCCGCCAGGCCATCGACCCCGCTGCGCATGTCCAGGTCCGCCTGCGTGGGGCAGCGCATCCCTGGGCAGCGCTGCTCCAGGTCACTGAAGGCTCCCTGGGCGAGGACGCCGGTGATCACTCCACCCAGGACCGTGACGACACCCACCCCGCCCACCACGAGCCCCACGGTGCGCAAGGGGTTGGGGCGCAGCACCGTGGTCGTCCGGGGCCCCTCCGGGACCGCCGGCCCCGACGGGGCCGTGACCGCCGCTTCGAACACCAGCGAGACCCGCTCCGTGGCCCCCGCGGCGACGTCCACCGTGCGGCGCACCTCGGGCCTGCCGGAGGCCCGGGCCAGCACCGTGTGGGCGCCGGGCTCCACCAGCGTGGGACCCTGGAGGGCCGTCGGGGCGGGCTGCCCATCGAGCTCCACGGTGGCGTCGGGTGGCGCGTTGGCGAGCTCCACCACCACCCTGCCCACCCGGGCCAGGACCCTCGGGAGCTCCCTCTGGGCCTCCGCGACGGCGTCCCGGAAGGGCGCCGGCGCGTCCGCCGCGAGGCTCTCCTGCGCGAGCCGCTCCCAGAAACGGGCGGACTCCAGGAGCCGCGACGAGCGCTCGTACGCCACCGCCAGGTACCGTAGGTGAATCGGCGCGTGGAAGCGTTGCTCCGCCGATTCGAAGCGGGCGATCACCGTCGCCCAGTCCGCGCGGTCAAAGGCCTGGACGCCCTCCAGCGCCAGCCTCCGGGCGGCGTCCCGGTCCGCCTGGGTCGGCACCCCCGCGGGCGTCGGTGTCGGTGTCGGTACCGGCTGGCTCCACCCCTGGCTCGCCGCCAGCGAGGCGGCCAGGATCACGCTCACAACCCTCATGCTTCCCTTGTAGCTCAATACCCGAGCGGGTTGGAAGAAGTCCCGCGGCGACGCTCCCTCGGCCTACGGCGCTCCCGGTCCCCCCCGCGGTCATCCCCCCGCGCCGTCGGCGGCGCAGTGGGCGGCGTCACCACCGGTGGGGTGGGGGGTGTGGGGTGTGCCAGGGTGGTAGGAGGTGTAGGCGTGGAGGGTGGTGTAGGTGTCTGTGTGGTCGTAGGCGGAGGTGTACGCACGGCCGGGGGCTGTGTGTTCGCCGTGGGGTTGTTGGCGGGGGGCGTGGGCCTGGCGTTGTTGGGAGGCGCCACTGGAGGGGTCCTGGGCGCGAGGGACTCGGGCGTGCCATGGCCGAGGGCGGTACCCGGCGGAGTCCCGGGGGGAGTGGCTCTTGGGGATGAGCCAGGGGGTGTACCGGCGGGCGTACGCGGGGGCGTCGCGGCGGGCCTTGGGGCGGTGGTGGGCTCGGGGTTGTCCCCGCTGCCTCCGCCGGAGAGCGAAGCGGCGAGGCCACCCACGGCCAGGAGCCCGACGACGCCCACGGCGGCGAAGAGCCCGACCCTACGGGGCTTCGAGGGCGCCACGGGAGGCACCTCGTCGGGCGGGGCGCTCCAGCTCATGCCGGTGGCCACGCCGGGGCGCTGGCCCGAGCTGGACCCCGGCGGGTCCAGCGGGGGGTTCATCCCAGGCGGGCCGAAGCCCTGCGGGCCAAAGCCCTGCGGGGGACTCTGCGGGCCCGTGGTGGAGGCCACCGGGCGCTGGCCGGTGGGCATCAAGGGCAGGCCCCCGGGGGGCATCTCCATGGCCATGGTGGCGGCCAGGGGTTGCGCAGGCGGCGAGTCCTGGGCGGGGTGCGCCGGCGGGGCGAGCGTGGGCGGGAGCGGCGCGGGTTGCGGAGGCGTGGCCTGGGCCTGGGGCGCCGCGGGTTGCGGGGCGAAGGCCGCGCCGAAGCTGGGCGCGCCGGTGGGGGCCATGGTGGGCGGCCGGAGCTTGTTGGGGGGCGACGGCGGAGCGCCGCCCGCGGCCTTGTGGGCGCCCGAGGGCGGGCGGTTGCCCACGCGGTTCATGCCCGCGGCGGGGAGCACCGGGGCGGCGGGCTCCGGCGCCTTCTCCTCGGCGTCGGCCTGGTCGGCTTGGTCGGCCATGGCGCCGGGCTGCATGGCGGGGTTGACCTTGGTCTCGCCCTCGTCGTCGTCGTCGGCGAAGGTGGGCAGGGCGCGACCGCCCTCGACCTCGGCGACGGCGTCGCGCACGGCCTGGAGCATGGCCCCGGCGTCGGGGTACCGGTTGGCGGGCTCGTAGGAGAGGGACTTGTCGATCACCCGGGCGATCACCGGGTTCAGGTCGGGCTTCACCGTGGAGATGAGCCGCGCGGGCTGCGTGGCCACCATCACGATCATCTCCTGGGTGCTCTCGCCGGCGTGGGGCGTGGACCCGGTCAGGAGCGCGAAGAGCGTGGCCCCGATGGCGTACACGTCCGTGGCGGAGCCCACGGCGTTGACCTTCCCGAGGGCCTGCTCCGGGGACATGTACGCCGGCGAGCCCACGACCATGCCCGTGCGCGTGGCGGTCATGCTGGACCCGTCGGACATCTTGGAGATGCCGAAGTCCAGGATCTTGACCATGCCGTCCTTGGTGGCGAAGAGGTTCTCGGGCTTGATGTCCCGGTGGATGATCCCGCGCTGGTGGGCCACGGCCAGGGCCTCCATGGGCGGCATCATGAGCTTCAGGGCCTCCAGGGGCTCGAAGCTCTTGCGCTTGCGCCGCAGCGCCGAGAGGGTCATGCCCTCCAGGAGCTCCATCACCAGGAAGACGGCGCCGTCGGCCTCGTCGCTGTCGTCGTCGAAGACCTTGACCGAGGCGGGGTGCTCGATCTTGTTGGCGACGTAGCCTTCCTGGATCAATCGGTGGGCGAAATTGGTGTCGAACATCAAGGTCGGGTGCAGGAGCTTGATGGCGACCTTGGAGCCGTTGCGGTGGGTGGCGGCGTACACCGCCGCCATGCCGCCCACGCCGATCAGGCGGTCGAGGGTCCACTTGCCCCGCAGCACGCGGCCGACGCGCTGGCGGGCGTGGATTGTCAACGGATCTTCAGCCATGGTGTCGCCTCACAAAGCGCCCGGAGGGAGAGTGGACACTCCGGGCGCCTGCCACCTTAGCACACCCTGGCCGGAATCTTCTACCGGTCCGCGGGCAGGAGGGTGAAGGGGTAGGTCACGCGCACCACCCCGGCGTCGGCGGGCATCGGGAAGCTGAGCCGCCGCACCGCGTCGGCGATGCACTGGCCCACGGCCGGGCTGGAGAGCGTGGTGTCGCGCACCGCGCTCTCGATGACCGCCCCCCGGGGGTCGATCACGAAGCGCACGCTCACCCGACCCTGCAGCGAGGGGTCCTGCCCGAGGCCCTGCTGGTAGCAGTGGTTCACGGCCCCGAGGTTGCGCTGCACGACCCGGCGGATCACCTCCGGGGGGACGCCCACGACCTCCGGGTTGCCCGGGCGGGGCAGGCGATACCCGCTCGGCCGCTCGGTCGGGTGGAAGACCCCGTGGGTGCTGCCGTAATGGCACGTCTCCCCTAGCGGGCAGGTGCGGCTCACCGTGTCGATGGTGCCCACGCGGATCACGTCCCGCCCGTCACCGTCGGCGCCCCGGCCAGGGCCCACGGGCGCGAAGCCCCAGACGCCTTCGCCTTCGCCCGGGAGCCGACCGTCCGTGGTGCCGATGTGGTCCTGGGCGTCACGGCCGCTGGGCAGGAGGTTGTCAAAGGCACCCTGGCGCCCCGTCGCCGGGAGCAGCCCGGCGAGAATCCCCGTGGAAGCCACGTTCTCCCGGGCCGTGCGCTGGGGCTCCCGCGGAGGCGTCCGGGGTCGGAAGGTCTGGCGCCCCTGGGCGTGGGTGTCCGGCCGACCCGCCTGGCCTGAAGGACCCTGCGGGGCCGACGCCGCAGCGCCCTCGGCGGGGGCCGCGCTCGCCGGGGCGGGCGTCACCAGCTCGCGGTTGCGGGCGACGAAGTCCCGCAGCTCCGCGAGGCGCAGCTCCGGGTCGTCGTTGTTGAGCCGGGCGTCGTCCGCGGCGGACAGGTGCAGCGCCCCGAGGGCCGAGCCCACCAGGCACAGGGCCCCGAGGGCCGCCGAGGCGATGGAGCGGTCCATCCGAGGGCCCGAGGCCACCGGGCGAGCGCCCGCCACCACCCGCGCCTGCACCGTGAGGCCCGCGACCTCCAGGCGGTAGCGCCCGCCGTCGCGCAGGCCGACCTCGAAGGCCCCGGGGACCTCGGACGACGGGGTCGCGACGCCGGAGCCAACCAGCTCCCGGAGCGAGCGCGAGGCGCCGTCCAGGGTGACCTCCCCCTCGGCGTCCGCGGGGAACACGAAGCGCGCGCCGTCCGCGTGGCGGACCACCACCGGCAGCGCGTCCCGGCCCAGCATGGCGCCGTCCACGGTGAAGCGCGAGAGGTCCGTCCGGGCGCGCTCGGCGCGCTGCTGGCGCGCCATCCCGTAGCCCAGCGCGCCCGCGGCGGCCAGGGCGCCCGCCGCGGCCACCGGCGCGTTCGCCGTCGCGGCGCCCGCCAGCAGCGCCGCGGCGCCGACCAGCACGCCCGCCGCAGAGGGCTTCGCGCTCGCGGGGGCCTCGTCGCGGGTGACCAGGGTGAAGCCCTGGGCGTCCGACAGGTGGCCCACCTGGAGCACCGCGCGCTGCCAGAGCACCAGCACCTCGACCGCCTGGCGCCCGGCGTCCTCGACCTCCGAGGGGTTCATGTCCGCGCGCTTGACAAGCTGGTAAAGAACCTCGTCGCCGAGAGGGAGCGAGGCGGGGCGGGGGGTGCTCATGGTGGACCTCCTGGGTCGCGGGCCGCGGTGCGTGTTGCGCGGCTGGGGGATCCGACAGCGGGTCTCCTCAGGGGGTTCCAGTTTCGATGAAGGAAAACGCTCAGGTCTTGGCGGTCACCGCTGGATCTCGGTAGAACAGCACCACCGTGATGCAGTGGTAGGCGTCGTCGCTGGACTGCCTCACCACCTTGTCCGTGACCGTCCAGGTCGGGTGCGCCGCCAGCCAGTGGCTGATCCGCCCCCCTAGGTCCTCCCGATCGTTCGCGGTCGTCGCCGAGAAGACCTTGACGCCGTTGAATGCCTCCACGATGTCCATGGTGCCCTCCACCACCCGTGAGCGTACACCCCCCCGGGGGCGCCTTGCACCCCCTACCAGGGCACCCACAGGTGCTCGAACACCCCCCCAAGGCCCAGCAGGGTAAAATGCGCCACCCTCCCCTCGGGCGCTTCCCCCACGGACCCCAGGCCCACCACCTGTACATCACCGACCTGTCGGAGGAACGGGGTGTGGCTCCCACCACAGACTACAACGTCGCCAGGGTCGGGACCGAGAAGCGCTTCGAGCTCCTCGTCGGAGTCCGAGGCGTTCAGGTCCGTGTAGGGGTCCGTGGGAGACCCGTGGAGGACCGTGAGCTCCACGGGTCCCGGGAGCGTCAGGCGCAGCGCCTGGGGGAGCCTCCGGAGCCTGGCGAGCACGAGGTCGCCGAGGGCCTCGCGGGTGGCGCGGAAGCGCTCGAGGCGCGCGCCCTCGGCCTCGGACGCGGGGCGCAGGGAGCCGGGCTCCACCCGGGCGAGGGCCAGGTCGGAGCTCCCTCGGACGCAGCGGGCCCCGACCTCCTGGAGGCGCTTCCAGACGCCCACCGGGTCCGGGCCGGGGAAGAGCAGGTCCCCGGCGACGAAGATCGAGCCCACGTCCCGGTCCCGGAGCTCCTGGAGGACGGCGTCCAGGGCCAGGAGGTTGCCGTGCAGGTCCGCCAGGAAGGCGAAGGGGGCCCGCGCCTCGTCGGGCTCGTTGCGGCTCATCGGATCGTCTGGGCGATAGCAGACCTGCGGGATTGTGTCATTGTCGGGACATCGTGCCGCGGTGCGGGGTCCCCGAGGGCGCTCCGCAGGAGAGAGTGCTTATGCGCAGGTCGGGCATCGTCGGGTGGGGGTTGCTTCTGGTGGTGTTCCAGGCATGCGCCCAGCGGCCTCCGGCGCCGCCCTCGGACACCGGCGCGGCGGACTCCCTGGAGGCCACCGCGGACGCTCCGGACGCCGTGGACACCCCGGAGGAGCCTCGGAGCGACGCGCCGACGCAGGACGCCGAGCGCCCCGGGATGGACGCGTCGGACGCCCCGGTGCCGGTGGACGTGCCGCCCGAGGACACCGGGGTCGACGATGGCCCCTCCGGGTCCGACGCCGAGGACACCGGGCCGGTTTCGCTGACGGGCTACATCCGGTTCCTGAACCTGGCGCCGGGGACTGGCACCGTGCGCTTCCTGGCCACCAGCCAGCCGGGCTTTGTCAGCTCCTACATCGAAGCGGTGGTGCGCGAGGGTGAGTCCAGCGGGTACATCCCGACGCTGCCCGTTTCGTATTTCATTGACGTGCGGGGAGCCCCTGGCGCGACCCCGGTGGTGGTGACCGACGGGGGCCTCGGGGACGGCGGGGCGCTCCTGGACGGGGGCCCCGGGGGCCCGATGCCCGACGTGCTGATCCCCGACGTGGACGAGTTCGCCGACGCGGGGCCCAGGCTGGCGGACCGGATCACCGGGGACGTGTACTTCCGCTCGGGCTGCACGGTGGTCTTCGCCGGGCGGCCCGACGGGGACCCGATGCGGCTCAACAACCGTCGGCTGTGGAGGGTGACGGACGTGCCGATGCGCACGGCGGACACGGCCAACGGGCTCGTGCGGTTGATCTCCGTGATCCCCGAGGACCTCCCGGTGGACGTCTCCGAGGGCGGCACGGACGTGGCGCTGAACCTCTATTTCTTCGAGCCTACGGGCTTCCGGAGGGTGCGAGCCGGGGCGCGGTCGTTCACCGTGAGGGCCAGCGAGGGCGGCAGGGTGCTCGCCACGGACCTGCGCGGCACCGTGACCGCGAGCGAGGCCCACACGCTGTACGTGTGGGGCACCGGCGGGATGGACGCCGGGGCCTCGCTCCGCGCGGTGCTCACCAACGACAACCCGCCCGGGCGCTAACCGAGCGGGAGGGTGAGTCGGAAGAGCGCGCCGCCCTCGGGGGCCGGGTGGACCGTCACGTCCCCGCCGTGGGCGCGGGCGATGTGCTTGACCAGGGCCAGGCCGATGCCCGAGCCCCGGGCGTCGCCCTCGCGGCCCAGGCGCCCGCGGTAGAAGCGCTCGAAGACCCTCCGGGCGTCCTCCGGGTCGATGCCCGGGCCGTGGTCCTCCACCTCGAGGACCGCGAGGCGCCCGTCCCGGCGCACGCGGACCACCACCTCCGGGGTGCCGCGGGCGTACTTCACGGCGTTGTCCAGGAGGTTGAAGAGCGCGAGCTGCAGGGCTCTTTCGTCCATGCGCACCGGGGGCAGCTCGGGGTCCAGGTGCGTGACCAGCGTGGGCCCCCCGAGGTCCACCCGATACCGAAAGAGCTCCACCCCGCGGGCGACCACCTCCGCGAGCCGGGCCTCGGCGAACTCGTAGGAGGCCCGGCCCCGCTCGACCCGGGCGAAGTCCAGCACGTTCTCGATGAGCCCGGTGAGCCGCTCGCTCTCGCGCACGATGATGTCCAGGTACTGCCTGCGCTTCTCGGGGGAGGGCACGCGGTCCGTGGAGAGCAGCTCGCCGAACATCTTGATGAGCGACAGCGGGGTCTTGAGCTCGTGGGACACGGTGGCGATGAAATCGCTCTTCAGGCGGTTCAGGCGCTCCTGTTCGCGGGCGCCGTACACCAGGAAGGCCACCCCGGCGAGGATCACCAGGAGCGAGAGGCCCACGTAGCCGCCCTCGGCCACCCGGCGCTTCCTGGCGCGGGCCTCCAGCTCCGGGGCGGCCCTGGGGGCGGCGGCCATGCGCCATTTGTAGAGCGTGGTAGGGAAGCGGGCGGACACCAGGAAGTCCCCGGCGTTGGCGAGGCTCCGGCCGTACACCAGCCGGTTGTTCTCGTCGGTGATGTTGAAGCGCCCTCGGGCCAGGGGGTCGTCGAAGAGGGACGGCAGCACCACCCGCCGCAGGTGCTCCAGGTCCGACTCCAATACCACATAGTAACGCCTCCCGGCGCGCTCGCGGGCGAAATACGAAACCATGGCGGGGGTGCCGTCCAGGGTGCCGTGCCAGTGGCGGTGGCCCTCCAGGGGCTCCGAGGCCAGGTTGAGCTCCGCCCGGAGGGCCCCGCCAAACCACCGGCGGAAGCGCTCGGCCTCCCCCGGGGGCGCCCGGGACACGTGGCGGACGATCCGCTGGGCGTCGTCGAGCACAAGCACGCTACGCACCGTGGGGGAGATCCGAGGGGCCTCGTCCGGCCACCGGGAGGCCAGGGCCTCCAGGTCCTCCGGGTCCACCATGGGCAGGGCGGCGTTGTCGCCCGTAATGATAAGCTGCTCGACGCGGTCGAGCTTCTCCCGGACCAGGAGGGCGGTGGACTCGATGACCGAGCGCTCGCCCAGGCTCTCCAGGGCGTTGGTGGTCTGCCAGGTCCACCACCCGAGGAAACCCGCGGCCACCAGGATGGCCGTGAGGAGCACCCAGCGCACCACGGGCCCGCGGTCGTTCACGGGGAGCGCCCCAGGGGGGCCTCGGGCGCGGGCGGTGGGTATTCTGGCTTCCGCGGCACGATCCAACGGGGTACCATGGACGTACTCGAATGGCACCCCTCCGTCCGAGGGAACACGGGAGGCTCTGACGATGAAACGGCTGCTTGCTTTCGGACTGTGGCTGGGCGCGGCGCTGCTGCTGGCGGCGCCCGCGAGCGCCCAGCGCACGGTGCTGGTGTACCAGTCGGGGGGGACGAGGAGCATTGACTTCCTCCGGACGGCCATCACCACGGGGCCGGACCGGCCGGTGTTCACCCTGGCCACGGACGCCATGTGGCGCTCCCTGACCACGGCGGACTTCGCCCGGTACAACGCCCTGTGGATCGACGGGTCCAACTGCGGCGGCAGCGCGGCCACCTACCAGGCCGCCACGGACACGCGGCTCGTGTGGTCCGCGGCCATCACGGGTCACTTCGAGATCATCGGCTCGGACTCGGACTTCCACATCGGCGCGTCGCGCAAGTTCACCACCAACAGCTACTACTACGTGTCCTCCGGGAGCGGCACGGGGCTCTTCGTGAGCACCGGCTGCATCTTCGCCGGCGCCGCGCTGGACACTCCGGTCCCGTGGCTCCAGGGCATCGGGGACTTCCGGGTCCAGGGCGACGGGTGCACCGACGGGCAGATGCTGGAGCCCTTCGGGGCCACCCACCTGGTGCACCTCGGCATCGCCCCCCCGGGGACCACCATCGCCATCGCCACGGACCTGCGCTGGGGGTGCTTCACGCACTCGCACTTCAACCGCCACCCGCCGTCGTTCAACCGGGTGTACTCCATCGGCGGTCTTGGACCGGGCCGCGGCGTGGTGATCGTGAACGACCGCGGCGGGTGCGTGGTGGACGCCGACTGCCTCGCCGGGCAGTTCTGCAACCGCGACCCCGCGGGCGGCGACCCCACCTGCCGCACCACCCTGGGCAACGGGCGCCCCTGCACCATGAACGCCCAGTGCACCTCGGGGATCTGCACCGAGGGCGTGTGCTGCAACGCCACCTGCTCGGGGCAGTGCGAGTCCTGCCGCAACGCCGGCGCGGTGGGCCTGTGCTCTCCCACGGTGGGCAACCCCGTGGCCCCTCGCACGGGCTGCACCGCCTTCGGCACCACCTGCGGCGGCCGTTGTGACGGCATGAACCGCACGATGTGTACCTTCCCGAACACCACCACGGTGTGCTCCGCGGCGTCGTGCACCATGGGCCGGGCGACCCTCGCCGCCAACTGCGACGGGGCGGGGGCCTGCACCCCCGCCCGCACCGCGGACTGCGCGCCCTTCGTGTGCGGCCCCACGGCGTGCCTCACCCGCTGCACCTCGGACGCCGACTGCATCACCGGCAACACCTGCCGGGACGGCATGTGCGTCCCCCGGAGCAGGCCCGGGGAAATGTGCCGGGCGGCCTCGGACTGCGCCTCGGGCTTCTGCGTGGACGGGGTGTGCTGCGACTCCGCCTGCGGGGGCCAGTGCGAGGCCTGCGACGTGGCCGGCGCCGCCGGGCGCTGCACGGCGGTGATGGGCACCCCCCGGGGCGCTCGCATGGCCTGCATCGGCAGCGGCGCCTGCGGCGGGAGCTGCGACGGGCGCACCCGCAACGCCTGCACCTACGCGGGCATGGAGACCATGTGCGGCGCCGGGAGCTGCACCGGGGGCACGGAGACCAGCGCGCGCTTCTGCGACGGCGCGGGCAACTGCGCCGCGGCCACCACGCGCATGTGCCCCATGGGCTGCGGCCCCATGGGGGGGTGCCTGGCGATGTGCACCATGGACTCGCAGTGCCCCCCGGGGAGCTTCTGCGACGCCGGGATGTGCACGCCCCGCAGGCCCAACGGGGGCATGTGTACCATGGCCAACCAGTGCCTCTCGGGCAACTGCGTGGACGGGGTGTGCTGCAACACCGCCTGCGCAGGCCAGTGCGAGGCGTGCGACGTGACGGGCATGGCGGGCACCTGCTCGCCGGTCATGGGCATGCCCCACGGGATGCGCACCGCGTGCGGGGGCACGGCCCCCTGCAACGGCGCGTGTGACGGGACCGACCGAACGGGCTGCGCCTTCCCGGGAGGGATGACCCAGTGCCGCGAGGGGATGTGCTCCATGGGCTCGGCCACCCCCGCGGGGGTGTGCGACGGCATGGGGGGGTGTACGCCCGGGATGCCGGTGTCGTGCGGGACGTACACCTGCGACGGGGCGCTTTGTCGCACCACCTGCACCATGGACAGCCACTGCGTGGCGGCGCACCACTGCCAGGCGGGGCGCTGCGTGCCCAACGTGGGCCTCGGGCAGCCCTGCGGGCGCACCGAGGACTGCGCCGCGGGGGTGTGCGTGGAGGGCGTGTGCTGCAACACCGCGTGCAACGGCATCTGCGAGAGCTGCGTGCTCCCGGGGACGCGCGGCACCTGCTCCCCGAGGCCCGCGGGGAGCGTCCCCGTCGGCCGCGACGGCGGCGTGAGCGTGCCCACCAACTGCGCCGCGTGTGACGGCGCCAGGGGCTGCATCCCGCCGGACGCCGGCGCACCCATGGACGCCGGGCCCAGGGTGGTCTACTCGGGCGACGGCTGTAAGTGCCGCGCCCAGCGGTACGACACCCGCGGCGGACACCTCGCCCTCGGCCTCGTGGCCCTCGGGCTCCTCCTCGC
>JACRDB010000009.1 GCA_016218725.1 Deltaproteobacteria bacterium
ACGCCGCCCGCGCGGCCGCGGACGCTGCCCGCGCGGCCGAGCGCGTCGCGAGGGAGTCCGCCGAGGCCGAGCTCGCGCGCCTGCGCGAGGAGCTTGAGCGCCTTCGTCGAGGTTGATGGCCCGCGGCGCCCTGGCGGGGCCCCGGGGCGGTGTGGTAGAGCGCGGCGTCGCCGATGGCCCACCGGTACCTTGTCGAGCGCTCTCGCTGCCCGGCCTGCGCTGCGGAGGCGCGGGAGACGCTGTTCTCCTGCGGGCTCCTGGAGGCGCCGATCAGAGAGCACCTGGAGGCCCTCTACGCGCCGCAGGGGTGCTTCGAGCCGGAGTATCTGGAGGACGGGCGCTACGAGCTGGTGGAGTGTGGAGCGTGCGGGCTGTACTATCAGGTGCACGTGGCCGGGGGGGAGCTCCTCGGGCGCATCTATGAGCGTTGGATCGATCCGGTGAAGGCCTTCGGGCTGCGTCAGCGGAGCCTTACGCTCGACGCGCGCATGATCCAGGCGCGGGAGGTGGTGCTGGCGGTGCAGCGGCACGGCGGCACCGAGGCGCCCTTGAGGGTGTTGGACTACGGCATGGGCTGGGGCTCCTGGTGCCAGATGGCCATGGCCTTCGGCTGCGAGGCGTACGGCGTGGAGAGCTCCCCGAGCCGCGTAGCGCACGCCAGGGCCCACGGGATCACGGTGGTCACGGCGGAGAAGCTGGGCGGGTTGAGGTTCCCTTTTGTGAACTGTGACCAGGTGCTGGAGCACCTTACGGAGCCGCTTGAGGCGCTGCGCGTCCTGGCGGGGTGCCTGGGCCCCGGCGGGCTCCTCAAGGTGAGCGTCCCCGACGGCGAGGACCTCTGCGGGCGCCTGGCGCGCGGGCGGTGGCTGGCCGCCGAGGGGTCGCCGGACTCGCTGCTGGCGGTGACTCCGTTGCAGCACGTCAACTGCTTCCGACACGAGAACCTGGTGGGGATGGCCGCGAGGGCGGGGCTGCGCCCGGCAAAGCTCACGCTGGGGGAGCTCTACGCGAGCAGCGTGGACGGCGCCACGCCGGGACGCCTGGTGGACAGCCTCACGAGGCCCCTCGGGCGCCGGTTCCTGACACGCGATACGTACGTGTTCTTCGAGCGGAGGCGAGCCGGTCGTGAGGGGAGCGGCGGACCGCGGTGAGGCCACCCGGAGGGATGCCCCTTGACGCGCGGCGTTGAGGACCGCGAGAGTTGCCGAGTACCCCGGTGTTGAGGACCGGGTGGGGACCACCGCGGTCACCTATGCACGCGTCGCGGTGGTCCCTACCCGATCCTCAACGCCGCGGTACGGAGCAAATCCTGCGGTTACCCACGCTCGCGTTTCTGCCCAGGAGGGGTCAAAGACCCGAATGCTCGCATGCATGGATGGTGTCTCCCCTGCGGTGATGCTCGACCTGGTTGCGGACATAGGCGTCGAGCCTGGGCAACGCCAATGGAGAAAACGAAAAGACGCCGTAGCCCTCCTGCCAGCGGAAGTCAGCGGGTCCACCTCGCCGGCGGAAGAGGCCCGACGTCTCGCCCTTGAGCGACCCCACCAGGGAACTGATCGACGTCGCCGGGTGGAGGACCACGAGGCCGTGCACGTGGTCCTCGGTGCCCCCCAGCGCAAGGAGCACACACCGCCGGTCGGAGCTCACACCTCTGGCGCGGAGGTTGAGCAGGCGCCAGAGGTCCGGCGTCAGGAGCGGTCGTCGGCCGGCCGTGCCCCAGACCAGGTGGACGAAGACCTGACTGTAGTACGATCCCATGGACCGGTTATCGCTAGGTCGTGGACAGCGGTTGCGCCCTGAAATGCCGACTGCGCCTGATGTCCTGGCGCCTCGCCCGTGAATTCCTGTGCCGCGTCGCGGCACCCGGGAGCAGCGCAAATCGCACGGCCTTCTGGAGGGTCCTAGGGCGTAACCTGGAGAATCCGACACCGATGACCACGCGGCGTGGAGTTGCGTCGGTGCTCCGGCGCCGATCGCCTCCGATCGCCGTTGACGCTTCAGCGCAGCCGGTGTGATGCTGGCTGTGAGGGACCCCATGGGACGGATCGTGCGATGGTCGTTGCTGGCACTCGCGGTAGCGGTGGCGGGCTGCGGGTCGAACCCCCCCGTCACGCCTTCCCCTGCGGACGTGGCCGCGTTGGACACCGCGGAGGTGCAGGTCCCGGTGGACGTCGCGGACGTCGGGCCGCCCTGGGAGGTCCCGGTGATGGACGCGCCCGGGGAGGCGGGGTGCGTGGACCTGGACCGGGACGGCTTCCCGGCCACGGCGTGCGGTGGGATGCCGCCGGACTGCGACGATGGGAACCCCATGGTGCGCCCCGGGGCCGCGGAGGTGTGCGACCGGGCCGGGCTCGACGAGGACTGCGACCCATGCACCGTAGCGGGTACCGCTGACGGCGACGGTGATCGAGATACCTTCCTGAGCGCTCTCTGCGAGAACCGGTACCTGGGAGCGACCCCTACCTGCGGGATGACTGTGCGTGTCCGGGCGGGGCGCGTCGCGGGGCCTGATTGTGACGATACGAACGGGAACGTGCGGCCCAATCAGGCGGAGGTCTGTAATAGTCTTGACGACAACTGCGACGGCGCGATTGATGAGGGTGTCCAGAGGACGTTTACCATTGATCGCGATCGCGACCGCTTTGGTGACTCCGCGATGGGGGCAGTGACCCGCGTCGCGTGTGCCGCGCCCCCGGGCTTCGTGGATGATCGCAGCGACTGCGACGACAGCAATCCGCTGGTCAATCCTGGATCGCGTGAGGTCTGCGACGAAGGCATGCGCGATGAGAACTGCGATGGTACACCGAACGAAAGCTGTCCATGCGTCGCAGGCACCTCCTCGGGAATGCCGTGCTGCGCTGGGCGGGGGCAACTAGAGTGTGTCATGAGGCCCACGGGCGGTTCCGAGGTGCGCTGCAACGCCGTGATCGGCACGGAGGTGTGTAACGGCGCAGACGACGACTGCGACGGAATGACCGACGAGGGGTGCATCTGCACGCCTGGCACAATGCGCCCTTGTTATGAGGGTGCTGAGGGCACGGCCGGGAGGGGCGCGTGCCGCGGTGGCAGCCAGACCTGCGCGGTGGTCGGCACGGGCACGGCTTCGTGGAGTACCTGTGTCGGCCAGGTCCTCCCAGGCCCCGAGGTGTGCGACACGCTCGACAACGACTGTGATGGAGCGGCGGACGAGGGTGTTACTTCAGCGTACTATCCCGATCGCGATAGCGATGGCTTCGGGGACCAACGAGCGTCCCCGGAGGCTCTGTGTCGTGGCCGTGCGGGGCTGGTCGAGAATAACCACGCTGACTGTGATGACGCGAATCCCCTCATTCACCCGGCAGCGCGGGAGGTGTGTGATGCCGCTTCGGCCGACGAGAACTGCAACGGCACAGCCAACGAGGTGTGCGACTGCGCGCCCCTCGGGATGGTACGGTCGTGTTGCGCGACGCGCGGAATGCAGACGTGTCTGCCCGGTGGCACGGGCGCTAGCTGGGGTCCGTGTTCGGTGTTGGCCGCGCCGGAGGTCTGCGACGGCGTCGATAACAACTGCGACGGAACGGTTGATGAAGGAACCCGGCTGACGTGCTTTGTCGACGCCGACGGAGATGGCTTCGCGCCAGCGAGCGCGAGGCCCGAGCAGCTCTGTCCGGCGATTGGCAGCACCACCGTCTGCCCTGGACGATTCACGCCAAGGGCGCCGGGAACTGCCCCCGACTGTAACGACACCCCCGGTTCGGGCGCGGCGATCTTCCCCGGTGCGACCGAGCTCTGCACGCCGGTGAATGAAAACTGCGATCCCCTGGGACGCGGGTACGACGGCCCGGGATTCCAGTGCGAGTTGGGCCAGACACAGGGATGCCCCATCTGCCCGGGGTCGCTACACTCGGACATGATCCCATCGGGCAATGCGAACCAGCCCTGCGTCAACTCGACGACCAACACATGCATCTGGGGTACTTGTGCGTTCGACTGGCGCCCAGGGCAGCGACGCCTGTGGACTCGGCCTGCGGCGGATATGATTTTCAGGACCGGGACCGGGCTCTGTGGCAGAGTGGAGGGATCAGTGGTGCAGGTCCCGCGCGGGACCTCACCACCGTCTTGCACCGCTGGGGGTGAGAGCTTCGCCCTCCCTCGGGGCTGGTTCTCCTTCAGGGTTCGGTTCTCGCGTACAAGTTCCAGCGGAAGCGCGAGGTTCCGGATTCGGACCAACGTAGGTGCCACGGAGGGTCTTCCCAGTGACGGCGCCATCACTGGGATTGGTTCGACGGAGCTCCTCAACGTTTTCTACATGCCCAGCGAGTGCATTCTGGTGCGATTGGAGATCGTGGCCCTGGACACCGCCACGGGTGGCTTTCAATTTGACTCTGTCGCACTATGGGCCGAGAGGCCACCGTGAATCCTTCGCTCCCCCTCCCCTTCGACCCCAACGCGCCGATCGCGGACCCGCTCCTCGGCGCCGTCGTGGCCGGGCGGTACAAGGTCCTGCGGGTCCTCGGCGAGGGTGGGATGGGCGTCGTGTACGAGGCCGAGCAGGTGGACCTCGGGCGGGCTGTCGCCCTCAAGACCCTCCACGCCGGCGTCGCCCGCAAGCCCGAGGCCGTCACCCGCTTCCAGCGCGAGGCCCAGTCCGTCGCCCGCGTCAAGAACCCACACATCGTCGAGGTCTTCGAGCTCAATCGCCTCCCGGACGGCACGCTCTTCATCGCCATGGAGTTCCTCAAGGGCCGGGAGCTCGCGAAGCTCGTCCGCGACGGGCCCCTCCCCATCGGCCGCGCCGTGCGCATCGCCATGCAGCTCTGCGACGCCTTGATCGATGTCCATCAAGCCGGGATCGTGCACCGGGACCTGAAGCCCGACAACATCTACCTCGTGCCCTCCGGGTCCCAGGAGGACTTCGTCAAGGTCCTGGACTTCGGCATCTCCAAGATGGTCGAGGGCGCCGACGGAGGCGGCGTCACCAACACGCGGTCGCTCCTCGGGACGCCGGCGTACATGTCCCCGGAGCAGGCCGGCAACGCCCGCCACGCCGATCACCGCGCGGACCTCTACGCCGTCGGCGGGATCCTCTATCGCTCCCTCGCTGGTCGCACGCCCTTCGTCCACGAGGACTTTCACGCCCTGATCGTCGCCGTGATCTACAACGAGGTGCCTGACCTGCGCGGCTTCCGCCCCGATGTCCCCGCGGGCCTCGCCGAGGTCATCCACCGCTGCCTCGCCAAGGAGCCCGACGCGCGCCCGCCCGATGCCCGCGCGCTGCGCGAGGCCCTCGCGCCCTACGCCGACGTCGCGGGCTACGTCGTCCCCGCGTGGTCCGCCGCGCCGAACACCGGGCCCGCCCGCGCTTCCGTGGAGGCCACCCCATCGTCGCAGCCCTACCCCTCGCTGCCCTCGGCGACGCCGCCCTCCCAGCCCCTGTCCTCTGTGCCGCCGCAGCCCGCGTCGTACCAGCACTCACGGCCCTCTGCGCCGTCGCCCTCGCAGCCGGGCGCGCCCATGATGGCGCCGATCATCGTACAGACCCAGAGCTCGGGCCTCCTTGTGCTCCTCGGGGTCCTCGGCACCCTGGTCCTGGTCGGTGCGCTCGGCGTCGCCGGGTGGGCGCTCGTGCTCCGAACTCCAGGGAGCGCGCCTGCGTCGTCTCCTACAACCGCCGCGGCCGCCGTCCCCAGGGCCCCGGGGACCGCGGTGGCGCCCAACTCCGCGCCAGCGCCCGCGGCGCCGCCTCGGCCTGCTGCCGCGCCCAGGGCGCCGTCCCCAGCGCCCCTGGTCGCCGCGCCCCCCGCCGCGCGTCCCTCGCCCTCGGAGCCCGAGCGGCGCCACGGGCGCCATCATCGCGACCGCGACACCATGGCTCCCTCCTCGGGACCCGTCTACGGCCCGTCGGGCGCGCAGCCCGCCCCTGCTCCCAGACCGTCGTCGCAAGGCGTGCTGGTGCACTCCACCCCGGCCAACCCCTTCGAGTGATCGAGCATGTCCGCTCGCACGACGCTCCAGTTCGGCGGCGCGACGCTCGCGGTGATCCTCGCTGCCGCCACCGCGGGCGCGCAGGACCTCGGCCCGGCACGCCAGCGCCACGAGCGCGCCGTGGCCCTCACGCAGGAGAACCCCCCCAACTACAACGCCGCCCTCACGGAGTTTGAAGAAGCCTATCGACTCCTGGAGGGGCACCCCCGGCGCTATGTCGAGCTGCGCAACATCGCCGAGTGCTACCAGAACCTCGGGCAGTATGACCGCGCGCTCACGGCCTTTCAGCGCTACCTCCAGGAGGGTGGCCCCGGCGCCGAGGACCGCCCGCGTTACGAAGCCGCCATCGCCGCGCTGGAGAGCACCCTCGGGAGCTTTGACATCCAGGTGAACCTCCCCAGCGCCGAGGTCTGGGTGGATGACCGACAGGTCGGTGTGGCTCCCGGGAGGGTGCGGGTCCCTGGCGGGCGTCACCTGGTGGAGCTTCGGGCCAGCGGGCATAGCCCCTCCAGGCAGGAGGCTCAGGTGGCGTCGCGGCAGACTACGCCTCTGGCGTTCACCCTGGAGGTCCTCGGGCGCGGGGGCATGGCCCCGGTGTTCTTCTGGAGCGCGCTAGGCGCCACGGCGGTCACCGCCAGCGTGGGGGCCGTGTTCGGTGTCCTCGCCCTCTCGGCGCGGTCCGACGTGAACACACGGCTCGCCAGCAGCGACGACGCCACCCGCTTCTCCGTGGGTCCCGGCGACCAGCAGCGCATCACCTCGCTCGCCACCACGGCGGACATTCTCTACGCGTCGGCGGGCGTGCTCGCCGTGGGGACCGCGGTGCTGTACTTCATCACCGATTTCCGCGGAGGCCGCGCCGCCCCCGCCCAGGGCTCGCTGCGGCTGCGGCCCCTGGTGGGCCCTGGAGGGCTGGGCGTAGGCCTCGGGGGTGCGTTTTGAAGCGGGCGGCCCTCGGCTTCCTGGCCGCGCTCCCGGGGTGCTTCGCGCTGGACCTCGGGGGCTTTGACCTCCCTCGGTGCACCAGCAACGCGCAGTGCGAGGCGCTCAACAGCGCCGAGCGCATCGCCGCGAGCGCGTGCGTGCGGTACCAGTGCGCGCCCCAAGGGCGCGTGTGCGCGCTCCTCCCGCGCGACGACGACGGCGACGGGGACCCAGCGCCCCAGTGCGGCGGGCGCGACTGCGACGACCGGGACGCGCGGAGGGTCGGCAACCCAAGCAGCCCTCGGGCGAGGGAGCTATGCGACGGCGCCGACAACGACTGCGACGGCGTCATTGACGAAGACGCCTTCCGTCGCGCGGAGCCCCAGCGCGTGCTCCTGGGCTTCGCGACGCCCGGCACCTTCACCGCCGCGCGCCGCGCCGACGGGGCTACGGCGCTCTTCACGGCCTCGGGCACGCCGATGGCTTCCGTGGCGTTCTTCGACGGGCGCTCCCTCGCTCCGGCGCCGCTCGTGTACAGCGCCCAGGTCCTGGTGGATGGGAGCCCCGTGGACCGCCCGAACGCCTGCCCGGTCTCCGTCGCCGGGGACCGCGTGGACTTCGGCTCCTGCGCCTTCGACGACGTCGCAGGGGCCCCCGCTGGGGGCTCCCGGTGGTTCGCGCTGGCGCTCAACCCCTCGGGCTGCGCCGCGGGGCAGGTGCGCGCCGGGTGGTTCGACGAGGCCGCGCGCCAGGTGGTTCTGTCCAGCGTGCGCTCGCGGCTCGCCGTCGGCGTGGACCTCACGCCCGCGGGCTGCACCGGCGCGTCGCGTGGGTCCCCGCCGGGCGCGTCGCGGTTGGCGCTCGCGGCGCTCCCGGACCCGATGACCCCGCGGGCCCTCGCGGCCTGGATGGCGCGCGAGCGCACCGTCGATGGCTGCGGCGCTCCCGCCGCGGTGGAGACGCTCGGCCTCGCCCTCGTGTCCGAGTTCCTCGCCGGCGGACGCCGCGTGGACGACGTGCGGGGCACCGACGGCGGCCGCCCGCGCTCCCTCGGGAACACCGTCCAGCGCGGTCGCCCCGCGGTCCTCGCGGTCCCGGAGGCGCGCGCCTACGCCGTGCTCTTCGGCGCCGAGAGCGGCGGGGTCCGGGTGCGGGTCGTGCCGGCCTTCGCGGACGCCTCGGCCATGCTGGACCTGGGGCGCACGCCCTTCACCCTCTCCGGCGAGGGCACCGGGAGCGTGGCGGAGGTGAGCGCGTCGCCAGGCGCCACGCGCCCCGACGGCTTTGATCTCGGCGTCGCATGGCGCGACGGCTGCGCGCCCGCAGGGGCGCTCTACTTCTCTCGTGTCCGCGTCGACGCGGCGGCCCCGGAGCGCTCCATGGCCACGCCCCCGGTGCGCGTGACCATGGACGGGAGGCTGCCCGTGGTCGCCTGGCTGCCCTCCGGGGTGCTCTCCGTGGGGAGCGCCCGCGGTGGAGCCACGGTCACCGACGCCACCGACGGCGGCTGGGCCGTCGCCTGGGTGGAGGGCGGCCGGGCCCTCGCGCGGCGCGCCTCGGAGCTCGATGGCGCGCTGGTGGACAGCGCGCCGGTGGTCCTCGGCGACGCGCGCGGGGACACCCGCGGGGCCACGCTCCAACCGGCGCCGGAGGGCGCCGCGGCGTGGGTCCTGGGCCTCGTCCACGACGCCGAGGGGAGCGCGCTCCTCGGGTCCGAGCTCGGCTGCCGCCCCGCGCGGTAGTGCGCCTGGGCTGGCCTTGACACCCGCTCGGACAAGGCGTTCCCATGATCGTCATGAGCTCCGTGGCCTCCCTGCGCCCTCGGTCACCGACCTCGGCGCGTGAACCGATCCGGTGCCTCGTCCTCGTCGCCGTTGCGGTCGCGCTGGTCGCGTGCAGCGACGATTCACCCGCGGGTGACGCGGGCCGGAGGGACGACCTGGGTGGGCGTGACGCGCCGGCCGTCGACGCCCCGCTCGGCGAGACGACGATTACGCCGGACGCCGCCCCCAGCAATGACACGGCCTCACCGCCCGGGGACTCGCCGGACGCGGCGACGCCGTGCCGCTCGGACCGCGAGTGCAGCGCGCGCGGGCTGGTCTGCGACCGGAGCCGCGGCGCGTGCGTCGAGTGCGTCTCGGTCACGGACTGCGCTGGCAGCGACCGCGCTTGCCGCGCCGGCGCCTGCGTCATGGTCACGCGCTGCACCTCCTCGCGGATGTGCCCCGGCCAGGTCTGCGCCCCGATGCTCGGGTACTGTGTCGATTGCGTGGGCGACGTGGACTGCCCCGCGGGCCAGCGGTGCCGCGCGAACGCGTGCGTGGCGCCCCCGCGGCCGTGCCGGTCGGACCGTGAGTGCAGTGACGTCGGGTTGGTCTGCGACGCGGCGCGCGGCCACTGCGTCGAGTGCGCCGCCGACACCGACTGCGCCCTGGGACAGTACTGTGGCGCCGAGGCCGCGTGCGTGGCGCGGGCCTGCATGCCCGGCGCGGCCGAGTGCCTGGACGTCGCGCGGAGGCGAGCCTGCGACGCGCGGGGCATCGGCTGGACCGAGGCGCCGTGCGGCGCTGGATCGTCCTGCCGAGACGGTCGCTGCCAGACGCGCGTGTGCGCGCCGGGTTCGGCCTCCTGCGCGTCGGCGGGGGAGCGCCGCGTCTGCGACGCCGACGGCCTCGGCTACACGGCGACCGCGTGCGCCTCGGGCGAGAGCTGCGTTGACGGCGCGTGTACGCCGCGCGCGTGCGCCCCGGGCGCGGCGAGCTGCGCGGCGCCGACGGCGCGGCGGGTGTGCAACGCTGACGGCCTGGGCTTCACCACGACGGTGTGCGCCGCGATGCAGTCGTGCCGCGACGGCGCGTGCCTGCCATGGACGTGCACGCCGGGCGTCGCGACCTGCACGCCGACGGGCCAGCGCCAGCTCTGCGACGCCGACGGCCTGGGCGCGACCACGACGGCGTGCGCCGCGATGCAGACCTGCCGCGACGGCGCGTGCCGGCCCTGGAGCTGTGAGCCCGGCGGCGCTGTTTGTGCGGACGCGCGCTCCGTGAGGGTCTGTAGCGCGGACGGCTTCGAGACGCGGGTCGTCCCCTGCGCGGACGGCATGAGCTGCAGCGCCGGCCGCTGCGCGGGCTGGGTCTGCACGCCGGGCGAGGCGAGCTGCGCCGCGACGGGTGAGCGTCGCGTCTGCAACGCCGACGGCCTCGGCTACACCACCGTGACCTGCGCGGTGCCGCCCCGCGCCGCCGCGGCGCGCTGCGATCGCGGCGGGTGTGTGTTCACCTGCGAGGCCGGCTACGGCGACTGCGACAACGCCGCCGCGAACGGCTGCGAGGCCGCGCTCCTGACGAGCGCCGCGCACTGCGGCGCGTGTGGCCGATCGTGCGCGCCGCGGCCCAGCGCCGCGGCGGCATGCGCCGCGGGCGCGTGCACGTACGCATGCAGCGCAGGGTCGGGTGACTGCAACGGCGCCGCGGCCGACGGCTGCGAGACGGCGCTCGCGACGAACCGCGCCCACTGCGGCGCCTGCGGGCGTGCATGCACCGCCGTTCAGGAGTGCGTCGACGGCGCCTGCGTGCGGCTCGATGACCGGACCTTCCGGATCCAGTCCCTGGGCACCACGGGCTGCAGCGCCGTCGAGCATGTCTCGGTCACCGGCGACGACCGCGGGGGCATCGCGGTGTCGACGGCGCGCGTGTTCTACACGGGCGACACGTCCACCGGGGCCTTCGCGCTGCCGGACCTCTCGGGAGGCACGAGTCTCGGGCGGAGGTATGAGGCAATCACGGGCAACCTGCGAGGCGGCGCCGCGTTCCTGCTCGCGATCGTTGGCTCCCCTGAGGCACCTGGCGGCGCGACTGTCGACGGGCTCTTCCAAATTGACGCCGTGAGCGGTGAGCTCCCGGGCACCCGGGTGGCCCTCTCGCGCCCGATCACTGTCGGGAACCCCACGGGCATCTTCGCGGGTTACGACCGGATTGTCCTGCTCACCTTGGGCCGGGCCTGGAACATTGACCTTCCCACGGGCGCCGTGACCGACCTCGGTGCGATGGCTCAGCCGCCGCACACCAGCTGCGAGAGCTGGGCGTACTGGGGCGTCGCCGAGTTCTTCGACGGCGCTGTCCACGTCGCCTACGTCCGGGACAACGGCACGATCGTGCGGCAGCGCGTGCCAGACGGCGCGCAGTCCACCGTGGGGTCCTTCGCCAACCTGTCGGACATGTGCTCGTTCACGGTCTCCCTCGCGAACGACCGCTGGTACTTCCACCACGAGGGCGCCTCGCAGTTTCGCTCGGGCGACGAGACCATCGGGTTCTGCCCCGCCGCCTTCAGCACCACCAGCAGCGCGACGCCGTGCACGCCAGGCACATCGACGTGCGTCGACCTGAACACCGCGCGGGTCTGCGCCGCCGACGGCGGCGGTGCGTACGCAGTCCGCTGCGGCGCTGCGGCGAGCTGCCGGGGCACGGGCTGCACCGACTGGCTCTGCACGCCCGGCGCTGGCATGTGTGCATCGGGGACCGAGCGCCGCACCTGCACCGACGACGGCCAGGGCTTCGCGACGGCGCCCTGCCCGCTGGCGCCCGGCGCCGCCGCGGCGCGCTGCGCGCGCGAGGTCTGCGGCTTCACCTGCCGCGCGGGCCTGGGCGACTGCAACGGCGCCGGGGCCGACGGCTGCGAGGCCACGCTCGCCACAAGCGCGGCGCACTGTGGCGCCTGCGGCAACGCTTGCCCGCCGCGGCCCAACGCGGCGCCTGCCTGCGCCGGAGGGGTGTGCGGCTTCACCTGCGCCGTCGGCTACGCCGACTGCGACGGGGCGGCCGCCAACGGCTGCGAGGTCTCCACCGCCAGGGACCCGGCCCACTGCGGCGGCTGCGGGCGGGCATGCCCCGCGCCGCCCGGCGGCGGGGCCTTCTGCTCGGCGGGTGTGTGCCTCGCTGCCCCGCGGTGCAACACGGCCCCGGCGCGGGTGCTGGTCTATGGCCCTACGGGCGGCGGCAGCGCCGTCCCCCGGTTCCCCGCCGGCACGGTCTCCACGGTGGCCAGCGAGGCCATGTGGCGCGCGATGACCACCCGAGACTTCGGCGACTACGACCTGCTCTGGATTGACAATGGCGGCTGCACCGTTGGCGCGGCGCTCTTCTCCCCGCTGGTGGATTCGCAGGCGCAGTGGGGCCCCGCGGTGCGTGGTCGCATCGCGCTCAATGGCTTCGACGCGACCTTCCACAGCCAGCCCGGCGCGGTACGGTTCGTCGCCAACCACGTGACCTGGGGCGCGGGGCTTGGCCGCAACAACGCGGGCGGCGCCACGGGCCTGTACTTCTCTTGGGGTTGTGCAATGACCAGCCGCGTCGAGGCCCCGAACACCTCGAGCTTCGCGCCGACGCTCGGCAGCGGCTTCGTCGACGTGCCCCAGCACTGTACCGACCTGCTCGCCATCACCGCGGCGGGCATGACCCACCCCGTGCTCGCGGGCATCAACAACGCCACCGCCCTGGGCTGGGGGTGCAGCGGTCACAGCGCGTTCAGCGCCCTGCCGAGCGGCTACACCCCGCTGGTCACGCGGGCCGACGGCGCCATGCCGGCCTTCGTCGTGGTGCGCGACGCCGCCTGCGCGCCGTAGTGCAGCAGGTGGCGTAGGGGTCTGGCCAAGATCCCTTCGGTGTTCTAGGTACCCTCCCCAGCGACGTGCATGACCGCTGACGACCGCGCCCGGGACGCCGGGGCCGAGGCCCGGGGCATCGGCGTGAACCTCCTCACGCTGCTCGCGCAGGCTTCGCTCCCGGCCTTCCACGTCCAGCTCGCGAGGCTCCTCGGCCCGGGGGACTACGGCCTCTACAGCATGGCCAACAAGCTCGTGGACATGGCCTCGGTGCTCACCCTCCTCGGGATGGACCTGGTGGTCACCCGCCAGGGGAGCCTCGCCCACGCCAACCGCGACACCCCCGCCGCCGTCCGCGCCACCGGCACCGCCCTGCGCGTCGTCCTCGCCTCCGGCGCCCTCGTCGCGCTCGGCACAGCCCTCGGGGCCCCGTACATCGCCCAGGTGCTCCACAAGCCTGGACTTGTGACGCCCCTGCGGACGCTGGTGCTGGTGCCCATCGGGTACCACGCGGCCACCATGTTCCTCCTGGCCACGCAGGCCCGGATGGTGATGAAATACGACTTCTGGCTCCGGGGGCTCTTCCAGCCGCTCACGCTCCTGGCGCTCTCCACGCTGGCCCTGCGAGCGGGCGCGGGGCTCGCCGGGGCCTGCGCCGCGGTGGCCCTCGGGATGACCCTCACGGCGCTCCTGGGGGCGTATTTCTACGGCCGCGAGCTGCCCCTGGGTCCCACCCTGTCCCGCGCGCTCCGGGGGCCGGTGGACTGGGCCCTGGTGCGCCAGGGCCTCCCCATGGTGGGGCTGAGCCTGGTGTGGGTGCTCCAGGGCGGCCTGGACGTGGTATTCCTCGGGCGCTTCGGGCCTCGGCAGGAGACCGACGTCGGGGTCTACAACGCCTGCCTGGTGTACGTGATTTCCCTCAACCAGACCCGAGGGGCGTTCTATCCCATTGTCAGCGCGCGCCTCCCGGCGCTCCTCGCGGCCGGGGACCGCGCCGCCACCAACGCCTTCGTGCAGCGCCAGCAGCGCTGGGTGGCGGCCCTGGCCACGCCCCTGGCGGTGCTCTTCGCGGGCTTCGGCGACGGCCTCCTGGCGGTCTTCGGCGGGGGCTTCACCCGGGGCGCCTCGGCCCTGGCCGTCCTGGCCGTGGGGCAGCTCGCCGGCGCCCTCGCCGTGCCCGCGTACGCTCTCCTCTTCGGCGGCAACGGGCGCTACAGCGCCTACGCGGGGCTCCTGTGCGTGGCCGTGCAGCTCTCGGTCCTCGGGCCCCTGTGCCAGCGCTATGGACCCCTCGGGGCGGCCCTCGGGGCCTCCGCGGGGATGGTCACGGCCCAGGTGTTCCAGCACTGGAGCGCCTGGAGGCTCCACGGCGTGCACGGCTTCTCCCGGGCGCTCGGCAAGGTGTTTGTCTCCAGCGGCGCGGGCTTGCTCGTGGGCCGCGCGCTCTTTCAGTGGCTGCCCCTGGGGCTCGCCCCGCGGTTCTTCCTGGGCGTCGGCGCCGCCGCGGCGGTGTACCTCGCCGCGCTCGTGGCCCTCGGGCTGGAGGCCGAGGAGCGCGCCCTCCTCGGGTCCGCGTGGCGGCGGCTCAAGGCGGCCGTTGCGACGCTGCGAGGGAAGCGGTAGACCCCACTTCGAGCCATGGGCAGCGCCGAGGCAGCACCCACCCCCGTGCGGAACACCGACGCGCGCAGCGCATGCCCGCTGTGCGCGTCCACGGCGCTCAAGGGCCTCGGGCCCCTGGCGTCCCCCAGGGTGCGGCAGTTCTCGTCGCACCTGATCGAGCTGGAGCGCGCGCCGGAGCTGTGGCGTTGCGAGGCCTGCGCGTCGTCGTTCACGCAGTTCCCGGTGCCGGAGCCCGACGCCCGGAGGCTCTACGCCGAGGGTGTGGGCGACCGCTGGAGCTCCCCGAGGCCCTTCGAGGACACCCGCGCCCGGGAGGTGGTGCACGCGTTGGAGGCGCTCTTCGCGCGTGGCAGTCGCGTGCTGGACATCGGCTGCAACACGGGAGAGCTCCTGGACTTCGCGAAGCGGCGCGGGTGCGTCACCGCGGGCGTGGAGCTGTCCGCCGCGGGGAGGGCGGCCTGCGAGGCCCACGGCCACGAGACCTTCGAGGAGCTCTCGGCGTGCACCGGGAGCTATGACGTGCTCACGGCGCTGGACCTCGTGGAGCACCTCTATGACGTCCCGGGCTTCCTCCGGCGGGTCAATGGACTCCTCGCCGACGGCGGCGCCCTGGTGGTGGTCACCGGCGACCCGGGCTGGGACGAGGCCACCCGCGAGGGGCCCCGGTGGTGGTACGTCCAGCCCCCGGAGCACGTGGTGTTCCCTTCGAGGCGCTTCTGGGAGGGCGTCCCGGGCTTCCGCCTGGAGCGCGCGGAGCACAGCACCGCGGACGTCTCCCGGGAGCCCTCGCTCGCGCGCAGGGCGCTCTCCGCGGCGCGCTCCCTTCGCCGCGGAGAGGGCTGGCGCGAGGGCTGGACTCTCGCGGGCCGGGACCACCTGGTCGCGGTGCTCCGAAAGGAAGCCCCCCGGTGAGCGACGCCCCCCCGAGCGACCGCGTGAAGACCCTCCTCCAGGGCGTGGTGCGTCGCCTGCGCGGAGGCTCCCGGGAGCGTGAGCGGCGGTGGCTGCGGGACCTCGGGGTGCGCACCGCGCTGGACATCGGCGCCAACACCGGGCAGTTCGCCCGGGAGTTGCGGGAGCTGTACCCGAACGCCATGGTGTACTCCTTCGAGCCGCTGCCGGACTGCCACGAGGCGCTCACCCGCGCCTTCCGCGGGGACCCGCGCTTCCGCGCGTTCAACGTGGCCCTCGGGGACGCCAGGGGCGAGGTCACCATGCACCGCAGCGCCTGGTCCCCCTCGTCGAGCCTCCTGGCCATGGGTGAGAGCCACAAGCGCGCGTTCCCCCACACGTCGGAGGAGCGACCGCAGGTGGTGAAGTGTGAGCGCCTGGATGACCTCGCTTCGGAGCTGGTGCTGGAGGCGCCGCTCCTGGTGAAGATGGACGTGCAGGGCTTCGAGGACCGGGTGCTGGCGGGGGGCCCGGAGGTCTTCAAGCGGGCCTCGGTGGTGCTCACGGAGATGAGCGTGGAGCCGCTGTACGAGGGCCAGGTGCTCTTTGACGGGCTCTACCGCGCGCTGGTGGACCTGGGGTTCCGGTACCGCGGGAACCTGAACCAGCTCCACAGCCCCGAGGACGGGCGCGTGCTCCAGGTGGACGGGATCTTCACCCGGGGGACCTGACGTGGCCGTGCCCGTGCCCTCGGTGGTGCTCGCGGCGGACGAGGTGGGCTTCCCTCGCGGCGGGGCCTCCAGCGGGTACGTGCTCCTCCTGGGCCGGGCCCTGGTGTCCGCGGGGGTGCGCGTTCACGTGCTGGCCCTGGACTACACCGAGCGCGGCGCCTCGACGCTCAACACCGCCGCCCGCGGCGAGGTCCACGGGGTGACCTTCGAGTACCTCACCGGGAGCCCGGTGCTGCCCCGCTCGCCGTTGGAGATCATCGCCGGGAGGGCCCGCGCGCGCCTCGCCGTCGCCCCGAGGCTCCGCGCCCTCAAGGACTCCCAGGGCGTAGACGCGGTGGTGTACTACGGGCGCTACTGGTCCGTGCTCGCGCACCTCGCGGTGGCGTGTGAGAAGCGGCGGGTGCGCATCCTGGCGGACATCGTGGAGTGGCGGCCGTCGTTCACGGACCAGACCCCGTCGCAGCGGGTGAACGACCGGCTCTTCTGCGAGGCCCTCCCGAGGCTCGACGGCGCGTGGGTGATCTCCCGCTTCATCGAGGACCGGGTGAGGGCGCTTACGCCCTCGGGGTTCCCGTGCCTGCGGGTGCCCATCCTCGCGGACCCGGTGCCCTGGGACGGTGTGGTCCCCGCGGCGAGGCCGCGGCCCTACGCGCTGCTCTGCGCAGACTTCGACTCGTACCCGGCGGACGCCCTGGCCAGCGTCGAGGCGGTGTCCTCGGCGCCCACGGTGGACCTGCTCCTCGTGGGCAAGGCGTCTGCGCCTACGCGGGAGAGGGTGCTCTCCCTGGCCGCGGCGCGAGGGTGCGCGGACCGGGTGGAGCTCCGCGGGGGCTTCGTCCCGGAGCCCGAGCTGCGGAGCCTGTACGCGGGCGCCCGCGCGCTCCTGGCGCCGCTGCCGGACACGGACCGGGCGCGGGCGCGCTTCCCCAGCAAGCTGGCGGACTACCTGCTCTCGGGCAGGCCCGTGGTGTCCTCCGCGGTGGGCGAGGTCGCGGAGCTCCTCACCGACGGGGAGACGGCCTTCCTGGCGAGGCCCGGAGACCCCGGAGGGCTGGCGGAGGCGCTGCGCCGCGCGGTCACCGCGCCCGACGCCGCCGCGGTGGGCCTCCGGGGCAAAGGCCGTGCCGAGGCGTCGCTGCACTACCGGGCGCACGGCGCGAGGCTGCGGGACTTCATCGCCTCGCTCGGGTGACCAGCGCGAGGAGCGCGCGGTACCCGGGCCCCACGGCCAGGGCCGCCAGGAGCGCCGCGGAGCGAGGCCCGTGGCCGAGCTCTCCGAGGGAACGAAGCGCCCTCCGGAAGCGCGGCAGGTCCCCGTGGAGGGCGAGCTGCCCCGCGGCGTTGTAGAGCGTCCGGGCGTAGGCCTCGCGGTCCCAGCCGCGGAGCTTTTGGAGGTAGGCGCCCTCGGTCTCCAGGAGGGCCACGGAGGCCTCGTAGAGCCTCCGGGCGCGGGTGGGGCTGGTGAACGCGGGCGCCGTCAGCCGGTCTGTGGCGTCGGTGTAATAGACCCGCAGGCCCTGGTGCAGGTAGTACCAGCGCGCGCCGTCGTGAATTTGAAACCAGAGCACGCCCTCCATGCCGTGGAGGGCGGGGTTGAAGCGTCGGTCACCGAGGAGCGCACGCCGGAACATGCCCCAGTGCTCTCCGCGGGCGCGGGTGATCACCGTGGGCACGTCGAGCCAGCGGTCGTGGTCCAGCCCATGGCCCGCGAGGCGTCCGGTGCGCGCGTCCACGCAGTTGCAGGACACGGCCTCCAGGTCCGGGGCCACGGTGGCGAGGGCGCCGTGGAGCGTGGCCAGGGCCTCGGGGACGAGCCCGTCGTCGCTGTCCAGGGTGGCGACCCACGCCCCGCGGAGGTTGTCAAAGCCCGTGTTCCTCGCGGCGAGGACCCCTTGGTTCCTCGGGTGGCGAAGCACCCTCACCCGCGGGTCCGTGACGGCCTGGAGCACCGCGGCGGTGTCGTCCGTGGAGCCGTCGTCCACGAGGACGAGCTCCCAGTCCGGGTCCGTCTGGGCGAGCACGCTGGCGATGGCCCTGGGGAGCGTCCGGGCGCGGTTGTAGCTCGCCATCACCAACGAGGTCCGCGGTCCGTTCACCCTCCCGTGTGTACCGCTCGGGTGGGATCTTTCAATACACCTTGAGACACCGGAAGGTGAGGTTCACGCGGGCGGTGGTGCAGCGCGCCCTCGGGGGCAGGCGGTGCTGGTAGTGCTGCTGGGTGCGCCCTCCCATGAGGAGCAGCGAGCCGTGGGCCAGGCGCACGTCCACCACGGCGCCGCCGGAGCGGCCGAGGCGTAGCTGGAAGTCCCTCGCGGCGCCGAGGGAGAGGGAAGCGATGGGTGCCTCCGGGTCCAGGTCCCGCTCGTCGTCGGCGTGCCAGCCGATGCCCGCGGCGCCGTCGGGGTACACCTGGCACAGCGCGTAGTTGAAGCGCGTACCGGTGGACTCCTGGAGGGGCCCGAGGAGCGGGACCAGCGCCGGGTGCCAGGGGTGCGCCTCGCGCACGAGGCCCGAGTAACGGTAGCGCACCCCGGGCTCGCCGAAGGAGCAGGTGCGGCGCCGCACCACCCGGGCCTGGCCGAAGAGCACCGGGGCCTCGGTCTCGAAGGGAGCCTCGGCGTGGAGGCTCGCGAAGAGCGCGTCGGCCACCGGGGGCGGGAGGTAGTCCTGGGTGACCGAGACGCGGCAGCCCCTGGGGCCGTCGTCGAGGAGCACCAGGGCGCGCTCCGTCGGGAGGAGCGTCGGCTGCATCGGCGGGGGCGCTGGCACGGCCGTCAGTACCGGCAGCAGCCGCCTTCGGAGGCGCGGAAGGTCGTGCCCGAGAAGGTGGTGTACTGGTGGTGGCTCCAGCGCAAGGAGCCCCCGAGGGTGCGCTGGAAGTAGTCCCTCACCTGCGCCACGGTGTTGCAGCCCCCCGGGCGCTCGCCGGGCGCGCAAGCGGAGCCGCACACCATGCTGGCGTTGCCCGCGGGGTCCGCGAGCGTCGCGGGCGGCAGCCGGAGCCTCTCGACCACGGCGCCCGCGGAGGCGCCGGTCACCGTGGCCGTGGCGCCGTGGTAGCCCACCACGTGGACGCGGCGCACCGTCGAGGCCGAAGCTCCCGTCAGCCTCACGGAGACGTTCTCGTAACTGATGACGCCTACCATCCCGAGGGGACGATCCACGTCCAGGGTGAGGGTTCCCCCGTCGTAGTTGGCCAGCACCACGTACTCCCCGGAGGGGTCCGTCACCACGGGGCCCCCGGGCATGCACAGCGGCACGCTCCCTGGCGGCGGTGGCGGCGGTGGTGGCGGCGGTGGTGGTGGTGGTGGCGGCGGTGGCGGGGGCATGCAGCCCTCGTCGGTGACGCCGTTGCAGTTGTCGTCGCGGCCGTTGCAGGCCTCCGGGGCGCCGGGGTTGCGCGAGCGGTCGGCGTCGTCGCAGTCCGGGCCCCGGCAGCCGACGCCGCGGCCGTAGCTGTCGCCGTCGGCGTCCACGCAGCAGATGCCGCCGAGGGGTGCGCACACCGGGACACTCGACACGCTGAAGTCGAGCACGCACCGGAGGTTGCTGGGGCAATCGGGCACGTCCGGGTTGCAGGTAGGCAGGCACGCCCTGGCCCCGCCCGACAGCGACGCGCAGTGGCCCGCGGGGCCGCACTCCGAGGCGCCGGTGCAAGCCGCGCAGGTGTCCGTCCGGGCGCCCGCCTCGGGCCTCGGAGGGACATCCGGCGGCGCCTCCGGGCGATCGGGAGAGGCGGCGTCCCCGGCGCCCGTGTCCAGGGGAGCCGTAGGCGCCGTGTCCATCGCGGCGTCCGGGAGGTCCTTCGGGGTGAAGGGCGTGCCCCCGGAGTTGCTCGCACAACCCACAAGCCACAACGCGACGGTCCAGCGCGACGCCCTTTGCATGGCCGCACCGTCCTACGTGGTGGCCGGGCGCGTCAAGGCCGGGACCGAGCTCCTACCGGTTTCCGTGCGGGGGGGCCTCGGCGTGGTTATGCTAACCGGGTGGAAGTGGTTACACACTACCGGCGACCACTCCCGGAGGGGCTCGTACCCTTCGCGTCGCCAGAGGGTAGGGCGCTCTTTCAAGAGGCGCTGGCGCTCGGGACCATGGAGGGCTGGTTCCCGCTGGCGGAGCAGTTTCATACCCAGGCCGACCCGGCCTTCTGCGGCCTGGGCACGCTGGTGACGGTGCTCAACGCCCTGGCCATCGACCCCGGTAGGCCCTGGATGGGACCGTGGCGCTGGTACTCGGAGGCCCTGCTGGACTGCTGCCGGCCGCTGTCCTCGGTGCGCGAGAAGGGCATCACCCTCGACGAGCTGGTGTGCCTCGCGCGCTGCAACGGCGCCGCGGGCAAGGCGCGGCGCCCGGGCGACGCCACCCTGGAGGACCTGCGCTGCGACGTGGAGACCGCGTCCCGCAGCGCCCACGGCGTGCACCTGGTGGCGTCGTACTCGCGCAAGGCCCTCGGGCAGACCGGGGACGGGCACTTTTCGCCCGTGGCGGGTTACCACCCCGGGCGGGACCTGTGCCTGGTGCTCGACGTGGCGCGGTTCAAGTACCCGCCCCACTGGGTGCCCCTGGAGACGCTCTGGAGGGCCATGGAGGCCCCGGACACCGCCACCGGGCGCCCGCGGGGCTGGGTGCTCCTGCGCCGCGGGGGCGCGCCGGTGGGAGCCCTTTGGGCGGTCTCCCAGGCCAGGGTGCCCTGGACCGAGGCCGCCCGCTGGCTCTTCGACGCCCTGCCCGGGGCCCTCGCGGAGCGCGACCCGGGGAGCACCGAGGAGGCCCTCCGGGCGCTCTTCGCCGAGGTGCCCGAGCCCGTGGCCGCGCTCCTGGCGCTGCGCGCGCTGGACTCGGGCGAGGGGTTCCCGGCCGCGCTCCGGGACCAGGCCGAGCGCCTCGGCCAGAGCCTCCGGGAGACCGCCCTCTACGCCGCCCTCGGCGCCGTGGAGACCTCGCCGCTGGACCGGGAGCGCGCAGCGATGCTCGTGCTGGGCCTGCCGGACAGCGTGTTTGGCAGGCTCGCGCCCGCCGTGCGGGACGCCCTCGGGCGCCTCCGGGACCCCACTGCGCTGCCGCAGCCCTTGAGGGACGAGGTGTGCTTCCTGCGCACGCAGTTCGAGGCCCTGGAGAGCCACCGCCAGGGCGCGGGGTGACGGTCACCCTCGGCGCTCGCCGAGGCGCTCGACCTGTGACAGCCAGCGCTGGCGCTGGTCTGGCGTGGACAGCCTCACGATCCCGAGGGCCGTGCCCCGGATGGGTGAGACCCCACAGTACCCGAGGGTGATGTACTTCAGGGCCATGTACGACGGCCTCCCCGAGAGCCACCAGAAGAGCCTCGGAGTGTCCAGCGTGTAGATGATCCGCCCGGAGCGACCCGTGAGGAGCTTCGTCCACCAGATGGAGCCGGGCTGTTTCTTGAAGAAGAAGCCCGGCAGGAACACCCGGTCCAGGAAGCCCTTGAAGAGCGCGGGGTAGGAGCCCCACCAGACAGGGTGCAGCACCACGATGTGCTCGGCCCAGCGCAGGGACTCCTGGGCGTCGAGGAGGCACGGCTCGAGCTCCGTGCGCTTGCGGTAGCCGTGCTGGAGGCTCACCTGGAAGGAGAGGTCCCGCACCACGAGCTCGCGCACCTCGGCGCCGGAGCGCCTGGCGCCCAGGGCATAGGCCCTCGCCAGCGCGGCGATGAGGCTCTCGGGGTCCGGGTGACCATCGATCACCAGGATCCGGCTCCGGGGGTTGCCGCGGAAGATGTCCAGCGAGGCGCTCACGCGATGTCCCTGGGCCATGGGTTACCACGGGTGCTGCCCACCGCGTCCATTGTTGACGCCGGGAGAGCATCCCTGGAACGCTCGGGCGATGAACCCTCGGGTGCTCGTCCTCGGGCTTTGGGCCACGGTGGTGGTGGTGATGGCCGCGGTGCTGGCGCGCTGGACGCCCTCCCTCGGGGGCTACGGGCCGCGCTTGATCGTGTCCGAGCCCGTCCACGTGGTGGCCCACACGATCATCTACGGGGGCCTGGCGTACGGCCTGGCGAGCGTGCTCTTCACCCCCGTGGACCTCGCCGACGTGCGCGCCTGGCGAAGGCTCCGCCTGCGGGCGCTGGTGGCGGGCGTGGCATGGCTCGCGGTGGTGAGCCTCCAGGAGTTCGCCCAGCAGCTCTTCCGTCACCGCTCCATCGGCTTCGAGGAGCTCTATGACGGCCTCGTGGACATCGGCGGAGGGGCCTTCGGGATGGTGCTCTGGACGGGCTTCCACCCTGCTCACCGGCTCCGGGTGGCCCAGGCCCTGGGGGTGCTCCTGCACCCTGGCTTCGTCTCCATGGTGGGGCTCACCGGGCTCTACTACTCCGCGTTGAATCGCGCGCCCTCCGCAGGGCTCTGGGTGCTCCTGGCGCTCGCCTCGGGGCTCCCGTCGGTGGTGGGGTGGCTCTACGGGCGCCGGGTCGGGTGGTTCGCCACGCTCGACGTGGCCCGCCGCGAGGAGCGGGGCCGGCTCTTCGTCCTGGCCGCCCTCTCGGCGGGGCTGTACCTGGGTCTCTCGGTGGCGCTCCACGCGCCGAGGGTGGTGGTGCTGGCGGCGGCGCTCGCGGGCCTCGGCGTGCTGGCGACGGCGCTGGTGACCTCCGCGGGCTTCAAGGTCTCCGGTCACGTCGCCGTGGCGGTGACGCTCGGCGTGGCGGTGAGCGCGCCCTCGGTGCGGCTGCCGGTGCTCTTCGGCTTCGCGGCGGCGGCGTTGACCTGGGCGAGGGTGAGGGCCGGGGTGCACACCGTGGCCGAGGTGCTCTGGGCGTGGCCCCTGGGGCTCGCGCTTGGGGCGGCGGTGTTCTACGGCCCCGCGCGCTGAAGAGTCACCAGGGACCTTATGAGATGCCGGGAGGCCCGACCCGCCCCTCGTTGCCGCCCGGCGTCAACCGAGGAGACCCGGGAGGGCGCCGGAGCCCGTGGCGCCGAAGCGGTCGACGGTGACACCCACGGTGGCCAGGAGCGAGACGTAGAGGTCCGCCAGGGGCTCCTGGGCGGTGAACCGCAGGTGCCTCCCGGGGCGCAGGGCGCCGCCCCCGCGGCCGGCGAGCACCACCGGGAGGTCCAGGGAGACGTGGTCGTTGCCGGCGTGGAGGTCGCTCAGGAAGCACACCACGGTGTTGTCCAGGAGCGTCCCGTCGGGCTCCTCGACGGCCCGGAGGCGCCCGAGGAGCCTCGCGAGCTGCTCCACCTCCCAGACCCCGATGCGGTGCTGGGCCTCGATCTTCACGGGATCGCCCGCGTGGTGCGAGAGCCCGTGGTGGCCCTGGCCCCGGGGCACGGGCAGGAACTCGCTGTAGTCATACGCGAACAGCGCATAGCCGTGCATCAGCGAGACCACCCGGGTGGCGTCGGACTGGAGCGCCAGGGTCGTGAGGTCGATCATCGCCTGGAGGCGCTCGGCGAGCCCGAGGCCCTCGCCGGGGCGGGCGGCGCCCGCGGGCGCGGCGGTCGCCATGCGCTCCAACTGCCGCTCCAGCTCGCGGATGGAGGTCGTGTAGGCGTCGAGCCTCCGGCGGTCGCCGGCGCTGGCCCTGGCGTTCATCGCCTGGAGGTCGTCCAGGACGTTGTCCAGCAGGCTGCGCCGGAGCCTCTGGCGCCGCGCGAAGGCCTCGCCAGCGACGCCCCCGGCGCCGAACACGCGGTCAAAGACCCTCCTCGGGTCGCTGTCCCTCGGGACCGGGCGGTCCGGCGCCGCCCAGGAGAGGTGGTCGCCGTAGACGCAGCCCCAGTCGCCGTCACAGGACACCGCGCCCTCGTGCTCGGCCGCGCTGGACAGCTCCAGGGACGGCAGCCTGGTGGCCCCAGAGAGGGCCTGGGCGGCCACCTGGTCCACGGAGACGCCAACCCGGACGTGGTGCTTGTCCACGGGCACGCACGTCAGCGCCCCGGCCATCGCCCGGGTGTGAAAGGCCCCCGTGCCGTACGTCACCTGGTTGCTAAGCCCGCTCACCACCAGGAGCTCCGAGCGGTGTGGCTCCAGCGGCGCCAGCGTCGGCGAGAGCGCGAAGCCCGCGCCCTCCGAGGCGGGCGTCCAGCGCCCCCGGACGAAGCCATTGGGCACATGGAAGAACACCAGCCTCCGGCGCGTGGCCGTGGGGCGGTACTCCACCCTCATGGGAGGGCACACGGGTGGGGCAGGGGCCACGGGCATGCGCTCCCGCTCGTCGCAGCCCAGGGACTCCAGCACCGGGAGCGCGAGGCTCACGCCCGCCCCGCGGAGGAGCGCGCGACGCGAGAGGGTCTTCGTTGTGGTCATGGGCTCCCCCCGGGCGCTCGCCGCGCGAAGGCGGGGCTCGTGACCACGCGCACCAGGAGGTCCAGGAGCCTCCCGGCGTTGGCGGCGTTGGCCCTGGCGATGGCCTGCACCGCCGCCGGGTCCGAGTCCGCGACGTTGCGTCCGAGCGCGTACGTCAAGAGATGCTGTGTCAGGCACGGGGTGAGCCTCGGGTGCCCCTGGAGGAGGCCAGAGAGCTCCAGGGCGTCCCGGAAGCGGCCGACGCCCTCGACCTCGCCGGACGTATCCGGCGGGCCTCCGGGCACCTCCTGGCGGTAGCGCCCGAGGGTGTCATAGCGCTCGAAGGCGAAGCCCAGGGGGTCCATGGCGCGGTGACAGCCTGCGCACTCCGGGCGCTGACGGTGCTGCTCCAACGCCCTTCGGAGCGAGGGCCCCATGTCCGCGGCCATGGCGAAGCTGTCGAAGTTCGCGTTGGCGGGCGGAGGGTCCGGCGCGTCGCACAGGAGCCTGGCGAGGATGTAGAGCCCTCGGAGGGTGGGCTGCGTGGTGGTGGGCACCGTGGAGGTGACCGCGAGGTAGCTGGCCTGGGTCAGGAGCCCACGGCGCGGAGAGCCCGTAAGTGGCGTCCGCCGGAAGCCTACGGAGTCCTCGGTCACCGGGAGCTGGTAGTGAGCGCCGAGGGTGCCATCGACCCAGGCGTGGTCGGCGCTCAGGAGCTCCCCGAGGGGGCGATCTGCGCGGAAGAGCTCCGCCGCGAAGCGAGTGGTCTCCCCCACGGCGGACACCCGCAGCTCCGGGAAGAGCTTGGAGGTCGGGTCCTCGGCGCGCAGTCCCTCGAAGGCCAGCCAGTGACCCGCGAAGCCTCGGAGGAAGCCCTGGAAGCGCCAGTCGGCCACCATCCTCCGGGTCTGCGCCTCGAGCTCCGAGGGCTCCCGAAGGCGCCCGCTGCGGGCGGCCTCCAGGAGGGTCTCATCAGGCACGCTGCTCCAGAGGAAATACGACAACCTGGACGCGAGCTCATACGCGCTGAGCGGCGCGTCCGGGCGCGAGGCCTCGGGGGGCTCCGCCAGGAAGGTGAAGCGCGGAGAGAGCAGCACGGCCTGCAGCGCCAGCTTGAGGGCCGCCTCGGGGCCCTCGGCCTCACGGTGGGTAGTGTAGAGCCCGAGGAGCGCGTCGAGCTCTCCGGGCGCGACGGGGCGGCGCCAGGCCCGGGGGGCGAAGCCCTCCAGCACGCGCCGGGCGCAGGTGTCGGCTCCAACGGGGTCCATGGCGCAGCGAGGCAGCCGCTGGTCATCGCGCAGGAAGGGCGCGACGGCCACGTCCACGGCCACCAGAACCCCCTCGGGGGGGGCCTCACCGACCAGGGAGAGCACCAGCTCCGAGCGCCCGTCGGGCAGGCTCAGGGCCTCGTCCGGGTGCACCACGGCGGTGACCGTGGCCACGGAGCTCAGCGGTCCCGGCGTGGAGACGAAGGCAAGGGCCTCGCCGTGCTGGGACACCTCCAGGCGCTGGCCCTCGGGGGCCCTCACCCGCAGGGAGAGGGCGCTGGGGCCCCGGGCGCGTCCAAGCCGCAGGCCCAGGGGGCGGTCGGGGGTGAGCCGGAAGGCTTCGTCGCCCGGGAACCCCGGGGCCTCGACGCGCGCTCCGCGGAAGTCCCCGACGGCGACGGGGGCCGGGTCCTGGTCTCGCAGGGTCCAGGCCCGCTCGATCACGGCCTCGGCGGCGTCCATCCAGCGCTCCAGGTCCACGGGGGAGACCCTCTGGGCCTCAGCGTTGGTGGTGAACAGGTACGCCACCGGGTCCCGGGAGAAGCCCCGGGACGGCCTTGAGGTGTCCCCCAGGAGGTCCCGGAGGGTGTTGTCGTACTCCAGGGTGGTGAGCCTCCGGAAGCCCGGGGTGGGCTCCACGGCGGGCGCCGGGGGCGTGCACCGCAGGGCGCTCGCGGGAGGGGCCTCGGAGCAGGCGGAGGCCAGGGCCACGAGAACGAGGCCGATGCCGTAGGGGCGCACACACCCTTCCAAGCATGGCCCATGGCGGGGTGTCAAAGGTCACGGCGCGGGGGGCCGGGACGTGCTAGGTGTGAGACGCCATGAGACCTGTCCAGCGCCCGACGGTGATCCTGCGTGACTGTCCGACCTACGACCCGAACCGTATCCGGACGATCGTCCGGGAGGGGTTGGAGCGGCTGAACCTGCGCCCCGAGGGGCGCACGCTGGTCAAGCCCAACCTGGTGGCCGCCGGGCCGCTGTTCCAGCATGCGTACACCCGCCCGGAGTTCATGGAGGGGGTGCTCCTGGCGCTGCAGGACCGGCAGCAGGGCAAGCTCACGGAGCTCGCCGTGGGCGAGCGCTGCGGGATCACGGTGCCCACGCGGCTGGTGTTCGAGCAGTCGGGCTACGACGCCATGCTCGCCCGCCTGGGGGTGAAGCGCTACTGCTTCGAGGAGGAGCAGCAGGTGGAGATCCCGCTCACCCACGAGGGCCGCCTGCGGGACTACCTCTTCACGCCGGAGCCGGTGGCGCGGGCGGATTTCTTCGTGAACTGCCCGAAGTTCAAGGCCCACCCCTGGACCACGGTGACCTTCTCCATGAAGAACTACATCGGGATCCAGGACGACCGGCACCGATTGATCGACCACGACCATCGGCTGAACGAGAAGGTCGCGGACCTGCAGTACATCGTGCAGCCGAGGTTCATCGCCGTGGACGCCATCACCGCGGGGGAGGGGCGCATGCTCACGCCGGTGCCGTTCCCCCTCGGGATGGTGATCATGGGGGACAACCAGGTGGCGGTGGACAGCGTCGGGTGCCACCTCATCGGGCTGGACCCTGCCTCGGTGGAGCACATCCGGCTCGCTTCGGAGCGGGGCTTCGGACCCATGGACCTCGGGTGCATCACCATCGAGGGGGACCTCACGCTGGACCAGGCGCGGGAGCGGGCCCGGGGCTTCAAGGTGGGGCTCGTCCGGGTGGAGAAGTACTTCGAGGGCACGCACATCACGGCCTACGCGGGCCCTCCCCCCGAGGGCGAGCGCACGGACTACTGCTGGGGGGGCTGCCCCGGGGCCATCGAGGAGGCCATCGAGATCCTGCGGCTCTACGACGCCGAGCTGGACCAGAAGATGCCGAGGCTCCACGTGGTGTTCGGGGCGTACATGGGAGAGATCCCCGCGGGCCCCGGCGAGCAGGTGCTCTTCATCGGGGACTGCGCGAGCTGGGAGGGCAAGCTCCAGGACAAGCCCGTGCAGCTCCGGAGCGTGTACAAAGACCGCAGCACCAGGGACCCCCACCAGGCGAAGCACGACGACATCTACCCCAAGATCATGTCCGTGCTGTCCCGGGTGAAGGGCGCCCGCAACGAGCCGTACCTGCGCCTGGAGGGCTGCCCGGTGAGCGTGGCCGAGCAGGTCTTGGCCCTGGTGGCCATCTCCGGGAGCAAGAACCCGTACTTCGACGCCGGTCAGGTGGTGGCATTCAACAAGGCGTACTTCCAGTGGAAGAGCGTCACGGCTCTCCGGAGGCTCAAGGGCGTCCCGTACCAGAAGCACGGGCCCTGCGCCCGCGGCGAGGCCGCCCCGGAAGTCTCGCCGGAGCAAACCCCCGACGCTGAGTAGGAGCGCCGTAGCCATGGCGTGGTTCGAACCCGCGCTCTGCCCCGACTGCGGCGAGGACCTCCGACGGGGGCTCTGCGCCCGGTGCGCGGGGCCCACCCCCGCGGTGACCTGGACCTGCGCCGAGGGGGGACCCTGGACGGTGGTCGCCCGGCTGGCCCTGGCGCCGCTGTACCTGGCCAGCGCCGCGGCGCTGGGCCTGGCGGTCTGGGCGCTCCTGGCCGGGTGGGCCTCCGGGGGCTTCTGGTCCAGGGTGCTGCAGGTGGTGGCCGCGCTGCTGGTGGTGCCCCTCTCGCCGTTCGTGGTGGCGCTCTTGGTGTACCTGGCCGTGGTGCATCCCTTCGCGCTCTCGTGGCGCTACCAGAGCGCCGACGGGCGGCGCTCGGGCACCGTCGAGACGCTCCTCGGGCGCGTCCGCAGCGCCGGGGGCGTGGTCACCGACGCCGACCGGGAGGCCCTGGAGGCGCCCCCGGCGCTGTCGTCACTGATGCTCCAGCGGGCGGGGGTGCGCTTCGTTCGTCGGGCCCTCCTGGCCGGCTCCGAGCCCTTCGCGCCGATGCAGGGGCTCGACGGGCCGGCGCTCCTGGTGGTGGCGGCGATGCTGAACCTCCAGAGGCAGGGGCACCTCTCGCTCCAACGGGTGTCCACCCGGCAATGGACGCGCACCAAGGGCGTCGTGGAGCGCTGGACCGCCGCGTCGAGCGTCGAGGTCACGCGGGACGCCAACGAGGCCCCGGCGGCGCTCCCGTGGCTGGAGGGGAAGCTCCTGGGGGACGGGGCCAGCGGCGCTCCGCCCCTCGTGGAAGGGCTGTCCCTGCCGTACCGGGCGTCGGCGCCTCGGGGGACCCCTGGCCCGGAGACCGTGGGTCTGGGCTTGTTCCTGGCGCGGGCCTTCCAGGGCCTGCCCCGGCCGGGCCGCTCCGTGGTGGAGGGGGTGCGCGCGGACCCGACCGGCGAGCCGCAGGTGCCTCTCCAGGAGGTGGTCACCAGGCTCGGGGGCTGGTGCCAGAGGGACCCGGAGGTCCTCGCGTACGTCGTCCCGGCGGTGCGTGGCGCGCTCCGGAGCTGATGGACTATCTTGAGGGGGCAGA
This sequence comes from Deltaproteobacteria bacterium, assembly GCA_016218725.1. Lineage (GTDB taxonomy): Bacteria > Myxococcota_A > Polyangia > Polyangiales > JACRDB01. The sequence goes on from JACRDB010000009.1 coordinate 28,681, forward strand.
ACTTCGTGGAGGTTCAAGCTTGGACTGCCATCCCTGACTCGCTCGATGGATCTTATGTCCACGAAACCAGATCCCCCGCTATAGGCTACTTCTTCACCACTTTCGTACGTCCGTTGGGAGTGTGTGAGTTACTCGTTTCCAAACTGCGGGTCCAGTTAGTAAGCGTTTGCCGACTGAGTCCAAGTAGCTCCGCAGCCTTACTCAAATTTTCACTCGCTGCAGCCAATGCGCGCTGCACGTAGTGTCGCTTTACCTCCTCGATCACTAAATCAACTGAAAATCCACCGCCAAGAGACCGGTCCAAAATCGACTTAGGCAAATCGACGCCAAGAAGCTCCTTACCGATGTCCTCGACGCCAATCAGCTTTCCTCCCGACCAGACCCAGGCACGATGTAGAGTCGCCTGAAGTTCGCGCACATTTCCAGGCCAGTGCTGTTTCTCCAAAAGTTGCTTGGCCTCCGTTGTTAGTTGACGTTCCTCGCCAGTCGCTTTGGACATCCTGGCAATGAATGAGTCGGCCAGCAGCGAAATGTCTGAACCACGAACTCGCAATGGTGGGATCTTGATTACCAGCACGGATAGGCGATAGAAGAGGTCCTCACGAAATCGGCCCGCGACAACCTCAGACTGTAACTCCCGGTTGGTTGCGGCAATGACTCGCACGCTGACTTTCCGCGTCACTTGGTCGCCCAGCCTTTGGATCTCGCCCTCCTGAATTGCCCGTAGAATACGTACCTGCACATCTGGTGTAAGTTCGCCAACTTCATCGAGAAAAAGGGACCCGCCGTCTGCCTGCTCGAAGAGCCCCTTCCGATCGGTCTTGGCGTCTGTGAAGGCGCCTTTTTTCCAACCAAAGAGTTCGCCGTTGACAGTGCTGCCCGACATTGCTCCACAGTTAACTGCATAAAAGCTGCCATTCGTCCTTTTGGATGCGCTGTGAATTGCCCGAGCGAACAACTCCTTTCCCGTGCCGGTCTCGCCTTCAAGGAGCACCGGGGACTCATAAAGCGCCGCGGTATTCGCACGGCCAATCACCCCATTCATGACCTCTGAATTGTGTACAATATCGCCGAAACTGCGAGACCCAAGAGCCACCATGGGAGAAGGCAGACTTGCCTCCCTGCGTTGAAGAAGGTCGGGCAAAAAGTCGACGACCATCTCAAACGGGATCGTGACCTCCTTTACGCCCTCTTCCTTCGAGACCTGAAGGAACTTCCCGGGTACGACACCTTTGCCAATCAACAGCCAGACCGCACTCATTGACATAGTTCCAGAACTCAAGTGGTAAAAAATCGTCGCCCGATCACCGAATTCCTGTGATACCGACCGCACCGCCTTGAGAGCCTCTCTTCCGATCGATTCGAAATCAGCCGGCGTACGGAGAGAAGTTGAAACGAACTTGATGTGGATTTTTGTTTGGCTGCAAAGCCATGCCTTATAGGCGTTGACCAAGTCATTTGGGTAAGAAGTTAAGAGTACAGCGTGGCTGATATTGACAGCACAATCGAGTAATGCACTCGCGGTTGGTCCAAGGTCTAGGTTTGGAGATGTGGACTCGCTACCAATTTGAGGGATATCTGTGGCATCGGACCCTGAATTTGGATGGATAATCGCCGACACTGGCATACCCGGGAAACCTGCCAAAGGCGAAATCGATGTGCTGGGCGATCTCAGTGGGACCCGGTCCGTGACTCCGGCAGCCCAAAGGTCACGATTTCCAATCCAGGCCAGGAGGATTCTGACAGTACCTTCCGCCATGAAGGTCAAGGATACCGAAATCCTGGCCCTACGCAAGAGGGGCATTGACCCAAGGGGGCGACCGAGTATCATGATCCAGGTGCCATCTAGTCAGGGTAGGTCAGTCCCACGGAAGCTTTGCGTCACCTCTGACGTCAATGGCGTTGAGACCTTCTTCCCGGTGGGGCAGATCTTGGGTCTGAAAATGGCGACGTGGAGCGCCAACTCTGGCAGAAAGGGAAAGCGTTGTAGGGTCCTGTGTCAGAAACCAATGTTGGACCGGCGGCAACGAACACGGTCGGCGGTGTGGCCGAAGTTCGAGACCTACTGGAGATTGTGGGCCTCGCGCCTAATTTCGACAAGATGTGGGTGTGTGTCGTGAGATGTAGGAAAATTTTACTGGCTGCAATTTCCCCACATCCCACGACACGCACCTGCATCATGTCGAGGTTAGTTCCCATCTGTCCGGAAACCCGTCCCCGCCAGAATGACCCCTGGCACTGGAAGAGTGGCCTGACGAAACGTAGGGCTCCAGCACACCGATTCGAGACCACACTTGCGTCGGTAGGAACAACGATTGCGTTGAATTGTGGTTTTCTTCGGATTCCAGTCGGAGTAAGGTGGGTCACCTGGCGAATCGTTTGCGGAGCACATTTGCATTTCGCGAATATCACCTATGACATTAGCGTGCCTTCAGAACTTTCGCTATACTGGGGGGACTAACAATGACGGGAACTGGCTGCGATTTGGAGGATCTTGCGGAGGCACTTCGCACCAAACTTGATTTCGTCAACGAGGCTGCGCCCCAGTATCCTGATGGCAGATGGAGTACCGCAACCCACGTAAAGATTGAGAACCATCGTGGTGATTCTTCTGAGAAGATAGTTGCTATCGATCTCCATAAGCTTCCAGTTCGCCTGGCGCGTCAGGTCGTTGAAGCGGTGATTTGGTTTCATCACTTTGGACACATCCAATTCGAGACAGCGCGGTTCATCACGGGTCTTGGCAAGCATAGCGATGGGAACGAACCTGTCCTTCGTCCCGAAATAATTAGGTTACTTGAGGATAGCGAGCACGTCTCTACTTTCAGGGCAGAAGATGACGATGGTTTTGCAATGGGTTGCGTCGATGTGACCCTGATGCACCCGCCACCGCAGCCCCCTGTTCCCACAGAAATCCCCCAGCCGGTAGTGGGGCATCCGCTTGCAACTCCGCCTGCACCCCCGGCACCAATCATCCTTCCCCTTGCGATCCAAGGAGCAGTTTCAAATTCTGCCCCTATCCATCACAGGCCCACCAACTACCCTGCGCCTGAGGCCCCACCGACGAAGGAAGCGCCGACGGCGTGGGTCGCCGTTCTCTTTGTGCTTCTCGTCGTGATTGCAGGACTGGTTGGTCTTCGGTTGGAGCGAGAGTCCTCCCTTGATGGCGGCGTGCCGACGGCCGACGGCCCGGGACCACCGCCGCCTCCCGATCAATGCCTGATCCAGGTGGCCACCGCGCTTCAAGAGGTTCCGGAGTGTGTGGAACTTTTCCGTCAACGATCACATGGCACTTGTGTGGCCCTTCCAGGGTACCGCGAAAGGCTCGAGTCGGCCCAGTATCGAGAACGAGTTGAGGGCGCGTTGGCATTTTGCATGTTCTTGTGGGTTGAGACAGCAAGAGGTCCATCAACGCCATGAGATGCGTAGGGAAGGCTGTTATCGCATTAGCCTTCGGATTTTCGGAGGGATGCAGTGGTTGCAGCGGGTGCACACATTCCAATCAGCCTACTTCGAGTCGCTGGGAACCGCCACCGTCGGCACCAACACCGCGAGTGATTCCAGTCATTGCTCGAATGGAACTTGATCGAAATAGACGCGACCGCTACCTCTCCCGAATCAGGGCGACCATCGAAACGGACTTGGATAACTCAGGTGGACGTGATTCGCCAATGTCCGGCCACTGTGGCAGTGCAATCGGATCATATCTGCTTGAGTGCGACTCAGCAAATTACCAAGCCATTGAGACCTTTCCCAACGTACGACTTTGGCGGTAAATACGTGGTCTACATCGTACGCAGTCCTCAGCGCAAATGGAGAGCGTAGGCGGTTCGAACTGACTGTTCGCGTCGAGGGATTGGCGGACGGCCATCGCGTGTTGCGAGACTTCGAGCATCGCGATCGAAATGCGCAACTTCTTGCGTTATATGATGCCGGTGTGCGAGACTTTGGCCCGCCGGTCAACCCCCACAGTCGTCGCGACCTCAATCATATTCTCGCATGTGTCCGCGGCTATCAGATTCTCCGGCGCTTGAGCCTTGCAATTGAAGCAGCGCGAGGCGCCCAGGGTGCTGATCCCCCACGTCTTCGCGTGGAATGCGATGAGTCCCGCCATCGTGGCGCTGAGCACCGGGGTGCTACAATCGAAGCTCGTGCAGACCTCTATGTTCCGCTCCAACAAAGCGGGGAAATGATGGACCGATTGGGTCAGGGAGGTTTTACCCGGTAGTCCGCTGTGAAGTGCAAATTATTTTGCACGAACGCAAATACCTTTGCTACTTCTCCCTTCGATAACCTTTGCATTTCCGTGTGAACCTGCAATTTCAGAGTTGGAATGAGAACTGCTTTATTGAGTGTCTATGAGCAGCACAACCTCCCCTCCCAGAGTTTCTCCCAGAACCACGTACACACTCTACACGTCCTCCTGGACGGGTGTGTGCGCGATCGACCTCGCAGCGTTCCTTGGGCGATTCGAGGTCATCGCCGGTGCGATCTTCCCTGGCGCTACCGTCAGGGTGCGGCCGGAACCCTGGCGCGCGCCTCAGCCCTGGATGCGGGTGCTTCGTCCCCACGAGACCCTTGTTTCCTGGGTCAGGGACCGCTATGATCTTGAACGTCGGGCCATGCTTCGTGGGGCCACCGTCGTCATCATTGTGGTGCGAATCGTGATCGTTCCCAGCACTACCTACCGTCCCGCGGTGGCTGCCTGAGCGCCTCCCCGCCGCGCCCTCAGTAGCCCCTCGGGGCCTCGCCGCGAGCCTCGGCGTCCTTCAGGCTCTTCTTGTCCACCTTCCCCCGATCGGTCCTCGGTAGCTCCCCCACGAAGACCACCCTCCGCGGGTACTTGTGCGGTGAAAGCCGCTCCTTGACGTGGGCCTTGAGGGCCTCGGCGAGCACCCGGGCGCCCTCCTCGGTGGCCGCCTCCACCCTCGCGTCGTCCCTCAGCACCACGTAGGCCTTGGGCTTGACCAGGCCCTCGTCTTCGTAACCCAGCACCGCCGCGAGGGACACCGCGGGGTGCTGGAGCAGGCACTCCTCCACCTCCGTGGGTGCTACCCACACGCCTCCCACCTTCAAGAGATCATCCGCGCGGCCCGAGAACCACAGGTAGCCGTCGCCATCGATCCGGAAGAGGTCCCCGGTGCGGCACCAGTGCCCGTGGAAGGTCCCCCAGCTCTTGTCCCGGTCATGAAAATACCCGAAGGCCACGCTGTCGCCCTTGACCCAGAGCACCCCCGTCTCGCCCGTGGGAAGCTCCGGAGCGCCCGGACCCTCGGCGTCGGACGAGAGGATCCGCAGGGTGTAGCCCTCCACCGCGCGGCCCAGGGACCCGGGCTTCACGTCCCCGGGGCGGTTCGTACAGTAGATGTGGAACAGCTCCGCGCTCCCGATGCCGTCGTACACGTCGGTCTTGAAGCGCTCGGTGAAGCGAGAGAGCAAGGTCGGTGGCAGGGCCTCGCCCGCCGAGAGATGGAAGCGCACCCCCGAGAGGTCCAGGGGCTCCTTCCCGACGGCCGTCCTGGCGAGGTCTTCATCCAGGAGCTTCGCCATCATGGTCGGGACATTGGTGACCACCGTGGGGCGGTGGCGCTCGATTTCCCGGCAGAGCACCTCCGGGGTGGGCCTCTCGGCGAAGAGCGCCGTGGTGGCCCCCACGGCGAAGGGGAAGAACAGGTTGGTGCCCGTGGCGTAGCCAAAGAACAGCCTCGGGACGGAAACCGTCACGTCCTCCGGGCGGTAGCCCACGGTCCCCTTGGCGTACACCTCGGTGTTGAAGGCAAAGTCCCGGTGGGCATGCATCGCCGCCTTGGGCTTGCCCGTGGACCCGGAGGTGAAGAGCCACAGGGCCACCTCGTCGCGGCGGGTGGGCCTCGGGGTGTCCTTCATGTGGGCCTTGCCCTCGGCCAGGGCCTCCTGGAGGGAGCTCACGGGCAGCCCTTGAAGGTCCTCCGGGTGCTCGACCTTCGTCGTGACGTCCCCGCCGGTCTCGACCTCGGGGACCAGCACCACCGTGCGCAGAAGGTCGTCGTCGCGCAGGGCGGGGCCAAGGGACACCGCCGTGCGGGTGAGCGCGATCACCGCCTGGGCGCGGGTGTACTCCACCAGATACGCCAGGTCCGCGGGCGGGGCGTCGGGGTTCCCCATGGCCACCACGCACCCGTGGTGCAGGGCCCCGAAGAGCGCCCACGGATACGCCGGCGTGTCGTGGAGGAGCAGGAGCACACGGCCCTCGCGGGTGACACCCCGGGCCAGGAGGTGCCCCCGGAGCGCCCGGGACACCGTGGCGACCAGATCGTACGTATACGAACGATTCCCGAAGCGCACCGCGGTGTGGTTCCCACGGCCCTCCTTGAGGCGATTAAAGAGGCAGTAGTCCGCGAGGTTGAACAGCTCCGGGAAGGTCGGGGGTGCCATGGCCCCCTGGAGTGTGCACCAGGATTTACGGCAGGTGCAGGGCCTCCAGCGGGACCGTGGCGCCCTCGACCAGGGCGTGGGCGTCGTGGGCGTCGAAGACCTGCTGTTCGAGCTCTCCCACGGCGCCTCCGGGGCGGACCAGCACGGTCATGCCCTGGGGGGTCTGGACCACGGCGCGGGTCATGATGAGGCCCCCTTCCATCCAGCTCCGGGTCTGGAGCACCTGGGCCATGGTGATCGTCCTCGGGGTGGTCTGGGCCCAGGCCCCGGCGGCCACCAGGAGCCCGCAGGCCAGCACCACGGCGCCGCGGCGGGCGAGGCGCGTGCGCCAAGCGGCCAGGCCGAGGATGGCTACGGCCAGGAAGGCCAGCTCATTGCCGCGGCCAACTCTCCCGGGGCCCACGTGGGCGCCGCCGCAGCCGGGTTGCATGTCCAGCTCCGAGGGCTCCGAGGGGGTGGCGTAGGCCTCCTGCACGGACAGCCGGTCCTCGTCCGAGAGGGAGCGCTTGGAGACCTCGCCGGGGCGGCTGGTGGGGTACATAGCCGCGTTTGGCGTGGCGGCGTCTTCCACCAGCCCCAGGGCGTGGCCCAGCTCGTGGGTGACGGTGTTCTGCCAGTCGTTGGGAGCCCCCGCCACGCCGAGCATCCCCGAGGGACCCAGGTGGGCGAAGCGATGGTGCTCGGCGTCCACCACGATGTCCGCGTCGAGCACCTCGCCGGTGAGGCGATTGCGGGTGAGGAGGGTGACCGCCAGGGGAGAGCCCTCGAAGCGCTGGGGGAAGCCCGCGCGGAAGACCCTCAGGCCCGAGGTGTTGGCCCGGCCTCGGGAGGCGTCGTAGCCCAGGGGGCCGACGCTGCCGGGGCGGACCTGGAGCCTCGGGGTGTTGGGCATGGCCTCCCAGGACGCCGCCGCGCGCGTCACCAGGGCCGCGGGGTCCGGCAGCGTGGCGCTGTCATACGCCCCGGGGTCGATCACGAAGGCGATGGTCTGGCGCCGCCAGCGCACGGGCTCGCGGGTCGGGGTGTACTGATCCGAGCGGGCGTCGGAGGGGGACGCCTGGAGGACCAGACCGAGGGGAAGGGCCAGCGCCAGGAGGTGCAGCGGTCGCATCAGTCCCTCCAACGGCGCCGTCGCGACGCGTTGTTAGCTCAAGCGTTTCGGATGGGTCACGGTGGAGCTTGAAGCTCCGCCGTGGCGATCTCACCCTCAGTGTTCGCGGCGGCGCCGGCGGGGCGGGGGCCCGGCGTCCACCACCACGGCCGTGAGGGTGAGGGTCTGCGCGGGGGCGGCGTCCCGGAAGGCCAGGACGCCCTCGACGTAGCCCGGGGCCGTGGCCCGGAGGAGGTGCATGCGCCCGTCGCGAGGGAGCGCGGCGGTGTAGGTCCCGGTTCCCACGGGCGCCCCGTCCAGCTCGAGGGTGGCCGTGGCGGGGGTGACCGCCACCTGGACCGTGAAGGTCTCCACCCTCGGGGGCGCGGGCGGCGGCGCGGGCGGGTGCGTGAGCTTCCAGCCCACGACGCCGCCCACGCCCAGGACCGACAGCACCAGGGGGATCACCACGAAGAGCCACGGGAACGGAGGCTTCTCGGGCCCGAGGATCTGCGTGGGACCGGAGCGCCCCATGAACAGCACGGAGGGGGGCCCGGGCTGCACGTCCCCGAGGGTGTAGGGCGACTCCTGCACCGGCGGCAGCGACGAGATGCGCCCCGGGCCCCCGAGCGGCGGGGGTGTCATGGATGACTCCGGCGGGCCAAAGACCGACTCCCAGCGGTGGCGCACGTCCTGGGTGGCGAAGGGCAGGAGCGCCCGGGCGAAGGCCGACACCGAGGCGTAGCGGTCCTCGGGGGCGAGGCTCATGGCCTTGACGATCACCAGCTCCAGGGCCGGGGGGATGTTGGGGTTCACCTGCCTCGGCGGGTCATACTGGCCAGACAGCACCCGGAAGACGTTCTCGGCCATGGTCTCGCCCGCGAAGGGCTTCTTCCCGACGAGGCACTGGTACAGCAGCACCCCGAGGGAGTACTGGTCGCAGCGCCCGTCGGCCTCGCGGCTGTTCTGCACCTGCTCCGGGGCCATGTAGTCCGGCGTGCCCAGGGCCACGGAGGTGCCCGTGAGCCCGCCCCCCTCGGCGTCGGCGAGCTTTCCGAGGCCGAAGTCCAGCACCTTGGGCACCTCCCCCGCGGCGGTGCGCGCCAGGAACACGTTGGCGGGCTTCAAGTCCCGGTGGATGATCCCGGCCTCGTGGGCCGCCGCCACGGCCGCGCACACGGGCAGCAGCCGCTCCATGGTTTTGGCCACGGGCTGGATGGGCTCGCGCTTGAGCACGTGGTCCAGGTCCTCGCCGTCGAGGATCTCCATCACCAGGTACGGCACGTCGGCCTCGACGCCCACGTCGAACACGTCCACCACGTGGGGGTGCCGGAGCTTCGCCGAGAGCTGCCCCTCGCGCAGGAAGCGCGCCCGCAGCATCTCGTCCTCGGCGAAGGACGCGTGCAGCGTCTTGATGGCCACGCGCTTCTGCAGGTCCGCGTGGATGGCCTCGTACACCGAGCCCATGCCCCCGGAGCCGAGCTGGCGCACCACCGTGTAGCGTCCGAAGCGCGTCGCCATGGCTACGGGATGCAGGTGGACGCCACGCACCGCTGCCCGGCGGGGCAGCGGTTGCCGCAGCGTTCGCAGTTGGACGGGTCCGTGCGGGTGTCCACCTCGCAGCCGTTGGGCGCCATGCGGTCGCAGTTGGCGAAGCCCGTGTTGCACCCCTGCACCGCGCACATGGCGTCCATGCACTCGGAGGTCGCGTTCGCCAGCGCGCAGGCGCTGCCGCAGCGCCCGCAGTTGGCCGTCGCCGTGGACAGGTTCACCTCGCACCCGTTGGCGGCGCTCCCGTCGCAGTCGGCGTAGCCCGGGGCACACGCAAACACGCAGCGACCGTTGGTGCAGGTGTTCGTGGCGTTCTCCACCTCGCCGCACTCGGTCCCGCAGGCGCCGCAGGTGGCCGCGGCGTTCAGCAGGTCCGCCTCGCAGCCGTTGGCCGCGTCGCCGTCGCAGTCCCCGCGGTTGGCGTCGCAGGTGAGCATGCACTGCCCCAGGACACACGCGCCTCGCGCGTTGGTGAAGCGGCACGCCACGCCGCACTCGCCGCAGTTGGCCGCGTCGCTCATGGGCGACGCCTCGCACCCGTTGGCGGGGTTCCGGTCACAGTCCAAGCGCCCCGTGGGGCACACGTCCGCGTCCGTGAGCCCGCAGGCGCCGCTGCGGCAGAGGCTCGTCGTCGGGCACGCCGGGCCCATGAGCTCGGTGAGGGTCACCGCCAGGGTGCCCGTCTGGCCCTCCGTCACGGTGTGCTCCTGGCACCCTGCGGCGTAGACCCCGCACCGGGCATCTCGGGCAAGGGCATAGAGCCCGATGCGCCCCGGGCGCACGTTCCCGAGGCCCGTGGCCATGGACCCCTGGGTGAGCGTCGCCTGGAGGAGCGCTGTCCCGGGCTCGACCCCGGTGGACCCTAGCGTGCCGCAGGCGTCCACCACGCGCACCTCGACCACGGCGCGGCGCATGGCCAGCGCGGCGGACGCGAAGCGCAGCTCCACCCCGTAAGGCTCCACGCTGGTACACCCGAGGAGCCCGAGGAGGAGCCAGGGAGCGGGCTTCACGGGGACACCACCCTCGGGGCCCCGAGCTCGACCCCTCCCTCGGGCGAGCCCGCCGTGGCCAGGAAGATGGCGGTCACGGCCAGGGCGGTGACCACCACCCCCGCGCCGATGACCAGCGGGATCCAGGTGCGCGAGCGCCGGGCGACCACCAGGCGCGAGACCTCCCGGCGGTCCAGCACCACGCCGTCGCGGGTCTCCAGCGTGGCCGTGCACCGTAGTCTCGCCCGCAGGGGCAGGGCGTCCACGGTCATCCGCGCCTGGGTGGTGCCCTGGGACAGGTCCCGGGTGCCCACCTCGCGCCCCTCGGCGACGCACCGCACGGCGCCGTGGGCCCCGAGGGAGGCCGGCACGTCCGCCACGGCCAGGAGCCCCGGGGTCACCTGCTCGGCGTAGACGTTCTCCGGGAGCCCGAAGCCAATGCGAGCCCGAGCTCCTCCCCGGAGCCCCCGAAGCCGCGTGAAGAGCTCCGCCGTCTCCGCCGGGGCTCCCTCGGGAGGGACCGCGTCGGGGTCCAGGGCCACGGCGGCCTCGGCGTGGCCGCGGGCGTCCGCCGCGCGCCCGTCGCCCTGGTCCAGGGCCGCCAGGTGACGGTGGGCCTCCAGCACCTCCTGGGAGGTCGCCTGGGGGTCCCGGAGCACCGTCTGGAAGCCGTCCCTGGCGGTGACGAGGTCCCGGGCCCTCCAGGCGTCCACCGCAGGGCGCGCCGCCCGGGACTGGGCCCAGCCTGTGCCTCCAAGGGTCCAGCACGCCAACGCCAACGCCACCAGGGCTGCCTTCATCCGACCCACAGGTCGCAACCTATCACGGCGCGAGCGACGGTTTCACGCCCGTCGCGCGGTCGCGCTGGAGGCTCCTGCGGGCGGCGTCGAGGTCCTCGCGGGTGATGCACGCCCCGAGGGCCCGGCCGGGGCCTCCCTGGGCGCCCTGGTCATAGCGGTCCCGGAGGTACGCGCGGTCTTCGGCGACGGTGCGCTCCAGGCGCTCCCTCTCGGAGTCCGGGAGGAGGTCCCCGAGGTGGTCCTCCAGCGCGGCCTGGAGGCGCTCTCCGGCCGCGGCGTGGCGCACCTCGTCGCGCAGGAGCATCCCCAGGGCGCCCTTGACCAGCGGGTCCCGGGTGGCGTCCCGGTAGGCCAGGAAGGACACCACGCTCTCGGCCTCGGCCACCACGAGCTCCCGGACGATGATCTCCAGGGCCCTCACCCCGGGAGGGTCCTCCGAGGGCGGGAGCGCAAGCCCCGAGAGGTCCACGGTGAAGCGCGAGGAGGGCCCGAACCAGCCCGCCACCCGCGCGCACAGGGCCGTGTGGCGCAGCTCGTCCCCGAGGAGGGTGTGCACCGCCGCGAGCGTCTCGAAGGGGGCCTCGCACTCCCCGAGGCGCTGGAGGAGCTCAGCGAAGACCACCACCGAGCGGTACTCGTCCACGATGCGCTCGGTCCAGGCCTGGTGGGCGGCCTCAAGGTCCTCTTGGGTGTAGCCCCCGAGGTCGGGCCGGGTCTCCGGTGAGAACACCGGGTCCGGCCCCAGGAGCTCCCGGGAGAAGCGCCCCAGGAGGTCGGTCCCGGGCTCCAGACGGATCACTGACCTGGCACCCTCTGCACGCGCCCGGTCTGCGAGGACAGCCACCGTCGGAAGGCCGGATCGTCCGGAGAGACCCTCCTCCCGGTGGAGCGCTCCACCCAGCGGGGCCCCACCCTGGAGCGGGGATCACCTACACGCACATACGGGGCCTCACCCTCGGAGACCCTCACCCTCCCGGCGGTGAGGTCCTGGGCCATGGCGCCTCCCTGGGGGATGGTGGTCCCTTCGGCCATGGGGGCGGACGAAGGCGCGGGCGCCGGTGCGGGAGGGGTCTCCGGTGCGGCGGTCACGGTCACCGAGGGGCTCTCGGTGGCGTTGGCGCTGGGGAGGGCGTGGGCCGAGGGGGGCTCGGGCTGGAGGGTGGCCACACCGGGCGTGTCTCCGTGGGTGCAGGCCGCGCCGGCCAGCGCGACGCCGAGGGCCAGGGAGGTCGCTTCCCGCACACGAACGCGGGGGCTTCGAGGGAGGTACATGGTGGTGGCGCTCCTTTGGGGTGAGAGGGTACCTCCGTTGTGACGCGCTGGAGGGCTCCCCGGGTTTTACGTACGCTACGCCTCGCGATGCCTTTACGAGACCGTTACCTCTGGGTCTGCACCAACCGCCGCCCCGACGGGCACCCCAAGGGCTCCTGCGCCGAGAAGGGCAGCGAGAACCTGAAGGACCTCCTCAAGCAGGCCTTGCACGCCGCGGGCCTCCACGAGGCCCTGAGGGTGTGCACCTCGGGCTGTATAGACCTCTGCGAGCGGGGCATCACCGTGGCCCTGGAGCCCGACCACGTGCTCCTCGGGGGCGTCACCGCGGAGGACGTCCCGGCCCTGGTGGAGGCCCTGAAGAGCCCCGGAGGCCTCCTGGGAAGCCCCCTGGCCTCCAAGGTGCTCACCGCGGAGAACACCGAGGCCCCGCGCAAGGCCCCGGTGTTCGTGGGCCTGGGGCCCAAGCGCCGGGAATGACCGTCTCCCTCCGCGGCGCACTGCTTGTGTGGTTGTGGGTCCTCGGGTGCGCGGGGAGCCGGCCTCCCGTCGCCGTGGCGAGCGCCCGGGGTGAGCCCGGAGCGCTCCCGGAGCTGCTCCCAAGGCTCCAGGGACCCTCGGGGCGGGCCCTGGCACGAGCCTGGGGCATCGTCCTGCATCCCTCCCAGGGCGCCACGGCCATCACCGGCGAGAGGGCCGAGGACGACGCCGTGGTCCAGGCCCAGGCCCCGACCCTCGTGGGTGATACGGGGGTGGTGCTGGCGCGCACCGTGTGTGGAAATGTAATGGCCCTCGGTCTCCGTCGGGAGGCGGGACGGTGGTTTCCAACGGGGGTCGTGGACCTCGTGGGCGACGCTCGCCCGGGGCAATGCCGGAGCACCACCGTCCGGGCGGAGGCGAGGGGCCTCCTGGGCGATCTTCCGCGGGAGATCCTCGTGGAGCTGCGCACCGTTTCCGACGAGGGCGACGACGAACGGGGTCCCGAGCTCCGGGTGTTGTCGCTCTCGCCCGACGGGCGCGTCACGGAGCTCTCGGAGCCCATCCCCTTCGGACACACCGACGAGGCCACGGGGGAAGTGGAGCAGGGCGAGTGGGCCGTGGAGGCCACGCTCCCGGCGCCGAGGGCGGTGTATGTGCAGCTCATGCCCGAGCACCCCCAGGGGGCGGGGCAGACACTCTTGCGGCGCACCTATGGCTTCCGGGACGGGCGCTTGACGCTCCTGGAGGAGACCCGGTTGCCCGTCAGGCACCGGGCTCCGTAGGGGCGAACACCCCCGGTTCCGTGCGTGGGGCCCTGGAATTTGCTAGACCTTGAAGCATCGTGTCTTGCTTGAAGCGTTGGTGGTCGGGGCTCCTGGTGGGGGCCCTCGGCTACGGTTGTGGTGACAGCTCCACCGTGGTGGGCCCTGCCAGGGATGGTGGTCCTCCCCAGGATGCGTCGCAGGACTCTCCCCTCGCGGCGCCACCGGACGCGGGGACCTGCGCCGTCGGGAACAGCCGCCTGCGGGTGAACGTGCAGCTCGATCCGGCCCTGGACCGGCGCCGCATGGACGTCTGGCTGGTGGCGCGCTGCGGCTCCGATCCTCCGTCGCGCATCGTGCGCTGGGACCGCTCGCCCTCGCAGACCCTGGACGGCCTCGGGGCCGGCACCTGGAGGGTCTATGCCAGCGCCTTCGTGGCGCCAGGGGCCTGGAGCGACGCGGTCACCCTGGAGGGCGTCTCGACGGTGACGGTCCCGGTGGCCCTCCGCGCGGACGCGAGGCTCCTGACCGCCTGGAGGAGCGACGAGACGCCGGACGCCGGGAGCCGCGCGAGGGTGCCCATCCGGGACCCGAGCGAGGCCGTCACCCTGGGCTGGCTGGAGCTCACCTACACCCCGGCGATGGAGGGCTTCGTCCGGGTGGAGGCCCTGGTACGCAACGCGTGTACAGCGGAGCCCTGTCCCCCGTTGGCGCTGCACTCCGTGGAGGCCCGCTCGGTGGACGGGGAGACCCCCGTGGACCTGGCCGTGGTGCGCCTCCAGGACGCCTTCGTGGGAGTCGGCGGGAGCTACACCGTGCCATCCCCCATGGTGCTCCGGGCGCCGGGGCCGATGCCCGGTCGGGGGCTCCAGGTGGCCCTCTACGGTGACCTCCCGCCGCCACCAAGGCCCTGACCCGCGCTTGTGGGGCGCCCTGCGTTGAGGGTAGACCCACCGGCCATGAGCGACACCGTCTCCAAGGCCCTCCACGAGAGGGCCCGCGCGAAGATCCCCGGCGGCGTGAACTCCCCCGTGAGGGCCTTCCGGTCCGTGGGAGGCGAGCCCGTGTACATCGCCCGGGCCGAAGGGCCATGGCTCCAGGGCGCCGACGGCGCGCGCTACCTGGACTACGTGGGCTCCTGGGGGCCGATGCTCCTCGGCCACGCCCACCCCGCGGTGGTGGAGGCCATCGTCCAGGCCGCGGCGCTCGGGACCAGCTACGGCGCCCCCACGGAGCGCGAGGTGCTCTTCGCCGAGAGGCTCACCTCCGCCCTCCCTTCGCTGGAGATGGTGAGGCTCTGCTCCAGCGGCACCGAGGCGTGCATGAGCGCCCTCAGGCTCGCCCGGGGCTTCACGGGCCGGGACCTGGTGGTGAAGTTCTCGGGCTGCTACCACGGCCACGCGGATTTCCTCCTGGTGAAGGCCGGCAGCGGGGCGGCCACGCTGGGCGTACCGGACAGCGCCGGGGTGCCCCAGGCTACGGCCGCCGCGACCCTCACCGCGGACTTCAACGACCTTCCGGGGGTGGAGGCCCTCTTCCGGGCGTACCCCGACCGAATCGCGGCGGTGATCACCGAGCCCGTGGTGGGCAACATGGGCTGCGTGCCGCCCCTGCCGGGTTTCCTCCAGGGGCTCCAGGCGCTCTGCCAGGCCCACGGGGCGCTCTTTGTCCTGGACGAGGTGATGACCGGCTTCCGGCTTGGTTGGACCGGCGCCCAGGGGCTCTATGGCCTGCGCCCGGACCTCACCACCCTGGGCAAGGTGGTCGGCGGGGGCATGCCCCTGGCGGCTTTTGGAGGGCGCCGGGACGTGATGCAGAAGCTCGCCCCGGAGGGGCCCGTGTACCAGGCAGGGACCTTGAGCGGGAACCCGGTGTGCACCGCCGCGGGCCTGGCCACCCTGGAGAAGCTCTCGGAGCCGGGGACCTACGAGCGCCTGGAGGCCACCGGAGCGGCCCTGGAGGCGGGGCTGCGGGAGGCCTCCGGACGGTGCGCCCAGCCCGTGACCATCCAGCGCGTGGGCTCCATGTGGACCGTGTTCTTCACCGACGGGCCCGTGCGCTCCTGGCCCGAGGCCGCCAGGGCCGACACCCGCGCGTTTGCCCGCTTCCACGCGGCGATGCTGCGCCTTGGGGTGTACCTCCCGCCCTCGCAGTTCGAGGCTTGCTTCCACTCCCTGGCCCACGACGGGAACGCTGTGGAGCGCACGCTGGACGCGGCCAGGGCGGCCTTCAGCGAGGTGTAGCCGCGCGCCTTCGGAGGCTCGTCCGGGGCCTCGCGTCAAGAAAAAGACCGTTGGGAAATGGCGTTCCGGCGCTTGACCGGGCATGGTCTGCGCGCTAGGTCACCGCATCCGCTGGCGGCGAGGGAGTGGATACGTCGTGCTTTGGAGGATGGTTACGCGCCGGACGATCCCCAGGGTAGACGGTCGGTTACGGCGTCCTACATTGTGTTCTGTCAACCCCTGGTGTGGGTATGGCCTCTGGGGGAGGCCGGGGCCATGACAGACCGGGCGCTGGTGGAGGAGCTCAAGGCCCGGCTCGACCTGGTGGAGCTGGTGGGGCAGTACGTGCCGCTGCGCCGCGCGGGGACCAACCACCTGGCGCGCTGTCCCTTCCACGACGAGAAGACGCCGAGCTTCAACGTCAGCGCCGAGAAGGGGATGTACTTCTGCTTCGGGTGCAAGGCCCACGGGGACGCCCTGCGCTTCTACCAGGAGATGGAGGGGGTGACCTTCCCGGAGGCCCTGAGGGCCCTGGCGGAGCGGGTAGGGATCGAGCTGCCGGAGACCAGGGACCCCGCCCGGGTGGCCGAGGAGCGGCGCCAGCGGGACCTGACCGAGCGGCTCCAGGCCGTGTGCGAGGCCGCCGCGCAGTACTACGAGCGGTCGCTCCTGGACGCGACCTTCAGCGAGCTGGCCCGCGGGGCCCTGGAGGAGCGGGGGGTGACCCTGGAGACCGCCGGGAGCTTCCGTCTGGGGTACGCCCCGGCGCAGTGGGACGGGCTCACGGCGCACCTTCGCAAGCTGGACCTGTCCCCCGCGGACGGGGAGCTGGCGGGCTTGCTCCTGCCGGGCCGCGGGGGCGGCTGGTACGACCGCTTCCGACACCGGTTGATGTTCCCGATCCTCGATCGCGGGGGCCGGGTGGTGGCCTTCTCGGGGAGGGTGCTGCCGGGCTCCGAGGAGCTCCCCGAGGGGATCGTCCCGGAGGACGCGGGCAAGTACGTGAACTCCCCGGAGACGCCGCTCTACCGCAAGAGCGAGCTGCTCTATGGCCTGGCCAACGCCCGGATGGCCATGCGACAGCGGGCCGAGGCGGTGCTGGTCGAGGGGAACTTCGACGTGGTGCAGATGCACCAGCACGGGTTCCAGGAGACCGTGGCGCCCCTCGGGACGAGCTTCACCGAGGCCCAGGCGAAGCTCCTTCGGCGCTTCGCGGAGACCGTGGTGCTGGTGTTCGATGGGGACGAGGCAGGCCGGAAGGCCGCCCGGACCGCCCACCCGGTGTGCGCCAGGGTGGGGCTCATCGCCGGGGTGGTGGCCCTCCCCGAGAAGCTGGACCCGGACTCGTTCCTGAGGAGCGCCCAACCCGGTCACGGCACCCAGGAGATGGCCGAGAGGCTCCGGCACCCGCAGGGCATCGTGGAGTGGCTCATTCGGGACACGGCCACCACCTGCGGGGACATGACCCCGGAGAGGGTCGCCGCCGTGAGGAGCCTCGCGCCGGTGATCGCAGCGGTGCGGGACGGCATCGAGCGGGATGTGTACGTGCGCGTGGCCGCCAAGGCCCTGTACCTGGATGAGGCCCAGGTGCGCACCGCCCTTCGGGAGCACCAGCAGCATGCCGCCCGCGCCGACGACCCCTTCTCCCGCGATGACGCAGCGCGGCGTCCAGGGCTGGCGGTGCCACCCTCCAACCCGGATGACCCCTCCGAGGGGGACCAGCGCCGGGCCAAGGCCAACGCCCTGGAGGCCGTGCTGCTCTGCCAGGAACTCCTGGAGACGCCCGCCGCGGAGGCCCTGGAGGGGCTCCTCGGGGAGCGCTTCGGCCCGGTGGTGGCCCTGGCCCGGAGGCAGTGGCTTGAGCGCCGGAGGCTGGACGGCGAGAGCCTCCTCTCGCTCTGCCCGGACGACAAGGCCCGGACCTGGATGGCCGCGAGGCTCGTCCCTCGGGGGGACCTCCCCAAGGACCTGTCCGAGCGCCAGGCCGTGGCCCTGAATGACGCCGTGGCCATGCTCCGGCGCGCCAGGTCCATGCAGGAGGCCCGGGTGCTCAAGCAGCAGGCCGCGCGCTCCGGGCTCCAGGGGGACCCGGCCGCGGAGGTCGGGACGCTGAATGAACAGCTCCGGCTCAAGCGGGAGCTGGCAAGACCGAAGAGGGGTGGCCCGTGACGTTTCGCGGCTGCCTGGGAGTTGACGGATGGCGGGGTGCGGTGCATCACCCATCGCCGCGCAGAGGAGCGACTGGATGAAGGACGAGACCACGCGCAAGGCCGGTGCCACGGGGGCTGCCAAGGCGACCGACAAGAAGAACGGTTCCCTACATCCCCCGACACCTCCCAGGACCGGAGCGTCTGGTGGCATCGAGGTCTCGACGGTCGCTTCGGCGCCGCCGAAGGCGAAGGCCACGGCGGGGCCCAGGGGCTCCGGGCCGGCCCGGAGCTCGACGCCGCCGCAGGCAAAGGCGCCCATGGAGGCCCCGAAGGCCGCGGTGGCACCGCAGGCCGCGGCTGCGCCGAAGGCCGCGGCGGCACCCAAAGCAGCGGCGCCACCGAAGGCCGCTGCGGCGCCTAAGGCGCTCGTGACCCCAAAGGTCGCGGCAGCGCCAAAGGCTCCAGCGCCGGGGAAGGCCGCCACCCCGCCGAAGGCTCCCGCTTCGCCGAAGGCCGCGCCCACGGCGGAGGTGATCGCCAAGGCGCCGACGGAGAAGGCCGCCAGGCCGGAGAAGGCCCCGAAGGCCGTGAAGGCCGACCGCGGGGGGTCCAACGGGACCGCAGCGGCGGGCGCGCTCAACGGCGCTGGGCCGTCGCCGGGGCCCTCACCCCTGCCATCGACGCCGCCGGGGGCGCCAGGGGCGGTGAAGAACCGGGATCGCAAGGAGGTGCAGCAGCTCATCGAGCTGGGCAAGGCCAAGGGGCACCTCACCTACGACGAGATCAACGAGGCCCTGCCGCCGGATGCGTTCTCGTCGGACCAGCTCGACGAGCTGATGGGCATCCTCGGGGACGAGGACATCGAGGTGGTGGACGCCTCGGCGCAGGTGAAGGTTGCGGCCAAGCGCGCCGCCGAGGAGGACCAGGAGAAGCGCGTGGTCCCGATCCCCGAGGAGGAGGACGACGGCTTCAACGACGCGTACGCGTCCAAGTCCAACGACCCGGTGCGGATGTACCTCCGGAAAATGGGCAGCGTGAGCCTCCTCACCCGCGAGGGCGAGGTGGAGATCGCCAAGCGCATCGAGGACGGGGAGAACAAGGTCCTGGACACCATCCTGCGGTCGCCCATCGCGGTGCAGGAGATCCTGCGCCTCGGGGACAAGGTCCGGCAGCGCAAGGTGCGCCTGAAGGACGTGGTCCGCGACGCCGACGACGAGGAGGGCTACAACGAAGAAGAGGTCCGCAAGCGCGTCGAGCGCCTGACGGACAAGGTCAAGCAGCTCTGGAGCCACGTCGAGGAGCTGGAGGCATCGCTGGAGGGGGTCAAGAAGCTCTCGGACGCGCGGCGCCGGCAGGTGCAGGAGGAGGTCGGTCGCACCCAGAAGGAGCTCTGCGAGGCCCTCCAGGACCTGCGGCTCAACAAGAAGCAGATCGAGCACATCGTGCTCCAGCTCAAGAAGCTGATCGACCAGCTCGAGCGGGCCGAGGGGCCCATCACCGAGGCCTCCCGGAGGCTGGAGGTCGAGCCCCGGGAGCTCAAGCGACGGCTCCGGGAGTTCGAGGCCGCCGACGGGCGCCGCAGGGCGGTCCTGGCCCGGCAGCTCAAGGCCCACCCCAAGGACCTGGAGGACCTCCTGGAGGCCCTCAAGGCCAGCTCCACCAAGGTGCGCACCGTGGAGGAGAAGGCCCGGGAGCACGGCGTCAGCCTGGACGAGCTGCGCAAGACCTACCGCGAGATCCGCGAGGGCGAGCGCATGGCCGAGCGCGCCAAGGCGGAGCTCGTGGAGGCCAACCTGCGCCTCGTGGTGTCCATCGCCAAGAAGTACACCAACCGCGGGCTGCAGTTCCTGGACCTCATCCAGGAGGGCAACATCGGGCTGATGAAGGCGGTGGACAAGTTCGAGTACCGCCGCGGGTACAAGTTCAGCACCTACGCGACGTGGTGGATCCGCCAGGCGATCACCCGCGCCATCGCCGATCAGGCGCGCACCATTCGTATCCCGGTGCACATGATCGAGACGATCAACAAGCTGATCCGCACGTCCCGGTACCTGGTGCAGGAGTTCGGCCGCGAGCCCACCCCGGAGGAGATCGCGGAGAAGATGGAGCTCCCGCTGGACAAGGTCCGCAAGGTGCTCAAGATCGCCAAGGAGCCCATCTCCCTGGAGACCCCCATCGGCGAGGAGGAGGACTCGCACCTCGGGGACTTCATCGAAGACAAGGGGGCCACCAGCCCCTCCGAGGCCGTGATCTCCAACAACCTCTCGGAGCAGATGCGCAAGGTGCTCAAGACCCTCACCTGGCGCGAGGAGAAGGTGCTCCGCATGCGCTTCGGCATCGGAGAGAAGAGCGACCACACGCTGGAGGAGGTCGGCCAGGGCTTCGAGGTCACCCGCGAGCGCATCCGGCAGATCGAGGCCAAGGCCCTGCGCAAGCTCCGGCACCCCTCGCGCTCCAAGCAGCTCAAGTCCTTCATCGAAGGCTGAGCGCCCGTGCGCCACCCGCGGGTGGTCTCGGTGTCTCACCTACCGTTCACTACACTCACCCTCGCGCTCTGGCTGTCCTGGCCAGGGCTTCCCGCGGCGCAACCCGCGCGGGTGACCTTCGCCCCGGGCGTCACGTACACACGGAGGGTGTTCGTCCGCGGGACCCGACGGAGCCCCGTACACACGGTCACCGTGGACCTCTGCCGCCCCGGGGTGGAGCTCCGGGTGTCCTCCCCCGCCGAGGGGGGCCGCACGGTGCCCGCCTGGGCGCGCCGCGTGGACGCCGCCGTGGCGGTCAACGGAGACTACTTCGAGGGCGCACCACCGAGGCCGCTGGGGCCCTCCCGCGGCGCGGGCGTCTGGTGGCCCCACAGCCCCCGCGAGCACCGCGACGCGCTCCTCCTGGCGGGGGCCTCCGGGCGCCTGGAGGCCGTCACACCAAGGGATCCCACGCGGCCCGCCCTCTGGGCGGACACCCCCCGGTGGCTGCCCCCGGGCTTCACCGAGGTGCTCGCGGCGCGGGAGCAGGTGCTCGCGGCGGGGGTGGCGCGCACGAGCCCGTTTGTACGGCCCCAGCCCGGGAGGCACCCGAGGACCGCCCTGGGGCTCTCCAGGGACCGGCACACCCTGTGGCTGGTGGTGGTCGAGGGGAGGCGCCCGGGGGCCTCCGGGGTCACCGCGCGCGAGCTGGGCGAGCTCCTGCGGGAGCTCGGCGCCTGGGACGGCTTCAAGCTCGACGGGGGCGGCTCGGCGACCCTGTACCTCCGCGGCCGCGGCGTGATGAACCGCCCGAGCGACGGAGCCCCGAGGGTGGTGGCCAACCACTTCGGGGTGCTCCTGCGTCCGGAAGGCCCCGGCGCCCCTCCGCGGTGCCCCGCGGTGGCCCCGGCGCCGCCCCTGGAGGCGCCCCCCGAAGTCTTGACCGGCGCGCGGGGGCATGATCCCACAGGGACCATGGAAGCCACTGAACCGTCTCCGCCTGCGCCCCGGTTCAACGCCCGGGCCGTGGTCCCGCTGGCGCTCTTGTTCCTCGGGAGCGTCGCGGCGATCTTCTCACCCGCCGGCGAGGGCTCCGCCGGGGGCCACGCGCCGGACACCGGCGACACCGCGTGGATGCTCACCGCCAGCGCCCTGGTGCTCCTGATGACCCCGGGGCTGTCGTTCTTCTACGGCGGCATGGTGAGGCCCAAGAACATGCTCTCCACCATGCTCCAGAGCTTCATCGCCATGGGCGTCGTGAGCCTGATCTGGGTGGTGGTGGGCTTCAGCCTCGCCTTCGGCCGGAGCGTCGGCGGCGTGGTGGGGGACCCTCGGACCTTCTTCATGTTCCAGGGCGTCCGGGAGCTCACGGACCCGGACCTGTCGCCCACGATCCCGCTGCTGCTCTTCGCGCTCTTCCAGCTCAAGTTCGCCATCATCACCCCGGCGCTGGTCAGCGGGAGCTTCGCCGAGCGGGTGCGCTTCTCGGCGTACCTCCTGTTCATTTCGTTGTTCACCCTGGTGGTGTACTGCCCGCTGGCCCACGCCACCTGGCACCCCCAGGGCCTGCTCCACAGGTATGGCCTCCTGGACTTCGCCGGGGGCACCGTGGTGCACATGTCCGCGGGCATCGCCGCGCTCACGGGCGCGCGCTTCCTGGGCAAGCGCGCGGACCATGAGCCCGGCCAGGCCCACCCTCCGGCGCACATCCCCTACGTCCTCCTCGGCACGGGCATGCTCTGGTTCGGCTGGTTCGGCTTCAACGCCGGCAGCGCCTTGACGGCCTCGCCCACCGCGGCCCACGCGTTCCTGACCACCAACACCGCCAGCGCGTCGGCCATGCTCGCGTGGATGCTCCTGGAGCGCGTCCGGGGCCTGCGCCCGAGCGCCCTCGGGGCATGCATCGGCGCCGTGGTGGGCCTGGTGGCCATCACCCCCGCGGCGGGCTTCGTGGCCGTCGGCCCCAGCATCTTCATCGGTGTAACCGCCGCCGTGGCAAGCACCTACGCGGTGCACCTGAAGACCCGGTCCACCCTGGACGACACCCTGGACGTGTTCCCCTGCCACGGCGTGGGGGGCATCGTCGGGATGATCCTGACGGGCGTCTTCGCCGACCAGAGGGTGAACTCCGCCGGCGCCAACGGGCTCTTCCAGGGCAACCCCGCCCTCTTCTGGAAGCACCTCCTGGCCGTGCCCGGGTTGTGCCTGCTGGTCTTTGTAGCCTCCTGGGTGCTTTACAAAATCACCGACATGATCGTGCCCATGAGGGTGTCCGCCGAGCACGAGGCCCTGGGCCTGGACCTCTCGCAGCACGGCGAGAGCATTGGCCTCCCGCGCGAGCAGCACTGACCGTGGACCGCGCCGCCCTGGTGGCGCTCGACAAGCGCAGGGTGTGGCATCCCTACACCCCCACGGACGAGTACCTCGCCTCCACGGACCCGCTGGTGCTCACCGCCTGCGAGGGCGCGTGGCTCACGGACATGAACGGGAGGCGCTACCTCGACGGCAACGGGTCCTGGTGGGTGAGCACCCTCGGGCACCGGCACCCGAGGCTGGTCGAGGCCCTCGTGCGCCAGGCCCGCTCGCTCCCCCACGGGTCCCTGGCGGGCTGCACCCACGAGCCCGCCGCGCGCCTCGCCGACCGGCTCGTGGCGCTCGCCCCGGAGGGCCTCGACCGGGTGTTCTATTCCGACAACGGCAGCACCGCGGTGGAGGTGGCCCTGAAGGTGTGCGGCCACTACTGGGCCCAGAACGGCCGCCCCCGGCGCACGCTCTTCCTCGCCCTGGGCGGGGCCTTCCATGGCGAAACCCTCGGCGCCACCAGCCTCGGCGGCGTGGAGGCCTTCCGGAGGGTGTACGACCCCTGGACCTTCGAGGTCCTCCGGGCCCCGGCCCCCGACGAGCCCGGCGGCTGGGAGCGGGCCTTCCTGGCCCTGGAGCGCGCGGTGCTCGAGCGCTCGGACGCGCTCGCCGCGGTGGTGCTGGAGCCCGTCGTCCAGGGCGCCGCGGGGATGCGCATCTACCCGCCGGAGTACGTCTCCCGCGTGCGGGCGCTCACCCGTCACGTAGACACCTTCCTGGTGGCCGACGAGGTGTTCACCGGCCTCGGTCGCACGGGAGCTCGCTGGGCCTGCGACCTCGCGGGGGTGAGCCCCGACGTCCTCTGCACCGCCAAGGCCCTCTCCGGGGGACTGCTCCCCTTCGCGGCCACGCTGGTCACCGAGAGGATCTTTGATGGCTTCCGCGGAGACCGCTCGCGCACGTTCTGGTACGGGCACTCGTACTGCGGCAACCCCCTCGGGGCCGCCGTGGCCCTGGAGGCCCTGGACGTCTACGTAGACGAAATGGTGCTTGAGGGGATCCCCCCCCGCGCCGCGCGCATCGCGGAGAGAATGAGCGCCCTGGGCGCGCTCCCGGGGGTCTCCAACCCCCGCGCCCTGGGCATGGTGGGGGCCGTGGACCTCGGGGGCGGTGGGTACCTCTCCCGCGCGGGCTGGAGGGTGTACTCCCAGGCCCTCGCCCGCGGCGCGTACCTGCGCCCCCTCGGGGACACGGTGTACCTCGCCCCGGCGCTCAACATCCCCCTCGGGGACCTGGACGCGCTCCTGGACGCCCTGGAGCAGAGCGTCCGCGCCGCGCTGTCGCTTTGAGCCGTTGGGACCTTGACGCGGTGCGTGATCGTGACCAAGTTACAAAACCTGCTCATGAAGCTGTTCCCCACCCAGACCTACATCTCCATGCTGTGGTTCCTCCAGCGTGGTCCATGCACGGTGACGGGCGTGGGAGACAACTGAGCGGACACCGGGACTTTGCACTGAGGAGCCGCAGCCGCCTCGCAGCATCCCGGGAGGGATGACACCAGAGGCGGCGCGCGGCGACGGTGCGGTCATGGAACGGTTGGAACGCTTGAAACGGTGGCTCCCCTCGCGCTGGCGACGGAGTCCCGGCGCGGGAGGAGCCAGGCTTGAGGGCTCCGGGAGCACCCACGAGGTGCTCAAGCTCTCGTGGCCCATCGCCGCGGCGATGCTCGGCGACACGGCCATGGGGCTGGTGGACACGAAGCTGGTGGGGGTGCTGGGCCCCTCGGCGCTGGCGGGCGTAGGGCTCGCCACGGTGCTGATGTACACGAACTACTCGGTGGTCTTCGGGCTCATGCGGGGCGTGAAGGTCCGCGTGGCGTACGCCCTCGGGCAGGACCGCCCGCAGGACGCGGCGCGCTACGCCCACGCGGGGGTGCTCCTCGGGTTCCTCTGCGGCGCCCTGGTGTGGGTGCTCGCCCGGGACGCCACCTGGGCCCTGGAGGCCCTGCGCGTGGACCCGTCGCTGGTGCCCTACGCGCGGGACTTCCTCGCGGCGCGCACGGTGGCGGCGCCCGCGTCGTGCGTGCTCTCGGCCATGGTGCAGTACCGCCAGGGCCTCGGGGACTCGCGCACGCCCATGCGGGTGAGCCTCGCGGGCAACGTGCTCAACGCCCTCCTGGCCTGGGCGCTCATCCATGGAGCCCTGGGGCTGCCGGCCCTCGGGGTCCGCGGCGCGGGCTACGCCACGGCCCTGGTCGAGACCCTCAACGCCTCGGTGCTCCTCCTGCGGCTGCACCGCGAGAGCGCTCAGGGCCCGCGCTCCAAGCTCGGTCTCCTGGCGGCCTTGAAGGAGGTCTGCGGGCTCGGCGTCCCCACGGGGCTGCAGTTCGGCGTGGAGACCCTGGCCTTCACGGCCTTCACGGCGGTGCTGGGCGGTATGGGCGCGGTGCAGATGGCCGCCAACCAGGTGGCCCTCTCCATCCTGCGCGTGAGCTTCCTGCCGGGGATCGCCGTCTCCGAGGCGGCCAGCGTGCTGGTGGGCAAGGCCCTCGGGCGCCGGAGGCTCCCCGAGGCCGACGCCGTCACGGCCTCGGCGCTACGCGTGGCTATCACGTTCATGTGCGCCTGCGGGGTGGTCTTCGCCCTGGTGGGCGAGCACATCGCCGCGAGCTTCACCACGGACCGCGAGGTCGTGGCCGTGGTGCGCAGGCTCCTCCTCGCGGCGGCCGTGTTCCAGCTCGGCGACGCGGTGAACATCGTCCTGCGGGGCGCCCTCCGGGGCGCAAGGGACGTGCGCGCGGTGATGGTCATCGGCGTGGTGGTGGTCTGGGTCACGCTCCCGGGCGCCGCGTGGCTCTTCGGGAAGCACTACGGCCTCGGGGCCCTCGGGGCCTGGCTCGGCTTCATCGCCGAGACGGCCCTGGCCAGCGCCCTCCTCGCCTGGCGCTGGCTCCGAGGCTCCTGGAGGGAGGAGTACCCCTCCCCACGGGAACAGTCCGCCCCCAACGGAATCCAGGCGCTTCCGGCGCTCTAGGAATGTGTTGACAGCCGAGGCGCGCACAAGGCATGACGGTGCGCGCTTCGGCGGGGTGCCTCGAACAATCCCACGAACCCCTCCGCCGAGCGGGAGACTAGAGCCCCATGAAGAACGACACCCGCTCCAAGATCCTCGCCATGGTGACCGTGGCCCTGGGCGCCGGCGCCGCGCTCAACGCCTGCTCTTCCAGCCCCCCTCCGGCGGCCACTCCCGCGGCCACCACCTCCTCCGGCGGCCAGGCGGGCTCCTGCGGCGGTCAGGGCGGCTCCTGCGGCGGCGGTCGCGCCCCGGCGGCGGGCTCGGCCACCCCGGCGGCGGGTGCCACCCCCGCGGCGGGCGCCACCCCCGCGCCGGCCACGCCCGCTCCCACGCCCTGAAGCGAGAGAACTCACCCCACCCGGAGCGTCGCCTCCGCCAGAAACTCTGCCAGCCGAGTGAGGGCCCGACGCTGCTGCACGTGCCAGCGAGCCTGGGTCACCAGCGCGAGGAGCTCGTCGGGCTGCCACGGGTCCTTGAGGAGCCCGTAGAGCCTCGCCTCCCGCACCGCAGCGCTCGCCGCGGGGGCCTCCGAGGGCGCCACCAACAACAGCACCGCGGCCTCCTCCGAGAGCCGCAGCCCCAGCTCCGAGGCCAGCTCCAGCCCCGAAGGCCCAGGTAGCTCCTGGCGCACCAGCACCACCGCCGGAGCGCTGGCCTCGGCCACCTGGAGGGCCTCGTCGTAGGAGCCGGCTTCGTGCACCGTGGCCTCCTCGCCGAGGAACTCCCGCAGCACCGCCCGGCGGTCCGGGTCGCCGTCCACCAGGAGCAGCACCGGAGATGGTTCGTGCTCGAACGATCGCTGTGAATCGTAGAGAGTGTCTGGATTCATGGGTTGTTCATGGATGGAATCCGGGGGAGCGAGCAAAATGGTTCGAGCATGAACAATCTCCTCCGCGGCGCTCCGCTCGCGGGCGCAGGCGGCGAGCTCCTGGCGGTCCCTGGCGCGGCGCGCGGAGGCCACGGCCCCCCGGGCGCTCACCAGGGCAGCGGGCCCGTCGCCCCGGAGGCGCCCCTTGAGCGCCGCGAGGCGGTGGAGCCTCGCGCTCACCACGAGGTCCCCGCGAGGCGCCCGGAGCGTTGCGGCCTCCAGCGCGCCGGAGGCCTCGTCGGCGAGCCCCGGGAGGCCCACATCGGCCGCGACGTTGGCGCTCGCGGCGCTGGTGAGCACCGCCTGCCTCCGCGCGTCCTGGGCCCCGGCGGGTTGGAGCACCGCGCGGAGCGCCGAGTCCAGCGCCGGGAGGTCCCGGCGGGCGGCGGCGCAACGGCAGAGCGCCTCGCAGGCGAGGTAGAAGGCCCTGGACCCCGGCGCAGCGCGCTCCAGGGCCTCCTGGGCGTGGGCGCGGGCCTCGGCGTGAAAACCCCTGCGCGAGAGCACGTCGGCCCTCCGGGCGAGGGCGCCGGGCTCCGAGACGGGTCTCGGCTTCGTGGCCTGGCCCACGGAGCTGGCCGCCACCAGCGCCGTGAGCGCTGCCAGCACCGACGAGGCCCCCGGGCGCGCCTCGGGCGTGTGCGACAGGAGCCTCCTGAGGAGGCCCTCCAGCGCACGAGGGAGCTCCGGGCGCAGCCCTCGGGGCGACGGGGCGGGGTCCAGGAGCACGCTCGCGGTGACCGCCAGCGGTGAGGGACCCACAAAGGGCGCCCGGTTGGTAAAGAGCTCGAAGAGCAGGCACCCCAGGGAATAGAGCTCCTCGGGGACGCTCCGGAGCGCGGGGTCCCTCAGGCGCTCCGGGGCCAGGGCCCCGGGGGTTCCTCCGGGGACAAAGCGCCCGCCTACCTGCCCCCCAAGGCCCAGGTCTACCAGACAGAGCTCCGTGTCACACACCACCCGCGCGTTGGCCGGGGTGAGATCCCCATGGAGGACCCCGGAGGCGTGGAGGAGCGCCAGCGTACGACACAGGGACCGGGCCAGCGCCAGGGCCTCGGCGAGGGGCACCGGGCCCCGCCGCAGGCGCTCCTCCAGGGACTCCCCGGGGAGCCACTCCTGGGCCAGCCAGGCGCGGCCCTCGGGGGTCACCCCGTGGGCCCGGTGGGCCACCACCCCGGGAAGGCGCAGCTCCGCCAGGAGCCTGGCCTCGCGCAGGAGGAGCCGGCGGGAGGTGGCGTCCAGGCCCCGGGACACCTTGAGGGCCACGGCGGCTCCGTCCCGCGTGTCCCTCGCGTGGAACACCGTGGCGGTGCCGCCCGAGGCCACCTCGGACAGCACCGTGAAGCGTTCCGTAAGCGTCGCGCACAGGTCCATCCGGTGCGCGTATTTCGGCGCCGACGCCCCTCCCGCGTCAAGACTACGCCGGGGACGCTACCCGAGAGGCACCAGGAAGCCCGCCGCCGTCAACGCCAGCACCAGGCACAGCGCCAGCACCGAAGCCACAAAGCGTCGCTCGTCCAGGGAGAGGTCCGGATGCATGGAGGGTGATCGCAATCAAGTTCCGTGCCGCGCCGCGAGAAGCTCCCGGGCCGCGTCGAGGATCTTATCGGCCACTGCGGTCTTTGGCAGCCTCGGGAGGGCCTCTTCGGAGTCCTTCCGGACCAGCGTGACCAGGTTGTCCGCGCCCTCGAAGCCGTGCTCGGCGAGGTTGGCCACCACCAGGTCGCACCGTTTGCGCGCAAGCTTTTCGCGCGCGTAGGTCACCAGGTCCGTGCTCTCCACGGCGAAGCCCACCAGGACCGGGAGGGGCTGGTCCCCCCGGCGGGCGCCCAGTTCGGCCAGGACGTCGGGGTTCTTGACGAGCCTCAGAACCAGCTCCCCCTGGGTCTTCTTGATCTTCTCCGGGGCGATGTCCGCGGGGCGGTAGTCGGCCACGGCGGCGGCCATGACCACGATGTCATGGTGGGGGGCCTCGGGGACCGTGGCGTCGAAGAGCTCGCGGGCGGTACGCACCCGCACCGTACGCACCCCCTGGGGGTCCGGGAGGCTCACGGGGCCGGTGACCAGGGTGACCGTGGCGCCGCGGTCCCTGGCCCTCTCGGCCACAGCGAAGCCCATGCGCCCGGAGGAGCGGTTTCCCACGAAGCGCACCGGGTCCATGGGCTCGTGGGTGGGCCCCGCGGTCACCAGCACCCGCCGCCCCTGGAGGTCCCTGGGCGCAGAGAGCGCGGCGCAGACGGCCTTTGCGAGCTCCTCGGGCTCGCTCATGCGGCCCATGCCGACCTCGCCGGAGGCCAGGGGTCCCTCGGTGGGGCCGCACACCGTGGCGCCGCGGGCGCGCAGCCGCGCGAGGTGCTCCTGGGTGGCCGGCTGGTGCCACATGCGCGGGTGCATCGCCGGGGCGAGCACCAGCGGCCCCTGCCAGGCCAGGAGACACGTGGTGGCGAGGTCGTCCGCGAGGCCCAGGGAGGCGCGGGCCAGGAGGTCCGCGGTGGCCGGGGCGACCACCAGGGCGTCGGCGCGGGAGGTGAGGTCGATGTGCAACTCGCCGGGGTGCGAAGGGTCCCAGAGGTCCGTGCGGGTGGCTCTCCCGGTGAGGCCCGCGAAGGTGACGGGAGTGACAAAGCGCGCCCCCGCCGCGGTGAGCACGGTCTGGACGCCCGCCCCGAGGCGCTGGAGCTCGCGCACCAGCACGGCGGACTTGTACGCGGCGATCCCGCCGCCCACGACGAGCAGGAGCTCTCGGCCCGCGAGGGGGCGTGTGTCTTCGGTCATGGTACCGGTGAGGCTATAGGTCCCTGGCGGCGCGTGGGAAGGGATGGGTGCTTCACGGCAGGTACCGCACCCGGCCCTCGCCCTGGCGCAGCTCCACCCGGCGGTTGGACACCACGCGGGGGAAGCGCTCGGTGCTCAAGGCGCCGTCGGGCCAGCGGACCTCCAGGCTGTCCACCATGCAGGTGGCGCCGAGCCCGAAGTGCACCGTGAGGTCCTGGGAGAGCCCCACGACCCCCCAGTTGCCCTGCACCTCGCGGGTCTGGGTGACGCCCCCGGCGGTGAGCCGCACCCTCGCGCCGATGGCGCTGCGGTTGGCGCCACCGACCCCGCGGCCCACGAGGCGCACCGAGAGCCAGTTGGCCTGGGTGCCGGTGTTCTCGAACATCCTCACGACGTTGCGGCCCATGAACACCCGCGCGCAGAATGACCGGAAGGTGCTCGTCCCCTGGACCACGTCGAGGTCCCCGTCGAGGTCAAAGTCGGCGATGGCCAGGCCGTGGGGGCAGGGGTGCCGCAGCCCCGAGGCCATCCCCACCTCCTGGAAGCGTCCGTTGTCGAGCTGACGGAAGGCCCAGCCGTACTGGTTGTCGTAGTCGCTCCCGCCGAGCCATACGTCCATCCTGCCGTCGTGGTCGAAGTCCCAGAGGGCGTTGGAGATGCCACCCTCGTCGTTGGCGCGGGAGATGGGTGGCTCCAGGCCCTGATCCCTGCGCCCGGGGCGCCGGAAGGTGACCGTGTCCCCCGAGGACTCGTTCAGCAGGAGCTCCGCCCGGTCGCTGGAGCTACCGACGTCCGGGTGGGCGATGTCCGCGGTGTAGAGGTCCAGGTCGCCGTCGTTGTCCACGTCCCCGCAGGCGATGGAGAACGTGTTGCCGTTGAGCCTCCAGGGCTGGTCATCGGTGCCCCGGCGCCAGCCCCTCCCGGGGCAGAAGCCCACTGGGGGCGCGGGCACGCCCATGGGGCACGCGCTGGGCGTGCCCTGGCAGAAGCACCGGTAGGAGATGTTGTCGCTGAAGTCCCGCCCGGAGTCCCCGCCCACGCCCGACGCGAGGGAGGCGTTCACAAACGTCGCCCCCTGCGACACGAACAAGAGGTTGAACTGCCGCCCGTAGGCCGCCCCGAGGAGGTCCAGGCGCCCGTCGTTGTTGACGTCGCACGCGCTCACGCCAAAGAGCGGACGGCGGTTGGTGCCCCCGTTGAGCGACGAGGCGACGCCGTCGAGCATCAGGCCCACCTCCGAGGTGACGTCCGTGAAGCGCCCGTCCCCGGCGCCCCGGAAGAGCTGCGGCTGCTGCCCGAAGGCCAGCCCGAAGGGCTGCGAGTGGTACCCCACGAAGAGGTCCACCGCGCCGTCCAGGTCCTGGTCGGTGAACACCGCGCCGATGGTGGCCAGGAACTCGTCGACCGAGGGCGTCGTGTCGCTCGAAGGCGCCAGGCGAAAGACCCCGCGTCCATCGTTGAGCAGCACCGCCGAGCGGTCCCCGGGGTCCCTCGGGATCGTGGACATCATCCCGGGCGCGGGCGGAGGCTCGGGCTTGACGCCGGTGTACACGTCCAGGTCCCCGTCGTTGTCCACGTCCGCGAGGGAGACCACGTGCACCACCCGCCCCTGACCGCCGGCCGGCAGCTCCAGGAGGTTCGACCCGCGGGTGTTGTCCACGAAGCGTCGGCCCATGCCCCCCTCCCGGGGGCGGTTCATCAACACCCGTACATGGAACACCGGAGGCGTCGCGTCGAGGTCCGAGCGCACGTTGGGGGGCGAGTCCCACGCGATGAGATCAGGGTAGCCGTCGCCGTCGAGGTCCCCCGTGGCGAGGGCCGTGGCGTTGACGCCGTCCAGGCCCCACGCGGCGGACTGGTCCGACTGAAACAACCGGTCCGTGCCGTTCCAGGGAGCGCCCGGGCGGCACTCCTGCGGGGGGGCGTCCTCGGGTGGTGTGGCGTCCCTGACGGCGTCACTTGCACTCCCGGTGTCCGCGCCGGCGTCCGCGGGGGGCGCCGAGGGCGTGCTGCATGAACCAACAACCAGCGCGAGCGCTGCGAGCGAGCGAGAGTTCAAGGCGAAGGGCTCCTCGGGGGCGATTTCCCTTCTGGAGCATAGCAGAGCCCGCCTACGGCGCGGGCGTCTCGCAGCCGCAGCCGCAGCGGTCGCTGAAGGGCACCTGGCCCTGTACACACGCAAAGCGGATCCTGGCGCAGGTCTCCGGCGAGCGCGAGGTGTACGTCCGGTCCGGGTCCCGAGGGCTGCACAGGCACGCCCGGAGCGTGCACGCCACGCCCCCCGAGGCGAGGCAGGTGCAGGTGTTGCAACCGTCGCTCGACGGGAAGGTCTGCCCGGAGTTGTAGGTCCGTCCCTGGTACGTGCAGGTGGGGATGCACGCCCGCCGGGTGCAGCGCGTGAGGCCCGTCCGCGGGTCGCAGGAGCAGCCGTTGCACCCGTCGTTGTAGCTGGTCCCGTGGGGGCAGAGGTTCACCGGGGCCGCCACCTGGAGCGCCACGGTGAAGGTCCCCGGCCGCCCCCAGTAGTCCCGCAGGACCACGTGCCAGGTCTTCACCGCGCCGTCACCGGGGAGCGTCAGGCGCAGCCGCGCGTCGCGCGTGCCGGCCTCCGCGTCGTCATTGAAGGCATGGACCTCGAACACCCCGTCCGTCAGCCACGCCACGGCGTCCCCTCGGGCGCTCGACACCGTCACGTCCACGGCGCTACCGCCCGGAGCCCGGAAGGACACCGCCCGAAACCTCGGCGTGCGCGTCCAGGACACGTCCCGGCGCTGGCCGCTCTGCAGCGTCCCCACCACACGGATGTCCCCGCTGGCCAGCCGAAGCTCGTCCTGGGTCACCTCCGGCGACGCCCCAGAGGGCACCTCCACCTCCGGCGCACAGGCCCCAAGACCCAGCAGCACACCCAGGATCCAAGCTCGCCTTGTCATACCACTCTCCCCGACAGTCACCTGACTGGTAGTTGACTTGCGGGCGCATGCCTACATGTGGTGCCAGGTGGTGTCAAGGGGGGTCTGCCATACGGTCCCCCGGTGCTTTCCGGGGCGGGTACACTCCCTGGGGTATGCGCATGCGCTTTCTTGTGGGTCTGGCGCTGGCGGCGGTCGCGTGTGGGGGAGGGAGCCCGCCGGGGACCACCGCGGACACCGGCGCGGAGCTCCAGAGCAAGGAGGCGGGCGCTGAACCCACCACCGAGGCCGGTGCGGACGCAAGCCTTGACAGCGCCCGGGATACGGCCGTCGGCGATCGACCGGACGCCGCCTCGGACCTCGGGAGCGAAGCGACTACCCAGGACCGTCCCGACGCAATGGTGCCCGCGGACGCCGTCGATGGGGGAGCGACCCTGGATGCTCCGACGGACTCCGGAGGGATGGACAGCGCGCCCACGGAGGCCTCCCTGGACGTGGGCGCAGATCGTGCGGACAGCGCGGCGGCGGACAGCGCCTCCCGCGAGGTGGCCGCGGACGTGTGCGCGGGGGCCGTGTGCTCGGGCCTCTGCGTGGACACGCAGACGGACCGGCGCCACTGCGGCCGCTGCGGGCGGGACTGCGCGGCGCTGCCGGGCGTGGGCCCCGGGGTGCGCTGCGTGGCCGGCAGGTGCGCCCTGGCCTCCGCGTGCTCCGCGGGCCGCGGCGACTGCGACGGCGACGAGGCCAACGGCTGCGAGGCCGAGCTCACCACCGCCGCAGCCTGCGGGGCCTGCGGGGCCGCGTGCGCCGAGCCCACGCCCCGGTGCGCGCCCTTCGGGAGCGACGCGGGCACGCCCGTGTGCGTCTCGGGCTGCGCCGACGCCACGCCCCTGCGCTGCGGCGGGCGCTGCGTCGATGGCATGACCAGCGCCGAGCACTGCGGAGGCTGCGGCCGGCCCTGCGTGGCCGCCGCCAACGCCACCGCGGCGTGCCGGGCGGGGGCCTGCGAGCGCGCATGCAACCGAGGCTTCGGGGACTGCGACCGGATGGCCGGCAATGGCTGCGAGGCGGACCTCTCGCGCACCACCGCCCACTGTGGGGCCTGCGGCAACGCATGCGCGGCCCCGCGGGACGGGTCAGCGACGTGCGAAATGAGCGCCTGCGTCGTGCGCTGCGACGCGGGCTTCGTCCTCCGGGGGGGCTCCTGCGTGGGGGCGCCGCTGCGCCTGCGGGGCCCCATGAGCGGGGCCTGGGTGACCACCCACACCCCGAGGCTCTCCTGGGTCCTGCCCATCGGCGCCGACGGGGCCCGGGTGGAGCTCTGCGCCCAGCGCGCCTGCACCACGGTGCTCCAGACCTTTGACGCCGAGGGCTCCGAGGCCCGGGTGCCCGACGCCCTCTCCTTCGGGGTGGTGTTCTGGCGCGCCACGGCGCTGCGCGGAACCCGCATAGACGGTGACCCGAGCGCGGTCTGGGAGCTGGTGGTGCCTCGGAGGAACACCCCCGTGGTGAGCGCCTGGGGCGCCACCCCCGACGTCAACGGCGACGGCCTCGCGGACGTGATCGTGGGCGCCCAGTCCCAGCAGGTGTGGATCTACCACGGCCGCTCGGGGGCGCTGGCCACCACCCCGACGGTGGTGCTCCGGGGACCCAGCGGGAGCATGAACTACGGCTACGCCGTCTCCTGCGCGGGGGACCTGAACGGCGACGGCTTCAGCGACGTGGTCGTCGGGGCCCGGGGTAGCTCCCAGGCCTTCGTCTACCAGGGGAGCCCCACGGGCGTGACGGACACCGTATGGACCACGCTCACCGGCCCCACCGGGTTCAACCTCGGCGCCGCCGTGGCCTCGCCTGGAGACACCGACGGCGACGGCTACGGCGACCTCCTGGTGAGCGCCCCGGGCGGGAGCGTCGCCCCGACCGGGGGCTTCGTGAACCTCTACCGCGGCGGTCCCCTCGGGGTCACTCCGACCCCCGTGGTCCTGCGCCCGGACGAACCCACCACGCTCTTCGGGTTCCACGTGGCCTCCGCGGGCGACGTGGACGGCGACGGCTGGGAGGACGTCATGCTCGGGGCCCCGGGCTTCGTGGACCCGTCCATCGGGTATGCGTACCTCTACGCCAACGCCAGCGGCACGATCCCCACGAGGCCCACGACGGTGTACTCCGGGCTCACCACCATCGCCACGTACTTCGGCTTCCCCGTCGGTCACGTCGGAGACCTGAACGGCGACGGCTACAGCGACGTGGCCGTGGGGCTCTCCCGCGTCGGGACCTTTGTCCTGTACCACGGGAGCGCCTCGGGGCTTCCCCCCACCACGTCGCGGATCTACCGCGACCCCAGCGGAGCCACCGCGGCGAGCAGGTACTTCGGCTCCGCGGGGGACGTCAACGGCGACGGCTACGGCGACATGGTCGTCGGCACCAACTACCACGACCGCGCGTACATCTACCACGGTGGCCCCTCGGGGATCCCCACCACGCCCGCGCGGACGCTCCTGGGCACCACCGGGAGCGCCTTCGGGCTCATCACCGTGAGCCCCGGCGACATCGACGGCGACCGCTACTCGGACCTGATCATCGCCGCCCCCGCGGCCAACAGGGTGTACATCCACCGCGGCGGCGCCTCGGGGGTAGCCACCACCGGGACCGAGCTCGTCGGTCCCACCGCGCCTCCGGGGGACTTCGGCGTCTCCCTGGGCGGGTGGTGACGCCGTGAAGCCAGCGAGGGCCATGGAAGCGCTCACGGCGCTCTTGCAGCCCCAGGGCATCAAGGTGGTGACCACCGGCGTGGACGAGCTCGGGGCCTACCTCCAGGCGCGCTACGGGAGCCTGGACCCGGCGGTGATCGACCGCGCGTGGAGGGAGCGCCTGGAGCGCATCGCCACGGCCCGGGTGCTGCTCCTGGGCGTCCCCATGGACCTCGGGGCGGGCTTCGAGCGGGGGGCCTTCAAGGGCCCCCTCGGGATTCGCAGCCAGCTCCTGAAGGTGTCGGGGCTCTACGCGCGCATGGAGGACCTCGGCGTGGTGGACCTCGGGGACGTGAGGGTGAACCCCTCGCTCTTGTCCGACGGGTACCTCTCCGAGCGGGTCAAGCGCGCGGTGCGCCAGGCCCGCGGCCAGGACCCCTGGGACGACAAGCTCCCCGTCGCGCCGTTGTCCATCTTGAAGCGCGTGCTCAGGGTGGTCGAGAAGCTCAACCCCGCGGCCAGGGTGCTCCTCCTGGGCGGTGACCACTCGCTCTCCATGGTGTCCGCGGTGCACCTGGCGCGCAGACAAGACAACGAGAACCGCTCCCTCGGGGTGGTGCACTTCGACGCCCACACGGACCTCCTTCGGGAGCGCGACGGGCTGCGCTGCAGCTTCGCCACCTGGGCCCACCACGCCAACGACGCCCTCGGCCGCGGGGGGAGGCTCCAGCAGCTCGGGATACGCATCTCGGGGCTGACCCGTGAAGAGTGGGAGCGGGACCTCTCGGTGCGGCAGTTCTGGTCCGAGGAGATCCTCCAGCGCGGCACCGACGAGGTGGTCGCCGAGGTGGTCGCGAACCTCCAGCGCGTGGGCGTTCGGAGGGTCTACGTGTCCAATGACGTTGACGGCACGGACCCCCGCTGGGGGGCGGCCACCGGGACCATGGTGCGCGGAGGCATGACCCCGGACTTTGTGGCCTCGGTGGTGCGGCGCCTCGGGGAGGTGTTCGCCGTGGTGGGGGCGGACGTCACGGAGCTCGCCCCGCCGTTGAAATGGCACGTCCCCGGCGAGCCCGCGCGCTCCACCCGCACGGCGGCGCACTACGCCCTCGCCCAGCTCGACGCCCTCCTGGCGGGCGAGACACGGTTCCGAGACGAGCTCCCGCCGCCAGAGCCGGCGACGGAGGAAGAGGTCTGGGCGCTCCCACCGCTGGCGTGAGGAAGATCGTTCGATGCCAAACCATCTGCCAGTCCTTGTGCTTCGAAGGGCCCTCGCGCTGTGCGCTGTCCTGGCGTGCAGCGAGGCCCCCGGGACAGATCGACCGCCCTCGCCGGTGACGCTCGACGCCTCGGTCCCCACGCCGCCCTTCCGCTGCACGGCGGAGGCCGAGGCCCCGGTCCCGGACGGCCTCACCATGGGCGGGATTGAGTGCATCCCCGTGGGCGCTCGCTCGCCCGCGGCCCCGGAGGCGTGGCCCGACGCCGCGGCGTTGGCCTCCTTCCGCGCGCCGGTGCGCTACGTGTCTCCGACGGCGCCGCCGGGAGGGGACGGGAGCGCCACGTCGCGCGCCTTCTCCACGCTGGCCGAGGCGCTGGTCTCCCTCAGGGACGGCGGAGGTACGGTGGTGCTCGCGCGGGGGAGGCACCAGGTCGCGCAGCCCATCGAGCTCCGGGGTGCGGTCGCGCTGGAGGGCACCGGGGCCCTCGGAGGGAGCGACCTGGTGCTCGTCGGGAGCGACTGGATCAACGTCCGCGACGGCGCGGCGAGGCTCCACCACGTCGCGGTCCTGCGCTCCGGCGGCGCCGAGAGGCCCACGGCCCCGAGCCTCCAGGTGTCCTCGGGGGGCTCCGCGAGCCTGGAGGACGTGCGCCTGGAGGGCGGGGGCCTCGGGCTTCTCGTGGACGGCGGTCGCGTCGATGCGCTCCGGGTGACCATCGCGGTGTTCGCGGGCGACGGCGTGCGCGTTCAGGGGGGCGGGAGCGCGTCCCTCGTGCGCGCCTGGGTCCACCACTGCAACCGAGGCGTTGTCACGGAGGACGGCGTGGCGCACGTCCGCGAGAGCCTCCTGGCGTCCAACGGCACCGTCGGGCTCCTCCTCCGGGGCCGCGCCCCAGGCAACGGCGCGGCGTCGTGTACGCTGGAGGGGCCCTCTCGGGAGCCCGGTCCGCTCCAGTGCCTCGCCCGCGTCGCGCTCGTCGGGAACACGACCGTGGGCCTCGCGGTGACTGGCGCACCGCCGGGAGAGTCTGGCCCCGTGGTGGAGGCGCGGCGCCTCGCCATCGTAGACACCCGCGCCTGGTCTACGCCCAGCGGGGACGGCGTGCTTGTGGTGGGGCGGGCCGAGCTTCGCGTGGACCCGGAGGCCACCACCGAGGGCTCCAGGGGCCTGGGGACTCAGGTGCTTGGCAACGCACGCGCGGGCGTGCTCGTGACCTCCGGCGCGAGGCTCAGCCTCACCGGCGCGAGGGTGGCCTTCAACGGCGGCCCCGGGGTCTTCGTACAGGACAGCGCAGCGGCGTCCCGGGTGTCCTACAACCACCTACAACGAAATCACGGTCTCGCCATCGGGGTCACGGCCACGGGCGCCGTCGGAGAGCTTGTCTGTAACGCCATCCTGGAGACAATCCCCGCCACGCTGTCGACGAATCTCGGCGCCGTCCCGGTAGGCGATGGGGTGTCCGTCTCGGGTGCGGGCCTCGGGAGTCCCGAGACGCTGGTGGTGCGCAAGAACACCGTGCGCTCGAACCCACGCTTCGGGATGGTGTTCTTCGGGCGCTACACCCTGATGCTCGACCAGCTCCCGGGGACGATCACCGACAACGGCTACCCCATCGGTGTCTACGGCCCTACTGTACGCGGTGTCGGCTACGACCCCCAGGCGCAGCCGCAGCGTACGCCCGCCGTCCCGCGGGGAGGGCCGTAGGGCCGCGGGCCGATCGAGCAAGACCCCTCCGCCGCCAGCACGGCGAACCGTGCCATCCTCCAAGGAGGTCATGGCCCAACCCACGCCCAACAATACACTCCGAACGCACCCCACCCGCGAGGCGATGCGTGCCTGGATCGAGGGTCGCGAAGGGTGTCCGTGGCCGGACGCTCTGGGCGCTGACACATGGCCACCGCCGGCCCGCGAGACGTACTGCTCATTTCGGATGATGGGGCTGACCCACGGCGAGTGCCTCTTCGACTCCAGGGAGCTCGACCACCCTGGGATTGAGGCCACGGATGAGGCCTTGGAGGCGCTCGCCGAGGGGCGTATGCCCGCGGGGTGCTAACGGTCATCCTCGGGGCGCGGGTCTGGCGCGCCGCCCCAAAGCTCTCGCCGACCGAGCACCGGGCGTTCGTCCGCGCCGTCGTCTGTGCAGCCCACATCTCCCGCCGTGGTGCTAGGCCGATGGGTCGTCGGGGATCCGAAACGGAGCTCTGGCGTCCGCGTTGTCGGGTGGCACTCCAAGCAAGTCCTGAGTGGGTTGCCGCAGTTCGGCTGGCAAGCGCTCGATGCTGAAGCGCGCGGGGAACGCGAGGATCCGCAATGCAGCCTGGAGCGGGAGGAGACGCTCTGCGAGAGGACACGCGTCGAAGGTCTCGCTTGTCTCGGCCGCGAGGCCGTGCCGGGCGCAGTACAACAATACCTTCGAGCTAAGGGGGGTCAGTGGTTGGGTCAACTCCGAGCCAGGGATACTGCTGAGGAATGAGCGAAGAATGACGCGGGCTTTGTCCAGGTTTCCCATGGAAGTCTCAGCAGCGAGAACAAGCGGCACTGGCAACGCTCTGCCATCGAGCGTCAACAATTTCGCAGAGACCTCTCGCAATAGAGGCAAGTCCAGATTGATCAAGGCGACCATGGAGAATGTGATGACCGTCAGATCAGTAGCCTCTGGGAGTATTCGGGCGATCCGCGCGATGAGTTTGGGAGTGTGTGCTGGTGAGATGAGGAGTTCTAGAATGCAGCCAAACAGATCGATGTCGGGATCTTGAGTGCCGCCTCTCAAGGTGTTGATCGCTTCCTGCCCAGAGCGCAGACACAACTGCATGCACAATGAGATACGCATCTTCGTCTGGCCAGGATCCAAGGCAATGGCACGCCGCCACGACGAGATCGAGTCCTCGGTTCTTCCAACGGCCACATTGGATTGGGCAAAGGCGTCCCAATCCGTAGCAGTGGCGTCTGGATGCTGGACGACTTGCCTCCAGCAGTCCAACGATCTCGCAGGGTCATTCTGCATCTGGCGCACCATTGCGACGAGCCGAAGCGTCAGAAGACTCGGTGCCTCGAGGCTGACAATTCGCTCACAAAGCAAACCACACGCGAATGCACAGCGCCGTGCAAATGTAAGATCCACGGCCTCGCACATCGCCATCGTTGTCCACTTCGAAATGCGGTCGAAATGGATCACCACTTCAGTCCAGAATTGAACTCCCATTCCCGCCACTGCTAACCATCGTTCAAGCGATTCAAGCGAGTTCTGCGTTCTTGCGGTAAGAAGGATCCATCGGGCCCAGGATGCTGCGTCTACCACCAGCGGTAGGAAGCGTCCCATCGTCTCCAACTCCGTCGCGCGTGGGGAAGCCGCCAGGGATCGCAAAAATGCCTCGTTGAGCAGCCCTGGACCGAACTCAGGGGCGATCGCGGCGGCGCCCACAACGTCGTTCGCTGAGACCATGTACCCGCGCCGGATCGCTTCGGGGAGGCGCGCTGTGCTCGCTCCCCTTCGCCATTTCCCTTCTTCCATTTCCAGCGTGCGGATCAGAGCGCGCAGGCGCCTCGGCTCCAACGAATGAAGCTCCTCGACGGTGCGGCGCTTCTCGGCCAGCGTCAGGGACGCAGCTCCTCCAAGCAGATGCCAGAAGCGCTTCGGGTCCCAACCCTTTCGCAGGCGTACTCGCGAGCGCAACACGGCGCTCTCAAGCTCGCGTAGAGTTTCCAGGCGATCAATGGCGGCCTCCAGGTGCGCGTCGTCGCCGCTTAGATCGAGGATGTCGCCGAGCTGAGCGCGAAGCTCGTGCATATCTACGATGGCCTCGACGGCGCGTAACTCAAGGGCATTGCAGAGCGTGGCATCGTTCACCACCTTTGCGATCGCCATGATCAGGGTGACATAGCGTTCGCGTTCTTCGACAGGTGAGGGCAACGGGAGGGTGAACAACTCCCGCGCTTGCAGGCGCAACGAATTCTCACCGTAGAAAGACCGCAGGAACTCCGCCAACCAGAGGATGGAGCGTCGTGTCCTTGGCCCTGCGCGCATCAGGTACCAGATATTGAAGAGACGCTCCCCGACTTGAAAGAGCTGCCGTGGACTCTCCGATGGCACCTTTTCGACGACGCCCTGTCCCACCAGGCGGTCGAGCTGCGATGACACGCTCTGCACTGAGAGCCCAGTCCTCGCCGCGATCTCCGCGGCCGTCGCGGGCGCCCAGTGGAGCGCCAACGCGTCGAGGACGTGCTGCTGTTGATGCGAGAACGCCTCGAAGCGAGCCTTGTAGAGCGGCGTACAGTGGTCGAGCAACCCGGCGAGGTCCTGGGCGATGGTGCGGATGCCTTCGCGTGCCAGGAGGTCGTGCAGGAGCAGCAGCGCTCGCGGGTTGCCGCCGGTCAAACGGTGGAGCGCTGCCAGACGGCCGCGGTCGGCAAGCACGACCTGCTCGACCGAGGGAGCGTTTCGTACCTTCGCAAGGTAGAGGAGGACTTCCCGGGCGTCATCGAGGGACAGAGGGCGGAGCTCGTGGACATTGAACCAATCGTAGAAGGCCCCGTCGTGACTGAACGCCTCCTCCGGGGGGGCAACGCACCCGCCCACCAGCGCCAGTTCCGTGCCGCTCAGCGCCTTCCTGAGGACCCAGTGCTCCTGGCTCGAGAGGCGATCAAGGACGATGTTGAAGTTATCCAACAGTAGAATAAATCCCGCCTTGAGCGTGGTGCCGCATTCTCGAAGCATGGAGAGAGACTCCCGCGAACGCTCGCCCTCATCACCGCGAGGCAGGGCCTTGGCCCTGGCGTCCAGAGTATGGGACTCCTCCTCGCGACCGCGCTCCGAGAGGGCGAGGCTCAGGGCGTCGAGGCAGTTTGCCCAGAAGTCCGAGAGGTGCGCGACGTTGTACTGCTCCTCTGGAAAGGACAGCGGGATCCACCGACTGGAGAGCTCCGGATCGTCTTCGATGGCATAGCGGAGACGCCTCAACATGGTGCTCTTGCCCATGCCGCGCTGACCAAGCAGGAGCCAGTGCTGTGGCCGCTCATGGCGAAGGTCGTCCACCATGAGCGCCAGGAGAGACTTTCGTGCGACGAACTGTTCGATGAGCTCCGCCCGACCGATGAGGTCCGGATTGTACAACGCGGTGCTGAGGTCGCCGGTCTGGTTCACGCGTATTTCCGCATCCAGTATTCTCGTAGCAGGTGCGAACGGAAGACCCACCGCTCGCCCTCCTCGCGGAGGTAGCCATCGCTTTTCAGGACCTTGAGCAGCCAACGGAGTTCGCGAGCTCGGTCCGCGGTGTCCTGGAGCTCCTTGCCCAGCAGGAGTTCGAGCGTTGTGGTCGTCGCGCCGTTGGGATCCTGGGCACAATAACCCAGGAGGTCCCTGGCGCGCCTTGCGCGCTGTGCCCCCAGCTCCTTGTCGAGGCGCTGCTGCCAGAAGTCGAAATGGAGGCTCTGGTCGAGGAGCCGCGAGAAAGCTGTGCCTACGTCGTCCAGGGTGAGGGTGCAGCCAGCCTCCCGGTGGATCGCTCGCAGCTCGCTGAAGAGGGCCTGGAGGTGGTGAGGAATCAGCCAACCTACGCGCGCGCAGATTGCGCGCGCCACGTCTTCGCTGAGCGTCACCTTGTGGTGCAAGGAGAGGGCCTGGAGGAAGGCGTGTGCCGTGGGTTCCGTAAATGGTCCCAGGCGCACTATTTGGAGGTCATTGATGGTGTCCGTGAGCGCGTAACGCTCGGCCACGGTGTCCAGGCCAATGGAGCCAGCTAGCACCCAGTGCAGGGTCATGACGGAGTCTACTTCGTTCTGGCGCACACGACGGAACCACTGTAGGAAGCGCCTCGCTCTGGCACCGTCCGCGTCGAGTTGCAGGAGCCTCAGTACGAACAAGGGTAGCTCGTCAAGGAGCAGGTACCAATGACCTGGGAGGTCCTTGAGCGCGGCCCTCATCTGGCGGAGCGCGTCGTCGAGCGGATCATCGTTGGCGTGGGAGCGCGCGACCTCGAGGGGTCCAAGCTTCACCCTGTCTATTCCCTGGAGGATCTTGTCCAACCGCCCCTTGCGCAGCTTCTTGACGCTGGGCTTCGCGGCAGGGATGGCTTCGAGCGCCTCCGTGAGCGACCGAAGAAATCCTACTTCGTCGGCAGCATCCTCCACCGAGCAATAAGCCGCGCTCCAGCCGGCAGCCTCACGCGTGACGGTCGCGAGTCTGTGCAGGAGCGAGGTCTTGCCGACACGACGCGGTGCGAGGAGCAGGAGGTGCTGGCGTAATCCCTCCTCCTTGAGTTTCTGTAGCTCCTCCACACGGTCGAAGAAGTCCTCTCCTTGAACCGCGCGACCTACAATGTTCGCGACCACCCTCTACCTCCTCCAGGTCCGAGATCAAGTCTACGACATTTCTGTTTTACTACAAGTTTGTTTTACAACGATTTCGTATTACGTTGTTGCTGTAATTTTCTTCCGGGTTTTCCTCACCCCACCCACCCATACCGCGCCTCCGCGCCGAGCGCCCCGCACACCGCGTCCACCGCCGCCACCGTGGCGCCGCGGTCAAAGCCGTTCGCCCTCCGGCGCGTGCCCGCGTCGTGGAGCACCGGCACCGGCAGCCGTCCGTCATCCCACACTGTACGTATATGTGCGACAACGCGTTCTGCCAGGGTCTCCGCCCGGGTGTCCGGCTCCCAGTCGTCGAAGATGCCCGTCCAGTGGGTGTGGGTGCGGCCGAGGGAGGCCAGCACCGCGAGGCGCTCGTCCATCGTGGGCCCCTCGGGGGTCCCTCGCACCAGCGGCCCGTACGGCAGGCGACACGGAAACACCGCCGGGGGCGCCACGCCCGCTTCCCGGTGCAGGCCCAGGAGCAGCGCGTCCAGGCGACGGAACTCCTCGGCGAGGGCCCCGTCCGGGAGCGGGTCCCGGGCGTGGGAGTAGCCGTGGTTGCCCAGGCGGTGACCCTCCCGCAGCGCCCTCAGGGCCAGCGAACGGGCGCCCTCGGGGTCTCCGAGGGCCGCGCCTTCGAGGTTCTTCCCCACCAGGAAGAAGGTCGCCCGCGCCCCGTGGCGTTGGAGGACCTCCAGCAGGGCCCCGGTGGAGGGCCCCGGTCCGTCGTCGAAGGTCAGGGCGAGGGCGGGCACGGCAGCGGCTCCGGGGCGGTGTTGTAACCAGTGGGGAAGGGTGCTACAGGTCACGCCCCTCCGAGGTGGGGATTTTACCTCCCCGGAGAATACACACCCTCGGGACCGGCGGAGCGCCGCCGTGAACCCCGCGCTGGAGGGTGCCTGTCCCTGACAGGTCCGGCGCGGAGCCCGACGGGGAGGACCTAACCCGCTCACGGAGCCTGTGACCACCATGACCATGCAGGAGATGATGCCCGTCAATGAACCCCCGCTGCCGGTGCGCGCGCTGCTCGAGGCGGGCGTGCACTTCGGCCACCAGACCAAGCGGTGGAACCCCAAGATGCGCTCGTTCATCTACGGCGCGCGCAACGGCATTCACATCATTGACCTGGACCAGACGGCCAGGCTCTTCACCCGCGCGTACACCTTCGTGGCGGACGCCGTGGCCCACGGGCAGCCCGTGCTCATGGTCGGCACCAAGCGCCAGGCGCAGGAGATCGTCCAGGAGGAGGCCGCCCGCGCGAACATGCACTACGTCACCAACCGGTGGCTCGGCGGGACCCTCACCAACTTCCGCACCATCCGGCTCGGCCTGGAGCGCCTGCGCTCCATCGAGCGCATGAAGGAGGACAGCACCTACGACAACCTCCCCAAGAAGGAGGTGCTCGGCCTGGAGAAGGAGCGCCTCCGCCTGGAGGAGTACATCGGCGGGATCAAGAACATGGGCGCCCTCCCGGGGGCCGTGTTCATCATCGACCCGGCCCTGGAGGACATCGCCGTCAAGGAGGCCCGCAAGCTGTCCATCCCCATCGTGGCGATCACGGACACCAACTGCGACCCGGACATGATCGATTACCCGATCCCCGGCAACGACGACGCCATCCGGAGCATCAAGCTCATCACCGCCCGCATCGCGGACGCCTGCATCGAGGGCGCCCAGAAGCGCCGGGACATGCTCGGCGGCCGCGAGGAGGACATGGGCATCCGCACCGTGGACATGCGCGCCGAGCGCGAGC
This sequence comes from Deltaproteobacteria bacterium, assembly GCA_016218725.1. Taxonomy (GTDB): domain Bacteria; phylum Myxococcota_A; class Polyangia; order Polyangiales; genus JACRDB01. The sequence goes on from JACRDB010000009.1 coordinate 72,805, forward strand.
GTGACCGCGGCCGCGGCGAGCGCGACCGCGACCGCGGCCGCGGCGGCGGCCGTGGCCCCGGCGGCGGTCACCGAGGCCCCGGCGCCGGTCGCGGGCCCGCAGGACCCGCCCCCGCGCCCCCCACCCGGTCCCCCGGGGGCACCGTGTCCGGGGGCGGCAGCGGGAACACCGGCAACGACTGAGACCACTCCCCGAGCGGGAGATCGTTCGATATCGAACGATCGATCGTAGGGGCTCGAACGATCTTCACGAGAGACACCGGCGCCTGGGTGGGTCCCAGGCGCCCTTCGGACGGCCCCGGAGGCGCCCCGACGGTCGGGGACCCACCGGGGCCGCAGGCAGCAGAGGGAGTCATGGCAGAGATCACGGCGGCGATGGTCAAGGAGCTCCGCGAGCGCACGCAGGCGGGGATGATGGAGTGCAAGAAGGCCCTGGTGGAGGCCGGCGGGGACCTCCTGGCCGCGGCGGAGCTCCTCCAGAAGAAGGGCGCCATCAAGGCCGGGGCCATCGCGGGCAAGAAGGTCGCCGCGGACGGGGCCATCGGGTGCGCGGTGTCCTCCGATGGCACCCGCGGGGCGCTGGTGGAGCTCAACTGCCAGACGGACTTCGTGGCCCGGGGCGAGGACTTCCAGCAGCTCCTCAAGCTGGCCACGGCCACGGCGCTGGCGGAGGGGCTCGCCACGGCGGAGGCCCTGAACGCGGCGGTGCCCGCGGACGGCGGCCCGAGCCTGGGCGAGCGCGCGGCGCAGCTTACGGCCCGCAGCGGCGAGAAGCACGAGCTGCGCCGCGTGGCGTACCGGGCGTCGCAGGGCGTGGTCAAGGGCTACGTCCACACCGGGGCGCGCATCGGCGTGCTGGTGGACGTCACCTCCCAGGACGCAAAGAACGAGAAGGTCCAGGCCCTGGCCGACGACCTGACGCTCCAGGTGGCCTCCATGAAGCCCCTGTTCCAGCAGCGGGGGGACGTTCCCCAGGACACCATCGCCCGCCAGCGGGAGATCCTCGCGGCGCAGATGGTCCAGGAGGACGAGGCCGCCATGAAGGAGCCCGAGGCGTACTTCGCCAGGGTGCGCCAGGTGGTGGTCGAGCGCGCCCAGGACGAGGGCCGCGACCCCGGCGATGACGCCGCCGTCGAGGCCGAGGCCCGGCGCCTGGTCACCGAGGACGGCAAGTTCAAGGATTCCCTCCTCGGGTTCCAGCGCGAGGCCGAGAAGGTGCGGAGCCGCCCGGCCGCCGTGCGCGAGAAGATCCTCGACGGCAAGGTCGCCAAGTGGCTCAACGAGGTCGTGCTCCTGGACCAGGTGTCCATCAAGGAGAGCAAGAAGACCGTCGGCAAGCTCCTGGCCGAGGTGGGCGTCCCCGGCACCCACCTGGCGGGCTACGTCCGCTTCGAAGTCGGCGAGGGCGTGGAGAAGGCCGCCACCAAGGACTTCGCCACGGAAGTCGCCGAGATGGCCGCCCAGGCCCGCTGAACGAAGAGTCACACCTTCACCGACAGGTAGGCCCCTGTGCGCTTCCGGCTGGATACCCTGTACTGGGCGGTGTTCCTGGCCATGGTGGCGGTGTTGAACGTCCTGGTGGCGGGGCTCCTCCTCCGGGAGGGCCTCCGGGTGCTGGCGATGCTCTACGCCTGGAGCGCGGCGTCGCTCTTCGCGGTGGTGGGGCTCTACCTCCAGGTGGTGCGGGGCTCGAACCCCGGGCCGGTGCTCAAGGGTTGGAGGCACCCGTGGCTCCAACCTCTGCTCCTGCCGTTCCGGGCGGTGAGTCTCCTGGTGTGGGCCGTCGCCCGGAGGCTTCGGCGGGAGCCCTTCACCGCGGTGAGCGAGGGGCTCTGGCTGGGTGCCAGGCCCTTCTCCCACGAGGCCGAGGTCCTCCGCGCTCAGGGCGTGGGCGCGGTGCTGGACCTGGTGAGCGAACTGCCCAGCGGGGAGGTGTTTGGCCGCGAGCCCTTCGCCCGGAGGGTGGTGCCGCTCCTGGACCGCACGATGCCCACGGAGCCCGAGTTCGATGACGCCGTGGCCTGGGCCGTGGGGCAGCTCACCGAGGGCCGAGGGCTCCTGGTGCACTGCGCCTTCGGGCGCGGGCGCAGCGCGCTCCTGACGGCGGCCATTGTCTACGCAAGGGGTCTGGCGCCCAGCGCCGAGGGGGCCCTGGCGGTGGTGTCCCGGGCCCGCCCGTTCGTGAGGCTCCGGCCCGACCAGCGCGAGGCCCTGGAGCGCTTCACGGCGCGCTGGTCACTCCGCGGCGCGCAGGCGCTCGGGCCGCCGTAGCTCGTGCATGGGCAGGGCAACGATCTCCTGGGCCTCGGCGAGGCTCATGGGGGCGCACTCGTCCCAGCCGTAGCGCTGGGTGTAGGCGCGGTAGAACGCGCCGGGGCAACGGTCCGCGAGCTCGCAGCGGGAGAGGTGCGGGCAGGGCTCCACGGCGCTCACCTCCGGGGCTCGGTCCCCTCCGCCGGTGGCGGCGCCGATGCGAGGGTCGAGGTTCCTGCGCCCCGGGGGCCGCTGGGGAGGGGCCCGCAGGTCGCTCCGGGACACCACCGGCGAGTGGGCGTCGCGCTGGTGCCTGAGGGCGAGGCACAGGGGCACCTCGGCCTCCTCGAAGTGGGCCAGCGGGGCGGTGCGCGTGGGGAACACTGCGCGCAGGGCGTCGGTCATGCGCACGCACACGCGGGCGTAGGTCTCGGCCCCGTCGCGCCCGCTGGGGAAGGGGAGGTGCACGGTCCAGCTGCGCCCCCACCTCGCCAGGAAGTGATGGATGTGGGTCAGCCGCGGCAGCACCTCCGCGGTGAGCACGGTCTGGAAGCCCCAGCGGCCGCCGGGGCGCACCATCCGCCGGAGGTTGTCCGCGGCGCGGACGATGTCCGCGAAGGACCCCGGCGCGCCGGTGACCGCGTCGTGGAGCGCCGCGGTGTGGCCGTACACCGGGATCGTGACCATGAAGGTGCGCGGCATCGCGTCCAGGAAGCGCCGCGCGAAGGCGGGGTCGGCCAGCGGGCGGCAGGAGCTGAAGACCTCGAAATGCGTGTACCCTTCAGCGTTTGCGAGGGCCATCAAGGGAAAGATGTCCGGCGACACCAGGGGCTCGATGCCGTTGATCCGCAGGGTCCTGGCGCCGAGGCGCGCGCCCCGGGCGATGTCCCTCTCGTACACCCGGAGCACCTCCGGGGGGATCCGCTCGGCCTGGGGGACCTCGTCGTGGAGGTTGCAGAACACGCAGCGCTGGAGGCACGGCCCGGAGATGGAGAGGTTCACGGTCTCCAGCGGCCCCTCCAACTGCGGGGGGAGCGCCTCCTGCGGGACCGGGGGGAGCACCGGGAGGTGCAGCTGTCGGGGCCCCTCAGGGAGCTCCTCCGGCGCCGCCGGGCGCTCCTGGACCGCCACCGCCACGGGCTCCGGCGGCGCCTCGAAGCGCGCGTGGCCCTCGGCCCCGTCGAGCGCCAGACCCAGGGCGAGCACCAGGGCGCGGGCCACCTCGGGGTCCTCGTCGGCGTCGTGGGAGAGGGCGAGGCTCCAGGTCCTCCAGCCCTCGGTGTCTCCGACGCGCGTGAGCTGCACGCGCACCAGGCGCTCCCGCCAGCGGTCCCGGGCGTGGAGCTCGAGGCCCCTCGGGCGCCCGTCCAGGGCCCAGGCGCAGGCCCCTTCGAGGGTCCAGCGCCGCGCCCACGGGGGGAAGGACTCCAGGAGCGGCCTCACCCACGGCACGAAGGCCTCCGGGGTGAGCGCCACGACCGAGACGCTCTCGGAGTTGGCGGGCTCTTCCTCCGGGGGGCCTAGGAGGTGGGCTCGGGCGTCTACCCCGGCCAGGCACCGGGCGCTGCGGCGCGCGCGCGCGACCAGCGAGGGCTCCGCCCCTTCGAGGGAGAGCGTCCCCGGAAGCCGTAGCGAGAGCACCGCGTGGGCCCGGCCTCGCGCGAGGGCGGGTCCATCGCCGGGGATCCTCCGACGCCACCCGAGGACCAGCGGGGCCGAGCGGTCGGGGCCAGGCTCCAGGAGCACCGTGCGAGGGTCCAGCCTCTGGGCCGCGTGGAGGCTCCAGGGGCCGCCCAGGGTGCCTGCCCGGGTCAAGATGGTCAGGGCGTCGTCGTACACCTCGCGGAGCCCGCGGAGGTCTTGCTGGAGGGAGCCCTTGTGCATCGTCCCCTCAAGAGAGCGCCGCCTCGGCGACGCGGTCAAGTCGGCGGTGGTGCGGACTTGACCGCGGTGCGGTATGCAAGGGGCACCCCCTCGCGGAGCACCGACGGACCCAATGCCCCCGAAGCGCTGCCCCTGGCGTCGTCTCTGCTTCGCCGCGGCGCTGTCGGTCGCGCTCCCGCGATGTTCGCTCTTTGCGGTGCCGGATGGCTCTCCCTTCGATCAGAAGCCCCCGGACGCGCGTCCAGCGGAGGACTCCCTCGCGGGCGAGCTCCCCGAGCCAGAGGCCTCCACGGAAGACCGCGCGGTCTCCAAGGACCCCACGGAGGACCTGGAGGCGCTCCCCGAGGACCTCCCGCTGGTCGATACCGCCGAGCCAGACAGCGCCCCGGACACGCTCCCCGAGGACGCTGGCCCCCCGGACTCACCCGCCGTGGACGCGACCGTCGCGGACAGCGTCCTTACAGACATTCCTCCGGACACGGCCCGCCCGGACACCACACCGCCGGACACACTGCGGCCGGACACCACACCGCCCGACACGGCCCTACCTGACACTACGCTGCCGGACACTCTACGACCGGACACCACACCGCCCGACACGGGGGCCATGGATGTGCGGGACGTGGTGGACGTGGGGCCTCCGTGCCCGCCGCCGATGGCGCTCTGCGGGGGGGCGTGCGTGAACCTCGCGGTGGACGCGCGACACTGCGGCGTATGCGGCCTGGCGTGCGGGCGCAACCAGTCGTGCGCGGGCGGGCGGTGCGTGTGCGCGCCGTCGACCACGGGCTGCGGGGACGCCTGCGTGGACCTGTCGACGGACCGGCTCCACTGCGGGGACTGCATGCGCCGCTGCGGGGACGGGAGCGACTGCGTGGGCGGGCACTGCACCTGTCCGGCCGGGGGCGTGCTCTCCGGGGGGCGCTGCTACACGGTGCTCTGGGACGCGCAGCACTGCGGGAGGGTGGGTAACCGCTGCGGGGACACGCAGGTGTGCGCGGGGGGCTTCTGCGTGTGCCGCGCGGGGCTGTCCTTCGTGCCCGGGACGATCCCCGGCTGCGTGGACCTCCAGTCGAGCCCGCAGCACTGCGGGAGGCCGTACCAGCGCTGCCCCTTCGGGCTCGTGTGCGTCAGCGGCGCGTGCGTCGCCTCGGAGCGCTGCGCCGCCCCGAGGACCGTGTGCGACGGGGCCTGCGTGGACCCGAGGGTGAGCCCGCTGCACTGCGGGCGGTGCGGGCTGCGGTGCGCCGCGGGCACCGTGTGCCTCGTGGGCGTGTGCCAGCCCTACCGCCCCGGCGCGGGGTGCACCACCTGCCCTTGTTCGGTGTGTGTCCCGGGCGAGGCGTGCTGCCCCGTGGGGGGTGTGCCGCTGCCGTTCTGCGTCGCGGGTGGGCGCTGCCCCTGACGGGGACGCAGCGACCGCACTCCGCGGCCCCATAGGCGTAAAGTCGGCATCAGCCCGTGCCCGTGCCCGTGCCCGTGCCCGATCGCTGCCCGTCGTCAGGTGGGAGTCAGGGAGC
>JACRDB010000092.1 GCA_016218725.1 Deltaproteobacteria bacterium
CGGGCCCCTCTCCCTGTCGGGAGAGGGGGAGTAAGAGCCTGACATTACTGGTCTTACTCCCCCTCTCCCGACAGGGAGAGGGGGCCGGGGGGGCATAGGCGTTAAGCGCCATCACGGTGTGGTGTCGTCGGGACCGATCCCCCAACGGTGCCGTGGCGCGCGGACCTTGCGTGGTGTTGGGCGGTGGAGGCCGGGGTTCGCCAGGCGTAGGGTCCATGAGGTCGCGTCGCTCACCCCGGGCTACGGAACGCGGTCACCGCGCCTCCGCGCGGTTGCAGAGAGTGAGCTCGCGGGGAGGCGGGGTGGGGAGGCGTGGCGACGCGGACTGGAGAGGCACGTGCTGCGCCCGCGGAAGCACCCCTCGCGCGGAAACCCCCTCGCCGCCTGTGAACACACGGACCGCACTCCTTGCAACCGCGCGGAGGCGCGGTGACCGCCTTCCGTAGCCCGGGGTGAGCGACGCGACCTCATGGACCACGGCTCGGCGAACCCCGGCCTCCACCGCCCAACACCACGCAAGGTCCGCGCGCCACGGCACCTTGGGGGGTCGGTCCCGACGACACCACAACGTGATGGCGCTTGACGCCTATGGGGCCGGGGGGGTGAGGTCGCCGTCCGCGAGCCCAGGTCAGTGGCTACCTGAGTGACGAATCCCCGAGTTCCCTCGGCGACGCGGCGCCCGTGGCGGTGACGTCCCACGCCGCGAGCGTGTGGCAGACCTCCCGGTAGGGCACCCGGGCCAGAGCCAGCACCGGGTCTCGCTCTTCATACAGACAGAAGCGCACGCTCAGGGTGGCGGGCCCCGATGGGGCGGTGACCTCGACGAAGCGGTGCTCTCCGGGGCGGAGGGTGTTGTCCTGGTCGGGGCGCTCCGTCAGCGCGGCGCGGTCCACCCGGCGGAGGATGTGGGCGCTGCCTCCAGGCCCCCCCCCTTTGGGCTCCAGGGACAGGGCGAGCTCGCGGCCGGGCTCCGCGGTCGGGAGGCGATGGCCGGCGCCGTTGGTGAGCCCCAGGACGCAGGAGAGCCTGGCTCCCAGAGCGGCGCAGCGCGGCGGATCGAGCGCGAGGTGCGCCTGGAGGAAGGCCCGATCCCTGGGACCCAGGAGCCGGTGGCTGCGACCCGCGCGCGGGGGCGTTCCGGCCGTGAGGGGCCGCTCCTCGGCGGGGAAATGGCACTCGACGCAGCGCATGCGGCCCCCGCGGGCGCGGTACTCCCGGTGCTCCTCGAAGGTCGGCAGGATCGCGCGCTGAAACTCCGCGCCGGGGAAGCCCTCGGCGGCGTGGCATCGCGCGCACAGCGCGTTGGCCCCAAAGGACGGGTCCACGGTCACCGCGTGGGGCACCGCCCCGGGGTCCAGCGGGAGGGGCCCCACCAGGGCGTCTCCGCGCTGGTGGCACACCACGCAGGTGACGCCCTCGTCGTGGAGGGCGCGGTCAAAGCGCGCGTTGGGGCGCTGCCGGGGCCTCGGGGGGCCGAGGTCCGCGAAGCCCGTCACCTCCGTGGGCTGCTGCTCCCACAGCGGCGCGTGGCACCGCAGGCACGCGAAGATCCGCCCCTCGGACGCGTACTCGGCGACGAAGAACCGGTCGCTCATGGCCTGGCCGTGGAGGCTCCGGCGCCACTCCTCGGCGATGGCCCCGTGGCACGCGGCGCAGCCCGAGGCCCTAGGACTACCGAGGCCCCGCACGGGCTCCAGGGGCGGGAGCACCTTCGGCGTCAGGGCGTTGAAGTAGTACGCGCACAGCGCAAACCACGCCCCCCGGGCGACGGCCGCCAGGAGGAGGCACGCCAGGAGCGCCCCCGCGACGAGCCTACGGGTGCGCGCTCGGGCCGCCATCACCCGCCCTGGCATAGCCGCCCGGCCCCCACTCTGCAACGGCGCCGTCGCTGGAAGGGAGGCCCGCGAGGCGCTATGGTGCTCCGAGCGCCCGCACGATGACCCGACCGCGCCTGCGATCAATCTCGGTGCCGATCACCTTCGGGGCGGTGACCATCTGCCTCGCGGTGGCGCTGCTGGTGGGGTGGACGCTGATCACCGCCCGCGCCGCGGGGCCCGCGGAGGACGTCGCCCGGAGCCTCTGGCTCCTTGTGGGGGGGGTCCTGGCCTTCGGGGTGATCCTCACGGTGCTGGCGCTCTTCACGGTGTTCCTGTCCAGGCAGATCCTGGAGGTGCGCCGGCAGGACAGCTTCATTGACTCCGTGACCCACGAGCTCAAGAGCCCGCTGGCGTCCATCAAGCTGTGCCTCCAGACCCTGGAGCGGCCGGGCCTCGACCCCACGCAGAAGGCCGAGCTGCAGCGCATGATGTCCGCCGACGTGGACCGCCTGGCGGCCTTCATCGATGACGTCCTGCAGGCGTCGCGGATCGCCCACGAGCGCGTGGGGGTCACGCTCTCGGACGTGGAGCTTCGGCCCCTGGTGGAGCACTGCGCGGACGCGGTGGCCTCGCGGCACCGGGTGGACCGGGCCAGGCTCCAGGTGTCCGTGGCGCCGGACCTCAAGGTCTACTCCGACCGCGCAGCCCTGGAGATCATCGTGCGCAACCTGGTGGACAACGCCGTGAAGTACTCCGACCCGCCGCCCTCGGTGGACGTCACCGCGCTCCTCACGGAGGACCGCAAGGTGTGCCGCATCGAGGTGCAGGACCAGGGCATCGGCGTGCCGCCGGGGGACCTCTCGCGGATCTTCCACAGGTTCTACCGGGTGTCCGAGGAGGGCGTGCTCAAGCGCCGCGGGACGGGCCTCGGGCTCTTCGTGGTGAGCGCGCTGGTGCGCAACCTCGGCGGTGACGTGGAGGCCTTCTCCAAGGGCCTCGGGACCGGCACCCGCGTGCGCGTGGAGCTCCCCGCGGCGGCCTCGGGGGACCGGTGAGCGAGGGCTCCGGCGCGCCCGCCCCGCAGCGGCTCCTCCTCGTCGAGGACGAGGCCCACCTGGCCGCGGGGCTCCGGCTGAACCTCGAGCTCGAAGGCTACCAGGCGGACGTGGCCTCCACCGCGCGCCAGGCCGGGGAGTTCCTCCTGACCCGCGGGGGCTACGACGCCATCGTCCTTGACGTGATGCTCCCGGACCTGGACGGCTTCGCGCTCTGCGAGAAGCTCCGGGAGGCCGGGGACCACACGCCGGTGATCATGCTCACGGCCCGCGCCGCCGCGGAGGACCGGGTCCGGGGCCTGGAGGCCGGGGCGGACGACTACCTGGTCAAGCCCTTTGAGCTCAACGAGCTCCTGGCGCGCGTGCGGTCCATGCTCCGTCGGCGCCGCTGGGAGCGCGGGGAGGAGCCCGCCCGGCGCCCGAAGGTGCTCACCGTGGGCGCCGCGGTGATCGACCTGGACACCTACGAGGCCAAGGCCCACGGGAGCCCCGTGCACCTCACGCGCCTGGAGCTGGACCTCTTGCGCTTCTTCGTGGAGAACCCCAACCGGGTGGTCTCCCGGGACGAGCTCCTGGAGCAGGTCTGGAAGCTCCGGAACTACTCCACGCACCGCACCGTGGACAATTTCATCTCGCGGCTGCGGCGCCACGTGGAGGCCGACCCCGCGAATCCCACGCTCCTGGTGAGCGTCCGAGGCACCGGCTACCGCTACGTCCCGTGACAAAACAGTGACAGGGCCTGACCAAACGGTGACGGACCCGGCGGGCGCCCGGCCCTACGGTCAGGGCCATGGAAGCACTCCCCGCGGCCCCTCGCCACCGCTACCAGTGGGCGGACCTCTCGGTGTTCATCGCCTTCCACCTGGCGGCCCTGGGGGCCTTCCTGGTGCCCTGGACCGCGCGCAGCGTGGGGCTTCTCCTGGGGCTCTACCTCCTCCGGATGTTCGCCGTCACCGCGGGCTACCACCGGTATTTCGCGCACCGGACCTTCAAGACCTCCCGGTGGTTCCAGCTTGCCCTGGCCTTCCTCGCGGAGACGAGCCTCCAGCGGGGGGCCCTCTGGTGGGCCGCCCACCACCGCAAGCACCACAAGTACAGCGACCTGCCCGGGGACCTGCACTCGCCCCTCCGCGACGGCTTCTGGCACTCCCACCTCCTCTGGATCTACGACCACAACGACGCCACGGACACGAAGCGCATCGAGGACTTCGCGCGCTTCCCCGAGCTGCGCTTCCTGGACCGCCACTGGCAGCTCCCGGCCTGGGTCCTCGGGATCGCGTGCTACCTCATCGCCGGACCGTCGGGGCTCCTGGTGAGCTTCTTCCTCGGCACGGTGATCCTGTGGCATGCCACCTTTACCATCAACTCGCTGGCCCACGTCTGGGGCGCGCGGCGCTTCCCCACCACGGACACCTCGCGCAACAACCTCTGGCTGGCGCTCCTCACGCTGGGTGAGGGCTGGCACAACAACCACCACCACTACCAGTCCTCGGCCCGCCAGGGCTTCTACTGGTGGGAGGTGGATGTGACATATTATGTCCTTCGGGCGCTGTCCCTCGCGGGCGTGGTGCGGGACCTCAGGGAGACGCCCGAGCGGGTGCTCGCCGAGGGCCGCGCCCTCGACGCGAGGCGCCGTCGGGAGCGCGCCAGCGCGCCCTCAGAGCCGCTGCCGGTAGCGCTCCCCGAGGCGCCGTGAGCGACCGACGGGCGACCTCAACGGTCCGCGGCGTCGCTCCAGGAGAAGGCCAGGACCATACCGTCCAGGCTCCCAGCGAGGGACCGGCGACCGCCGCGGTTGGCGGCGCCGTTCAGGTTCGGTGAGCTCGCCCCGGGCGCGACGGTGACGCCCGCGACGGTGAGCGTAGACGCGCAGCGGTTGGTCACGACGATCCCGGTGGGGGAGGGGCCGGAGCAACCGTTGGACGAGTGCCCATTGGCGACCTGGAGGCAGGCGACCGCAGGCTCCACCCTCGCGTCCTGCGAGTCTCCCACGACATAGCACCCGCCGCAGGCGGCCGCGCCGCGCCCAAGCGCCCCGAGGAGCAGCAGGGCCCCCAGGGCCCGAAGGCGCGTCGCCCAGGAAGGTACGGTCATGGCTCGATCCTGGTCGAGTCTGGGACGCCTGGCAACAGGGAATCGTGGCGCGTGGACGTGGCGGCCTGGCATGACCGCGGTGGCGCTAGAAGCTCTCCGCCGGGACCTCCATGGTCGTGAGGTCGCTGCGCTCCACGAGCCCACGGGCCAGGGCGACCTCGGGCAGCACCTCGCGGCAGTAGAAGCGCGCGCTGGCCACCTTGCCCTGGTAGAACGCCCGGTCCGCGGGCGACGCCTCGGGCAGGCGCCGCAGCGCCAGGGCCGCGTGGCGCACCAGGAGCCACGCCACCAGCACCTGCGCCATGGACGTCAGGGCCCGGTTGGCGTGGAGCCCCACGTGGTAGACGCTCTCCCCGAGCTTGCCGAGGAGCGCGCCCAGGAGCCCCTGGAGGTCCCCCACGGCCGTGGCCAGGAGCGCGCGCTCCGTGGCCAGCGCCTCGCCGCCCTCGGCGCCGCGGAGGGTCTCTTCAACTTCGGACAGGAGCGCGTTGAGCGTGGCTCCGCCGTCCTTTCCGACCTTGCGAAACACAAGATCCAGGGCCTGGATGTGCGTGGTCCCTTCGTACACCGAGTCGATCTTCTGGTCCCGGAGGTACTGGGCGATGGGGTAGTCTTCGACGTACCCTGAGCCCCCGAGGGTCTGGAGCGAGAGCGTGAGCTGCGTCCAGGCCGTCTCCGAGGCGTAACCCTTGACCAGCGGGAGGAGGAGGTCATTGCGCAGGTCGTCCCCGGTGACGCCGTGGCCACCCGCCAGCTCCACCCGGTCCTGGACGTGGGCGGTGAAGGCGCACAGGGCCCTCAGGCCCTCGGCGTGGGCCTTCTGCGAGAGTAGCATGCGCCGCACGTCCGGGTGTTGGAGGATGGTCACCCGGGGCGAGGCCTTGTCGTTGGCGCGGGCGAGGTCCGGGCCCTGGACCCGCTCGCGGGCGTACGCCAGGGCGTTCAAATACCCCGTGGAGAGCCCCGCCAGGGACTTCACCCCCACGGCCATGCGGGCGTACTCGATCACGTGGAACATCTGACGGATGCCGTCGTGGCGGTCCCCGAGGAGCCAGCCCAGGGCGGGCTTCGCGCCCCCATAGGCCACCTCGCACGTCACGCTGGCCTTGATGCCGAGCTTCTTCTCCAGGCCCGTGACGGTCCAGCCGTTGCGCTCCCCCGGGGAGCCGTCCTCGTTCACCAGGTACTTGGGCACCACGAAGAGCGAGAGACCCCGCGTTCCGGGGCCAGCGCCCTCGGGCCTCGCCAGGACGAAATGAATGACGTTCTCGGTCATGTCCTGGTCCGCGGAGGTGATGAAGCGCTTGGTGCCCTCCAGGGCCCAGAGGTCGCCCTCCACCTGCCTCGCGCGGGTGCGGCCGGCGCCGACGTCGCTGCCCGCGTCGGGCTCCGTGAGCACCATGGCCCCGCCCCAGCGGCGCTCCACCAGGTGCGGCAGGAAGCGCTCCTTCTGCGAGGGGGTCCCGAGGCGATCGAGCACCTTGGCGAGGAAGTTCCCGAGGCCATAGAACGCCGCCGAGGCGTTGGACCCCGACGCCAGCTCAAAGCCTGCCCAGGTGACCGTCGGCGGCGCCCCGACGCCCCCGAGGTTCACGGGCACCTCCAGGAGGTCCCAGCCCCCCTCTTGAAAACCCCTCACGGCGCGCTTGAGGGCCTCCGGCAGGTGCGGGGTGCCGTCCTCGCCGAGCGTCGGGGGCTCGCGGTCCAGGTCCACGTAGGAGGTGCCGAACTCCTTGCGGCAGTACGCCTCCAGGCCCGCCAGGCTCTCGCGCATGGAGGCCTCGTCCAGGTGCGCGAAGGGCCCCTGCCCCAGGGTCCTGCGGCCGATGTCCAGGAACTCGAAGAGGTTGAAGAAGATGTCCCGCAGATTGCTCTTGTAGTGCTCGGTGGCGCTCATTGCCCGGGCATATACATCGCCAGCGTCAGGGGTTGAAGGAGCGGACCGCGGGTAGGTTCTAGTGGGAGAGAGACCCACCTTGGAGTACAGTGCCTCCGAGTCTCTCTTCGGTGGCTCAACCCGGGTGGGCGCCCGCCGTGGAGGCGTCGCCTGCGCCGGACGGGCCCGAGGTGGGCACCGCGAGCGCGGGGGGCGCGACGATGCCCACGAGCTCGATCTCGAACACGAGCGTGGCGCCCGGAGGGATGCCCCGCTGGCCGCGGTCGCCGTAGGCCAGGTCCGAGGGGCACACCAGCCGCGCCTTGCCGCCCACGCGGAGGCGCTGGACCCCTTCGGTCCAGCACGGGATCACGCCGCCGAGGGGGAACTCCACGGGCTCGTTGGGTGTGGAGCGGTCGAACTCGGTGCCGTTGATGAGGGTGCCGCGGTAGTTCACGCGCACCGTGTCCTGGGTCGTGGGCTGCGGGCCATTGCCCGCCTGAAGCTCCCGGTAGAGGAGCCCCGACGGGAGCCGCTGGGTGCCGGCCACCTGGGCCTCGCGGGTGATGAACTCCCGGCCCCGGGTCTGCTCTTGCGAGGCGCGGGCCGTCTGCCGGGTGCGCTCGAGCTCTCCGATGCGGGGGCCCCACTCCTGGAGGCGCACCGCGGGGGTGACGCCGAGCACCTGGTCGTGGACGCCCCGCTGTACGATGGCGAGATCGGCGGGGGTCAAGCTGAAGCCGCCCATGCGCTGACCCATCACCAGCCCGAGGGCGTAGAGGGTCTTCTGCTCGTCGGTCTGGAGCGGAGCGTTGGCGCCGGGCGTGGCGGGCGCGGTGGTCGCGGCCTTGTTGCACGCCGACGCGAGGAGGAGGGTGCCGAAGATCCAGGGGCGCATGGGGGGTGAGGTGGTCCTTTCGAGGAAGGTCGGCGCTCTACCACCGCGGGGGTCGCATTTCCATAGCTCGCTCCGCTCGGGCCCGCGCGTCTTTAGGGTCGGGCTCCTTCCTCGGCACGGGCGCGGAGGACCCGGAATGGAGCGGCAGCAGCGGCCTGGATGGCATGGCAGGCTTGCCTCGAACTCCGCCCCGTGCGAGGCTCCTACCAGCCAGCGGAGGAGGCGCGAGGTCCTCGGCCTTCAAACCGAGGGTGGAGCGCACCAATGGGCGTGGACAGAGTATGTCCATATCACCTGAGGCAGAAGCAATGATCACTCGGCGTCGGGTGCTTGTGTCTGTGACCTGGGGACTCGCCCTGGGTCCGCGACTGGCACGGGCGCAGCGCCCGCGGCGGCAACCGCCTTCGGCCCTCGACACGGTGCGGAACGGGGTTCTGCTCTTCCAGCAGAACGTCATCTGGAGCACCTTCGCGGCGCGGACCGGCTTCGGTTCGAGGTTCGTGGCGGGGCTCTCAGATTGGCGCAGCAGCGTGCGCACCGCGCAGAGCGTCGAGCAACTCCGGTCGCGCCTGGCGCCCCTGGGGGCGGTCCTGTCAGTCTCTACTCAGGAGTCCTGGCGCGCTCGACGCATCCCCTGGCTGGGCGAGGTCAACGCGGCGTCCAGTGAGCGGGTCCTCGCGCAGCGGCTGCTGGAGCTCGAGGGCGCGATGCTCTCGGACGTGATGCGGCCGGACTGGGGGCGCGAGCGCGCGGCGTGGGCGGCATCGCTGAGCGCCGTGTGAGGCATCACGGCCGTTGGTCGCACAGCCTCGGGCCGGTGTGGCGCAGCTCCACGGCGCCGTCGCCGCGCGCCGAGGCCAGGGCGTAGCCGCGGCCCGTGAACACCAGTGACGGGGTTTTGAGCGAGACCGCCTCGTCCGGCTCCCACAGCCGCACCTGCGTCCCGATCCGCAGGCCGCCGGTGTCCAGGAGCGCCACGTAGGAGCGCCAGCGGTCCGGCCCGAGGGGCTCGCTCCAGGCCGCCCCGAAGGCCCCCCCGTCCCACACCACCGAGGGGCGCGCGCCCAGCTCCGCCCGCACCGAGAGCTGCTGCACGCCCGGAGGGCAACGGCCCTCCAGGTCCACCGCCGTGGAGTACACCTCCGGGACGCCCGAGCGCGTGTCCGTCCACACCAGGGCGACCCTCCCGCCGCCATATGCCAGCGCCACCCGCCCCACCGCGCCGCGCTCCTCCAGCACGTCGGTGACCGCCGAGGCGCCCCCGCCCAGGTCCACCGTGGCGAAGCGCAGGAGCCCCGGACGCAGCACGGTCCCCGACCAGACGAGCGCGAAGCGCGCCCCCGCCGCGGTGACCGCCACGGCCCTCCCCACCCCCGCGGGGCCCAGCGCCACGGCGTCCCTCACCGCGCGACCCCTCGCGTCGAAGAGCCTGAGACGCACCGTCGGGAGGTCCTCGCCGCCCACGAGCGTCGCCACCGCCAGCGCCCCGGACGTATACGCCATCGACGGCGCTCGCTCCCGAGGGAGCGTCACCTGCGCGCGCACGGCGCCGCGGGCGTCCAGCCACCGGAGCTCCGTGCCCGGGGCCCTGGTCCACGCGACCACGAAGCGCGCCTGCGCCCCCGCCGGGAGCCCCACCGCCGCGAGGTCTCCGAGCACCGGCCCCGGCTCCAGCGCCGCGGGCTGGGCCTCGCCCTCGACCCAGGCCACGGCCCCCGCGGCGTGGGCCGCCGCCACGAGGACCCTCCCGGCGCTCCCAGCCAGCGCCGGCCGGTCCACCGCGGGCAGGGGCCCCAGGAAGCGCGTAGCGCGCGGAGGAGCCATCACATAGCGAGGGTCTTCGCAGGCCGTGGCGAGCCGAAGCCGCGGGTCCGAGGGCCCCGGAGCGCGGTGCCTCCCCCGGCGGTGGCACCCCGAGAGGAGCGCCAGGGCCAGCGCCAGCGCATGCCCCTTCAAGCGCTCGCCCCCTCCGCGGCGGGCCTCGTGAGCCAGCGATGTCCGTCCCGGTAGACCCCGAGGTAGGTCACCGCGGAGAGCACGTTCACCGCCGCCAGGGCCCCCCAGAGGCCCGTCAAGGGCGCGCCGAGGAGGGCCACCACGCCCCACAGGAGCGGCACCTGGATCAGGCCCACCAGCAGCGCGTCCACCGCCAGCGCGAGGCGCGTGGCGCCCGCCGCGGAGATCGCGTTCCCCAGCACGATCGCCACGCCGTACAGGAGGTACGACGGCGCCACCACCCGGAGGTACCCCTCGGCCACCTGGAGCACCTCAGGGCGGGCGGTGAAGAAGCCCACGATCTGGTCCCCCTTCAAGAGGTAGAGCGCCGTCAGCGCCGCCATGGTGAGGGCGTTGTACGCCGCCGCGGTGTAGCCCGCGGCCTTGGCCCGGGCCTGGTCCCCGGCCCCGAGGGTCATCCCGATCATCCCGTGGATCCCCCCGCCCCAGCCCATGCCCACGAAGAGCGCCACGGTCTCCAGGCGCAGGCACACCGCGAAGGCCGTCCCCGCCGTGGAGTCCGCGGCCGTGGTGAAATAGTGGTGCACCAGGGACACCACCGCCAGCATCCCGCAGGTGCGCACGATGAACTGCGCGCTCGCGGGCCAGGCGAGGTCAACGAGCCTCCGGGCCACCTCCGGGGCGGGCAGGAGGCGCCGCCAGAAGCCCCGGAGGGAGAGGTCCCGGGCGAGCATCACGAAGGCCACCGCGCAGGCCAGCGAGCGCGCCGCCAGCGTGGCCCACGCGGCCCCGAGGACCTCCAGCCGAGGCAGGTGCAGCGCCCGGGCCACGGGAGGGCCCCAGGAGAACACCGCCGGGGCCTCGCCGGGGCCGTACACCAGCAGCACCGCCAGCACGAGGTTCACGGCGTTCCCCACGATCATCACCACCAGCGGCGAGCGCGCATGCCCGTAGGCCCGCTGGATGGACGTGAGCTGGTACAGCATGAACACGGTGATGTTGCCGCCCATGATCACCCGGAGATAACGGGCGGAGAGGTCCCTCACGACCCCCTTGGCGCCCACCAGGCTCCCCACGATCCAGTCCGAGCCCACGAGCGCCACGAGGCCGAAGAACACCCCGAGCACCGTCACCAGCCCCAGGGAGCCCCAGGCCAGGCGCTCGGCCTCGCGGTCCTCCCCGGCCCCGTGGTGCCGCGCCACCAGCGCCGTGGTCGCCACGGAGATCCCGTACGAGATGATCGTGCCCACCGCCGCCACCATGTCGCAGATGCCCAGCGCGTCCAGCGAGGGGTCCGCCACCTGGGGCGGCAGCCGCGAGATCAGGTACTGGTCCACCAGGTTGAACAGCACCTGGAACACCATGGCCAGCGCGATCGGCGCCGCCAGCCGGAACACCGTCCAGGGCACCGGCTCCGTCAGGATCCTCCGGCGGCCCAGGTCCTCGGGAGCGGTCTTGGCGGGCGCGTCCACGCGCCCTGCCTGTAGCACGTTCTCCCAGGCCGTGTTGCGCTACCCTGAGCGCCCCATGCGCTCCGCCTCTCCGCGCCTCGCCCTCACCTTCGCGCTCGCCTCCTGCGCGTCCTCTGCGCCCCAGAGCCCCAGCGTCCACCCCGCCCCACCACCCGCCACCACCCCCAACAACCCCCCAACGCCCCCGCCCCCCTCCTCCGACGCGAGCGCGACACCGGAAGCTACCGCAGATGTAGCATCTTTACCTACATCACCCCCTACTACGGACGGGGGTGAGGACCTGACGATTCACGTCGGGGGCGGCTCGGACCTGCCGCCGGGGCCGCCGGACACGATGCTCACCACGATGCAGGCGATCGAGCGGGCGATGGAGCCGGTGAGGCCACAACTGCGGGTGTGCCTGCGGTCGCTGGTGCCCAGGGTCCCTCGGAGGGTGCGGGTGCTGGTGCTGCCGGACGGCTCCGTGAGGCAGCGACCGCCACAGGAGTATGCGTTCTCGCCGCGGGTGGGGAGCTGCGTGGACGGCGCGCTCCGGGCGCTGGAGGTCACCTCCCCGCCGCCGCGGGAGGTGCCCTACGACATCGCCGTGGATCCGCCCGCGGGGCGTTGAAATCACGGTCGACAGGTTGCCGCGGGGGGCGCATCCCGGTTAGCGTCCCCGGTGCATGAAGGCGGTGGTGGTGCAGTTCCCGGGCTCGAACGCGGATTTCGACGCCTGGCACGCTCTCTCGGACGTGGTGGGGGTGCCCACGACCATGGTGTTCCACAAGGAGACCGCGCTCCCGGAGGGCACGGACCTGGTGGTGCTGCCGGGGGGCTTCTCCTTCGGGGACTACCTGCGGTGCGGGGCCATCGCGCGCTTCTCGCCCATCGTCCAGGCGGTGAGGGCCCACGCCGACCGCGGGGGCTACGTCCTGGGCATCTGCAACGGCTTCCAGATCCTCACCGAGGCGGGGATGCTCCCGGGGGCCCTGACGCGCAACGTCCACCTGCGCTTCGAGTGCCGCGACGCGGTGGTCCGGGTGGACGCCGACGGGTTCTTCACCCGCGGCCTCCTCGGGCGCGTGCTCCGGCTCCCCATCGCCCACGCCGAGGGGCGCTACCAGGCCTCGGAGGACATCCTGCGCGAGCTCGAAGACGAGGACCGGGTGGCCTTTCGGTACGTGCCCCTGGACCCGCTCTTCGCGGCGCGGGGGGGCAACCCCAACGGGTCCCTCCGGGACATCGCGGGCATCTACGGCGGCCCAAGGCGCAACGTCCTCGGGCTCATGCCCCACCCCGAGCGGGCCTCGGAGAAGCTCCTCGGGAACGACCACGGGCGCCTGCTCTTCGAGTGCGCCGTCAGGAGCCTGACGCCATGAGGCCGGAGCCCGCGGTGGACCTCGCCCTCGCCCGGGAGCACGGCCTCTCCGAGGAGGAGTACGCCCGCGCCTGCGAGGCGCTCGGGCGCACGCCCACCTTCACCGAGCTCGGGGTGCTCTCGGTGATGTGGTCCGAGCACTGCTCGTACAAGTCCTCCAGGGTGCACCTCAAGCGCCTGCCCACGGAGGGCCCCAGGGTGCTCCAGGGCCCCGGCGAGAACGCCGGCGTGGTGGACATCGGCGACGGCTTCGCCGTGGTCTTCAAGATGGAGTCGCACAACCACCCGTCGTTCATCGAGCCGTACCAGGGCGCGGCCACGGGCGTGGGGGGCATCCTCCGGGACGTGTTCACCATGGGCGCCAGGCCCGTGGCGCTCCTTGACTCGCTGCGCTTCGGCGCCCCGGAGCACCCGAAGACCGCGGCGCTCCTGCGCGGGGTGGTGGCCGGGATCGCGGGCTACGGAAACTCCATCGGCGTGCCCACGGTCGGCGGCGAGGTGCAGTTCGACCCGGCGTACAACGGCAACATCCTCGTGAATGTCTTCGCCCTGGGGGTGTGCCGCGCGGACCGGATCTTCTACGGCCGCGCCTCGGGCGTCGGGAACCCCATCATCTACGTGGGCGCCCGCACCGGGAGGGACGGCATCCACGGCGCCACCATGGCCAGCGCGGAGTTCTCCGAGGAGAAGGAAGCCCGGCGCCCCACGGTGCAGGTGGGCGACCCCTTCAAGGAGAAGCTCCTCCTCGAGGCGTGCCTGGAGATCTTCGCCGAGGACGTGCTCGAGGGCATCCAGGACATGGGCGCCGCGGGGCTCACCTCCAGCACGGTGGAGATGGCCGGGCGCGCGGGCAACGGCGTGGAGCTCGACCTGGACAAGGTCCCCCGCAGGGCCCGGGGCCTGAGCCCCTACGAGCTCCTGCTCTCGGAGTCCCAGGAGCGCATGATCCTGGTGGCGCGCGCGGGCATGGAGCACCGCGTGCTGGAGCTGTGCGCCAAATGGGACCTGGACGCCGTGGTCGTGGGCCGCGTCACGGACACGAAGCGCTTCGTGGCCAGGGCCACCGCGGGCCACGACCCCTTCGATGGCGAGCCCACCGCGGACCCTTCGACCGTGGTGTGCGACCTGCCCGTCGCGCTCCTGACCGACGAGGCCCCGAAGTACACCCGCCCGTGCCTTGAAGACCCGAGGCCCGACGACCGCTCGGTGGACACCGCCCGCTTCCATTTCGACGCCCACCGGGACCTCCTGGAGCTCCTCGGGAGCGTCAACGTCGGCAGCCGCGCCTGGGTCTGGCGCCAGTATGACCACATCGTGCGGGACGGCACGGTCCTTCGCCCGGGCGACAGCGACGCCGCCGTGGTGCGCCTCTTCTGCGGCGACGGGGACCAGCGCCGGGAGAAGTTCATCGCCCTCTCCGTGGACTGCAACGGCAGGTTCTGTGAGCTCGACCCGCGCGAGGGCGCCGCCATGGCCGTCGCCGAGTGCTGCCGCAACGTCGCATGCGCCGGCGCCGAGCCCATCGGCCTGACAGACTGCCTGAACTTCGGCAACCCCGAGCGCCCCGAGGTCATGGCCCAGCTCCGCGACGCCATCGACGGCATCGCCGACGCATGCCGCGCCCTCAAGGTCCCCGTGGTGTCGGGAAATGTAAGTCTGTACAACGAGACCCTGGAGGCGGGTGGTGTGCGCTCGGTGCTGCCCACGCCCACGGTGGGGGTGGTGGGGCTCCTGAGCCGCCCGGAGGACGCCCGTGGGTCGTTCTTCCGGGGCGACGGGGCGCGCGTGGCGCTCCTGGGCATGCCGGGTGGCGGCGCCCTCGGGGGCAGCGAGTGGCTCGTGCGCCGCGCGGGAAAGGTGTGTGGTGCGCCCCCGGCGATTGATCTGGAGGTGGAAGCGAGGCTCCAGAGCTTCCTGGTGGCCTCGGCCCGGCTGGGGTTGCTGCTCTCGGCCCATGACTGCTCCGAGGGCGGGCTCCTGGTGACCCTGGCGGAGTGTTGCATCGGACGGGGCGTGGGCGCCCGGGTGGCCTTGCCCTGGGTGACCACGCCCACGCCCGGGGCGCTCTTTGGGGAAGATCCCTCGCGGGTGGTGGTGTCCATGGAGCCCTCCAGGGTGGACGCGGTGAAGGCCCTGGCCTCGGAGCACCGCGTGCCGGTGCTGTTCCTGGGAGAGACCGGCGGCACCTTCCTTCGGGTGGACGGCGTGGTGGAGCTCTCGGTGTCGGAGCTTCGCAGGCGGTACACCCGAGCCCTGGCGCAGCTCGTGGGTGACGGGTGACGTGCACCCACCGGACGCCTCGCACTGGCTCTACCGCCTGACACCTCGGGCGTGGATCCAGGCCGCCCTCGGGGAGCTGGACCAGGCCCGGGGGGCCTTCGGTCGCCGCCAGGCCCGGGCCGGCATGGCGGGCTGCCGCCGCGCCGCGGGGGTGGCCATCAATGGTTACCTCGCCTCGCTGGACTCTCCACCAGACGCCTTTGGCCGCACCTACATGGAGCACCTCGCGGCCCTGGAGGCCCTGGCAGGCGTCCCCCAGGCCGTCCGTGAGGCCGCCCGGAGCCTCCTGGCGGCGCCCCTCCCCGGTGGTCCCGTGGTGCCCCTTCGGACACCCTCGTCCGACGACAAGGCCCTGGCCGACGCCCAGACCGTGATGGCCTGGGCCTACGCCCAGGTGCTTCGCATGGAGCCGCCGGAGCCCGGCGGGGAGCCTCCGGGGAAGGCTCCCTGAAGGCGCTCAGTCCCCGGCGTCGCGGTCCCTCAGGTCGTGCTTGACCATCAACCGCTGGAGGTGCCTGCGGTCGATGCCCGAGGTGCGCGCCGCGGCGGAGACGTTCCCGCCGGACACCTGCAGGAGCTTGGTGAGGTAGGTCTTCTCGAAGATGTCGTTCCACATCTCCTTGGCGTCGTGGAAGGGCAGGTCCGTGCGCAGCTCGTGAGGGTCCCCCGGGGCGAGCTGCGGGAGGGAGGCCGCGGCCAGCGCCGTGGGGTCCGCGCCCAGGACCGCGAAGCGCTCCACGAGGTTGCGCAGCTCCCGCACGTTCCCCGGGAAATCATAGTGGAGCAGGAGCTCCATGGCCCGGCGATCGAGGGACGGGTACGTGGGCATCCCCTGCGCGAGGCGCCGGCGGTTGATGTCCTCCAGCACGGTCTCCACGAGCACCGGCACGTCCTCCATGCGCGAGCGCAGGGGCGGAAGGCGCACCACCACCGCGGCCAGGCGGTAGAAGAGGTCCTGACGGAAGCGCCCTTCCTTCACCTCCCGTGGGAGGTTGCGGTTGGTGGCGGCCACCACCCTCACGTCCGTGGCGATGGCCTTGTCGCTGCCCACGGCGCGCACCTCCCGCACCTCCAGCACGCGCAGGAGCTTGGCCTGGAGGTCCATATGCAGCTCCGCCACCTCGTCCAGGAAGAGCGTGCCGCCGTCCGCCGCCACGAAGGCCCCCTGGCGCTCCCTCACCGCGCCGGTGAAGGCCCCCTTCACGTGGCCGAAGAGCTCGCTCTCGATCAGGTCCCGCGGGATGGCCCCGCAGTCCACGGCCACGAAGGGCGCCCCGGCGCGCGCGCTGTTGCGGTGGATGGCGTCCGCCACGAGCTCCTTGCCGGTGCCCGTCTCGCCCTCCACCAGCACCGTAAGATCGCTGGAGGCGATGCGCTCCAGCACCGCGAAGACCTCCCGCATGGAGGGCGACACCCCCACCAGGCGCCCGAAGCGCACCCCCTGCGAGATGTCCTTCTCCACCGCCTGAGCCAGGAGCTCCACCCGGATGCGCGTCTCCCCCAGGACCACGTCCACGCTCCCGGGCACGATCGCGTCGTGCACGCGCATGTCCCCGACGAAGGTCCCGTTGGTGCTCCCGAGGTCCGTGATCCGGAGCCCCTCGGTGGTGAGCCGCAGCGCCGCGTGCCGCCGGGACACCGACGGGTCGTGGAGCTGCAGGTCGTTCTCGTCCTCGCCGCCGATCCTCACCTCGTCCTGGGCGCCCTCGAAGGTGGCGCCCTTATCCGGGCCTTCCAGCACCGTGAGCCTCGTCTTCTGAAGCCTCCGGGCGATGGTACGTCCGTTCCGCTCGATCAACTGGGTGGGGGCCGGGGGTCGCTGCACGCGCGCTTCTCCTACACCCCAGCGTAGCCCAACCTCGCCACAAGCCCAAGGCCGAAGCAAGCGCCCGGTGCGTCATGGACCCCGCACCGGAGCGATCGTCAGGGGCGCGCGGGAGCGGGTCTCTCCGGCGTTGGCCACCCGGACCGTGACCACGCCCGTGGCGGCCTCCGGCGGCACCGCGCACTCGATGGTGGTGGGCGTCACGGCCGCCACGGGGCACGCCACGGGCCCGATGGTCACCCCGACGTCCGCGACCACGGCCCCGAAGTTGCGCCCCCGCAAGGTGATGCGCTGCCCGGCCGAGGCCCTCGGGGGCGTCACGGCTTGGAGCACCGGGGCCAGGGTCACCCGGAAGGGCTGCGGCGAGTCCACGGTCTGCCTCCCTGGAGACTCCAGGGTGACCGTCCCGTCCCGGGCGCCTCGGGGGACGGTGAACACCACCTCCGTGGTGCTCGCCCGGGTCGGGCGCAGCACCAGGGTCCCGAGCCGCAGCCGGAGCCTCGCCGGGTCGGGCTCGAAGCCCTCTCCGCGGAGCGTGACCGCGGTGCCCACGGGCCCCGCGGGGGGCTCCACGGCGCGGAGCGTCACGGGCTGGAGCACCACGAACTCCGTGGGCGTGGCGCCCGTGCCCTGGAGCCGGGCGATCACCTGGAAGCGCCCGGTCTGCGCGTTCCTGGGCACCACCACCACCAGCGCGTCCTGCGCGAAGGACTCGATGGCCACCTCCTGCCCGTTGAGCTGCACGCTCACCAGCGCGCGGTCCGGCGGGAAATGGGTCCCGCGGAGCGTCACCCGCGTGCCCGGGATCCCTTGCGGGGGCTCCATGGCGGTGACCCTCGGGCGCTGGGTCACCATGAAGGGCGACGGCGTGTGGAAGGTCCCGTTGCCCGCCACGGTCACGTACCACGCCCCCGAGCGCCCCTCGGGGACCTCCACCACCAGCTCCGTGGGGCTGGCGCTCAGGACCCTCGCGGGCACCGTCCCGAGCGCCACGGTGTTCTCCGTCAGGGTGGCCGAGAAGCCCGTCCCGGTGAGCGTCACCCGGTCCCCGACGTCCCCCGCCCGAGGCTCCACCCTCCCGATGGTCACGGGCTGGAGCACCACGAAGTCCGCCGGCGTCTCCACGGGACCGATCCCGTTGGCCGTCACCGCGATACGCCCCGAGGAGGCCCCTGGCGGGACGGTCACCACAAGCTCGTTGGGCGCCACGCTCACCACCCCCACCGCGGTCCCTCCGAGGGTGACCGAGACCCGGGTGGCGTCGCTCCCGAAGTTCGTCCCCCGGAGGGTGACCCTCCCCCCGGTAGGCCCCTGCGGGGGCACCACCTCGCGGATCGTGGGCGCGGGCCCCACCACCAGGCTCTGGGCGGTCTCATAACGCCCGGCGCCGGGCACCTCCACCGCCACGGTGCCCGTCTGGGCGTCCACCGGGAGCTGCACCTCCACCTCGGTAGCCGTCACCCGGAGCACCCTCACGGGCCTGGAGGCCACCGTGACGCGCACCGTGGAGGGTGTGCCAGAAAACCCGGAACCCCGCAGAATCACACGAGAACCTGGCACGGCAGCGGGGGGCACAAGGGCCGCGATCCCGAGCCTCGCGGACACCGTGAGCTCCGCCGTGGAGCGCCCCTCGCCCCCGAGGGTGCGCACCGTCACCGTGCCGCTCGTGGCTCCGTCCGGGACCACCACCACGAGGCTCGTGGGGTCCGCGCGGCGCACCACCATGGGGAGGGCGCCGATGCGCACCACGTTGTCCGTGGGCCTCGGGGCGAAGTGCTCGCCCCGCAGGGTGACCTCCACGCCGGGGGCCGCCAGGGAGGGCTCCACGGCGGTGATCGTCGGCGCGGGCTCCGGGGCGGTGACCCGGAAGACCTCGCTCTCCACGGCGTCCGCGCCGTTGGAGAGCACCCACCGGCCGGTGCGCCCCGCGGTCGGCACCACCACCGTGATGCGCTCCGGGAGCACCTCCGAGGGCGCCACGGCGGCCTCGTTGAAGAGCACCTGGTAGGCGCGGGTGAAGCCCCGGCCCACGATCCGCACGCGGGTCCCCGGGGGCCCCGCGGTAGGCTCGATGTGCTCGATCATCGGCCGGGCCTGGGCCTCGGCCGCCGCCGGGGCGAGGGCCGCCCCCCCGAGGAGCGTGGCGTTCCAGAGAAGAATGGTCAGGAAGGTCTTGAGCCGCATGGTCTCTCCCGTTGCCGCGATGCCGGAACCATAGTCCCCTGGCGCCGGGGACAAAACTCCTGCGCCAGGTGCCGTCTGTAAGCCCCCGGGGCGTCCGGGCGTTCCCTCGGGCGTGACGGCGCTGTGTCTCACACCTTGGACGTGGTCCCTCGGGGCGTTGTTCTTTCCCCGCGAGGCCGGGTGGGCCTATGGTGCGCCCCCGAGCGGGGCCATGGCCGACCAGGGCGAGAACACCGACCGAGCGCTGGTGGAGGCCGCCCAGGCGGGGGACTCCCGTGCCTTGAGGGCCCTCCTGGACCGCTTCTCCAGGCCCCTCTACGCCGCGGTGCTCCTCCCCCGGGTGGGCAACCCCGCGGACGCCGAGGACCTCCTCCATGAGACCCTCCGGCGCGCCGTGGAGCAGCTCCACACGTTCCGGTGGACCGGCGCGGGCGTCTTCCCCTGGCTGCGCCAGATCGCGGTGCACCTGGTGATCGACCACGTCCGCCGGAACCAGCGCCGCCAGCGCCTCGAAGACCGCCTGGAGGTGGAGCCCTCGGGGGTGGTCCCCCTGCACCGCGCCGACGCCGAGGAGGAAATGATCGAACGACAGGAGCGGTCCGTGGCCGTCAAGGCCATGGAGAGCGCGCTGGAGACCCTGAACCCGCGCTACCGCCGCGCGGTGGAGCTGCGCTTCGTGGAGGAGCGCCCGCGGGAGGCGTGCGCCGAGGCCCTCGGCGTGACCGTGGGCAACTTTGACGTCATCCTGCACAGGGCCGTGGCCGCCTTGAGAAAGTCGTACGGAGTCCGATGAGCACCCCCGAAGACCGCTGGAACCCCGAGGACGGCCCTCCCCCCTCGGACGAGGAGCGGAGCGCCGCGGGCGCCTTCGCGGACGCCCTGAAGCGCCCGACGAGCGCCCCCGTGGACGACCTCTCGGACGCCCTCCAGAGCCTGGTGGCCACGGCCCGGAGGCTCGATGCCACGGTCCACCCGGACCCCGACGCCGCCCGCGCCGTGGCCGCCCGCGCCGTGGAGAGAGCCGCCCAGCGCGCGCGCTCCCCGTGGGCAAGGCCCTGGGTCCGGAGGCTCTCGGTGGCCGCCGCGGGGCTCTCGCTCCTGGGCGGCGCCGGGCTCCTGGCCACCCGGGGCCTCACCCCCCCGAGGGCCACCCCGGGCATCTCTCGCCCCGCGGAGGACGCCCTCCAAGGTCCCGTCGAGGCCGGCGCAGGGAGCATGCCCTCGTCGCGGATCTATGACAGCCGGCTCCACGACTACCGCGCCGTGCTCCTCCGTGGGAGGTCCCGATGAACCTTCGCGCGCTCCTCCTGGCGCTGCTGTCAGCGCTCTTCCTGGCGACCTGCGGTCCCCATGCCGCAGGGGGTCCCTCGGAGTCCGACGAGGCCACCATGGCCGCCCTTGGCACCGTGAGGGCCCTGCACCACGAGGCGGACGTCTACGAGGCCACCGGAGACTACGCCCGGGCGGCCCATCCCATCCGTCGGATCCTGGCGCTGCAGCTCCCGGCGTCGATGCTCGAGGGCGAAGACGTGAGGGCTGACGCCTTCGGGCGCCTGGCGGAGCTCTTGCTCCATGATGGGAACCCTTCGGAGGCCCTGGCGCTGACGGAGACGGGGCTCCGGGAGGCCCGGAGGGAGAGCGTCCTGCGGGCTCGGCTCTTCCTGGTCCGGGGGCAGGTGCTGGCGGAGCTCGGGACCCGGGCCGAGCGCGAGGGCCGCCGCGACGAGGCCGAGCGGCGTCGCGCCGAGGCCCTGGCCGCGTACGAGACCTCCATCGAGCTCAACCAGCGCATCCTCGGGCGCCTGACGGACGGCGGGCGCAAGCCGTGAGGTCCCGGTCCATGGGAGGGTATCTCGGCCTCGTGGCGCTCGCCCTGATCGTCGGTTGCGCCTCCTCCGGGAGCGCGCGGCAGGGCCCTCCAACGCCACCGCCGTCGTCCTGGCGCAGCCCCGGGGCGGGCGGGAGCCCCACCGGCGACGCCGCCCTGCAACCGACGGTGACGGGCGGGGCCAACGGCGGGTACGCCCCCCCGAGGACGCCCGGCACGACGCCGCCGAGTCCCCCGGAGCAGCTCCCACCCCCACCCGCGCCGCCGCCCCCGCCGGACACGCCCGTGGCCCGCTGGGAGGCGGACCTTGAGCGTTGGGAGGCGGTCTTTCTGGCCTCGCCGGGGGAGTGCCGTCAGGTGTGCATGGCCGCGGCGAACATCTGCACCGCGGCGCGGGAGATCTGTCGCTTGACGGACCCGGGCGGCGTCGGGAGGGAGCCCCGGTGCCAACGCTCCCTCGGGCGCTGCACGGACGCAGGGCGGCGCCGGGACGCGACCTGCCCGGTGTGCCCAAGGGGCCAGTAGGTGCTACCACTGCCAGGGTGAACCTCCGCGGAGCGGTCCTGGCGTCGGCCCTGATCTTTACGCCCGTGGTCGGCGCCCAGACGCCCCCGGGGTCCATGCCGCCGCCGCCGCCCTCAGGGGAGCCCGCGCCCTCCCGGACACCGCCCGTCGCGTCCGGGGCGCCCGTGACGGAGAGGGAGGCCTGGCCGACCGCCGCGCCTCGTCGGCGGCGGCCGTCGCTCCTCCGGGAGCGCCTGAGGCTCCTGGATGACGTGCTCCTGGGCCTGGTGGACGTGGGCTCCGGCTCGCGGATCACCACGGGGATCATTGACACCGCCGTCGGGGGGCTCCTGATCGGGATCGGGTTCGCGCTGGAGCCGGGGCCCTCCAGCGCGGTGTCCAACGAGGCGATCCAGACGATGTTCTGGGTGCTCGGCGGCTTCCAGGTGGTGTCGGGCGTGGCGCGCCTGGCCTGGACGCCCGCCCGGGAGCGCCTGCCGTCGCGCTACGCCGAGGCGCCGCAGGCCACCGCGGCGGACCGCCGCGAGCGGGCTCGCCTCGGCGAGGAGGTGCTGGACCGGATGGCCTCCGACGGGCGCCTCCGGCGGGTGCTCTGGGGCCTCGGGGGCATCACCATCCCGCTGGCGACCCTCGGGGTGCTCTACGCCCCGCAGCTCTTCGATGACCGCCCCTTCCCGGAGCCCCAGGGCTTCAACGTGCTGCTCTTCGCCGTGACGGCGCTCCAGGTGGGCTACGGCGTCGCGGCGATGTTCGAGCGCTCGGAGGAGGAGCGCCTGAGGGACCGCTACCACCGGGAGCTCCAGTCCGCGCAGGACCGCCGCAACCAGGACGACCTGGACTAGTCACTGCAAGGAGGGTGTTCCCCTCGGGGCGCCGATGGGGTGATACTCCCATCGTGACGGAGCGCGCCTCCCCCGACGAGAACGCGGAGCCCTCCCCGGAGACCCCGGGGCCCGAGGACCGCTCGGCCCGCGACGCCCGCGCGCGCAGGGTGCGCCCTACCAACAGCCTGCGCGTCTGGCTCCTGCCCTTCGGCGTGCTGGCGAGCGTCTCCCTGGCGCTGCTCCTCCTCGGCTTCTGGGCCGACGTCGCCCGCTACGACAAGGCCGCCCCGAGCCTCTGGGAGCTCCTCACGCACCCGGAGCGCGACGAGGCGTCGGCGGTCCTGGGCAACGTCGGCCAGGTGGTGACGCAGATCCTCGGCGTGGCCATCTCCGTGGTGGCCATCATCGTGGAGCTGGCGGCCACGCGGTACACGCACCGGATCACGGAGCTGTTCTTCAAGGCCCCGGCCAACTTCGTGGTGATGGGCCTCTTCGTGATCGCGGGGCTCGACGGGCTCTGGATCTCGCTGCTGTTCCGGGACACCTTCCTCCCGGTGGTGGGGACGCTCCTGTCCATGGGGCTGATGAGCGTGTCGGTGCTCCTGCTGCTGCCGTACTTCGCGTACGTGTTCCAGTTCCTGAACCCGATGAACATCGTGGGGCGCATCCGCGCCGAGGCCCTGGAGGGCATCACCCACGCGCCGAAGACCGGCACCCAGCAGGCCGACGCCGCGGCCCACGGGCAGTTCCTCGCCGCGGACGGCACGGACCAGCTCGCGGACGTGGCCCTGAACGCCATGCAGAACCACGACGGGGCCATCGCCATGGCCAGCGTGAACGCCCTCGGGGACCTGGCCCGGGACTACCTCCAGGTGAAGGACCGGCTGCCCCTCGACTGGTTCCGGGTCACCGAGGCCATGGTCCAGGACCCGGACTTCGTGTCCATGTCCCGGGAGGTGCGCCTGGCCCTCGGCAAGGAGCGCACCTGGTTCGAGTTCAAGGTCCTCCGGCAGTTCCAGACGATCTACCAGTCGGGCCTCAACGCCCACCGGGAGGTGTGCTACGTCGTGAGCATCCTCACGCGGGAGCTGGCCGACGCCGCCATGGCCCGCCGGGACGGCCCCGTGGCGGAGCTGTGCATCAAGTTCTTCAACACGTACCTGCGTGCCACGGTGAACGCCAAGGACGTGCGCACGGCGTACAACGTGCTCAACCAGTACCGCCTCCTGGCCGACGCCGCGCTCGACCGCCGGGACGGCCGCTACGCCGTGGAGGTCGCACGGTACTTCAAATACTACGGCCAGCTCGCGTTCCAGAGCGACCTTGGGTTCATCCTGGAGACGGCCGCGTACGACCTGTGCGCGCTCAACGAGCATGCCTTCAACCTGCGCTCGCCGGAGCGCGGGGAGCTCCTCAAGATCTTCCTCCAGGTGGACAAGGAGGGCGAAGGGGCCGCCCGGGAGAAGAGCCTCCGGGGCGTGCGCAAGGCCCAGATCAAGCTGGCGACGTACTACCTCCAGCACGACGACGAGGCCGCCGCCCGGGAGGTCTTCCAGGACATGAAGGACGAGCTCCCGGCGCGCCTGGCCTCCATCCGTGATGAGCTCATGGCCGTGGAGAGCAGCACCTTCTGGGAGATCACCGACCGCGGGACGAACTTTGACTACCTCCCGCAGGCCCGCAAGGACCAGCTCTTCCGGTTCTTCGCCTGGTTCGGCGGCGCGCTGCCGGAGCCGCGGATGAGCCTCCCCGGGGCCGGGCACCCGCGGGGCCTGTCGGGCCCCCACGCCGCCGCGGCGTCGGACCCGCCGGAGCCCGCGGATGCGAAGGCCCCGGACGAGCGCGCCGCGGAGTGATCCCTACTCGTCGCGGTGGCCAGAGTGCCGCAGGAACGTGGGGATGTCCCACTCCTCCTCGCGGAGGTTTGCGGGCCCCACCGCGCGCCGCGCGGGCGCCGGGGCCGAGGGCGGCACCGAGGCCCGCCGGGTGTCCGCGGGCGCGGGCACCAACCCCCCGTTGGCCACCTGGCGCTCCGGGAGCCTCGGCGGGGCCTGCGTGGCCACCGGCGGGCTGTAGCTCTCCATCCGGCGCATCGGCGAGGCCCCCGCCAGCGTGGGCTGCAGGATCCGGGCAGGCGTGGCCGTGCGCACCTGCTGCGTGAGCTCCACGGCGGCCTCCTCGCGGTTGAAGCCCGTGGCGATCACCGTGACCTTGAGCATGTCCCGCATCTCGGGGTTGATCACCGCGCCGAAGATGATGTTGGCGTCCTCGCTGGCGGCCTCCATGATCATGGACGCGGCCTCGTTGACCTCGCTCAGGCGCATGTCCGGGCCGCCCATGAAGTTCAGGAGGATGCCCGTGGCGCCCTTGACGGACATGTTGTCCAGGAGCGGCGAGTTGATGGCCAGGTTGGCGGCCTCCATGGCGCGGTTGTCCCCGCGGCCGTAGCCGATGCCCATCAGGGCCATGCCCATGTTGGCCATGATGGCCTTCACGTCGGCGAAGTCCACGTTGACCACGCCGTTCTGCTGGATCAGGTCGGAGATGCCCTGCACGGCGTTGACGAGCACCTCGTCGGCCTTGCGGAAGGCGTCGGTGAGCGTGAGCGACGGGTCCTCGACGGCCAGGAGGCGCTGGTTGGGGATGGTGATCAGCGTGTCCACGTGGCCCGAGAGGTCGTCCAGGCCGAGCTGGGCCTGCTTCTGCCGCCGACGGCCCTCGAACATGAAGGGCCTGGTCACCACGCCCACGGTGAGGGCCCCGAGGTCCCGGGCGATCTGGGCGATCACGGGCGCCGCGCCGGTGCCGGTGCCCCCGCCCATGCCCGCGGTCACGAAGACCATGTCCGCGCCCTGGAGGTGCTCTTGGATGAGCTGCACGTCCTCCATGGCGGCCTTGCGGCCGAGCTCGGGGTTGGCGCCCGCGCCGAGGCCCTTGGTCATCCCGCGGCCGAGCTGGATCTTCACCGGCGCGGGGTTGGCGTTGAGCGCCTGGATGTCCGTGTTGGCGACCACGAACTCCACGTCGGACACCCCGGCCTCGATCATGGTGCGGATGGCGTTGCCGCCGGCGCCCCCGACCCCCACCACCTTGATGCGCGCGGCCGCGAAGCTCCCATCGTCGGCCAGATCAAACGACAGACCCATCACACACCTCCAGGCGACCGGGGTCCTCCCCCGCCCGCCGCGTTGCAGAGCCCCGGCGCGGCGCGTTCCCGCATGCGCCGTCGGGGCGGTTCACCCACCGCTCAGAACACTTCCTGGAACCACCCCCAGAGGCGCCGCCAGGGGGACCGGGCCTCCGGCAGGTCCTCGGTCACCGCGATCGGCGGGGCCATCACCGGCGCGTGGCGGCCCAGGAGCGCCGCCGGGCGCACGGGCCGCGTGGCGCCGTACTTGAGCAGCCCCACCGCGGTGGCCATGGACGGGCTGGCGATCATCTCCAGGAGGCCCCCGACGCCCGTCGGGGAGCCCCGGCGGATCGGCAGCCCGAGGACCTGCTCGGCCAGCTCGACGGTGCCCTCGAGCTGCACGGCGCCGCCGGTGAGCACCACGCCCGCGCCCAGCACCTCGGCGTAGCCGCTGCTGTCCAGCACGCGCTTGACGAGCTGGAACATCTCCTCCATGCGCGGCTCGATGATGGCCACCAGGTCCTGCCGGGCGAGGGTCCTGGCGACCCTGCCGCCCACGCCCGGGACCTCGATCACGTCCGCGGCGTCCACCAGGCTGGACAGCGCGCAGCCATGGCGGAGCTTGATGCGCTCGGCCTCGCCCACCGGGGTGCGCAGGCCCGCCACGATGTCGTTGGTGAGGTTCATCCCCCCGAGGGGGATCACCGCGGTGTGCACCAGGGCCTTGTCGAAGAAGAGCACCACGTCCGTGGTGCCGCCGCCGATGTCCACCAGGGCGACGCCGATCTCCTTCTCGTCCTCGGTGAGCACGGCCTCGGCGCTGGCCAGGGGCTCCAGCACCAGCTCGCTCACCTCCAGGCCGCAGCGCTCGGCGCACTTGGTGACGTTCTGCACGCTGGGCAGGGCGGCGGTCACCAGGTGCACCCGGGCCTCCAGGCGCACGCCGGACATGCCCACGGGCTCCCGCACCCCGTCCTGGTGGTCCACGATGAACTCCTGGGGGATCGCGTGGAGCACCTGCCGGTCCATCGGCAGGGAGATCCTCCGGGCCTGGTCGAGCACGCGCTCCACGTCGTCGGCGTTCACCTCGTGGTCGGCGATGGACACGATCCCGTGGGAGTTCCTGCCCTCGACGTGGCTCCCGGCGATGCCCGCGAAGACCGTCTTGATCTCCACGCCGGCCATGTTCCCGGCGCTCTCGACGGCCTCGCGGATGGAGGCCACGGTGCTCTCGATGTTGACCACCACGCCCTTGCGCAGGCCGTTGGACCGGGCGGTCCCGACGCCCGTGATGTCCACGCCGTCGACGCCGACCTCCCCCACCAGCGCGACGGTCTTCGTCGTGCCGATGTCCAGGCCCACGATGATGTCACCCGGCTTCGCCATCCCTGCGTCCATCGTCGTCAGGGCTCTGCCACGCCGCGGCCCGGACATACAACAAACCTGCGGAACGCTGAACGGGCGTTTCCGGATTCGCTACGGTCGAGCTCAACCCCGAGGCCCCCCCTGCCGTGAACCACCTCGACGGCGCCGGGCACAGGGAAGCCCGACGGCGCCGCAAGGAGTCCTCGCCATGAACCGTCTCACCGCCTGCGCGCTCGTCACCTTGTCCTTCGCCGCCTGCGCCCCGGACGCCGCCACGGCGCCGGGATCCACCCCCGCGATGGACCCGACGATGAACCCCTCGACCCCGTCGGCCCTGGACGCCGCCCGCACCGCGCTCCTGCAGGAGACCCGCGAGGCCACCGAGCGCTACAGCGACGAGGCCGTGGCCCGGGCGGACGGCTTCGAGCCCGTCGGCGGCTGCGTCTCCTCGCCCCTCGGGGGCATGGGCGTGGAGTACGTCAACCGCGACCGCATGGACATGACCCTCGACGTGCGCCGCCCCGAGGCGCTGCTGTACGTCCCCGAGGGCGACCGCATGCGCCTGGTGGCCGTGAAGTTCATGACCCCGGTGCTCCGCGAGGGCGTGCCCTACACCGGCGCGGACGTCCCCGAGGACAACGTGGCCCCGGTGCTCTTCGGCCAGACCCTCTACGGCCCGGTGTCCAGCGGCGTCCGCGGCGAGCCCTGGCGCTGGGAGCTCTACGCCTGGGTCTGGCGCACCAACCCCGACGGGACCTTCGCCCCCTGGAACCGCGACGTGACCTGCCCCTGAGCTACGCCCCCCGCGGTCGCACCGTCACCCGCTCCGGGTGGCGGTCGCTCTCCAGGTGGACCTCCGAGGCCTCCAGGCCCCGACGGCGCAGCTCCCCCAGCACCACCCTCAGGCGCGAGAGCTTGGCCCGGTAGGGCCCCTGCCCCAGCCACACGTACGTCCCCGCCAGCACCAGCGACAGGTCCCCGGTGGGCGCCCGGTGGACCTCCTCCACCCGCTGCCCGCCGCTCGCCTCGGCCACGTCCGCCAGGAGCGCCAGCGCGTCCCTCAGGCCCTCCCTCGCGCTCTCCGGGTCGTGCTCAAAGGCCTCCCGGCGCAGCCCCGTGATCACCGGCAGGTCCGTCGGGTCCCCGGAGCCCTGCACCACCCGCTTGAAGGGCGTGCCGTCCGGCGCCACCAGGTACTCCCCCCCGGCGGCCAGGATCGCCACCGCCGTGCGCTCCTCCACCGTGATCTCCACGTGCCCCGGGAGCCTCCGCCGCACCGTCGCATGCTCCACCCAGGGCAGGCCCTCCAGGGCCCTCGCCGTCGCCTCGGCGTCAATGGACAGCACGTTCCGCGAGGGTGTGATCCTCGCCGCGGTGAGCACCTCCTCGCGCCGCGTGCGCCGCAGCCCCGACACCTCCACCTCCTTCGCCCCGAAGCGCGCCGTGGTCACCAGCCACCGATGCCCCGCCCGGCCCCCCACCGCCGCCATGCCCAGGAGCGCCAGCACCGACAGCGTGCTCGTCCATTGCTTCACCCCCTCCCAGAGCGCTCCACGGACCTTCCCAGGACCGGTCAATGGAGTTGACACCTCCGCGGGCGCCGGGGGCTGGGAGCTCGTGGGACCCTGGGGCATCGCACCTGGGACTACACCAGTGGGTCTGTGGGAGGCGAATTCCCAGCCAGGAGGCGCTGGTAGAGCTGGCGGAGGCATTGGTTGATGTCCCCGGCGCCGAGGGCGATGACCATGTCCCCGGGGCGTGAGAGGGCCTCCAGGCGGTCGCACACGCGGTGCTTGTCGGGTTCGTAGTGGACGTTGCGGTGGCCGTGCTCGCGCAGGGCCTGGGCGAGGCGCTCGCCGGTGGCGCCGGGGATGGGGCTCTCGCCCGCGGGGTAGACCTCGGTCAAGACCAGGACGTCGGCCTGGTTGAAGCACCGGGTGAACTCTTCAAAGAGGTCCCGGGTGCGGGTGTACCGGTGCGGCTGGAAGGCGGCCACGACGCGGCGGCCGAAGCCGCTCTTGGCGGCGGAGAGCGTGGCCTCGATCTCGGCGGGGTGGTGGCCGTAGTCGTCTACGAGGGTGATGCCCTGGGCCTCGCCTACGATGGTGAAGCGCCGCTGGACGCCGGCGAAGCTCGCCAGGGCGGCGCGGGTTGCGTCCGTGGGAACGTCGAGCTCCTCGGCGACGGCGATGGTGGCCAGGCAGTTGAGCACGTTGTGCCGCCCGGGGACCCGCACCTCGAAGCGCCCGAGGTCCTCGTGGCGGCGGCGCACGTGGAAGGCCGTGGTGGTGCCCTGGAAGCTCTGCCCGAGGGCGACGTAGTCCGCCTGCGGGTGCGTGCCGTAGGTCACGTGGCGGCGGTCGATCCTGGGGAGGATGGCCTGCACGTGCGGGTGGTCCAGGCACATCACCGCGAGGCCGTAGAACGGGATGCGCTGGGCGAACTCGACGAAGGCGGTCTTGAGCTGCTCGTGGGAGCCGTGGTGGTCCAGGTGCTCGGGGTCGATGTTGGTGACCACGGCGATGGTGGGGGTGAGCTTGAGGAAGCTCCCGTCGCTCTCGTCGGCCTCGGCGACGAGGAGGTCGCCGGTGCCGGCGCGGGCGTTGGTGCCGATGGCGTTGAGCTTGCCGCCGATGACCACCGTGGGGTCCAGGCCCGCGGCCTGGAGCACCGTGGCCACCAGCGAGGTGGTGGTGGTCTTGCCGTGGGACCCGGCGATGGCGATGCCGTACTTGAGCCGCATGAGCTCCGCGAGCATCTCCGCCCGGGGGATCACCGGCACGCCCAGCGCGCGGGCGTAGACGAGCTCGGGGTTCTCCCTGGCCGCGGCGGACGTATAGACCACCACGTCGGCGCCGTCGATGTGCTCCGCGCGGTGCCCGGCGTAGGTGCGGGCCCCGAGGCCCTCCAGGCGCCGCGTGGCCTCGCCGGCCCGGAGGTCGCTGCCGGAGACCTGGTAGCCCAGCGAGAGCAGCACCTCGGCGATGCCGCTCATGCCGATGCCGCCGATGCCGACGAAATGTACGTGACGGACGCGCCCTCGGAACATGCCCCGCGGTATACCCACGCCCCGCCGCGAGCACAACCCGACCGCCACCGCCGAGCGTCGTCAGGGCACCCCTCCGAGCGCCAGCAGCGGCACCGGCCACACCTCGGCGCGGGACAGCTCTGCGTCCGCGAGGTACAGCGTCGCCTCGGAGCCCTGCGGCGGGTGCAGCCCCAACTCATAACGCGCGCTCTGGCCGTCACTTGCGAGCGTGCGCAGGCCGCCCCGGGGCACCGCCCGGGCCTCCTCCGTCGCCCACGCCCCGAGCTCCTTCAGGCACTTGTGGTGCCCCGTGTGACCGGCCACCTGCGCGAGCCCGAGCGGGAGGGTCCGCGGGTCGAAGCGCCGAGGGCGCCCCTCGTCCCAGGACCACCCATCGCGCGACCGCTCCGAGTTCGACGGGCGGTGGTACAAGAGCCCGCCCCCCTCGCGCTCCGCGTCCCCCGCGTGGTGCAGCGGCGCGAGCCTCAGCGGCGCCTCGCCGCCCGCGCGCCAGTCGTCGCGCACCGCCTCTACCGCCGCGGAGAGCGCGGCCTGGAGCGCACGAGCGACGGCCGCGGCGTCACGCGTCGCGGCGTCGAGCCCGAGGAGGCGGAGCTCTCGCCGGGTGACGCCCGCGTGGGTCAGGAGCGCCGGGGTCCCGTCCGGGAGCGCCGCCGCGAGGCCCAGGGCGTAGCGTCCCGCGAGGAGGAGCTCCCGCACCAGCGCCCGCTGCTCGGACGTGAACGAAGAATAGTCCCGCGCCACCAGGTTCCACACCGGGAGCTTCGGGAAGGCCTCGCGGTGACGCGCCGCCGCGGCCGGGTCCCCGTCCAGCCCTCGCGCCGCGGCGAAGGCCTCCTCGAAGCGCGCGTCGGACACCCCGGCGAACTCCTGAACCCTGGCGGCGTCGTGGTTTCCTAGGAGCACCCTCACCTGCCAGGGGGGGTGTCCGGTGAGCCACCGGAGGACCCGCAGGCCCTCCCGCGCCGCCACCGCGCGGTCGTCCCCGTAGTCGAAGTGATCCCCCAGGGACACGAGGCCGACGTCCTCCCGGAGCGCGCCGTGGTCCCCCAGGAGCCCGGCCTCGCACAGGACCCGCGCGAGGCGCTCCAGCGAGCACTGCGGGTCCCCCACGGCGAACCACCGGGACGGAAAGGTTCCCGGCGCCCGCTCTGGAGCGCTCCCGGGCTCCGCGTCGAGCACCGCCTGCACCTTCGCTTCCACCGGAGCCTACCCGTAGCACGGAGCGCCACGGCGGGCAGTCCCCTCCCTGCTGGCGTACACTCCCCAGCCGTGCACGACCCCCCCGACGGCGCTAGCTACCACCAGCCCCCGGAGGGCTACGGCCCGGGCCTCTACCGCGAGCCCCGGCCGCTGCCCCCCGCGCCCACGGTCAGCACCTGGGAGGCCTACAAGACCGCGTGGAGCCTCCTGGTGCGCGAGCCGGGGCTGGTCCTCGGGACCACGGCGTTGTGGTTCGTCCCCATCATCGGCCCGCTCATCCTCGCGGGGCTCGGCGCGTGGCTCTTCCAGCGCTGGCTCCGGAAGGACCGCTCCCCCGTTCCGCCATTGACCATCAACGCCCTGCCGCAGCTCCTCCAGCGAGGGATCGCCCCGTACGTCGCCCGGCTCCTGATCACCATGCCCACGGTCTTCCTGGCGTACTTCGGGATGATCTTCTACGTGTTCTCCCTGCGGCTCCTCCCGCAGGTACTCCTCCTCCCGGGACTCCTCCTGGGCGGTCTCGGGGGCCTCGCGGTGATGCTCCTGGCCTTCGTCGGCGTCGAGACCGGCATGACCCTGGGCGAGCTGCACGAGGACGTCGACAAGACCATCCAGCCGAAGCAATTCTGGAGCTACCTGCGCGCCACCGGCTGGGCCCACCTGAAGACCCTCCTCCCGCAAGCGGTCCTGGCCACGCTGGTGCTCGTCGCCGGGACCCTCGCCTGCGGGGTGGGGCTGTGGCCCGCGTCGGTCCTCGCCATGATCGCCACCTCACACCTGCGCTACCAGATCTATGAGCGCTACCTCTACGAGGGTGGGCCCCCCTTGCGCGAGGTCCTCACCGCCGACGAGGAGCGCTCCGGGGTGCGCGTCGCGCAGGACGCCGCCCCGGGCGCCGCCTGGGCCGAGGCCCCGCATGCCTCGCAGCACCCGGGCTTCCAGCGCCAACGCTCCTGAGCGCTCAGCGCCACCCGTACCCGAAGGTCAGCTCCGCCCGGAGGTCCTCCGGCGTCCCGCGGTCCACGGGCCGTAGCGCCGAGAGCTGGGCGTACCACCCGCGCCTCGCGGTCCAGCGCCCGGAGAGCCACGCCGCCCCGACCAGGCCCTCGGCCACCGTGGGCAGCCAGCGCAGCTCCGCGCCCACGCTCGCGCTCCAGCCCTCGCCCGCGCCCAGCACCAGCTCCCACGCCGCGGAGCCCCCGGCCTGGACCCAACGCCTCCGCCCCGGCTGCGCCACCAGGGCCTCGACGGCGAGCGCCACCGCCAGCGTCGCCCCGTCGCCTGGCGTCCACCGGAGCACCGCCCCCACCTGCGCCCCGTAGCGCAACGCCCGCTGGTCACCCCCCTCCAGGGGCGGACGCACCCGCGCGAAGAGCCCCACCGGGGCCCCCAGTCCCCTCACGGTCCGTTGCACCCCTAGCACCAGGGGCCCCGCGACCGTACCATCCGCCGCGATCGCCGCGTTCTGCGCGAAGCGATACCCGATGGGCGCCCCGTCCGCGGTGAGCGCCCACCCCCGCCCCAGCGCCACGAGCGCCGAGAGCCTCGCCTGGAGAGAGATTTCCCCCCGGAGCTCCAAGGGTTCAAGACCCAGGGCACCGGTCAATCCAGTTGACACGTAGGAAGCGCCGCAGGGGGACGCCAGGCTGTCGAAGACCGCCCACCGCGAAGGACGCCGCGGGGCGCCTTCGGCCAGGGCGCAAAACGCCCCGGGCGAGCACCACGCGGGCGTCGCGGACAGAAGCACCGCCAGGCAGGCAGCGCACGGTCTCACAGGCCCGGGGGCTCCCACCCATCGCCCGCGAGGTCCAGGAGGAAGGGGTTCGTGAAGGCCATGGGCCAGGTCCCGGGAGACACGGCGTCCACCAGGACGCGAGGGTCACCCTCGCCCGGCGCGCGGGGCGCGAGCTCCGCGGCGACGCCGTCACCGTCGCCGTCGATGTGGTCCGGCAGGCCGTCGTCGTCC
Organism: Deltaproteobacteria bacterium; assembly: GCA_016218725.1. Lineage (GTDB taxonomy): Bacteria > Myxococcota_A > Polyangia > Polyangiales > JACRDB01. The sequence continues at coordinate 32,708 of JACRDB010000092.1, forward strand.
TGGTCGGCCACCGCGGGCAGGGCGGAGCCCGCCTCCACCACCACCCAGCCGTCGCGCCCGCCGAGGAGCTCGCGCAGGGGGACGGTGACCATGAGGCGCCGGACGCCTCCCTGGCCGAAGGGGTCGTCGGGGCGGGCCACCTCGGCGCCGCTCCAGCGCCTACGAAGGGCGCCGTTGACCACGAGCCTCACCTCGTCCACGGGGATCCACGGAGCGGCCCGCACCTCCAGCGTCAGCGTCGCCTCCCGCGAGGGCTGGAAGGGCAGCACCGAGGGCCCTCGCGCGCGGCCCTCGCTGTCCGTGACCGAGGCCAGCACCACGGGGCCGTTGCTCCCGACCACCCTCCCAAGGCGCACGGCGCGATTGAAGGCCGCCACCTCCACGGGGGCCGTCGTCGTGTCCATGAACACCAGGTTCCGAGGCCAGCCTGCCTGCTCGGCCTGGAGCGAGTGCGTGTCGCTGTTGGCGGTCCCGGCCCTCACCACGCCCTGGGACAGGAGCGCATGCCACAGCGCGCGGTACTGGAGGTTTCGCAGGAGGTCCGCGCCGTTCATCACCTCCTGGACGTCCCAGTCCACGTTGCGGCTGCGTCCCCCGGGGCGGCTCCACAGGCGCCCCGGACCGGAGCCGTCGTTCACGGCGGGGAGCGCCCTGCGCGGGTCCACCGCGAGCACCCTCAGGAGCCCCTGGTCGATCCCGCCGATGGGGGCGAGCGTCGGGTGGTTGAGCTGGATCACCGCGTCGGCCCCGCCCTCCGCCCGGAGGAGGTCGAAGAGCTCCGCGGGCTCCAGGAGCTCATCCCACGGCGCCCCGTTCCGCGGCCTCGAGGGGTCGCACCGCAGGGGCCAGAAGTTGGCATGCCCGATGGTGTGGGGCAGCGCCGAGGAGCCCACCCGCAGGAAGGGCAGGAGCCCCGTGGTCTCCACCCCGGTGAGCACCTCGAGCCTCCCTCGAAAGGCCTCCAGGGCTGCGCCGTAGTCCGCGCACACGTCGTGGTCCGTCGCCGCGATCAGCCGCACGCCCGCCGACACGAAGCTCTGGAGCCGGTCCCGGTCCGGGATCGCCGCGTCGCTGCTCCGCCCTCCGTGGACATGCAGGTCAGCGTGCAACACGGTTGACGGATACAGTCCAGGGATGCGTACCAGACGCACTTCAAGAATCTCATCCCGTGCATCCTGATTGACAATTGCGCGCCTCGCGAGGGTGTACCCCGGGCCCGCGGTGACATACACCATCCAGCGCCCGGAGGGGACGTTGAACGATGCCTCGCCCCGAGGGACCAGGGCGCGGTTGCAAGCTGGCGAGGGCCCGTGGGGGTCCCCGAGGAAGGGCGAGCAGCCCTCTCGCTCGACGCCGTAGAGGGTCCCGGGCGCGGCCCCGGGGTCCGCCCTGGACGTCGGCAGGAGCACCACCTCGGCGTCGAGGGGCGCGCCGTTGGCGTCGGTCACGCGGACCGTGAGCCTGCCCGGTCGCGGGAGGGACAGCGTCGGGAGCGCCACGGGTCCCATCGTGCCAAGGGTGACCTCGGTGGCCATGCCCTCCGGGCGCCCGTGCCTCCAGGGTTGGAGCCGGTATCTGCGCCCCGGAGGAAGCGCCAGGCGGTAGCTCCCGTCGGAGCCTGGCACCGCGAGGTCCACGGGCGTAGGCGCCTGCGTCACGTCCTCGACGAAGATCGACACCTCGCGCTCGTCGCCGCCGAGGGGCACCCCCAGGCCGTCCAGTACGCGGCCGGAGACACTCACCCAGGGGTCCCCATGGAGCTGCCGATGGACCTCCCTGACCAGTCCATGGACCGCGGAGAGGCCCTCGCCCGGCGCCGTGAGCACCACCCTCTCGAAGGACAGCCCGTCCCCCGGGGCCACCAGGGCGGGACGGGGCCCCAGCGCGGCGAACTCGGCGCTCACGAAGCCCCCGAGGGTCTGGGCGTCACACGCCACCTCGGCGTAGGCCGCGTACGGCGGGGCGTGGCTCTGGGCCGACAGCCACGGCACCTCGTGCCACGCGGCCTGCAGGTCGTACGGATCCACCGGGGGGTGCCGGAAGCCCATCGCCGCCAGGGGCGCGAAGGGCGTGAGGTCCCTCCGGCCCACGAGCACGAAGTCCGAGAGGAACAGCGGCCAGGTGCGCCGCCCACCGTTGAAGAGCTCCGTGCGCACGCGCAGCCCGCGGTCGCACGGGCGGAGCTCATAGCGCACGGAGACCTCCACCGCGGGGTCCGCGGCGAGGTACCCGTGGAGCACCAGCGTGGCGCGGTCCCCCGAAGGGAGCACCGCCGCGTGGTGGTAGTGGGCCATGTCCCCGGGGAGCACGCCCGTGGCGTGGCAGACGTAGTGCAGGTGATCGGCGCCGCCGCGCGGCGCCAGGTCGAGGATCCTCCCGCCGGTCACGCCCGTGTAGTGGGGGTGCTCCGGAGCGTCGATCACCGCGCGGAGCTGGTCGTTCTCGAAGAGGTAATCCCCGACGGTGCCCAGCGCCGCAAGACCCTCGGGGCGCTCCTCCGGGCGGGTGATGCGCCGCACCGTGGCGAAGCCTCCCTCGCAGCGCCAGGAGAGCGCCGCGCACGGCGCCGCCGGGACGCACCCGTCGCCCCCGCGGGAGAAGCACCCGCCGTCGTCGGCGAAGCACCCCGCGAGGCTCAGGGACAGGGCGAGCGGTCGTCGCATCGCTCCCCTCCCTTACGGGAGGATCCTCGCGGCCACCGCGGAGAAGTTCGCCACCAGGCGCCACGCCGGCCGCCCTCCCAGCGTCGCGTCCGGGGGCGTCGGCCAGGAGGTCATCGCCGTCGCCTCGCAGTCGGCGCCCGCCAGGAAGGAGCAGAGCGTGGGCATGCCCGGGACCGTCATCAAGCGCGCCGCGCGCGTGTCCTCCACCATGATCAGCGCCTCCAGGAGCCCGTAGGGCGCGCCGGTGACCGGGTCCCGGGTGAGCCACGCCGAGGGCGAGCACTCGTCAAAGACCCCTCCCGGGTACGCCGCCACCCCCACGCACCCCAGGTCCGCCGAGGGGCGCACCTCCCGGAGCTGGAGGCTCGTCAGCGGGAGCTCCACCTGCGGGTCTCCGCTCTCGGTGAAGAGCGGCCAGCGCACCACCGTGGTCGCCGGGCCCAGGGTGAACAGCGGCCCCGCGGACAGCACCCCGACCCTCGCCGGGTCCCAGCGCGACGCACCCCCGGGCCCCGGGGCGTCCCCGGCGTGAAACCGAAACGCCCCGTCCAGGAGCCCCCTGCCTCGCGCGCCGTACGCCACGCAGCGGGTGTTCAACGGCCCCACCCTCACCGTCGCCGCGTCCATGGTGCCGAAGCCGAAGAGCGCCGTCCCCGCGGCCAGCGCCCCGTCAAAGAAGCCCTCCACCACCGACGTGGTCAGCGTCGCCGGCCTCTCGAAGCGAAGCCTCGTCAGGCGGTAGCCCACCTGCGGGGGCGTCACCGCCACGTGCCCCGAGGGGCACCGCTGCCCCGCCGCGGTCTCCCGGTAACACCCGCCCCCGGGCGCCGCGCCGCACAACAGCGGCCCCGCCTCCGCGTCTGGCCCCGCCTCGGGGGCACCCATGGTGTCAACTGGATTGTCCATTACCGAGGCCTCCACGGGGGGCTCCGGCGGGTCCTCGCGGCCCACGGAGGTGTCCAGCGGGACCTCTGGAGGCGTTGAATCCATCGCTGTGAGGGAGTCTCCGGCAGGTGGCGCGTCCGCCCCGGGGCCCGAGGCGTCAACTGCATCATCCGGCGCCGGGTCCGTGGTTGTGGCGCAGCCGAGGAGCGCGCCCAGGGCGACCAGCGCCCACGGTGGTGACGCCATCACGGTCTCCGAGGGTAGCACACGGGGCACGCTCCCTGCGGTACCATCGGGCGTCGTGACGCGCGCAATGATCCTCGCGGCGGCCCTGGTCCTCACTCCCTCGGCGGCGCTCTCCCAGCCCACCTCGCCGTGCGGCGAGGGCTTCACCGGCTGCTCCCGCGCGCCGTTGTCTTTTGTCCACCGGGTGGGGCTCCCCGGGGAGTTCGACGTGGACACCGGCTGGGTGCCCATGGACTCGCCCGTGCAGGTGCGCTTCCGCGCTGCCCTGGTCGGGCGCACCACCGTGCGCGCGGCCGGAGAGCTCGTGGCGCGCTGGCCCCGGCCCATGACCCTGGAGGCCCCGGGCACGCCCGGGGAGGGCGCCTTGGAGCTCGACTGGGGCGTGCAGTTCAGCGCCCGCGTGAGGCTCCACCTCACCGTGGAGAGCCGCACCTTCGACTGGGAGGGCAACGTCCCCTTCCTGCCCATCGTGGATTTCCGCGCGATGGCCTCGCAGCGCTTCGACCCCTGGGGCTGGGACGAGGCGCAGGCCCGCGCCATGACGCCCCGGCAGCACATCACCGACGTGCGCCTCACGGACGCCATCGTGCGCATCCCGGGCATCTCCGGTGGCTTTTCGTTTGATGCCCTCGCCGAGGTCACCGCGGGCTGGCGCGCAACGCGGCTGGACTTCGGGCTCCTCGCGGACCCGATCACCCGCGACCGGGCGCGGGTGCAGGCGCTCTTCATGGCCGGGCCCTTCGTGGAGTACCTCCCGGCGCTCGAAGGGAACCTCGCCACCACGGTGACCGCCCACGTGTACCCGGGGCTCTATGTGCAGCTCCTCGGGCGGCGCTGGACCCTCCCCCTCGGGGACCTGCCGATCCCCCTCGGGCCCTTCAACACCGCGGTGAGAACAGAGCCCTCCCGCGCCCACCTCGCGCTGCCGGACCTCGCCTCGGACACCTCGGAGCTGGACTTCGGCGAGGTCGCCGTAGGCCAGCTCCGCGAGCGCACGCTGTACCTTCGCAACAGCGGTGAGATGAACGGGCGCCTCCTCGCCGCGGAAGTGCCCGCCCCCTTCGCCGCCGAGGTCTCTCCGTCCGAGCTCCCGCCGTCGTCCCAGCGCGCGGTGTCCGTGCGCTTCGCGCCCACCCGCGAGGGCCCCCAGCGCGCGGAGCTCTTCCTGGTCACCAACGACCCGGACACCCCCAGGCTCCGCGTGGACCTGCGTGCCTTTGCGCTCCCGGGCGCCCTCTCCGACGCGGGCTCCTCCGGCGACGCCGGCTCCGACGCCGGGAGAGACGGCTCCTCGGACGCCTCCGAGGGGGGCGCCTCCAACGCCGACGCCCTCGCCGCCGGTGGCTGCGCCTGCCGCGCAGAGGTACCGTCCGGGGCGCGCTCTACAGCGTTCGCGGTCAGCCTCGTGGCCTGGGCGTCCAGGGCACGTCGGCGACGCCCGCGCGGTGGTTGGCGCCACGCGCAAGGGAGAACAGCAGGTCGCTCAAGCGGTTGAGGTACACCACCACCTGGTCCCTCACGGGCTCCTCGCGCCGCAGGGCCACCACCAGGCGCTCCGCCCGGCGGCACACGGTGCGCGCGAGGTGCAGCTCCGCCGCGCCCGCCACGCCGCCCGGCAGGATGAAGCTCTTGAGCGGCGGGAGCGCCGCCTCGCTGGCGTCTATGTGCTGCTCCAGGCGCGCGATGGAGGCCTCATCCACGAGCCTCATCCCGAGGGAGTCCTCCTTGCCGGGCACCGTGGCCAGCTCCGCCCCGAGGACGAAGAGGTCCTCCTGCACCTCGGCGATGAGGTCATCGATGGCCTGCGCGAGCCCCCGCGAGCGCGCCACCCCGAGGGAGGCGTTGAGCTCGTCCAGGGCCCCGTAGGCGCCCACTCGCTCGCTGGCCTTGGAGACCCGGAGGCCGCCGTAGAGGCCGGTCTCTCCGCGGTCCCCGGTGCGGGTGTAGATCTTCACGAGGCGCCCCCGAGGAGCGTGCCGGTTCGCAAGGGGTGCCCCGCGCAGAATTCCTTGACGCCCATGCGCTTCTTGCCTTCGAGCTGGAGCTCCGTAAGCCCGAGGAGCCCCTCGCGGGTGGCGACCCACAAGCGGTCCCTTGTGATCGCCACGACCTCTCCCGGGGCCCCTGCGTACACCACCGGCGCGCCATCGAGCCGTGTGGCATTGACGATCAGGCGCCGCGCTCCCAGGGTGGTGCTCGCCCCGGGCCAGGGCTGGAGGCCCCGCACCTGGTTGTGGAGCTCCCGGGCCGGGCGGTTCCATTGGAGTCGCCCCTGGTCCCGCGAGAGCATCGGGGCGTGGGTGGCGTGGGCCTCGTCCTGGGGCACCGGCGTCAGGGCCCCCTCCAGGACATGCCCGAGGTCCTCCCGGAGCATCTGCGCGCCGAGCGCCGAGAGCCTCTCGCCCAGGGCCTCCGCCGTCTCGTCCGGGCCGATGGTCGTTCGGCGGATGGACAAGAGCGCGCCGGTGTCCATCCCGACGTCCATCTGCATGAGGGTGACCCCGGTCTCCGTGTCCCCAGCGAGCACCGCATGCTGGATGGGCGAGGCCCCTCGCCACCGGGGGAGCACGCTGGCATGTACGTTCACGCACCCCAGCCTCGGGGCGGTGAGCACTTCAAGAGGCAGGATCCGGCCGTAGGCCACCACCACCGCGAGGTCCGGCGCCAGGGCCCGGAGCCACGCGGCCAGGGCGCCGTCCTTCACCTTCTCGGGCTGGTGCACAAGAATCCCGCGGGCCAGGGCCGCCACCTTGGTGGGTGGCGCCGTGAGCACGTTGCCCCGCCCGGAAGGGCGGTCGGGCTGGCACACCAGCGCCAGCACCTCGTGCTCGTCACACAGGGCCTCCAACGCAGGCACCGCGAAGGCCGGGGTGCCAAACATCACGATCCGTCCGCGGGTCGCCATACGGTCTCTGGCCGGGACACTACCCGACCTTGGAGGGCGATGGAACCTACCTGCACCTACCGGTAGGTGCGCTTCTTGAGCTCTCTCTCGATGGCGCGGCGGCGCAGGAGCGAGACGTGGTCCACCATGAGCACGCCGTCGAGGTGGTCGTACTCGTGCTGGATGGCCACGGCGAGGAGTTCTTCGCAGGTGAGCTCGAAGTCCCTGCCATCGACGCCGGTGGCCTGGATGGTGATCTTTGCGGCGCGCTCGATGTCCGCGTGGATGCCCGGGAAGGAGAGGCAGCCCTCCTCCCAGACGACCTCGGCCTCCTTGCGGACGAAGCGCGGGTTGATGAACGTGCGCAGGTCGCTGGGGGCGTCGCTGGGGGCGATGTCCACGACGAACATGCGCAGGGACACGCCCACCTGGGGCGCGGCGAGGCCCACGCCGGGCGCGGCGTACATGGTCTCCGCGAGGTCATCGGCGAGGGCGCGGACCTCCGCGGTGATGGACCCCACGGGCTCGGCCTTGAGCCGGAGGCGCTTGTCGGGATAGAGCAGGATCGGACGCACTGCCATGGCTTCTCACCATTGCCTAACACCCGCCCCGCGCGCCCGCAAGCGGTGCACCCCTCACCCGACGCCTTCGGCGAGGGTGGTGCGGAGGGTGCCCTGGCGGTCACGATACGCGGCCACGTCCCACCAGGCCCCACGGGCGTTGTAGCGCAGCCACAGGAGGGGCCACGCCCACGCGCGGGTCTCCGAGAGGCGCACGCCCGGGGCTTCCCGGAAGGCCTCCTGGGCCTCCAGGGAGCTCTCGAAGGCTCCCTCGAAGGCGTGGCCGTGGAAGTCCGGGGCCCGGACCCGGGAGGGCCCGCGGTAGGCGCTCTCCAGGCGGGGCCGTTCGAGGCTGAGGAGCAGCGCGTCGGGGAGTCGCAACCCGGGGTCGAAATCCCTTGCCAGGGCGCTCTTCAGGGCGCCCGGGAGCCTGGGGAGGAAGACCCTGCCGAGGGGCGCCACCACGTCCCGGAGGTACTCCACGGAGACCTTGAGGCTCACGGCGGTGCCGTCACAGACCGCGCAGAGGGCGAAGCCTCCCTGGCAGGCGGAGCAGGGTGTCTCCGCGGAGCGGTACCCGGTCCCGGCGCACTGGGTACAGGGCCCGAGGCCCGGGCGAGCCGGGCAGTTGGTGCAGCGCGAGGGCCCGAGCACCACCCGTCGGAGGCACCGGAAGGTCTGTTCGGTGTAGTCCTGGGGCGCGGGGGCCTCACGCTCCATGGCTTCCATGGCGTGCCGGGAGAGGTCCAGCTCCTGGGTCCAGCGTTCGCGCACGAGGGCCCGGCCAACAAGGAGCACGGCGGCCAGGGGGTACACCTCCGAGGGCTTGATGGCGCCGAGGTCTACGCCCTTGCGGAAGATCCCCTCACCCACGACGGTGCCCTCCAGGGCCGAGCGAGCCTCATCGAGGGTCGGGAGCCACGCTTCGACGGCTGGGTCCATGGGGGGCGATGGTACCTGCTCCCGTGCTAGGGTGACGGTGCTTTGAGAGCGCGCGCAACGACCCTCCTGGCGATGTTCCTTGCCATGCCCGCGGTGGCCTCGGGGCAGGTGTTCCTGCCGGGCCAGTGGCGTATGACCGTCTACTACATTGCGACAGAGACAGAGCACCCCGAGGGGGCCCGCGCGGTGCGCGTGACGGACCGGGAGAACAACACCCTGGCTTGGGTATGCGACGGTTTTGCGAGCGCCCTGGCCATGGAGGGCACGGGCCGCACCTGGGATGGGCGTCTACTCAACTGGGACACTCGGATGCGAGGCCGGGCGTGCTACACGGAGGTCGATCCGGCGCTGTACCCCTGGGGGGTGGGGGTGCGAGGCTGGGCGCTGGTGCCATACCGCTCGCTGGCGGTGGACGGTCGCTTCGTCCCATTGGGGCACACGGTGGAACTGCCGGCGATGCTGGGCGCGCCCTTGCCCGACGGGACCCGCCACGACGGATGCTTCGTCGCGGTGGACGGCGGCGGGGCGATCCTGGGGCACCACATTGACCTGTTCCTGCCGTCGCGGGCGGAGTACCGGCGCCTGGGGCGCGAGGGGTACCTCCCGGACCGGGTGCAGCTCGTGCTGGACTCGCCGCGCTGCCGGGGTGCGCTCAGCTACGCCCACCGGCCGATCCCTGGCGACCCGCTGCCGCGGTAGGGCGGCCAGGGACCATTCTTGACATGGCGTCAAGTCGTGGTTATCATCCTCGGTGTCCGGTAGCCACCTCTGTCACCAAACCCACCAACTACTGTGCACCAATACCCTTTGATTGCGATTCATTCACCCAAGAAAGAGCCATGCTGCCAACTATCCAGGGCCTTTGCTCCGCTGGACGAATCGTCTTTTCTGCACACGCTCGGCAACGCATGCGTGAGCGGAATTGCTCTGAGGGCGACGTGCGGAGTGCCCTTGCCACCGCGACCGGCGCCGACCCTCTGGACGACGGGACGCGCTGGAGGGTCGTCGGCGGTTTGGACCGCGGCGGAGACGAGCTCACGGTCGTGGTCGCAGTCGAGTTTTCTGTCGTAGTCATCACAGTCTATTGAGTGTGTTGAGGAGTGTGTCATGGAGTCCAGGAGCCCACAACCTGCCCGAGACAGGAGCGATGCCGCGGTCGGCACTTGTGTCCGGTGCGGTGGTTCGGAGCGCCGAGACGGCGACGTCGAGGAGACCTGGACCTTCGGCGCCGTCTCCTTCGTCCTCCGGGTCCCTGCGCAGCTGTGCACGGGATGCGGGGAGTCCTATGTCTGGGGTCCAGACCTCGGTGCCGCGGAGGACCGCGTGACCCGCGAACTGGTCGCACGTAGCGTTGCAGATAGCCGCGCGGTGCGCTGGTTGCGGAAGCGCGCGAGGCTCCGAGGCGCGGAGCTCGCTACGCTTCTTGGAGTCACCCCGGAGACGGTGTCGCGTTGGGAGAACGGACACCACCCCATGGACCGCGCTCCGCTCGCACTTCTGGGCATGCTCGCCCTCGACGCGATCGAGGACCGTACGACCACGCTGGACCTGCTTCGTCGTCACGCGCAGCTTCCGAACACCGGGGTCGTGCGTCTGGACGCCGCCTGAGCAAGTTCCGGAGAGCGGTCACCGACCTACCCTACCGCAGGTCCCCCAGCCGGTGCTGGAGCACCGCGAGCCCCGCGAACACCGCCGTCTCCGCGCGCAGCACCCGCCCCCCGAGACGCAGCGCCTGCGCCCCACGCGCGGTGAGCGCCGCGCGCTCGTCGTCGGTCCAGCCTCCCTCGGGGCCGATGCACAGCACCGCCTCGCGGTCCCTCGCCGCCTCGGGGAAGCGCGAAGCGTCTTCCGTCACGCCCGCGCGGTCGTCCAGGTACCAGCGCCCCGCTGCCGTCTTCCACGCGAGGCCCCCGAGCGCCTCCGCCAGGGGCACCGACGGGAGCACCTCGGGCACGCTCGCGCGCCGGCTCTGCTTCGCGCCCTTGATGGCCTGGCCCTGCCAGGCGTGGGCCTTCTCATGGACCAGCCCCTCGGGACCCACGGAGCGCGTGGTGAACACCGGCTGCACCCTCCAGACCCCAAGCTCCGTCGCCTTCTGCGTCACGAGCAACATCCGTTGCCGCGCCAGCACCGCGCACAGAAGCGTCACCCGCAGGGACGGCTCCGGCGAGCGGTCCATGGCCTCGTACACCAGCGCCTCGCCGCGGTCCCCGTCCAACCCCTGGAGGCTCGCCCGAAAGGCGCCCCCGGCGGCGTCTACGAGCGTGAAGGCCTCGCTCACGCTCACGGCGCGCGCCCGCAGCGCCTCCGCCGCGCTCGCGTCCAGCTTGATCCGTTGACCCACGGCGAGCGCCGTGCGGTACCGCAGGGCCTCGAAGCGCGCCCCGTCGCTCAAGCGCGGCGCCTGCGGCGCAGCCCGAGCGCGAGCGCCAGCGCCACCGCGCCGAGGCCCCGGAGCGGCGCCCCCCGCGGGGCGCGGCACCCACAGCCTCCCGAGGAGCCCCCGGAGAAGGGCCCCGTACCAGCGTCCATGGTCCTCCGCTGGCAGCGCCCCGTGCCGTCACAGAAATCGCACCCCACGCCCGCGTCGGTGCTCGCGACACCGCCGTCGCTGGCCACCCCGGGCTGCGAGCCCGCGGGGCGGGGCGTGCAGGTCCCCCGCATCGCCAGGTCACACGCCTCGCACACGCCGTCGCATGCGCGGTCGCAGCACACACCCTGGGCGCAGAAGCCCGAGGCGCAGTCGCTGCCCCTCGCGCAGCCCGCGCCCCGAGCCTCCGGCGCCGCGCAGCGCCCCATCGCGCAGTGGTTCCCCGCGGCGCAGTCCTGGTCCGTCGTGCAGTCCATTCGACAACGGTCCATCGCACACCCGAAGGGCGCGCAGCGGTTGGTGACCTCCGCGGGACACCCGCCCCGCCCGTCACAGCCCGCAGGCAGCGTGGCCATTCCCTCCCGACACGCCCCGGGACGGCAGTTGGTCGCGCTCCCGGGGTAGGTGCATGTAGCGCGGTTCATACCGTCACACACACCGCCGCAGATCCCCGTACCCATGCACTGCGCGCGCATCCCTCGGGGCATGCCCATCACCGCGGTGCAGGCCCCGAGGGCCCCGGCCACGTTGCATGCCTCGCACTGGCCGCCGCAGGCCAGGTCACAGCACACACCGTCCACGCAGAAGCCCGAGACGCACTCGCTGGCCGCGGAGCACATCCCCCCGTTGGGGCGGCGCCCCATGCAGACGCCCATCACGCAGACGTTGCCCATGGCGCAGTCGGCGTCCGTGCGGCACTCCGTGCGGCACTCCAGCTCGCCGCAGGTGAAGGGCATGCAGGGCGTGGTGCTGGCCATGGGGCAGTTGCCCACGCCGTCGCAGGTGGCGGCCAGCGTGGCCACGCCGTCGATGCAGCTCGGCAACCGGCACGAGGTCCCCGTGGGGGGGTAGCGGCAGGTCCGGCGGTTCATCCCGTCGCACACCCCCGCGCACACGTCCCCGGCCATCCCCGTGCAGGGCATGCGGGAGCCCCGCGGGGGACCGATGACCGAGGTGCACATCCCGCTGCGGCCCGAGGTGTCGCATGCCTCGCACTGGCCGTCACACGCGGCGTCACAGCAGACCCCGTCCACGCAGAACCCGGTGGTGCACTGGGACGGCGCGGAGCACCGGGCGCCGGGGGCCCCCCGGCGCTCGCAGCGGTTGGTCATGGTGTCGCAGAACGCGTCGGCGGCGCAGTCCGCGTCGCGGGCGCAGCGCGTGCGGCAGGCGCTGTCGCCGCAGCCGAAGGGGGCGCACTCGCGGGTCATCGCCGCGCCGCATGCGCCCATGCCGTTGCACACACTCGCGGCGGTCTCGCGGCCCGTGGAGCAGGTGGCGGGCGCGCAGGTGGTGCTCGCGCCGGGGAAGGTACACGCGTCCCTCACGGTGCCGTCGCAGGTGCCCGCGCACTCGCCCTCGCCGCCGCAGACGGCGCGCATCCCGCGGGGGGCGCCGGTGACCGCGGAGCACAGCCCCACGGCGCCGGGGACGTCACACGCCTCGCAGCGGCCGTCACACCGGGCGGTGCAGCACACCCCGTCGGCGCAGAAGCCCGAGCGGCAACGCTCCGGGCCCGTGCAGCCCCCGCCGTTGTCGCGCTCCATGAAGCAGCTCGAGGAGCACCCGTCCCCGCCGCGGGTGTTGCCGTCGTCGCACTCCTCGCCGGTCTCGCGCACGGAGTTGCCGCAGGTGGCGATGTTCCCGCTCCGGATCTGGAAGCGCCACAGGCCCGGCGTGGGGGGCGACTGGTTCGAGTCGTCACACAGCCGTAGCACGGCCATGGAGAAGCTCCCGGGCAGCACCTGGAAGTCCCGCCCGTTGCCCGCGTCGAAGCCCGCCTGGGCGGGGGTGCCCCCGAGGCCCCCGGAGCCCCGCGAGGCGTCCCCGGTGGTCCACTGGCAGCGGTTGTAGCGGAACTCCACGTCGAAGTCCCCGGCCACCACATCGCTGCGGTCCCGGAGGATCACCTGGAAGTCATTGAGCAGGTCGTAGTGGCCCCCGCCGCTGCCGTAGTACCCCACGAAGTGCCAGGTGGCCACGAACTGCCCGGGCCGCACGCTCCAGTACACCCCGTAGTCCGACGGCGGCGTGGGGGACCCCGGGCGGGTGTCCACGTCCGCCCACCACGGCGCGATGATCGGGTTGGCCGGCGAGCGCATCAGCGGGAACCTCAAGGGCGTGAAATCCGACAGCCCCGCCGTGAAGGACACGTTCCCGTTGTTGTTCACGAACAGCGACGTCGCGCGCGTCCCGAAGAAGTTCAGCCCGGTCCCGCCCCCGAAGGACCGCGACACATCGATCGCGCCGCTGAACCCGTCGTCGTTGTTGGGCAGCCGGTCGATGCCGTACCCCGACGGCCCGCCGAGCCCGTTGAGCAGCGGGATCGCCCCCGCGGACGACGCCCACAGCGCGAGCGCCACCACCCCGAACAGCTTCACCCTGGTAAGCATCATGGATCTCCAAGGGTAGCAACATCCCGGGGCCCCGGTCACCAATCGCGAGGTGCTATGGTCCCCGCGTGCGATCGCCCGCCCTTGCGCTCCTCCTGTGCCTCCACGCCTGTGGAACCAATGCCACACCCGCACCTACATCGTCGCCAGACGCCTCCCAGGACGCCCCCGCGGTGGACGCCGCGGTGACGGACCAGGCGCCGTCCGACGGCGCTTCGCCACCCGATGGCATGGCGCCGACCTCGCCGCTGGTGGAGGCTCGGCCGTACACGCTGCGAGGCTCGGACGCGTCGGGGCCCTCACCGCTGGTGCTCCTGCTCCACGGGTATGGGGCCAGCGGGAGCGCCCAGGACATCTATTTCCGCTTCGGGCGTCTGGCCGAGAGCGAGGGCTTCCTGCTGGCCCTGCCCGACGGCTCCCCGGAGGCCCTGAGCCGGAGGCTCTTCTGGAACGCCACGGAGGCCTGCTGCGACTTCGCGGGCTCCGGCGTGGACGACGTGGCCTACCTCTCGGCGGTGGTGCAGGACGTGAGGGCGCGGCGCCAGGTGGACCCACGGAGGATCTACGTGGTGGGGCACTCCAACGGCGGCTTCATGGCCCACCGGCTGGCGTGCGAGCGCTCGGGGCTCTTCGCCGCGGCGGTGAGCCTCGCGGGGGCCCTGGGCCGGGAGGAGTCCGCGTGCGCGCCGACGGGGCCCGTGGCGGTGCTCCAGGTCCACGGGACCATGGACACCACGGTGCGCTACGAGGGCGGGGTCTTCGCCGTCCCAGGCGGTGACCGCAGGTACCCGAGCGCCTCGGACACCGTGGCCCGCTGGGCCCGCTACAACCGCTGCGGCGCGCGCATGGCCCTCCCCCGGCGGCTGGACCTGGACGGCATGCTCGCCGGCGAGGACACGCGCCTGGAGGCGCATATAGGTTGCATGGGCGGCGCCGCGGAGCTCTGGACCATCGAGGGCGGCGCCCACATCCCGAACCTCACCAACCGCTGGGCCGAGAGCGTGTACGCGTGGCTCCAGGCCCACCCGAGGGCCGAGCCCGCGCGGTGACGATGGTAGGAGCGCGCGCGACGACCGAGGATCGAGGGCGCCAGGGGGCGCGATGGGGTGCGCTTGACAGGCGTAGAACCCAGGGGGACGCTCTGGGGGCGCCTGCGGGTCGACGGGAGCATGCACCGAGTCGGCGGTCGACTGCGATGTTCGGCGGATGCGCGGTCGATGCGCCAGGCTACCGATCGTGCTGAAAACCCCTCACCTCTCGATCATGAGGAGCCGCGCGATGCCGAAGACAGGCGCAGACCTGCTTGCGTTGGAGGGTGTCGTAGCCCCCAGAGTCCTGGACGCCATGCGAAGCGCTTCGGACGAGTTGACCCGCCTCGGCGTGCGGCATGCGCTGGTGGGCGGCCTCGCGGTTGGCGCGCATGGCTACCCGCGCGCTACGAAGGACGTCGACTTCCTCGTCGGCGACGAGGCGTTCGAGCACCACGAAGGTGGGATCGTGACGATGAAGCCAGGCATCCCGATCCAGATCCATGGAGTCCTGGTCGATCTGCTCTCGGCACAGCCCGGTGAGGGCGCGCTTGGTGCTGTGCCTGTCGTCCGGACTGGTGTTGATGTTCCCATCGCCCCGATCGAGGCGCTGGTCCATCTCAAGCTAAAGTCGCCGCGCCTCAAGGACGCGGCTGACGTGATCGAACTGCTCAAGGTCGGCATTGACTGCGCGCGGTGTCGCGCCTGGCTCGCGACGAACGCGCCAGCGCTCGCGCCTCGGTTTGAGGAGTTGATCGAGCGGGCTCAACGGGAGAGCGAGTAGACGATGCTCAACAGCTGTCACTCCGCCCCGAGCTATCGGCGGGCGCGGCGAATCGAGTTCGTTGATGGACCGCGGGTGGGGAGCCGAACAAGCCAATGGTGCCGGCGGGAACTCCGCGCCCGCGGCACCTTCGGCCAGCCGTTCGGCAGCCGGAGCAGGCTGCGATGCGCCCGCGGCAAGGTCACTTGGACGACAACAGGGACTGGCGACCTCGATGCCGGGATACGGGCACCGAGCGACGGGGTACACTGGATGGCGCGCGGCGTGAACAAGAGGTAGAGTGACCACATGCGAACCCTGCAAGTCCGGTACGAAGACGGCAAACTGGTCCCAGCCAGGCCGTTACCCTATCGCTCGGGGGATCTGGTACGGATCGTCATCCTCCCGCGGTCTGATCCGGCGCGCTGGGATCTGGCTCGCCTCGCCTCATCTTCGAGCGAAGACGAGGACCTGGCGGCGACTGGCCTCGACGAGTGGGCCGTCGCGCTGGAGAGCGAGGATCGGAAATGAAGAGAGGCGAGATCTGGTGGGCCGACCTCGGTCCTCATCGCTCTCAGGAGCAAACGGGCCGAAGACCGGTGGTTCTCTGGCAGAGTGACACGCTTACTGGAGTGCTCCAATCGATTCTAGTAGTACCCCTCACCACCAATCTCGACCGAGCCGGGCTCGCTGGAACGGCGATAGTCTCGGCAAGTTCTCTGGGTCCACCAACGGACTCCTTCGCACTCGCATTCCAACTTCGAGCGATTCCAAAGTCTGCGCTGCGGTCGCTCGTCAGGCCGCTCACCGAGATCGAATTCTCAGAGCTCGAGCTCGCTACGGATGAGGCCTTGGGTCGAGTCGAGCCGGATTGACAGCAGCAAGTGAAGGCCGTTGATCGATCGGGGCCATGACGTGAGAGGGCCACCGACATAAGCCCGCGCACGGGCTTATGTCGGTGGCCCGTCGAGGCAAGACTCTCACGGAGCGCCCCCGCGGTCACCGCCCGCAGCCGCCGCAGACGCCGCCGTGGCCGCGGCAGCACCGTCGGAAATCCACCCGGTCGCAGCCGCAGGTGGGGCTGAACGTGCCGTCGCAGCACCGCGCCCTTGCCCGCGGGAGCGGCGCCTGGAGCGGCGTCTGCGGCGCCGGGATCGGCGTCATCGTGGCCCAGGGGACCGTGCCCGATGGCCGCGGCGCGCTCGCGCCCGCCACCTCGACGCGCCACACCGGGTGGAGCTCCCAGAGCGAGGCCACCATCGGGGTCCCGTGACCGCACCCTCGCGCGCCGTCCCGATGGCACCAGTGGGCGCCGTCCCAGAAGGCCAGGCCTGTCAGGCGCACCCTCACCGGCAGCGAGAGATCCACCCGGTCTCCGCGCCGCAGCGACGCGCGCCCCACGGCAGCCAGCACCACCGCGCGGGCGCTCTCCCAGGGCGCGCCGTAGGGCACCTCGGCGACGAGCCTCGGGGCCTCGGGACCGGCGCCCGGCGCCGAGATCTCCAGGTGGAAATCACAGTCGTTGTCCTCCAGCTTGACGCGCCAGAGGTCACCGTCCACCACCAGCACCTGCTCCTCGCGGGCATCCACCGGCGCGTCGCGCTCGCGCAGCCGAGGGTCTTCGACGCCCGCAGGCGGCGCCCACCCGAGGAGCGCGGTGACGGTCACGGGCGTCGCGTTGGCCGCCACCGGCGCGCGGTGCTTCATCCGGGTGCGGTACTGCCGCGAGAGCTCCGTGGTCGGGACACACCCCTGGGCGCGGGCCTCCGCGGGGAAGAACGCCGCCAGCGCGAGGCACAGCGCCTCCGCGCTCCGGAGACCACTCCCTCGGCCCGACCGGGCCGCCCTCGGGGTCATCACGCGAAGGGTTCGCACGGTGTAGGGCACGCGGTGGCCTCCACGGTCCCCTCCACGGTCCGGCGGTAACGCGCAAAGCGCTGCCCGGCCGTCCCGTCCACGGTGCAGCGAGGCCCCTCGGTGAAGCACACATAGGCGCTGCGCGAGGGACGCAGGAGCTCGAAGGTGTTCTGGCACACCTGCGGCTGCACCTCCAAGGTCGGACACTGCACGTACAAGGGCTCTCCCGTGAACGCTACGCCCTGGAGGCAGCGCCCGCCCGCATCACACGTAACCCGCACCGCCACGGGCTCACCTCCCTCTACATCACCGTACGTCACCCTACAGCCCTCGGCGGTGGTGCAGTAGAAGTCCCCGCCCGCGCCTCGGCGCTCCGGGCACGGGGCGAGGGAGATGTTCGCGCGGCGTTGAGGGTCCACCGCTCCGGCGTCGGACGCGGGTGGAACGACAAAACATGGACCTACCTCGGTGACCGTCGCATCCACGGCGGCGTCGGGGACGGCGGGCGACGGACACCCGAGGGCACCCAACACCGTCACCCCGAGCGCCCTCGGGAGGACCAGGGGCTTCACGAGCCCTGGAGCTCCGAGAGGGCGTCGAAGCGCGCGATGCCCGCGGCGGCGTCGGCGATGCGCCCGAGGAGCCGCAGCCGCGCGTCGCGCACCGCGGGGTCCGGGTCCATCACGAAGACCTCGGTGAAGAACCGGTCCACCGGCGCGCGCAGGGAGCGCGCCAGGAGCTCCAGCGCCGCGCCGTAGGACCGCGCCGCGAGCAGCCCCCGGAGCTCCTCCCGAGCCTCGTCCCAGCGGGCCAGCAGTTCGACCTCCGCGGGGGCCGTCAACAGCGCGCGGTCGGGCTCTCCCGCGGGCGCCTCACGGGTGATGTTGAACACCCGCTTGAAGGCCACCGCCAGGTCCTGCGCGGGGGGCGTCGCCCAGAAGGCCCCGAGGGCCTCGGCGCGCTCCTGCACGTCCAGGGGCTCATCCCGCCGCGCGCCCATGCAGGCGCTCACCACGTCCCGCGGGTGCGACGCCTCCAGGAGACCCCGGAGCCTCTCCGCGGCGAACTCCCTCACGGCCTCCGTGAGCTCCGCCTCACTGGCGCCAGCCACGGTCTCCCGCGCGCGCGCCGTGCGGGTGAGCTCCGGCTCCGTAAACCCTTGCAGGGCCTGCGAGACCAGCTCCCCGAAGCCCACCCGTAGCCGGTGCCGGAGCACCACCCTCAGGGCCCCCAGCACCGCCCGACGCAGCCCGAAGGGGTCCTCGCTCCCCGACGGGCGGAGCCCCGCGGCGAAGCAGCCCACCAGCGTGTCCACCCGATCGGCCAGCGCGAGCACCGCGCCCAGGGCACCCTCCGGTGGAGAGTCCGAGGCGCCGCGGGGCTGGTAGTGCGTCTCCACCGCGCTCGCCACGGCCTCCGGCAGCCCGTCGTGCCGGGCCTGGACCCCTCCGAGGGTCCCTTCGAGCTCCGGGAACTCCCCCACCGTGAGGGTCACCAGGTCCGCCTTGGCCAGCGTGCCCGCGAGGCGGGCCTCCGAGGAGTCCACCCCCGGCGCCCGGGACGCCAGCCACGCGCAGAGCGCCCCGAGCCTCCGGGCCTTGTCCCCGTAGCTCCCGAGCTTCGCGTGGAAGGTCACCCCGTCCAGCGAGGGCACCCGCTCCGCGAGGGGGACCTTGCGGTCCTGGGCCTGAAAGAAGCTCGCGTCCTTGAGCCTCGCCCGCAGCACCCGCTCATTGCCCTGGCGGATCACCCCGGGCTCCTCGGCGGTGTTGCACACCGTCACGAACACCGGCAGGAGCTCCCCGTGGCGCTCCCCCCGCGCCGCGAAATACCTCTGGTGCCCGCGCATCACGCTGGTGATCAGCGCCTCCGGCAACGCCAGGAAGGCCTCCTCAAAGCGCCCGAGGAGCGCGTGGGGCCACTCCACCAGCCCCAGCACCTCGCGCTCCAGAAAGGCATCCGGCACCAGCACCCCCCCCTCGGCCTCCACCACGCGCCGAAGCGCCGCCACCATGCGCTCCCGGCGAACCCCTGCGTCCGCCAGGACCTTCACGCCCTCCAGCACCGAGAGATACTCTGAAGGGTGCGGCACGGACACCGCACCTGGATGGAGAAAGCGGTGTCCGTAGGTTTCACGGCCGGACTGGAGGCCCGCGAAGGAGAAGGGCACGACGTGTGTTCCATGGAGGCCCAGGAGCCACCGGACCGGGCGCCCGAAGGCCGTGTCTCCGTCCCCCCAGCGCATGCTCTTGGCGAAGGTGAGCCTGCGGCAGACGGCGCCCAGGACCTCCGGGAGGAGCGCCGAGGCCGGAGCTCCCGGGTGGTGCTTGACGGCGCGCAGGTAGCGCCCCTTGGGGGTGTCCGCGAGGGTGAGGGCGTCCACCGGGAGGTCGCACTTGCGGGCGAAGCCCTCGGCGGCCTTGGACCAGCGCCCGTCGGGGGTGCGGGCTGCCCCCTCCGGGGGGCCCAGGAGCTCTTCCTCCCGGGCGGGGGCCTCGTCCGCGACGCTCTCCACCAGGGCGGCGAGGCGCCGGGGGGTGCCGTGGACCTTGAGCTCCCCGTGGGGGAGGTGGGCCTGGGAGAGCGCCTCCGGGAGCAGGGTTCGGAGCTGATCCAGGCCGTGGTCCAGGAAGGACGTGGGGAGCTCTTCACAACCGATTTCGAGCAGCAGCGCGGAGGCCATGGCGTTCGGCGCTCTAGCACAGGTCTCCGGGTGGTAGCAGACCACAATCTTCGCGGGGCGATTGAAGGTCTGGAGCCCCCCGACGTATCCTTCCGCGGACCGATGGCGAAGCAGACCCTGCTGGGCATGGCTACCACCGCCTCCCTCACCCCCGGGATGCTGGTGAGCGGGCGCTTCATGACCGACGACCTGGCGATGATGCTCGGGCTGATCGCCGTGTACCGCGCCCGGGACACCAAGACCCAGCGCGCCGTGAGCCTCTGGATGGTGCCCCCGGGGATCTTGAAGGCCGAGGACGTCGAGGCCACCCGCAAGAGCGTGCGCGCCGCCGCGGCCTCGGCCCACAAAGACCTGGTGGTGCCCTTCGGGTCCTCCCTCCAGCCCGACGGCACGCTCTGTATCGCCACGGAGCCCCTCGGGGAGACCAGCGTCGCGGACCTGATCGCGAAGAAGCGCCAGGACGGGGCCGTGCATGCCCTCTCCGCGGCGTACCCGCTGGTGGCCCACGTGACCAACGCGCTCACCGTGGCCCACAAGAGCCTCGCCCACGGGGCCATCGGGCCGGGGCTGGTGCGCATCGACGGCACGGGCAGGGTGAAGCTCGCGGGCCTCGGGGCCCTGCACCCGCTCCTGGGCCTCGGGGCGGTGCCGTCGCACTACCTGGCCCCGGAGGTGCGCCGCGGTGAGCCCCCGACCCCCCAGAGCGACATCTTCTCCGTGGGGGCCATGCTCTACGAGCTCCTGACGGGCGCCCTGGCGGACCCGAAGGTGCCCCCCTCGGAGCGCGTCCCGGGGCTCTCCCCCACGCTGGACATCGTCCTGGAGAGCTGCCTGGCGGACAACCCCGAGGACCGCTTCGAGAGCGCCGACGCGCTCAAGGGCGCCCTGGCCGCGCTGGTGGCGCCCACGGAGCGCCCCGCGGAGAACCTCGGGCTGGACATAGACATCGAGTTCGACCTCGACGTGGACCCCACCCGCGCGGAGAAGCACGGGGCCCGCCCGAGGACCCTCCCGCCCGGGCAGCTCCAGGCCTCGGCGGTGCTCCAGCACGCGGCTGCGTCGCAGCCCCCGGGGCCTCCTCCGCCCGCGGCTCCGGCGCTGCCCGACGGCGACCTGGACAGCCTGCTGAGCGTCGTGACCACCAACGACGCGGACCGCTGGATGTTCGTCCATGACGGGCTGGACCACGGCCCGCTCACGGCCCGGGACCTGATCCTCGCGGTGCAGCGCCACGAGGTGCTCCCCGAGGACGAGGTGTTCAACATGGACACCTCGGAGCGAAAGCGCCTCCTGGACTGGCCTCAGTTCCGCGAGTTCGCAGAGACCGCCACGGACGAGCGGCGCGGCGCCGAGCGCAAGGCCGCCGTAGTGGCCGCCATCCGCGAGGAGGGCGTCACCCGCTGGAGCAAGCTGGTCATCGCCGCCGCCGCGGTGATCATGCTCTCCATCGTGGGCGTGGTGTACTACAAGACCCTCGGCCCCGGCGCCCGCAGGCCCCGCACCGCCGCGGAGATCGACAACCTCGTGGCCCGCGGGGAGCTCCCGGTGCAGACCTCCTCGGTGCAGCGCCTGCCGCCGCTGCCACCCTCCAGCGCGCACCATTCCGGAGGCGGTGGCGGCGGAGGCGGAGGCGGAGGCGGCGGAATGCAGAGCTACGAGTCCGCCATGAGCGCGCCCATTGACTTCAACTTCGCCGCGGGCGGCGGAGGCGGCGGCGGCACCCTCTCGGACCCGGAGATCGTCCGGCCCCTGAACGGCAACCTCGGGCGCTTCGCGGGATGTCTGGCCGATGGGTCCGCGCGGCACGTCAACCTCCGGCTGGTCATCGGCGGCAACGGCCGCGCCGTGGGCGTCTCCGTCGCCAATGGCTCCAGCGCCGTGCGCTCCTGCGTGGCCGGCGTCGTCCGCTCCCTCTCCTGGCGGGCCTTCGGTGGCCCCCGTATCGGTCTATCGTGGGGCTTCGGATTCTAGCCGCAAGGAACTCCGGTCTCGGCCTCTTCCTGTTTGTAGCAGGATGTGGGGAAGTGTCGGTAGTCCAGGGGATACCCGAGCCCGAGGCCAACCGCGTGGTGGCGGTGCTCGACCGGGCGGGGATCGCTGCTCGGAAGGAGGGTGACGACCTGGGAGGCACCGGCGGGGCGACGTTTCACGTGAGCGTGGGACGCGACGAGGTGGCCCAGGCCGTGGGGGTGCTCGGGGCCCACGAGCTGCCTCGCCGGGAGGAGCCGGGCTTTCAAGAGACCTTCGGGCCTCGCTCGCTGGTACAGACGGCCGCGGAGGAGCGGGCCCGCGGGGCCCAGGCCATCGCCGGGGAGCTCGCCCGCACCCTGGAGGCGCTGGACGGGGTGCTCGACGCCAGGGTGCACCTGGCGCTCCCGGAGACGCCGGACGTGGCCCTTGAAGACTCCGGGCTCCCGAGGCCCACGGCGTCGGTGTTCGTGAAGTACAGCACCCAGCGCCCTCCCTACGACGAGGCGCAGCTACGTCGCCTGGTCGCGGGCGCCGTGCCGGGTCTGCGCCCGGAGGACGTGACCGTGCTGGGGGTCTCCCGCGCGCTGCCTCCCTCGGCCACGGAGGCGAGGCTCGCGTGGGTGGGACCGCTGGCGGTGGCCCGAGGGAGCGCCGGCACCCTGCGTCAGGTGCTCCTCGGGCTCCTCGGGACCAACGTGCTCCTGGGCGCGGGGCTCCTCTGGAGCGTGCTGCGTCGGCGCCGCGAGGAGCCCTCGCTCCCGCCGCCCACCACCTAGCGCTCACCCACCGACGAGGCGCGTGGAGAGCTCCTGGAGGTAGCACTCCAGGTTGGTGTAGCCGTCGGTCCCGAGGACCGCGCGCGAGAGGCCCGTGCCGTTGTGGTCGTCCTCGGAGGGGTCGAGGCCGTGGGCGCGCTCCCAGGCGTCGGGCATGCCGTCGTGGTCGCCGTCCGCGGGAGCTTGCGGCGCGGGGCCGACACGGAAGGCGTCGCCGCGGTCGATGCCCTCCTCGCCCTGCCACGAGGGCGGGCGCTGGTCCACCGGGGCCGAGAGGTACCCGAAGAGCCTGGTGTCCATGGGGTCCCTCGGAAACGCCCCGGCGCGGCGTTGGAGGAGCGCCTGGAGCCCGTCGGGGGGGTCCATGGTGACGGCGGGGTAGGGGTGCCTCTGGCCCCGCGAGGGGACGTCCGCGGTGCCCGCGGAGCGCGTGGTGCCCACCACCTGGAAGTTGTCCGCCCAGTAGATGTCGTTGCCACCCCGGGCGATGTCCGGCACCAGCATGGGCTGGTCGGTCCCGCGGCGGCGGACCATCACGTTGCCCGCCCAGTTCATGGCGAGGCGGAAATTCGAGGGCCCCACGGGGCAGTCGTTGCCCTCGTTGGTCCCCGAGCAGCGGTTGTAATACACCGGCATGGGGCCGTCGAAGACCAGGTTGTTCGTCACCTCGATGTGGAGCGTGCGGCCCGCGCAGTTGGACCGGCCCCGGCCGTCCGGGTTGTCCTCGCAGGAGAGCTCTGGCAGGCGCCCGAAGACCCCGTTGAACACGTTGTGGTGGAGCGTGAGCCCGTCCAGGGGATAGCGGTCCCGGGAGTAATTGATGAGAATCCCCGCGAGCTGGTAGTGGTCCCCCACGGGCTCGGCCAGGAGGCTCCACTGCACGGTCACGTCGTGCGAGCGGGAGATTTCCACGGACTCGTCCCGGGCGTTGGCGAAGGACACGTGGTCCACCATCACGTGGTCGGCGCCCGCCAGGCGCAGGGTGTCGTCCTCGGAGCCCCGGAGCCGCAGGTGCCGGAGGATCACGTTGCGGCACTCGTTCTCTTCATAGATGTTGTCGCAGAGGATCCCCCCGTGGATCACCACCCCCCCGGGCGAGGTCTGCCCCGCCACGGTCACGTCCCCGTGGTGGATCCAGAACATCCCTCGGAGCTCGCCGCTGACCCGAAAGACAATGGTCCGAGGCCCCGGCGTGTCGAGGCATGCCTGGAGGCTCCCCTCTCCCTCGGCGGCCCGGGTGGTCACCTCGCACACGCTCCCGCCCCGGCCTCCGGTGGTCGTGGCGCCAAAGCCCTCGGCCCCCGGGAAGCTCGGCACCGGCGCGGTGGACGGCCCCGTCCCGGGGGGCGTCCCGGGCCCCCGACCCGCCACCAGCGAGCCGCCCCCGGAGCTCACCAGGAGGCCCACGGACCCGTCCGCGGTGCCCCTCCCCTGGGTGCGGCTTCGACACCCCACCAGGCACCCGAGGACCGACAGCACCACCCACGAAGAACTTGCGCGCATGGCGGGTACTGTTGGCCGGTTTGGGCTAGAGTGGCAACACCCACCATGCCCTACCTCTCCCGCTGGCTCCTCGGGTCCCTGCTCGCGGTGTTGCTTCTCGCGCTGGGCTGCGCGTCCTCGGAGGGGACGGCCACGCAGCCGACCCCGGACGGCGGGGACACGGACACGGGCAACCCGATGCAGGGGATGACCCCCACGGCGGTGGAGACCGTGGTGGCTCCCACGGTGCGCAGCGGCGAGGTGGTGCAGGTCACCTGCCTCCTTCGGGACCAGAGCGGGATGATGGTCGCGGTGCCCATGGGGATGAGCCCCACGGTGAACTTCGCGCCCATGGAGAGCGTGCGGCGGGACGGCGAGCGCACGGTGGCGGCCAGGGCCGGGAGGGCCACCGCGGCGTGTGCCTTCCCAGGGCTGGGGCTCACGGATGACAGCCCCGCGCCCTTCGAGGTGCTCCCTGGAGCCCCCGCGAGGATCACCACGCGGCTCGACCGCACGACCATCACCGCTGGGGAGAGCGCCACGGCCACCTGCGAGGTGACTGACGCCGCCGGGAACCCGGTGCCCGGCGCCATGCCCACGCTGGCGCTGGACCCGTCGGGGGAGGGCCAGCGGATCATGGGCCTGAGGGCCACGGTGGAGCGCTCGGGGATGTACACCGCCACGTGCCGCCTGGCGGGCGCCATGGGGGACGGGGTGGGGCTCACCGTGAACCCCGCGCTGCCCGCGAGGCTCATGATGACCCGCAACCCCGACCGGCCGGTGTACCCCGTCGGGGACGGGATTGACTTCGAGCGCATCGTGACGGACCGCTACGGCAACCGCGTGACCGACGCCAGGGCCCCGCTGACCAGCCGCCCCGCCGGGCGCGCGGTGAGCCCCGACCGGATCGTCTATGACACCGAGGGGCGCTACACCGTCTCCACCCGCGTGGAGGGCCCTACCGAGGGCGGCGTGGTGCTGGAGGCCATGACCTCCTTCGTGGTGGACAGCACCGGCCCCGCCATCCGGTGCACGGGCGACAACACCATGATCGACGGCGCCGTGGGCTCCACCATCACCGTCCGAGGGACCGTGACGGACACCTCGGGGGTGCGCACGGTGCGGGTCGGAGGCCGCACGCTGACCACCAACGCCGACGGCGGGTGGGAGACCACCTTCACCGCGCGCTGGGGGGTGAACTTCCTGGACGTGAGCGCCACGGACACCCTCGGGATGGAGAACAGCCGCACCTGCGCGTTTCTTATCTCCGACGAGTGGAACGCCGAGGACGCGCTCCTGCCGAGCGCCGTGTCCCTGAGGCTCACGCAGGCCGCGGTGGGCGACGGCGACCCGATCAGCCCGATCACCTCCCTGGATGACATCCTCCAGACGGTGGTGAACAGCCGGGGCCTGCGGGACTCGCTCCACAGCGCGCTCCTGGCGGCCAACCCGCTCAAGCCCGAGGCCTGCGACCAGGACGTGTGCGCCTTCGGGCGCTGCGTGTGTCTCTTCCGCTCGGGGATCCGCTACCTGGAGAGCGAGCTCCGGGGCCCCCACGTCACCTCCCTCACGCTGGTGGACGGGGGCCTCCGGACCCAGGTGCGCTTCAACGGCGTGCGCATCCGCCTGGCCATCTCCGGCACCATCTCCAACACGGGCTGGGTGACCTTCGAGTACCTGGACGTAGGTGTGACCTTTGACCTGTCGGTCTCCGGGGGGAGGCCCCACGCCGCGGTGAGGCCCGGCTCCGTGGCGGTGACCGTGGGGCGCATCGGGACCGAGTTCTCCGGGCTCACCGGGCTCATCGTGGACATCGTCTCGCGGCTCGCCCAGGGCTTCCTGCGAGACACCGTCTCGAACCTCCTGCGTGGGTACATCACGGACAACTTCGGCCGCCTCCTGGACGGCCTCGTGGGCGGCCTGGACGTCTCCACCCTGGGCGCGAACTTCAACGTCCCGCGGCTCGACGGCATGGGCAACGTACCCTTGCGCTTCGGGCTCGGGCTCTCCGCGCTCAACGCGTCGAGCTCCCGCGCGCTCTTTGGCCTGGGGACGCGCTTCTCGGCCATGCCCGTCAGGGCCACCCGGTCCCTGGGCGTGGCGCTGCCGCCGGTGTCGTCCTCGGAGCCCTCGCTCACCACCCCGGCCACCGTGGCGCTGCACCCGGGGCTCCTGAATCAGGCCCTGCACACCCTCTGGCGCGCCAGCTTCTTCGACGCCAGGCTCTCTGGCGACCGCTTCGGCGGCGGGATGTTCCGCGACGCGACCATCACCCTCACCACGGCGCTGCCGCCGGTGGCGAGCCTGCGCGCGGACGGGCGGGTGAACCTCGACCTCGCGGGCCTGGAGGCCACCGTGGCCCTGCCGCTCCTGTCGGCACCCTTGAGGGTGGGCCTCGGGGCTCGGGCTTCAACCTCCGTCACCCTCATGGGCAACGACCTGCGCTTCGGCGGCATCACCCTAGACGAGGTCCACCTGAACTTCGAGAACTTCTCCTCGGGCCTCATGGACCGGGACATGTTCGTGATGGCCATCCGGGCGCTCCTGCAGAACCTCGTAGACCGGTCTCTGAACGACGCCCTCCCGGCGATCCCCATCCCCGGCTTCCGGATCGCCGACAGCCTCGGCACCTACGGGCTCCCCGTGGGGCGCGAGCTCGGCATCACCACGCCCGCGCTCGCCTTCTCCGGCGGGCGCTTCCTCCTCCGGGGCGGCTTCGGCGTGCGCTAGCACAGCACAGGTGTGACCCAAAGACCCCCACGCACCTGTGCGCGCGGTTCACGCTCGCTCGCTCGTGCCGCGCGCCAGCGCGCGGCACGCTCCCTGCACTCCGATCGCACAGTGAGGCCCTTGCGTTGAAGCGTTGGACCGTCTCCCTGGTGCTTGGCCTCGCGCCTGGCCTCGCCCTCGCCCAGGCTCCTCCCCTCGCGCGCACGCCCGCGCGTACGCCTGCGCCCGCGCGCGAGGGGGAGCTTTCATCCCACGGTGGCAGGGTGTGGCTGGCCTTCGGGCAGGGCGTCGGGGGCCTGGGCGTGGGGCTCGGGGTGGCCCTCGCGGTGGACGCCAGGAACCCTGGGATCTACGTCGGCGCGGGGGTCCTCGGGGCGGGCCTCGGGATCGCCACCGCGGCGGTGCTGTCCCGCGATGGCGTGACCGAGGGCCAGAGCGTCGCCGTGGGCCTGGGCACGGTCTACGGCGCCGCCGCCGGGCTCTTCCTGACCTTTGGCACGGGGCAGGAGTTCTCCCTCCAGCTCGCCGGGGGCATCACCGCCGCGAGCGTCGCCGTGGGCACCCTCGGCGGAGTGCTCGTGTCCCTTCGGCGCCCGGACGCGGCCAGGGTGCATTTCGCGGGGGGTGTGGGGCTCTGGAGCGCCTTCCTGGCGTCGAGCCTCTACCTGGCCACCAGGGGCTATGGCACCTTCGACACGGACCGTCGGGCCGGGGCTACGCAGCTCCTCGGGCTCACGTCCCTGGGGGCCCTCGGCGGGGGCCTGCTCCTGGGGACGGTCCTGGCGCCCCTCGTGCGCATCACCCCGCGTCGGATGGCCATTCTCAACGCCGCGATCCTTGGAGGCGGGGCCGTGTGCGGCGTCTACGGCATGGTGTTCTCCCTCCAGGATGCCACCCAGAGCAAGCTGGTCGCGGGGTATGGCCTCGGGGCCATCGCGGGCATGGGCATCGGCGCCCTGACCGCGGGCTTCAGCTTCTTCGCGTACGACCTGCTCTCCGGCGGCCTGAGCCCCAGGCGCTCGGAGGACCGTCGCGGCCAGGGCTTCGCGCTCCTGCCGGGCGGGCCCGAGGGCTCCCCGGGGCTCTCGCTCGTGGGCTCGTTCTGATCGCGTGGCGTCGAAAGGTGAGACCCGACGAGGTTTCCGCGTAGGATGACCAATGGTGTATTGCGTGTGTTTCGGAGGAAGCAAAGCATGACGAAGCATCTCCTGACCCTTGCCCTGGCGCTCGCCCCTGGCGCCGCGTTCGCCCAACCCTGGCAGGCTCCACCCCCGCCGCCGGACCCGTCGGCACCGCCCCCGCCGCCGCAGGCCGCGTCGAGCGAGCTGGTGGTGCAGCAGCCCGACGGGAGCGTGTCCTCGGTGCAGTCCGCGCGCGACCTCCAGTACAACCTGGTCTTCGGCCCGGAGCCGGTGTCCTCGGGCGGCAGGCTGGAGCTCTCGGTCACCCAGGGCCTGAACGGCATGGGCATCGGGCTGAGCCTCGCGGCGCTCTCGGGTTCAAGGAGCCCCGGGGTGTACGCCGGAGCGTCCATCCTCGGTGGTGGCCTCGGGCTCGCCACCGCGCTGGTGCTCACCCGCGATGGGATCACCGAGGGGCAGAGCTCGGCCATCAACATGGGGACGCTCTACGGCGGCCTCGGGGCGCTCTTTCTGAGCTTCGGCATCGCCGACGGGCTCTCCGTGCAGGCCGTCGGAGGGATCTTCGCCGCGGGGCTGACCCTGGGCACCGTGGGGGGCATCGTCGCTTCATTCCAGCGCCCGCTGGCGGGGCGGGTGCAGTTCGCGGGCTCCCTCGGGGTCTGGAGCTCCTTCGTGTCCGCGCACCTCTTCCTCGCCACGCAGGGCTACGGTTCGTTCAGCCGCGATGACTCCGCCGGCGCCGTGAGGGTCTTCGGCCTCACGTCCTTCGGCACCCTGGGCGCGGGGCTCCTGGCCGGGGCGCTCCTGGCGCCCAACGTGAACGTCACCGCGTCGCGCATGCGGTTCATCAACCTCGCCGCCGTGGGCGGGGCCACGGTGGTGGGCCTCTCGTCCATGCTCTTCGCGCTGGAGTCCCGGGACGAAAACGCCCTCCTCACGGCCTACGGCATCGGGGCCATCGCGGGCGCCGTCGGCGGCGCGGCCCTGGGGTACCTCCTCACCAACCGCCACGACGAGTTCTGGTTCCAGCAGCGCCAGGGCCAGGTCGCCTCCCGCCGTGGCTTTGAGCTCAACCTCCTCCCAGGAGGCCCCAACGGCACCCCGGGCCTCTCCCTTGGGGGGACCTTCTAGCCCCTCAAGGCGCGTCCCCCAGGAAGCCCACCAGCGCCATCCGAGCGCCGTCGGTCACCTCGCCCACCGCGTGGAGGAGCGCCACGGAGTACACCACCGCGCTCCCCCTCGGGGCGTCCAGGGAGTCTTCGTACTCCGGGAAGCGCAGCCTCCCTCCGCGGTAGCTCCCGGTGTTGAGGTTCACCGCCAGCGCGAAGCGCCGACGGCCCGCGGCGGCGTTGGCGTCGTCCCGGTGCGGCGCGAAGTGTCCTCGGTCCTCGGCGCGATAGGCCCCCACCCGGAGCGCCTCGGAGAGCTCCACCCGTCGCTGGAAGCACCGCTCCACCTCCGGGAGCACCCTGGACGCGAGCTGCCGACGGACCTCGCCCAGCAGCGTCGGGTCCGCGAGGACGTGATCCAGCCGACGCTTGAGGCCCGACGCCACCGTCGCCTCCGCGCCCCTCGCGCCCAGCCGCGTCACGGCGCCCTCGCGGTGGTCCGAGGCCCACGCCGCGCAGAGGGACCCGCAGGTGTCCGGCGCCAGCGCCCCGGGGATGAGCAGCACCGGCGCCCTCGGGCCGTCGCCCGCAGCGCCTGCGGGCCCCAGGGGAGCCTCTCCCCAGGGCTCCCCCGCGTGGCTCCTCCGCGCGACGCGGAGGTTCGCGTCGAGCTCCACCACGGTCCCGGGCGCCGCGCCGTAGCGCGCGGCTACTTCGCCTCCGCGATCAGACAAGAGGGGCACCGCGAGGTCCTGGGACCGCACAAAGGCCGCCTGCACGTCCAGCGCGTCGGGCGTGAGCACCAGCACCGCCCGGCCGTCTTCCGCGAGCTCCTCGCTCCGCCTTCCGGCCTGGAGGGCCCACCGGGCGCCCTCCTTGGTGGAGAGCGATCCCGTGAACACCAGGGCGGCGCGGCGCCCCGCCAGGAGCTCCAGGCGCACGCTCCCCACCGCGTGGTTCTCCAACTGGAAGGACGGGGCCGGGTCCCCGGGCCCCGCGGCGCCTCCGGAGGGAGCCCCCGGGGCCGCGGGCGGCCCCTGCCGCGCGTGGAGCCGGCGCACGGCCTCGAGGAAGTCCGATGAGTCGTCAAAATCTCTTTGTGCAGCGGCTTCTTCGAGGTCTTCCGGCACCGCGACCCCGAGCCGTTGTTCAAAGTACCAGCGCGCCGCCTCGGCGGCCGGCGCCCGGGCCTCGGGGCCCTCCAGGGCGGCCTCGCGCCACAGGCCCTCGGTCCCCAGGGCGACCCGGAGGTAGTCCAGCACGTCCCCGGGCGTGACCGCTCCGCCCTCACCCTGGGCCACGAGCACCCGGGCCTCGTCGGCCATCAACGCCGCGAAGCCCCGCGGGGTCAGGGCCCGGGAGGAGAGCCAGCGGTCGAGCTCCGAGGCCTTCAGGAGCCCCCGGGCCTTGCGGAAGGCCAGGGCCTGCGCCCTCACGGCCTCGGGGGTGGGGGCGGGCCCGAGGTCCCGCTGCCGGGCCCTGAGGAGCGCGCCCTGGAGGAGGGCACCCCGGGCGTCCTCGTCGAGGAGGCGCACGAGCTCCAGCGCGCGGCGCTCCAAGGCTCTGGGATCTCCGGGCTCCACCCGCCGGAGTGTACCAGCGGGGCGTTGCGCCCGGGGCCCGCGTATGCGAGGGAAGAGCCATGAGTGACGCTCCTCGCGCGGTGAGCACGGCGCTCGCCCCCCGGGCCATCGGGCCCTACTCCCAGGCCGTGGTGGCCAACGGGCTGGTCTTCTGCTCCGGGCAGATCGCCCTGGACCCCGCCACGGGGCAGGTGGTGGGCGCGGACGTGGTCGCCCAGACCCGGCGCGTCCTGGAGAACCTCCGGGCGGTCCTGGAGGCCGCCGGCAGCGGGCTGGAGCGGGTGCTCAAGACCACCATCTTCCTCACGGACCTGGAGGACTTCTCCGCGGTCAACGAGGCGTATGGGGCGTTCTTTTCGGGCGCTCCACCGGCCCGGGCCACGGTGGAGGTCTCCCGGCTGCCGCGCGACGTGCGCGTCGAAATCGACGCCGTGGCCGCGCTCCGTTGACCCCTACGGGAAGACGAAGCTCCCGGACCAGCTCCCATAGTTGCTGGACGTCACCCCGTTGCGGGCGCTGCCTACGTAGCCCGAGGCGCCTGGACGGAGCTCGATGGTGACGCTCCCACCGCCCAGGGTGAGGCGCCCCGCGTGCACCCCCGCGGTGCACACCGACGAGTCGTCGGTGTAGAGGTCCGTGCCCCACACGGTGCGCGCGGAGCCGGGCCCCGGGCACACGTAGGTCACCCGGGTGCCGTTCTGTCCTCGGAAGCGCGTGGCGTTGGTGGACCAGTCCACGGTGCCGGCGGACTGCGCCGGCCCGCTGGTCTCGATCACACACCCGGACGCCCCGAGGGCGACACCAACGAGCATCGCGTAGCACCGTCGAGCCATGGGAGTACCTCCATTGGGAACGCCCCGGTCCGCCAGACCGCGGCGTCGCTGCCGCATAGTGTACGCTCTCTCGCGGGGGCCTCGCACCCTCCGCGGACCTATGCCAGGGTATGGGGGGCGCCGATGACCGAGCCGGAGAGACCTCGACACTTCTCGATGATCCGAGACTTCCAGCTCGCGGATTTCTTCACCCTCGCCAATGGCTTCGCGGGCATGGCCGCGGTCCTCGGGGCCATGAAGTACCTCTCCACCCGGGACGAGGGCTTCCTCCTCGGGTCCTTCGCCCTGCTCCCGCTGGCCCTCCTCTGCGACGTGCTGGACGGGCGCATCGCGCGCTGGAGGCACAAGGTCTCGCTCCTCGGCCAGGAGCTCGACTCGCTGGCGGACCTGGTGAGCTTCGGCGTCGCCCCTGCCGCGCTGGGCTTTGTCCTCGGGCTCCAGGGCGGCTGGGACGGCGCGGTGCTCACGTTCTTCGTCGGGTGCGGGATCTCGCGCCTCGCGCGCTTCAACGCCACCGCGGCCGCCCTGGCCGATGAGTCCGGCAAGGTGCGCTACTACGAGGGAACCCCCATCCCCACCAGCCTGGTGCTCGTCCTCGGGCTCTTCCAGCTCCAGCGCGAGGGCCGCACCGGCCCGCTCCTGCCCCTCGGGGTGTGGCACCTGGGGCCCTGGGACCTGCACCCCATCGCGCTGGTGTTCTTTGTCTCCGGCTGCGCCATGATCTCCAAGACCCTGAGGATCCCAAAGCCGTGAAGCGCCGCCTCGACGCCCTCCGCCAGGCCGCCGGCGCCGCCGTGGTGGACAACTTCTTCCGGAGCATCTCCCGGGTCGGCAGGCTCCACCCCAGGGCGGACCCCCGCCGCCATGAGGTCACCGTCCAGCGGGACCTGGCCTACACCACCTCCGGCCTCCCGGAGCACCGGCTGGATGTGTACATCCCCCGCGGGAGCCCACCTTTCCCTACGGTTCTCTACCTCCACGGCGGCGGCTTCCGGATCCTGTCCAAGGACACCCATTGGCTGATGGGGCTTGCGTTCGCGCGCCAGGGGTACCTGGTGTTCAACGCCAGCTACCGCCTGGCGCCGAGGCACCCGTTCCCCGCCGCGCTGGAGGACGCCTCCCGCGCCCTGCGGTGGGTGCTGGAGCGCGGGCCGTCGCTGGGCGCGGACCCCGGGCGCCTGGTGTTCGCCGGGGAGAGCGCCGGGGCCAACCTCTCGGCCTCATTGGCGCTCACCACGGCGTACGAGCGCCCGGAGGCCTTCGCCCGGGAGGTGTACGCCACGGGGGTGACACCGCGCGCGGTGGTGGCCTCCTGCGGGATGTTCCAGGTGAGCGACCCGGGGCGCCTGGGCCGCCGCCGGAGGCTCCCGTGGTGGCTCGCGGACCGCATCAAGGAGGTGAGCCTGGCGTACCTGGGCGACCCTCTCCGCGCGGAGGACCTCGCGGACCCGGTGAGCGTCCTGGAGCGCGGAGAGCGGCCCTCGCGCCCGCTGGCGCCCTTCTTCCTCCCGGTGGGGACGCGGGACCCGCTGTTGGATGACACCCGCCGGATGGCCCGCGCGCTGGAGGCGCTGGAGGTCCCGTGTGAGGCGCGGTACTACACCGGCGAGGTCCACGCCTTCCACGCGTTTGTCTGGCGCGAGAACGCGAAGCGCTGCTGGGAGGACACGTTCACGTTCCTGGCGAGGCACGTGCCGAATCCGTGAGCGCGGGGGCGGGGGCGCGCTAGACTGGGAGGTGATGCGCCGCGCGGCACTGCTCGCCTTCGCCCTCTACAGCGCGAACGCCGGCGCGGACGCCTGGCGCACCGGGCGCCACGACCCCGCGCGCACCGCGCGGAGCGAGGGGCACGCCGCGCTGCGCGCGCCCACGGTGCGGTGGCGCCACTACCTCGGCGGCAGCGTCCGCGGGGACCAGCTCCTGATGGACGACCTCGACGGCGTCGGCGACCGCGCCGAGGAGGTGCTGTACGTCGCCGGCGGGCGCGTGCTGGCCAAGCGCGCGGACGACACCATCGTGTGGGAGAGCGCGCTCCTGGAGGCGCAGACCCTGGTGGGCCTGACGGACCTCGACGGCGAGGGCCGCCGCGAGGTGCTGGCCCTCGGCGCCAACGGCGCCGTGCTGATCCTCGATGGGCGCGACGGGCGCCTCCTGTGGTCCCTGCCCCGCGCCCTCCGCGGCGTGGTGAGCGCGGCCCGCGTCGCGGACCTCGACGGGGACGGGCGCCCGGACCTCTACGTGGGCCAGTGCCTGAACGCGCCGCACCCGGCGGTGGCGTACTCCTTCCCGCGCGGCTACGCCTCGCCGGAGGAGCTCTGGCGGCTGGAGCCGAACCCCGAGCAGTGCGGCACCCAGGCGGACCTCCTCGGGGACCTGGACGGTGACGGCAGGGCCGAGGTGGTGCTGGTCACCTCTCCCCTGGCGATGCCCGTCTTCGATGGGCGCTCCGGCCGCAGGGTGAGCGCCATCACCGCGCCGTCCTCGGGGTGGTTCACGCCCTTCTCCACGGGCACGCTCGTGAACCTGGACGCAGACCCGGGCCTGGAGCTTGTGCTCCTGACCAACGGCACGGCCACCTCCGGCGGGAGCCCCTCCGGGGCGCGCAGGATCGCCGTGTGGGACTTCTCTCCCGGCGCCCCCGCGGGCTCCCGCCCCGTGTGGGAGGCCAACGCCCCGGAGCGCGTGAGGGGGAACATCACCGTGGACCTCGACGGCGTCGGGGACCTGGACCGGGACGGCACCCCGGAGCTGGCCGTCGGGTTCTTCGACCCGGACCGCGCCCGCTGGAGCCTGGAGGTGCGCGACGCCCGCACGGGTGTGGTCCGCGCTTCGCTGCCGGAGGGAGAGCTCGTCGGCGTCGCGGACCTCGACGGGGACGGGCGCCGCACGCTCCTGGTGACGCACGAAGACCGGCTCCAGGCCATCGCCCTGCAGGGCTCCCGGCTCGTCCCACGGTGGACCCTCCCGGCCGTGGCGCCCCTGCGGCGCACGGACCACACCCTCACGCTCCGCCAGGCGTGGGCGTCCCGCACGCTCACGGTGCAGCTCGACGAGGACCCGGCCCGCGAGCTCCTGCTGGTGCCGTACGACCCCACGGTGCCCGTGGAGCTGCGCTCGGCGCGGGCTGTCGAGGGCTGGGACCTCCAGGGGTCGTCGCCGCGGCGCCTCGGGGTGTTCTCCCTGGACGCCTCCACGGTGCTCACCGCGGACCGGGCCTCGGGGCTCTCGCGGCCCTACGAGCAGACCGTGGTGGTGACCTCCGACGGGTACCTCCAGGCCCTGGACCGTACGCTCGCGTCCACCAATCGCATCGTCGGGGCGGAGTTCACCATCCCCGGGATGCGCGTCGGGGGCTACTACGCCGGCACCAGCGCCACGCCCCACACGCCCGTGGTGGGAACCCTCGGCGCGCCGTCGACCGCACCCTCGGTGGTGGTGCGGGACTCGCGCCCGGCGCTCCTGCGGCTGGACGCCTCGGGAGCGTCCCTGGCCGCGCCCCCCAGAGTGCGCTGGAGCGTGCCCAGGGCGTCGTTTCCGGCGCTCCTGGACCTGGACGGCGACGGGTCCCTGGAGGTCGCCGCGGTGGACGGCCGGGACGTGCTCGCGCTGGAGCCCCAGGACGGCCGCGTGCGTTGGCGCTCGGCCGACGCGGCGGGCCCTCGGGGGAGCGTGCTCGCGGCGGACCTCCTCCCGGTGCGTCGCCGGGGAGAGCCCGCCGAGGACCTGGTGCTCCTGCGCCTGGACCCGGGCTCCGTTCTCCGGCCCACCGGACTCCGAGGCTACGACGGCGCCGTCCGCTGGCGAGGCTTCCAGCGCGTGGTGCGGGCGGGCCTCACGTCCTTCGCCGTGGCGGACCTCACCGGGGACGGCACCGCGGACCTGGTCTCCGCGGTCAACGGGCTCATTGTCCTGGACGGCGCCACCGGCGAGCTCTTCGCCGAGGACACGGACAACATCGGGTACGGCGTCGCCGTGGTCGATCGCTTCGCCGCGGACGGCGCGCTCGGCGTATGGACCGGCGGGAGCTTCGCCCCGGACCGGCTCTTCACGGTGCGCGAAGGGGCCTTGCGCACCGCGGGCCTGTGGCCCGGGCAGCGCTCCTACCCCGCCGGGGCGTCGGTGCTGTGCGAGGGCGAGCGCATGCTGTCCGTGCCGCTGCTCTCCACCGGCGAGGTGGTCACCCTGCGCCCCTCCAGGGTGAGCCCCGAGGGGCCTCCCAGGGAGGGCCTGGAGCATGCCAGGGTGACCCTGGCCCAGGGCCAGGCGTACCGCAGCCCGGGATTGGTGCCCGCCGGGAGGGCGCCGGGCACGCTCACCAACCTCTCGGCCATCGCGGACCTGGACGGTGAGGGGCACCAGGCCGTGCTGGCGGGGAGCACCGACGGGTGGCTCTACGCGCTGGACCCGTGCACGCTGTCCCTGCGCTGGGCCATGGATTTCCGTTATCCCGTCGGCGAGCCCGTGCTTGCCGACGCCGACGGAGACGGCACCGACGACGTGCTGGTCACCGCCGCCAACGGGTACCTCTACGCCCTGGGACCCCGTGGGTACGAGCCCCCCGCGGGCGTGCAGGACACGGACCCCGAGGGCGGTCACCCCGCGGACGACGTGGACGAGGTCGAGACCTTCAACACGCTGTGGGCGCGCTGGGATGCGGTCCCGGGAGCCACCGGGTACCTCGCCGCGGTCACCACGAGCTCGGGCACCGCGCTCACCTTCCCGGACTACCAGACCCTCCCGGGACCGGAGGGGCGCTTCACCGAGCTGCCCCTGCGCCTCGGAGGGCGCTACCGCGTGAGCGTGATCGCCACGGGCCCCGGAGGCTCCAGCGCCGAGGTGCTCTCCGACGGGGTCACCGTGGTCGATCGGTCGCCGCCCACGCTGCGCGCTGAGGCCACACCCCCCGCGTTCGCGCCGCTGGCGGGCGAGCACTCGACCCTGGTGGTGGAGGCCCGGGACCGCACCGGCGTGGCCTCCTTCCGCGCGGAGCTTCGCTACCCCGACGGGAGCCTCCTGCGCACCCTGGACGACTTTGATTTCCGCCAGCCCGCGGGCTCCCGCACGGTGCGCTTCGACTGGAACGGCACCACCGCCCTGGGCGCCCCGCTCCCGGAGGGGCGCTACAGCGTCTACGCCACCGTCACCGACGTGGGGGGCCACGCGGCCACCGCGAGCGCCTTCGTGGTCCTCACGCCGCCCAGACCCGGCGCCAGGGTGAGCGCCCTGGCGGGCTCCGAGGGCTGCGCCTGCCGCGGCGCCCGAGGGGCCCCAAGCAGCAGCTATCTATTTGTAATCATTGGACTTCTGGCGCTTCGTCGGCGCCGCTAGAGCGTGTGCTCGTGGCGCTTCAGGCGCTTGTAGAGGTCGCCGTGACCCAGGGCGTAGCGGTGCTTCCAGAAGAGGTACCCGAGGCCCCTGGCGTGGCTCAGGGTGATGAGCTTCAAGGGGAAGCCCCGGGAGATCTCCTGGGCGTCATGGACGGCGTGCACCGCCGGGTCGTAGACGATCTTGTAGCCGGCCTCCCAGATGCGCAGGCAGTAGTCCACGTCCTCCGGGGAGTAGAAGATCTTCTCGTCGAGGTAGCCGACCTTGTCCAGCACGTCCCGGCGGAAGAGCCAGAAGGCCGAGATGGCGTAGTCCACGATGGAGGGCTCCGTGGGCCAGGCGGCGGCGTGGTTCTTCGCCTCCAGCTTCTTGAGCGCCAGGAAGCGCTCGGCCTTGCGCACCACCGTGGGGAACACGTCCGTGGAGAGCTGGAGGTTGCCGCTCGGGTACATGAGCCTCGGGACCACGAGGCCGCAGTCCGGGTCGCGGTCCAGTCGCGCCAGGAGGGGCTCCACGGTGCCCTCGGGGACGTACGCGTCGGAGTCCAGCACCAGGAGGTAGCGCCCGGTGGCCTTGCGCAAGGCCATGTTGCGGCTCACGGTGGTGCCGGTGTTGTGGTCCATGTAGAGCACGTGGAGCCACGGGAACTCCTTCTCCAGACCCCGGAGGAGGTCGGCGCTCCCGTCCCGGGAGCCGTTCTCCACGACCCAGGCCTCGTCGGGCTCGGCGGTCTTGTGCAGGGCCGTGGCCAGGGAGCGCACGCACTTGTCAATGAAGCGCGCAGAGTTGAAGGACAGGATGACGCACGAGATCCGCATCGGGCTTCGCCTCCTGGCAGAGAGCCCGCGGATGAGAACCCCGACGGGCGCCCCGCGTCAACGACGGAAGCGCTACGCGGAAAGCGCCGAGGCCAGGGCGAAGGCCAGGTTGGTGATCTGGCTGTCGTCCTCCCGCTGGGGCACCCGGGGGCGGCGATTCCTTGGGATCAGCGCGCCCGTGGACGGGGCCTGGACACCCTCTGCGGGCTCCGAGGCCACCGGGAAGAGCGCCCGGCGGAGCTGCTCCCGGGCCTCGTGGAGCCTCCACCCGATGGTGCCCTCCTGGGTGCCCAGCACCGCCGCGGCCTCGGCGTGGGAGAGCCCCTGGAGGGTGGTCAGCGCCACGGTGGTGCGCAGGAGCGGCGTGAGCTGGTCAAAGGCGCGGACGAGCTGGGCGTAGGTCTCCCGGAGCTGCACCGCCCGCTGGGGGTCCCCGGAGGCGTCCACGGCCACGGCCAGGGCCACCCTCGGGTCGTCCAGCCCTACGCCACCACGGGCGCGGCGCTGCTGGAGGACCTCCAGCGAGCGGTTCACCGCGATGCGGTAGAGCCAGGTGAAGAACGCGCTGCGCCCCTCGAAGCGCGAGAGGTTCTGGAACGCCCTGAGGAAGACCTCCTGGGCGCAGTCCTCGGCCTCGGCCTGGCTGCCCGTGAGCTGCAGGCACAGCGCGAGGATCCTCGGGCGGTACCGCAGGACCAGGGCGCCGAAGGCCCGGCCGTCACCCCCCAGCGCCCGCTGGACCAGCGCGTCCGTAGGCAGCTCCGTGGGCAGGACCCGGGGTCTCAGCGCCTCCGGAGGCACGGGCGGAGGACGGCGCCGCCGCGCCTGCGGTGGAATCGGTGGGGGTTGGGCCCGGCGGGGGGGCAGCATCGCCTGTCTTGGAGGGACCCCAGGGTGGAATTCTTGGGGTCCGCCCGTCACAGGTTTGCGCGGTTTTGTGCCACAAGGCAACGTGTCCGGCGATGAATCGCACGGAAGACCTCACAGCGGCGCTGGAGGCCCTGACCCTCCGGGAGCTGTCCCGGGCCTGGGTGGACTACAACCGGGACCTCTTCGCTGGGTGCCTCCGGCCCCCCACGCTCAACCTCTCGGACACCCGAGGACGCCTCGGGCAGTGGGCCCGGGACACCCGGACCCTGGAGCTCTCCCGCGAGGCCGTGCTCACCCTCGGCTGGGGCGTGGTGCTGGAGCTCCTCAAGCACGAGATGGCCCACCAGTACACCGACGAGGTGCTGGGCGCGCGGGAGGAGACCGCCCATGGAGAGACCTTCCAGCGGGTCTGCGAGGCCCGAGGCATCGACGGCCGCGCCAAGGGGACCCCCGAGGCCGGGGCGACGGACGGCAGCGCCGCGGTGCTGGAGCGCATCCGGAAGCTCCTGGCCCTGGCCCGGAGCCCCAACGAGCACGAGGCCCAGAGCGCCATGGACGCCGCCCGGCGGCTGATGCTCAAGCACAACCTGGAGCAGGTGTCCCTCGGAGAGCGCCGGGACCACCATTTCCGGCACCTCGGGGCGCCCTCCGGGCGCGTGGAGGCGCACCTGAAGTTCCTGGCGGTGATCCTCCACCGGCATTTCTTCGTCGAGACCATCTGGGTGCCGGTCTGGAGGCCCCGGGAGGGCCTCCGAGGGACCGTCCTGGAGGTCTGCGGCACCCGCGACAACCTGGAGCTCGCGGCGTATGTGTACAGCTTCCTCACGCACACCGCAGAGGCCCTCTGGACGGTCCATAAGCGCGCCCGGGGCATCGCCCGGGACCGCGACCGGCGCTCGTTCCTCTCGGGGGTGATGCAGGGCTTCCTGGAGAAGCTCGACGGCGAGCGCCGCGGCGACCACGCCCGGGGGCTGCTCTGGCTGGGGGATCCCGCGCTCAACCTCTACCTCCGCCAGCGCTACCCTCGGATTCGAACCGTGCAGACCGGCAGCCGCGTGGCCCCGGAGGCCTTTGGCCACGGCAAGGAAGCCGGCAAGAACCTCGTCCTGCACCGCGCCATGGAGGGCTCCGCCCAGCACCGGGGAAACCTCCTCGGTCCCGGGTGACGTATGGAAACGTAGGGAAAGGTCCTACCTTCGGGAGAGATAGAACAAGAGCGGCAGGCCCACGGCGAGGCCCACGGCGGTGCCGACGGCGATGCGCACGAGGAGCGACCGGACCTGGGAGGTCGGCGGCGGAGAGAAGCTCTTGGGTTGGACGAAGCGTGGGCTGAGCGGCGCCACCACGGCCAGCCCCGGGTCCAGGGAGGGCCTGGCAGCCTCCGCGGGGTGCTCCGGCGTTCGCCTGGGCGCTGGGGCTTCTCGGGCCGGTGTCGGGGCGGGGGCGGGGGCGGGTTTCGGACGGGGTGGTGGGGGCGCGGGTCCGAGGTCCTGGGCGGGCGCATCCAGCGTCTCTCGGGTGAGAGACGAGGGCACGCTCCCCGGGAACCCATGGGCCGACTGGGCGGGGAAGTGCCGCTGCACGGCGACCGGGGCGCGGGGATCGTAGTCCGCGGCGCCTTCCACGGAGACCTCGGAGACCTCGTGGCGGGCCCCGAGGTCTGCGCTGGCCACGGCCACGCGGGCCACGACGGCGCCGACGGTCTCCGAGGCCGTGGGCAGGGCGAGCTCCAGCTCGGGCTCCTCGGGGGACGAGGGCCGGTCCGAGCGGAGCACCGCGGGCGGCGGCTCGGAGATCGTGGGCACGAAGGAGTCCCGGTACGACTCTCTCCGGGCGCTCTCCGGGGACGCGTGAGGCTCCTGGGCCGGCGGGAACTCCGAGGGCGGCAACGGAGGGCCGATGCGAAAGGGCGTCGGCGAGCGCCCCTCGGGCACCACCGGCGCGGGCTCCGAGGGACCTGCGGGGGGCTCCGAGGTCTCCCCGCGGGCGACGGCCCGGACGTTGTCCGCGTTGGGTCCGCCAAACATCAGCGTGGTCTTGGTCTTGGTGGCCGGGCGGTGCACGCTCCCCGGGGTCCCGAGGGAGGGGGGGGCGTTGCTTCCCGGAGCCGCCGGTGGCGTGGAGTCCCAGCGAGCGCCGGCTTCGACCTCGGACACGGGTTTTGGGGGTGGGGTCACCCCGCGCACGGGGGTGCCTCCCCGGAGGCCCCAGCCGCCCGGCGGGGTCTGCCCCCGGATGGTGCCCCGAGAGACCGGGCCTCGGGGGGCGGGGGTGTGACCCGCGGCGCCGAGGGTGCCCTTGGTCACAGGCACCCTCGGGCCGGCCTGGGTGTCCGCGCGGAAGATGCTCAAGCCCGAGTCCGTCACCTTTGGGACGGCCCGGGTCCCGGCCGAAGGCGTCACCCGAGGGTGGACGCTCCCGCCGGCGCCGGTCTGGGCGGCGCGGACGATGGAGCGCTCGACCTCCAGCCGCGCGGCGCAGAGGGCCAGCACCGCGCGGGAGACCTCCCGCGCCGAGGCGACCTCGGCCCCGAGCTGGGCCTCGAGCTCATCGGCCATGGCCGCAGCGCTGGCGTAGCGCTGGGCCGGGTCGAGCATCAAGGCCCGCTCAAGGATGCGGTCGAGCACCACGGGGAGCGACGGGTCCACGGTGCGCAACGAGAGGTACGCACCCCGGGCCACCCAGCGCGAGCGAGAGTCGTCCGGGGAGCCCGCGTAGAGGGGTCTCAGGGTGAGCGTCTCCCAGAGCGCGGCGGCGAGGCAGAAGAGGTCCCCGCGGCGGTCCACGGGCCGCCCCGAGAGCTGCTCCGGGGCGACGTACCCGAGGCGCCGCTGGAGGTTCTTGACCTTGGTGACGCTGACCCGCCCGGCCGCGCGGGCGAAGCCAAAGTCCGTGATCCGGGCGACGCCATCGACGCCCACCATGACGTTCCAGGGAGACACGTCCCGGTGCACCAGCGGGGCCGGGCTGCCGTCCGTGTCCACCCGCTCGTGGGCCGCGTGGAGGCCCGCCAGGGCGTCCAGGGCGACCCTCAGGACGATCCCCGGCGCGAGCTTGACGCCCTCCCGGACGCAGGCCCTCACCAGGGCCGCGAGGGTGTCGCCTTCGATGTACTCCGCCACCACATAGGCCGCGCCCCCTTCCAGGGCGGCGTCGATCACCGTGCACACGTTGGCGTGGCGCACCTCCGCGGCCATGTGCACCTCGTCGAAGAACCCGTCGAGGAAGCCCTCCGAGAGCACCAGCTCCGGGTGCACCACCTTGAGCGCCACCAGGCGCTGGAAGCCACCCTGTGCGACACTGCGGGCGAGGTAGGTCGTGGTGAGACCTCCCTTGCCAAGCTCCGCCAGGAGGTCGAAGCGCCCGAGGCGCCTGGGCTCCGGGACCCTGGGGTTCTGCCCTCCTCCCGGCGGTGTCATGGCTCGGCCCCCTCGGTCATCACGCACATCATACGGCGCATCCGGGCGCCACCGCCAGCGTGGCCGTTCACCCGGCCAGGAGCCCCCGGACGAGGGCCACCAGGTGATCGAAGTCCGGGGGCTTCATCACGATGGAGGCCACGTCCAGGGTAGCGTTCCGGGGGTCCATCGGGTGCGCGG
This sequence comes from Deltaproteobacteria bacterium, assembly GCA_016218725.1. GTDB lineage: Bacteria > Myxococcota_A > Polyangia > Polyangiales > JACRDB01. The sequence goes on from JACRDB010000092.1 coordinate 74,440, forward strand.
TGAGCACCACCACGGGCAGCGCCCGAAGGTGGAGGTCGGCGCGGAGGGCCTCGATGAACTGCCAGCCGTTCATCACGGGCATGGTGAGATCCAGGAGGATGACCCCGGGGTGCTCGCCCCGGTGCAGGAGCTCCAGGGCCACGGCGCCATTCTCCACGGTCTGGACCTCCAGCCCCCGAGCCCGCAGGCTCCGGGCCAGGCCGCGGGAGACCTCGGGGTCGTCCTCGACCAGCAGCACCCACCCTGATCCGACGGCGCCCATCAGCGGACGGTGAGCATACCACCGGAGCTCCGCCCGAGGTACTAGGTTTCCTGGTCCTGGGTATCATGAAAGAGGGTGTAGTCCACCTGCCTGCGGCCGTCCGGGAGGGTGGACAGGATGTCCTTGAAGCGCATCCCCCAGCGGAGGTCGTCGGCGACGTAGGTGTGCCGCGCGTGGACGGTCTGCCCCGAGGTCTCATCGATGCCCACCAGGGAGGCGATGATGGACACGCTCTGGGTGACCAGCGCCTCGGGGGTCATGCCGTGGAGCGCCGAGGCGGGGGTGAGCGGGTGGATCGCCGTCCACGAGAGGGCGAAGGTGGGGTTCTGGCTGCGCTGGAGCTCCAGGTCGTAGAAGCGCCGGACGGGCTCCGCCTCCCGGGTGGTCTCGTTGCGGGTGAGCACCAGCCGGAGCGAGGCCTCGATGAGCTGGTTGCCGCGCTCGTTGGCCATGCGGAACATCAGGCACCGGACGCCGTCTCGCTCGCACACCACGGCCACGCGGGAGAAGAGCACCCGCGCCGAGGGGCGCGCGAACTTGGCGAACATCATCCCCGTGGCCATCGCCGTGGACATCATCCCGAGGAGGGCCTCCAGGGTGACCAGCGCGTTGGCGTACGCGGTCCTCGGGACCATCTTGCCGTACCCGATGGTGGCCATGGTCTGCACGCTGAAGAAGAACGCGTCGGTGAAGCTCCCCGGCCGGGCGTTCTCCAGGCAGTCTCCCCCCAGGAGGTAGAGCCCCGCGAAGGCCGCGTTGACGGACAGGTACACCGCGAGGATCGCCACCAGGAGCCAGCGCCAGGGCCTCTCCAGGAGGAAGTGGTACAGGTCCGTGACGTGCGGTCGGCGGGCGCCCACCTTCACCACGGACTGGAGCCACTTGCGGTCCGTCATCCGAATGGGCGGGTTCGGGGCCACGGGGGGACTCTAGCAAGTCACCCGCCCGCCAGGGCGCGATCTATCTCCGGCGGAGAGAAGCCCCGGAGGATGTGCCCTCGGACATCCAGAATGGGGATGCTCCCCAGGGGTACGCCCGCACGTCGGGCCTTGTCGGCCATCTCCTCCTGGGCCGCGGGGTCCTGCTCGATGTCCTTCTCCACGAAGGCCACGTTCCTCTGCCGCAGGTACGCCGCCGCCTGGTGGCATGCGCTGCACCACGAGGCCCCGTAGATCACCACCTCACCGCGGGCCACCCGCTGCCCCCCGGCGCCCCCGTCGCGCCCGCCCACCTGCCCGGCAGAGGGCGCGAGGGGCACCGGAGAGCCCAGGTCCCGCAGCCCCGTGAGCCTCGCGAGCTCCTGGGCCACCTCGTCCGTACGCACCGCCCGGAGCGGAAACGATCCGTCGGCGTTGGGCCTCTCCAGGTTCGTGAGGTAGATCCACCCGGGGGGCCGCTGCTCGGGCCTCGGGGGGTCCACCCGGACGGCCCGGCGAGAGGGCGCCGGGACCTCGTCCACGCGGCTGGCCAGGTGCGTCCCTCCGTCGGGCCCGAACCAGAAGAACACCAGGTCCGCGCTGTCCCGACGCACCACGAAGGTCGCCGCGGGCGACGCGGAGCCCGCTCCCCCGTCGACCACGGCCACGGCGCCATCGCGCACCCCGAGGGCGGCCCTGCGGCACGCGGCGGTGAGCGCCAGCGCCAGCACCACCCAACGGCCTACGCTTCGCTCACGCATTGCCCTGCTCCTGGAGGCGCATCCACTCGTCGGTCCAGCCATCTACCTTCTTGCCGAGGAGCTGCTCCTCGTCGGCCAGGCGCGCGAGGAGCTCCCACTGGTCCCCCGGGGCCTGCTGGAGCTCCAGGCGCAGGGCCTTGAGCCTCGCCTCGCCCTTGCCGATGAGCCCCTCCAGCTCGGCCACCCGGCGCTGGCGCTTCTCCTCCTCGCGGGCGCGGCGCTTTCGGTCCTCGTGGGACTCTCGGCCCCGGGCGGGCTCTTCGGGACCCCTGGGCGGGGGGGGGTGAGAGAGGGGGCGAAGGTCTCGCTTCGGGCGGGTGGCGGCGTCCCGGAAATCATCGTAGGTGCCAGGGAACTGGCTCACCCCGCCGACGCCGTCCAGGTGCACCACGCGGGTGGCCACGCGGGAGAGGAAATACCGGTCGTGGGACACCACGATCAACGTGCCGTCAAAGCGCCGGAGGGCCTCTTCCAGGATCTCGCTGGCGGGGATGTCCAGGTGGTTGGTGGGCTCGTCCAGGAGCAGGAGGTTCCGAGGCACCAGGAGGAGCCGCGCCAGCGCCACCCGCGTGCGCTCGCCCCCGGAGAGGCTCCCCACGGCCCGGAAGGGGTCGTCACCGTAGAACCGAAAGCGCGCCAGGTACTGCCTCGCGGCGTCCACCACCAGGTCCGGGCGCACCTCCCGGATCGCGTCGATGCAGCTCCCCTGGGGGTTCAGCGACTCCAGGTGCTGATCGAAGTAGCCCATGTCCAGGTTGGTCCCGAGGCGAACCTCGCCCTCGTCCGTGGAGTCCTCCGGTGCCCCTGGGGCAACCCCCGCGAGGCGCTTGAGGAGCGTGCTCTTGCCGCTGCCGTTGGGGCCGACGATGGCCAGCCGCTCCAACCGCTTGACCCTCAGGTCCATTCCCGAGAAGAGCCCCCGGCCCCCCCGGCGAGCCCCGAGCCCCGTGGCCTCCAGCACCACGTCCCCGGAGCGCCGCCCCGGCGCAAAGCGCAGCCCGAGCTTCCTCGCGTCCGCCCAGACGTCCTCGGGGTTCTCAAGCCGCGCCACCTTGTCCAGGGCCCTGCGGCAGCTCTTGGCCTGGTTGGTCTTCTGCCCGGCCAGGTTCCGACGAATGAAATCTTCAGTCTTTTCAAGCTGTTGGCGCTGAAGCTCCACAGCCCGGCGCTCCCGCTGGAGCTCCTCCTCCCGGAGGGTGAGATACCGGGTGTAGGGCGCTGTATACAAACGAAAGCGCAAGAGCCCGAGCTCACCCGTGCGCGGGCACACGGCGTCGAGGAAGGCCCGGTCGTGGGAGACCACCACCGCGGCGCCGGGGTACGCCTTCAGGAACCCTTCGAGCCACTCGGTGCTTTCGATGTCCAGGTGGTTGGTGGGCTCGTCCAGGAGGAGGAGCTCCGGGCGGCTGGCCAGCACCGTGGCGAGCTGAAGCCGCCCTCGCTCGCCGCCGGAGAGGGACCCGACGGGGCGCGCCAGGTCCCGGTCTTCGAAGCCCACCCTGGCCGCGAGGATGGACACCTCGCGCTCGACGGCGTCGGCGCCGCACTGGAGGTAGCGCTCCTGGGCGTGGTGCAGGCGCTCCAGGCTGCGCGCGCCGCCGTCCGCCGCCTCGAGCTCCGCGGCGGAGAGGGCCAGGCGGGCCTCGCGGGCCGCGCTGAAGGGCGCCATGAGGGCCTCCAGCACGGTGCCCCGGACCTCGGGCTCATGGGACTGCCGGAGGTACCCCACGCGGGTGCTCTTCGGGAGGAGCACCCGGCCCTCGTCCGGGCGGAGGTCCCCGGCGATGATCTTGAGGAGGCTGGACTTTCCCTGGCCGTTGGGCGCCACGAGGGCCATGCGCTCGCCCGCGGCGAGCGTGAAGGACACGTCCTCGAAGAGGACGTCCGCCCCGTAACCAAAGGTGACGTGATCTACCTGGAGCATCGGGTCGCTCGTCGGGTATAGGGTGGTAGGACGGCGCCTGCGCTACCGTCGATGGAACCGCGAGGCGGGCTGGATCCCCAGGCGCCCGCAGCCGGCTTCATAGAGGGCCGAGCAGCGGTGGTGCGACTCGCGCACCTCCTCGATGATGCGGTTGGCCTGGCGGTTGGCCTCCAGCACCTCGGCGGACACCGCCGGCGGCGCCGAGGCGTCCGGCGGCAGGAGCGCCCGGCGCTGGAGCTCCACGAGCCTCGGGAGCTCCAGCATCCCGCGGTAGGTGGTGGCGCAGGCGTCGCGCAGGTCCAGGGGGCCGGGGCTGCGCGGGTGCAGGGCCTCCAGCGCGGCCACGGCGCGCTCGTGGTCGGGGCCCTCCTGGGTCTGGATGCACCGGGAGACGCCCTCTACCACGGCGCGCAGCTCCGCCGGGTCAGTGAGCTCCAGGGGGTCCCGCTCGCGGTCCGGGGGCTCCGCGCGGGTGACGGTGACCACCACCACGATGGACGCGATCACGAGCCCGATGACCGCCGCGAAGCCCCAGCCGGGCGAGTCCCCCTTCGGGCGGGACGGCGGCGGCGGCAGCGACGAGCGCGGCGGGGGCTCGCTCCTCGGGTGCTGGTCCTTCCTCGCCTTGGCCATTGGTGGATTGTACGACGCTACACCGGCGGGACCAGGTGGTGCCTCGCCGGGCGTGGCAACTGCCGGGCCACCATACGGTCGAGTCTACGCCCGAGCTCCGCCCGGAGCTCCGGGAAGGGCACCACGGCGTCCACCACGAGCTCTCCGGCGAGCTTGTAGAGGTCAATGTCCTCCCGGTATTCCGCCCTCAGGCGCTGGACGTAGGCGTCGCGCTCGGGCCCCTCGGGCACCTCCTGGATCTTGTTGAAGAACACGGCGTTCACGGCGGCCTGCGGGCCCATCACCGCGATGGACGCCGTGGGCAGGGCGATGCATGCGTCGGGCTCGAAGGCCGGACCGCACATGGCGTAGAGCCCGGCCCCATAGGCCTTGCGCACGATCACCGAGAGCTTGGGGACCCGGGCCTCGCTCACCGCGGCGATCATCTTGGCCCCGGCCCGGATGATCCCCTGGCGCTCCACCCGCGTGCCGATCATGAAGCCCGGCACGTCCGCCAGGTACAAGAGCGGGACGTTGAAGGCATCGCAGAGCCAGATGAACCGCGCGGCCTTGTCGGCGCTGTCTACGAAGAGCACGCCGCCCTTGTAGAAGGGCTGGTTGGCCACGATCCCCACGAGCCTGCCGTCGATCCGCGCGAAGGCCGTGATCACCTCCTGGGCGAAGAGCTTCTTCATCTCCACCAGGCTGTCCCGGTCCACCAGCTCCCGGAGCAGGTGGTACATGTTGAAGGGCTTGTTCTCGTCCGTGGGGACGAGCTGCTCGAAGGTCTTGCCCGACGCGTCGGGCTGGACCCCCTCGACGCGCGCAGGCAGCTCCCGCCAGTGCTGGGGCATGCACGCGAGGTAGCGCTTCGCCCAGGCCAGGGCCTCCTCCTCGGATTTTACCAGCACGTCCCCGCAGCCGGAGACCTGGCAGTGCATCTTGGCCCCACCCATCTCCTCCAGGGTGACCTTCTCGCCGATGACCATCTCGGCCATCCGGGGAGAGCCCAGGTACATGCTGGCGTTGCCCTCGACCATGCACACCACGTCGCAGAAGGCGGGGATGTACGCCCCCCCCGCGGCGCTGGGGCCGAAGAGCAGGCACACCTGCGGCACCTGCCCCGAGAGCTGCACCTGGTTGTAGAAGATCCTGCCCGCGCCCCGGCGCCCGGGGAACATCTGGAGCTGGTCCGTGATCCGCGCCCCGGCGGAGTCCACCAGGTAGAACAGCGGGCATTGGAGCCGCTGGGCGACCTCTTGGATACGCAAAATCTTCTCCACCGTGCGCCAGCCCCAGGAGCCGGCCTTCACCGTGGAGTCATTGGCCATGAGCGCCACGGCGCGTCCCTGCACCGTGCCCGTCCCCGTGAGCACTCCGTCCGCCGGGAGCTCCGGGTCCTGGTTGTTGGCCAGGGCCCCGTCCTCCTGGAAGCTCCCCGGGTCCAGGAGCCGAGCGATGCGGTCCCGCGCGAAGAGCTTGCCCTCGCGAGCGTTCTTGACGTGGTACTTCTCCGCGCCGCCCTTCTCCACCCGGGCGATGCGCTCCCTGAGACGCTGGTCGGACATCGCCCGCGTGCCTACCGGAAGCGCCCCCTCGGCGCAAGGCGCGAGGGCCGCCGCCCCCCGCGCTCACTCCCCGCGGTAGCCGACGTCGTGGGTCACCGAGAGGGATGTGTAGCCGCTCATCCGACAGTTCCCTTCATCCCTTGAGGGCCGCCAGGGCGATGCCTGGGACCTTGAGCCCGCCGTCTACTCTTCGACCTCTGCCTGCCGCAGGGCCTTGACGCCCCCCCATGAGGTGTCATGATGGGTGGCGTTCAAGATGGAAAGAAGGGGTTGGACGCCATGATGGAGTCGTACCTCTTGCGCTGGCTGCGGTGGAAGCTGGCGGGTGGCGGGGCGGGGGATTTCGCCATGATCACGGTGCGCGCTATCGGCGACACCTGCTGTTGACGCCGTGGCTGGGGGACCACCAGCCCGGAGGTGTCAAGGGCCCTTCCAGTGGTTCGTCGCCGCGTTTCTGACGGGAGGCGCAGACCTCCTTGGCTGCTCCAGCAACCAAGGCGCCGACGATGCGCCAAGGACCGGAACCGAGCTCCATCGCTGCGTGCCACGCCACAGCGTCCCCTGTGCCTGTACCGACGGACGGTCGGGAGCGCAGCAATGTGGCCCAGACGGCACCTACGAACCCTGCGTGTGCACCGCTGCGATGGACGCCGGGAGGGACGGAGCTGCAGTGCTCCCAGACGTGGGCGTCCCGCCCATGGATGCGCCAAGGGTCATGGATGCCATGGCCCACGAGGCCGAGGGCGGCCCTGGAGAGGACACGTACCGCCCTCCTCGGGACACCGGGCCACTGCCAGATCGTCCCTCGCGGGTTGAGGTCTTTGGAGACGTCCCATGGGCGACCGTGCCCCCGAGGGTCCTTCCGCCGAGGCTGCTGCGCCCCTACTCGGGGAGCCGTGTATCGTCGCAGCGCCCGAGCTTCCGGTGGGTCTTGCCCGAGGGCATCACCCGGGCCCGCCTGGAGCTGTGCGCGGACCGGCCCTGTACCCGCATGGTGCGCATGCTGGAGGTCACCGGTGACGCCATCAGGCCCGAGGAGCGGCTCGCGCCTGGGGTGGTCTTCTGGCGAGTTCGGGGGCTTCGGCCCGGCGGCTCGGTGGCCTGGACCAGCGCCACCTGGGAGTTCGAGGTCGGCCACCGCGACGCGCCCAACGACATCAGCTATGGCACCATCCACGATGTCAATGGCGATGGTTATAGCGATGTGGTCGCGGGCAACCACAACCACGACAGGATTGAGGTCTACCGCGGAGGGGCCATGCGCCTGGAGCCGCCGGAGGATCTCGTGCCGACCAGGGAACAGGGGGGCTTCGCGCTGTCGCCGACGCTAGGTGACTTCAATGGAGACGGCCTGGCAGACCTTGTAGGTTGGGGCTCAGGTGGTCGCCTCGAAGATCTGGATCCCCTGTATAGCTTTCGTGGCCGACCCGGTGCTTCCATGGAGGCGTTGCCGTTGCTGGAGCGCCCTGACACTCGAGGTCTGTGCAATGCAGGTGACATAGACGGGGATGGCTATCTGGATATCATTCGCTGCGGGGAGGCCTCGTCCCTGGAATGGGGAGGCGGCTTCAGTGCGCGGCGCCTCCCCACTCGCCTGACCCCTGGCTGCGAACAGTGCGCAGGAGCGGACTTGAATGGCGACGGCTACGCCGACCTCCTCCTCAGCGTGGGGCGCATCCTTGGCCTTGTCCCTGGAGGACCTGATGGACCCGTACTCAGCTCGCGGATCGAACTCGTGCTGCCCACCACGACGAACTACGAAAAGGCCTTGTCGGCCGGGGGAGACCTGAACGGCGACGGCCTCCCTGACTTCTGCGTTGCCCAACTGCGCTACGTCGAGTGCTACGCGGGCGTGCCGGGGGCCTATCCGTTCAGGCCCACTCTTCGCTTTGAAACACCTGATTCTCTGGAATTCGGCTATACGACTGCCCGCATGTCCATGCAAGGTGACTACAATGGAGACGGCCGTTGTGATCTGGCATTTGGCCATAATACTGCCTCTGTTCGCCCGGCGGGACCCTTCGGGTTCATCTACGTCTTCAATGGTCATCCTGTGCATCTGATTGATCGTATGTCGCGCGTAGACCTCTTCGCGGTGGGCCCATTTGAAGAGGGCGTAAACTATAGCAATTACCCGATCGGATCGGATGTGAGTGCCGGTGGCGACGTCAACGGAGACGGTTTCGACGACCTGATCGTCGGTGCTGGTTCGGCCGGTCCCTATGAGATCGCTGAGTTCCGAGACAATGGGGCCGTGGATGTCTTTCTTGGAGGTTCAAGCGGGCTTCGGCGCGATCTGCGCTGGCGAGTGGACGGACGTCCCGGCGGTACTCACTGGGGCCACGGACTTGGAACTCGCGTCGAGTGATGTATTTTCCTGAATGGCTTCAGTGGGAAGGAGAGTGAGTCGTGGCATTCGGTGAACGCTTCATCAACCTGACAGAGCCTGGAAGTCCAGGTGCGCCTGGCCCCGATCGGCAGTGGCTGAGCAATGACGAAGGGTCCGATGCTGGCGCAGGAATTCGCGGCGCCATCCGATATCTGTTGGGCATGCCAGCGGAGAGAGATGCGCGGCGTGGCGGGATCCTGTACCTGCCTCCCCGCCGGTACCGGATTGACCGCTTCACCACCCCAAGGTCCCCCGGGACCGACTTCGAGGGTCCCTTCGAAGACCTTCTCATCCCACCGGAGATCACGCTCTGGTTCGCGCCTGGCGCATTCCTGGACGCCGCCTCTGACAACTCCACAGTGAACATCCAGGGAAGCATCAACGCGAACGAACTGATGATCTTCGCGACCGCCGAGACGCAGCGGAATGACGACCGCCTCATGTCCGGCTGGAACCAGGCACGCCTGGTCCAGGGCCGCGTGTACCTGACGAGCCTTCGGATCCCGGAGGTGTTCCCGGAGTGGTGGGGGGCTGGAACGCAGCCGCTTGAAGCTCGCCGTAGAGATGCGATGATCACCCGCGTCGCGCAGGCGCTGATCGACACGGCAGCGCTCCAGGCGTGCTTCAACGCGGCGCACAACGATCGACACTGGAACCCCCTGTCGCCCACTCACTTCGATGTCGCCCGCCCGACGATCCCGGTGCGCCTGATCGCGTCCTACCAGCTCGCCGCCCCGTTGTTCCTGGGGGTGCCGCCGGGGCGGTTGCACGCGCGCAACCCCGAGGGCTTCATCCTGCGCGGGAACGCCCCGCGAGGCGGCGTGGGCGTCGGCCAGCCCACCTTCCTGTGGTCCAATGAGTTCGATTTTCCCGCGGATGTGTACCCGAGCCCGACGCTGGGAGCGCGGCCGCAGGAGCGATTCCCGGCGATGCTGGTCTCTCGTGGGTGCTTCGGTTCGGTGCTCGAAGAGCTCAAGTTCGATGCTTCGACCGGCGCAGAACTGCGCCGGGCACGGCGGTGCGTCCTTCTGGACACGCAGCCGGCCCTCGTACCGATGCGGCGAGGTCCCGCGCTGGGGCACCCGCCCGCACACCTGACGGTCTTCCGGCGCTGCTCCTTCGTGAACGCGTCGCAGGCGCTCGTGCAGGTCGGTCCTCCGCTGCCCCCCGCGAGCGAGGCGAGCCTATGGACCGCCTTTCCGAGGGTGCTGACCCAGGATGAGCATGGGATCGTCAGCGGCGCACACGACCTGTCCAACACCTCCTTCGAGCAGTGCCGCTTCTCCATGGGAGGCGTGTCCTTTGGGGAGACCGTCGCCTCAACCGATCCGCGGCTCGGCGCGGACGGCGTGGTGCTGAGAGCCAAGGAGTCCTTCGCGGTCGGCTTCCGGGATTGCTGGTTCTCCGGTCCCGCCCGCGCCGCGATCCGGGCCTTCGGAGGCTTCTTCCTGGTCGAGGGTTGTGCCTTTCACACCCTCCGAGTGTGTCAGGGCAACCGCCCGCTTGGCAGACGAGACGGGAAAGGTACGGCGCAAGAGGTCCTTGTCGGCAACGGCGCAGACATCTTCCTGAACTTGCCTCCGCAGGAGCAATTCCCCGCTGGGGAGGGCAAGGGCGTGCCCGTTGAGACGGCGGGCTTCACCGCCGTCCATGTGGAGTCCCAGAGCTTCACCTTCCTGGACATGCACGAGGGGATCAACGGCGCGGGCGTCAACCGCCCGGTCACCCTGCTCAACGTGCGGCACAGCACCGTGCTCCAAGATCGTCCCTCACCCACCAACCCCGCGGTGAGGGAGTTCGAACCAATCGCGGGGGACGAGTGGCCTCCAGCGGTGCGCTGGCACGGCAACGGTCGCGGTGTGCCGCTCTCGCTCACCGGTTGCCTCTTCGTCAAGCCTGTCCCCGCCGCAGGCACGCGGGTCCTGCTCGAAGCGGGCACCCTCACGGGCTCTGTGCTCTCCGTCGGGACAAGGGATGAGCAGGGCAGGATCAATATCTTTGGTGTCAGCCCATCCACTGGGCTGGTGGTCGCGAACCTCGTACGGCAGTTGGAGCGCACCGTCCAGGTGCCAGGGCGATTTTGAGGCGCCATGGGCACCCTCGGTCCACGCTTCATTGATGTCACCGAGCGCTTCCGCGCCGAGGAGCACCCACCGCGCGGCGGGGAGCTCGTGCGGCGGCTCCAGGCCCTCCTCGACCAGCTCGGTCGCGTGGGCCCCGATGGTCCTCCTGGCGGGTTCCTGTGCCTGCCTGGCGAGCCCCTGGTGCTGGAGGTCCCCTCGGACCTGGCGCCCGGGCAGCCACTCCTGCGGGTCCCGAGGCACGTCACGCTGTGGTTCCCGCCTGGGGCCCTGCTGGTCTTTCCGCCGGAGGAGGGGATCGCCCTGGATGTCGAGGGCGCCCTTGAGGCCACCACCGCGCAGCACTTTTCTTCCCGTGCTCCCCTCGACGGCCGTGTGCGCTTCGTGGCCCCTCCCTCCTCGGGCATCCTGCCGGAGTGGTTCGGCGCGGGCGCCGCGTTCGACCGAAATGACGCGCCCGCGCTCCAAGCGGCGCTCCGCTGCGCGGTCGACTCGTCCCTCCGGTCCGGTCGGAGCGTGACCGTCGAGTTGATGGGCTCCTACCGCCTTCAGTCGACGGTGGAGGTCCGTGCGCCTGCCGCCCTGGGTGCCTCGGTGTGCCTGCGAGGGAGGGGTGGCGTCGGCTGGAGCTTCGTCCCGACTCTCTACACCCTGGAGCGCTTCGACGGCGCGGCGATGCTCTCCGTGGATGAGACGGTGCAGTTCCATCTGGACCGGGTCTGGCTGCGCTCCAACCTCCCTGGGACCCCGTCCCCTTCACCCACCTGTCTCAACGTAGAAGCCCAGGGCGTCGCAGCTCCCCTGGCGGTCACCTGTACGCAGTGTCGCTTCGACGGCGTTCGCGGTCCGTTGGTGCGCGTGCAGGGGCCTCCCGGGTCGACCCTCCCACCCCCGCGGGTGGAGTTCTCGTCCTGCCTCTTTCGGCCCATCCTCGACGAGAATGGCGACGCCATTTCACTGTCCCCACCAGAGGGAGGTGCCGGACTGCTGCAACTCCGGTTCTACAACTGTCGCTTCGAGGGCTTCGCCCGCGCTATGATCCAGGGTGCTTGCGGGCAGGTCGTTACCACGGGTTGTTCCTTCGACAACCAGAAGACCCCGACGCTGGGCCGCCAGGATGTCCCCCGCACGGGGATCGATGTCGCCCTGGCGAGCGAGGGTGCCACCCGACGACTGGAGTTCCTTGCGGTCGCCTGCGCCTCGCAGAGCGGCACCTTCCTACGGTGGCGGAGCCCCGTGGGGGTGGGTGCTACCGGCGCCACCCTGGTGGGCGTCACCCACAGCGCGCGCCTCAATCCCGACGGTGAGCCCTTGACCGTCGCCGCCGACTGGCGCCCAGGGTCTCTCATGGCTGCGCTCGTGCTCCAGGGGTGCGCCTTTCGGACGCAGCGATTGCCTCACCGCACCGCGACGGGAACATCCCTGTCGCCGCTCCGCGTCTTCCCGAGCAACACCAACCTCCAGGGTGAACGAGTGGCCAGGGTCCTCAGGGCTGGCCTCAGTGTACGGAGCCCCAGGCGCGAGGGCCGATTACAAGGATCTAGCCACCGCCGAGGAGTAGAACGAGGAAGTGGCTCACTCCCCGCGGTAGACGGGCTTTCGCTTCTGGGCAAAGGCCTCCAGGGCCTCGCGGCGGTCCCGGCTCCCAAGGGTGCGCTCGTAGCACTTCGCCTCCCAGAGGAGCCCCTCCTCCAGGGTGAGGTCCGCGCCCACGTCCACCGCGTCCATGGCCGCCGCCAGCGCGATGGGGGCGCCCTTCACCAGCGGAGCAGTGAGCCTCCGGGCCGCCTGGAGGGCGCTTTCTCCGGGCTCGGCCACCGCGGTCAGGAGCCCGAGGCGCAGGGCCTCTGGAGCCGGGAGCCTGGTGGCCAGCAGGATCAGCTCCTTGGCCCTCCCGGGCCCCAGGAGCCTCGCCAGGCGCTGGGTGCCCCCGGCCCCGGGGATGATCGCCAGGGACGTCTCTGGCAGTCCCACTACGGCCTCCGGCACCGCCACGCGCAGGTCACACGCCAGGGCCAGCTCGAAGCCCCCGCCAAAGGCCACGCCATTGAGCGCCGCCACCACGGGCCTGGGGCACCGATCCACGGCCCCGAAGGACTCACGGTAGGTCCCGAGGAGCGCCCGGATGTCGTCCTCGGACATCCCCTGGCGCTCCTTCAGGTCCGCCCCGGCGCAGAAGGCCTTGTCCCCGGACCCCGTGAGCAGCACCACCCGCACCCCGGGGTCCTCCGCCAGCGCGGTGAACACTCGCTGGAGCTCCAAAAGCAACACCCGCGAGAGCGCGTTCATGCGCTCCGGTCGCTCCAGCGTCACCGTGGCGTAGCCGTCGTCGTAGGAGACACGCAGGGAGGTGTAGTCACTCATCCTACAGTTCCCTTCATCCCTTGAGGGCCGCCAGGGCGATGCCCGGGACCTTGAGCCACGATGGGGCGCACTCCAGCTCGAAGAGCCTCTCGGCCACGCGGTGGGCGTTTTTGTGGGTGACGAACCACGGCGGCCTGGGGCTCACCGTGAGGGGTCCCCGGACGACGCATTTCTCGATCCCTTCGAACATGAAGGTGTTGTGCACCCAGCCGAGGCCCCCCTGGGCGTCGGCCAGCGTCGCGGAGGGGTGCCCTCCCCAGGGGGTGGTGACCATCCCATACGCCAGCCCCGCCCATTGATTGATGGCCACGGCGCCATACTTGAGGGCGTTGACCGCGGCGGAGAGGGCCTTGGACACCTGCGGGTCTCGCTCGGTGTCCGGGTGGATCATCACCATCATGGAGAGGGTGCCCCAGAGCTTCTCGTTGCAGAAGCGCGTGGCCGCCGCGAGGAAGGCCGCGGGGTCGGCCTCCTCCAGGGCCACCTCGCCCAGCACCGGGCAGAAGGACTCGTGCACGTAGAGCGGGTCCTCCGCGGCGGGTGAGAGGCCCCGAAGGAGCGTCCAGGGGATGCGCTGGTCGTCCTTGGGGCCGAGGAGCTCCACCTGGTCCCGGCCGTCCACCGCCCGGGCGTGGCGGTCCCTGGCGCCGGGGTAATACGACAGCCTCGGCCGCACGCCCGAGAGCACGGCCTTGAGCTCGGTGAAGAAGGCCTCGCGCTGGGGCCACGCCTTCGAGGTGACCAGCATGGTGGCGGCGTTGCAGTTGAAGCCGCCGTTGTTGGCCTTCATCGTGGCGATGTTCTCCGCGATGAAGCGCAGCTCCTGCGGCGAGAAGCGCCCGGGGACCAGCACCAGCGGCGTGACGCAGCCGAGCTCCGAGGTGATGGGCTTCTTGAGCTTCGGGTCCCCGGCGGCCTTGCGGCGCTCGCGCTCCTCGGCGGTGGCGCCCCAGACGATGAAATCGTGCGCGTGGATGGAGCCCGTGATGTGCACATCGGCCACCGCGGGGTGCTCCACCAGGTGCCCCCCGGCCTCGGCGCCGCCGTAGACCACCGAGAGGTACCCGCGGCGGACCAGGGGCTCCAGGGCCTCTTCATAGAAGGGCCCGAGGTACTCGTTCACCGGGTTCATCTTGATCAGGGCCACGCGGCCCTCGACGAAGAGCTTGTAGAAGGCGTCCATGGGGGGAATGGAGGCCACGTTGCCCGCGCCCAGGATCAGGGAGACGCCCCCCTCGGCGCCCTTCTTCCCGTAGGCGCTGGCCTGGCGCTCCCGCACCTGCGCCAGGGACATCCCCGGCTCGAAGCGGATGCGGCCCGAGAAGCCCGCCTGGAGGACGCCCTCGTAGGACTCCACCGGGAAGACCCGCACGTCCGTGCAGCCCTCCGGGGTCTGGCCGAACCACGGGGCGGGCACCTGGGGCTTTCCGTGGGCGGAGATTTCCCGCAGCGAGCGCACCAGGAGCCGGAGGTTGCGCATGGTGGTCATGGGGCCCCCGAGCCACTCCTCGGACACCGCGGGCTCGTCCATGGTGAGGCCCTTGGCGCGGGCGGCGGCCTCCACCCAGCGCCGGGCCACGGCCTGGAGCCTCGGGGCGCAGGACTCCAACAGGTCCGCCCGCTGCGTGGCGTCCAGCCCCGCCCAGGTGCGGGCGTGGTCCCCGAGGCGGGTGACCTCCTCGTCCAGCTTCGCGCGGGGCGTCTCCGTGCTGCTCGCGCGGGCGCCGCTCATTTCCACCAGAGGCTGTTCCATGGGACGGCGGTTGTACCACGCCCCCGTCCTGCGGTAGAGGTGCCCCGGCGCTCGCCCGGCGATGAATCCCCACGGGCGGGGGCGCATCCCATCGAGCCACACATCCCATGAAGGTCGTCATTCTCTGCGGCGGACAGGGCACCAGGATCCGGGACGCGAGCGAGGTGCTCCCCAAGCCCATGCTCCCCATAGGCCAGCGCCCCATCGTGTGGCACATCATGAAGATGTACGCCTCCCACGGCTTCCGGGACTTCGTCCTGACGCTGGGCTACAAGGGCTGGCTCATCAAGGAGTTCTTCCTGAACTACCGGGCCATGACCTCGGACCTGCGGGTCACCCTGGGACCCTCCCACGCCACCGAGGTCCTCGGGCGCAATGGGACCTCGGGCTCCGACGAGGACTGGTCCGTCACCCTCGCGGAGACCGGCGAGCACACCATGACCGGCGGCCGCGTGGCCGCCATCCGGCGCTACGTCGAGGGCGATGACCTCTTCATGCTCACCTACGGCGACGGGGTGGCCGACGTGGACCTCACCGCCCTGGTGGCCTTCCACCGGTCCCACGGGCGCATCGCCACGGTGACCGCCGTACACCCCCCGGGGCGCTTCGGCGAGCTCGGCCTGGAGGGCCACGGGGTCACCGAGTTCAATGAAAAGCCCAACTCCACCGCGGGGTTCATCAACGGCGGCTTCCTGGTGCTCGACGCCCGGAGGGTCTGGCCCTACCTCGCGGGGGGGCCGGGGCTGATCTTCGAGCAGGAGCCCCTGCGCAGGCTCGCCCACGACCGGGAGCTCATGGCCTTCGAGCACAACGGCTTCTGGCAGCCCATGGACACGCTCCGGGAGTACAACCTCCTCAATGACCTCTGGGCCAGCGGAAAGGCCCCGTGGAAGAGCTGGACGTGACCACCCCCGAGGGCCGCCCCTGGGAGCCCACGGAGGCGCTCCTGACCAGGGCCTACCAGGGAGAGCGCGCCCTGGTCACCGGCCACACGGGCTTCAAGGGCGCCTGGCTCACCCTGTGGCTCTCGCACCTCGGGGCCCGCGTGTGGGGCTACGCCCTGGCGCCGGACACGGACCCTTCGCCCTTCACGCTCCTGGGCCTGGAGGCGCTGTGCGACCACACCGTGGGGGACGTGCGGGACCTCGCGGCGCTTCGGGCGGTCGTGCGCAGCGCCAGGCCCGCGTATGTCTTTCACCTCGCCGCGCAGCCCCTGGTGCGCAGGAGCTACCAGCAGCCGTTGGAGACCCTGGAGACCAACGTCCAGGGCACCGCCCACGTGCTGGAGGCCCTCCGGCTCGAGGGCATGCGCGCCCGGGTGGTGCTCGTCACCAGCGACAAGTGCTACGAGAACCGCGAGACCCTCGACGGCTACCGGGAGGGCGACCCCCTGGGCGGCCATGACGTGTACTCCATGTCCAAGGGCGCCGCGGAGCTGGTCGCCGCGAGCTGGAGGCGGAGCTTCTTCCCTCCCGAAGAGCTCCCCCGGCACGGCGTGGCGGTGGCCTCGGCCCGCGCTGGAAACGTCGTGGGAGGCGGCGATTTCGCCGAGGACCGGATCGTCCCCGACGCCGTGAGGGCGCTCTCCCGGGGGATGCCCGTCCCGGTGCGAAACCCCGCCTCGGTAAGGCCCTGGCAGCACGTGCTCGAACCCCTGGCGGGCTACCTCCTCCTGGGCGCTCGCCTCGCGGGCCACGGCACCACGGACCCTGGGGCGTTCTGCCAGGCCTGGAACTTCGGCCCCGCCCTCGGGGAGCCTCACCCGGTCGGGGCCCTCGCGGACGCCCTGGTGCGCCACTGGGGCTCCGGGCGCTGGGAGGACCTCCACCGCCCCGGGGCCGTCCACGAGGCCCGGCTCCTGAGGCTCAACGTGGACAAGGCCCGAGAACGCCTGCGCTGGGTGCCCCGCTGGGGCTTCGAGCGCACCGTGGCGCACACCGTACGGTGGTACCGGGCCTGGCACGAGGGCGCCGACCCTGCTTCGCTGCGGGCGCTGTCCCTGGAGCAGGTGAGGGACTATCTTCGCGGCCCCGAGGAAGCCTGACCATGGCCGAGCGAGAGACCGACCCCGAGAAGCGCCTGGTGTCCGAGATCATGGACCGGGTGCGCCAGCTCGCGGACCTGCGCGCCGACGAGGACCGGGACTTCGTCCCCGGCAAGAGCCACGTAAAATACGCCGGGCGCGTGTACGACGCGCGCGAGATGAGCAACCTCGTCAGCGCCTCGCTGGAGTTCTGGCTCACCGCCGGGCGCTGGCACCGCCGGCTCGAGGCGGACCTCGCCCGGTGGTACGGGCTGCCCCACGCGAGGCTCGTCAACTCCGGGAGCAGCGCCAACCTCCTGGCCACCGCGGCCCTCACCAGCACCACCTGGGGCGCCCGCCGCGCGCGGCCGGGGGACGAGGTGATCACCGTGGCGGCGGGCTTCCCGACCACCGTGGCGCCTGCCATGCAGCTCGGCCTCGTGCCCGTCTTCGTGGACATCTCCCTGCCCACGTACAACGTGGACGTGAGCGCCCTGGAGGCGGCCCTGTCGCCCCGGACGCGCGCCGTGATGATCGCCCACACGCTGGGCAACCCCTTCGACCTGGACGCGGTGCTTGCGTTTTGCAAGCGCCACGGGCTGTGGCTCGTGGAGGACAACTGCGACGCCTCGGGCTCGCTCTACCGCGGGAGGAAGACCGGCACCTTCGGGGATTTGTGCACCCTGTCGTTCTACCCCCCGCACCACATGACCACCGGCGAGGGCGGGGCGGTGCTGTGCCAGGGCGATGACATGCTCCGCGTGGTGGAGAGCATCCGGGACTGGGGGCGCGACTGCTGGTGCGCCGCGGGCGTGGACAACACCTGCGGCAAGCGCTTCGCGTGGCAGCTCGGGACCCTCCCCTGCGGCTATGACCACAAGTACACGTACAGCCACCTCGGGTACAACCTCAAGATGACGGACCTGCAGGCTTCCGTGGGCGTGGCCCAGCTCGGGAAGCTGGAGGATTTCGGCGCCGCCCGCCGCGCCAACTGGCGCTTCTACCGCGAGGCCCTGGACGACCTGGCGGAGCACTTCGTGCTGCCGGAGGCCACCGAAGGGAGCGACCCGAGCTGGTTCGGGTTCCTGCTGTGCGTGAGACCCGGGCAGCGCTTCACCCGCGACGACGTGGTGCGCCACCTGGAGTCAAAAAAGATCCAGACCCGCATGCTCTTCGCCGGGAACCTCACCCGGCAGCCCGCCCTCACCCGCCTGCGCGAGGACTGCGAGGCCCACGGCCTCCCGGCGCCGTACCGCGTCAGCGGCCCGCTCACGCAGACCGACTACGTCATGGAGAACGGGTTCTGGGTGGGCGTCTACCCGGGCCTCTCGGAGGCCGCCCGGAAGTACGTGACAGACACGCTCCGGGCCTTCGCGCGGGGTGCCTGAGGCGTCGTGCGCGTCCTGCACTGCATCCCCACCTTCCTGGGCGGCGGCGCCGAGCGGCAGCTCGCCTACCTCTGCGAGGGCCTCTCGGCGCGGGGCGTCTCGGTGCACGTCGTCCTCCTGACCGACGGCCCCCACGGCGCCCGCGCCCGCGCGGCGGGGGCCACCCTGCACGCCCTCGGCCACCGGGGCACCTACGACCCGTCCATCCTCTGGGAGCTCTGCGGGCTGATCCGTACCGTGGACCCCCAGGTGGTGCAGACCTGGCTCCCCCGGATGGACCTCTGGGGCGGCCTCGCCGCGCGCGCCATGAAGCGCCCGTGGGTGTACTCCGAGCGCAGCTCCGCGCGGCTCCCGCTCACCTGGCAGGAGAGCGTGCGCCGTCGCGTGATCGCCCACGCCAGCGCCGTGGTGGCAAACTCCGAGACCGGCGCCCAGCCCTGGAGGCAGCGCCTCGGCGGCCGCGTGCCCGTGCAGGTGATCCCCAACGCCCTCCCCATGGACGAGGTGCGCCACGCCCCCGCGCTCGACCGCGCCCGCCTGGACCTGCCCCCGGACGCCGAGGTGGTGCTGTACGTTGGCCGCTTCACACCCGAGAAGAACATCCCCATGCTCTCCGAGGTGCTCCTCCGGACCCTGGAAATACGGCCTCGGGCGGTGGCCCTCTGCTGCGGCGAAGGGCCCCAGTTGGACCGCTTCCGGGCGCAGGTCGCCGCGCGAGGAATGGCGCAGCGGTGCCGCACCCTGGGGTATCGTCGGGACGTCTGGTCCATCATGAAGCTCTCGGATGTGTTCCTGTCGACGAGCGAGATCGAGGGGCGGCCCAACGCCGTGGTGGAGGCCATGGGCAGCGGCTGCCAGCTCGTCTTGTCGGACATCCCCCAGCACCGCGAGGTGGTCACCGCGGAGGCCGGGCTGTTCTTCCCCAGGAACGACGCAAACCGCGCCGTAGAACGGCTCTGCGAGGCCCTGGACGCGACCGGCGAGGCGCGCGGTGCCCGCGCCGCCGCGGCCGGCAGGGCCGTCGAGCAGTTCTCCGTCGCGCGCATGGCCGAGGCCTACGAGGCCCTCTACCAGTCCCTGGCCCAGGACGGAGGCCCCGCGTGAGCCTGGACTTCTCCGTGGTGATCCCCGCCCTCAACCGCGCGGGGATGATCCGCCGGGCGGTGGACTCGTGCCTCGCCCAGACCGGGGCGACCTTCGAGGTGCTGGTGGTGGACGATGGCTCCACGGACGGCACCGCCGAGGTGGTCGAGGCCCTCGGGGACCCGCGGGTGACGGTGCTCCGGCACCCGGTCAACCGTGGCGTGTGCGCCGCGCGCAACACCGCCATCGCCCGCGCCCGAGGGCGGTGGTGCGCCCTGGTGGACAGCGATTTCGAGCTCCTCCCGGGCGCCCTGGAGGGCCTCCTCGAGGCGTGCTCCCGAGCCCCCGAGGACGTGGGCAACGTGGCCTCGCGGTGCGTGTGGGACAACGGCCTGGAGACCCCTCGGCCGGACCCCGGGGAGGAGCTCCTGCTGGACTACCCGGGGTACCTGAAGTTCGTCGAAGACCTGAGTGTCTCCGAGTGGTTCAACTGCATGCGTCGGGAGGTCTTCGACCGCGTGCGCTTCCCCGAGACCAGGGCCTACGAGGGGGGCTTCCACCTCCGGGTGGCGCGGCGCTTCAGGTTCCTGCTCCTCCAGCGTCGGAGCGTGAAGATCTACACCGACGCCAAGAACCGCGTGACCCTCTCGGCCCCTCCCCAGGCGGCGCGCAGGATGCTCCGGGACGCCCGGGACAGCGCGAGGGAGGCCGAGGCCGTGCTGGCCGAGCATGCCGAGGCCTTCCGGGCGCACGCCCCGAGGCTCCTGCACCACTACGCCGAGGCGGCGTTCTTGAACCACCTCCTGGCGGGCGAGCGCCTGGAGGCCCTGCGGTGGCTGCCGGAGCTCGGGCCCCGGCCCGGCGCGAGGACGCTGGTGCATGCCTCCCTCGGGCTCCTGGGGCCCAGGCCCCTGGCCTGGGCCAAGGCCCACTGGACCTGGGGCCGGCACCGCCCTCGCGCGGCGGAGGCGTAGCCGAAGCGCCATGTGCGGCATCTGCGGAATCTATGAGCACCGCACCGGGGCCCCGGTGGATCGCGCGCGCGTCAAGCGCATGAGCGACGCGCTCACGCACCGGGGCCCGGACGACGAGGGCTTCTTCTTTGGCCCGGGCGTCGGGATCGCCAACCGGCGGCTGTCCATCATTGACGTGGCCGGCGGGCGGCAGCCCCTGGCGAACGAAGACGGCACCGTGCAGGTGGTGCTCAACGGCGAGATCTACAATTTTCAGGCGCTCCAGCGGGAGCTCGAGGCGCGCGGACACACCCTCAGGACCCGCAGCGACACGGAGGTGCTGGTGCACCTCTACGAAGACTTCGGCGACGACTTCGTGGCGCGCCTCGACGGGATGTTCGCCTTCGCGCTCTACGACAGCCGCCCGGGCCGAGGCCCGAGGCTCCTGGTGGGCCGCGACCGCCTCGGGAAGAAGCCCCTGTACTACGCCGACGTGGAGGGCGCGCTGGTCTTCGGCAGCGAGCTCAAGAGCGTGCTCCTGGACCCGAGGGTCCCGCGGGAGCTCGACCCCCAGGCGCTGCACCACTACCTCACGCTGCTGATGGTCCCGACGCCCTTCAGCATCTTCCGCGCGGTGCGCAAGCTCAGCCCCGGGCACGTGCTCGTGGCCGACCGCGCCGGGGTCCGGGCGAGGCCCTACTGGCGCTACCTCGACCACGTGGACACCCGGGAGGTGCCCGAGGAGGAGGTCCTGCGCGAGGTCCGGAGGCTCCTCTTCGCGGCCGTGGAGAAGCGCCTGATCGCCGAGGTACCCCTCGGGGCGTTCCTTTCCGGCGGTCTGGACTCGTCCACGGTGGTGGCGGTGATGAGCCGGCTCAAGCGCGAGCCCGTGCGCACCTTCTCCATCGGCTTCGAGGGCCCCGCCACGCACAACGAGCTGCCCCACGCGGAGCTCGTGGCGAGGCAGCTCGGGACGGACCACCACGCGATCGTGTCCAGGCCGGACATCGTGGAGCTCATCCCGGAGATCATCACCTACGCCGACGAACCCTTCGCGATCTCGTCGGCGATCCCCACGTTCCTCATCGCCAAGGCGGCCCGGGAGAAGGTCACCGTGGTGCTCACCGGCGACGGCGGCGACGAGACCTTCGGGGGCTACGGGGGCTACCTCTACGAGCGCTGGGCCCGAGCCTGGAGGGTGCTCCCGCGCTCCCTGGACCGGGTGGTGACCGCGGGCATGGGCCTCCTCGGGGGCCGGGTGGACGGGCCCCTGGGGCGCTCCCGCAGCCGGGTGTCGCGCTTCGTGAGCACCTCCCGGCAGGACGTGGTGTCCCGGCGCCTGGGCTGGGTCGGCGGCCTCGACGAGCGCGCCAAGGCCTCGCTCTACGCGCGCTTCCCGGCGGTGGAGTCCACCGAGAGCTTCCTCTGGTCGCAGCTCCAGGGGCTCGAGCGCACGCTCCCGCCGGAGCGCTTCGCCAACGTGCTGGACACCCTGGTCTGGCTCCCGGACGAGATGCTCACCAAGGTCGACCGCATGACCATGGCCGCCTCCGTGGAGGCCCGCTGCCCGCTCCTGGACCTGAGCCTGGTGGAGTACCTCGCGGGGCTGCCCTTCCGGCAGAAGATCCCCGGCTGGACCGAGCGGAGCCTGAAGCACCTCCTGCGGCGCGCCGTGGCGGACCTCCTCCCCTTCGACCGCTTGAAGTTCCGCAAGTGGGGCTTCAACGTCCCGCTGGACCTGTGGTTCCGCACCGGGGCCCGCTCGTACCTGGAGAGCAAGCTCAACGCCGAGCGCGTCAAGCGCCACGGGATCTTCGACCCGAAGGAGGTAGAGGCCCTGGTCGCCCGCCACATGGCCGGCGGCGTCAACGCCGCAAACCACCTGTACGCGCTCCTGGTCTTCGACCTCTGGGCCGAGGTCACCCTGTGATCGTCGGCGTCGACGCCTCGAACCTCCGCGCGGGCGGGGGCCTCACGCACCTGTCGGGCCTCCTCGGCGCCGCGGACCCCCGCGCCCAGGGCGTCTCCCGCGTGCGCGTCTGGGGCCCCGGGGACACCCTCGCGCGCCTCGCCCCGCGGCCGTGGCTCTCCCTGGAGCGCGTCCCCGCCCTGGACCGTGGCCTCGCCCGCCGGGTCCTCTGGCAGCGCCGCGCCCTCCCGGACCTCTCCCGCGGCTGCGCGGTGCTCTTCGCCCCCGGGGGCACGCTCCCGCCCGGCGCCGTGCCCGCCGTGACCATGTGCCGGAACATGCTCCCCTTCGAGCCCCGGGAGGCCTGGCGCTTCGGGCCCTCGGCCACCTTCGCGCGGCTCCAGCTCCTGCGCGCGCTCCAGCTCCGGGCCTTCGCCCGCGCCGACGGGGTGATCTTCCTCACGGAGTACGCCCGCCGCGCGGTGGGCGCCCTCCTCCAGGCGCCGCCGCGCCGGAGCGTGACCATCCCCCACGGCGTAGACGACTCGCTCCGCGACCTCTCAAGGCACACTCGTGATATCCAACAATGTACGTTAGAGAGTCCCTTGAGATTGTTGTATGTGTCCGTGATAAGCCCGTACAAGCACCAGGGCGCCGTGGCCCGCGCGGTCGCGCTCCTGCGCGCCGAGGGCCTGCCTCTCGCGGTGGACTTCGTGGGCCCGGCCCACGACGAGGCCGTGGCCCGGGCCTTCCGGGGGACGCTCCTCGCGCTGGACCCCTCGGGGCAGGCGCTGCGCTGGCGCGGAGAGCTCCGCGGCGAGCCCCTGCGCGCCGCCTGGGCCGAGGCGGAGGCGGCGGTCTTCGCCTCGTCCTGCGAGAACATGCCGAACATCCTGGTGGAGGCCATGAGCGCCGGGCTCCCGGTGGCCTGCTCGGACCGGGGCCCGATGCCCGAGGTGCTGGGCGACGCGGGGCGCTATTTCAACCCCGAGGACGCGCCCTCCATCGCCCGCGCCCTGCGCGCCCTGGCCGCGGACGCGGCGCTGCGGGCGAGCCTCGGCCAACGGGCCCGCGAGCGCGCCGGGGCCTTCTCCTGGCGGCGCTGCGCGGAGGAGACCTTCGGGTTCCTGGCCCGGGTCGCGGGCGCCGACGCGCGGGAGGGGGCCCCATGTGCGGCTTCGCCGGCGCCCTAGGGGACCTCTCGGGCCTCGACCGCGGGGCGATGCTCCGGGCCCTCGCGCACCGAGGCCCCGACGACCAGGGCGCCCTGGAGGAGCCCCTCGGGGACGGGCGGGCCCTGTGGCTCGGGCACCGTAGGCTGTCCATCCAGGACCTGTCGAGCGCCGGGAGGCAGCCCATGGAGGGCCCGGGCGCGCGCACCGCGGTGGTGTTCAACGGAGAGCTCTACACCTTCAAGGACCTGCGCGCGGAGCTCGCGGCCTGCGGCGAGCGCTTCGCCACCGGCACCGACACCGAGGTGCTCCTGCGGGGCTACCACCGCTGGGGCGAAGGGGTCCTCGGGCGCCTCCGGGGGATGTTCGCCTTCGCGCTCTGGGACCGCCCCCGACAAGAGCTCCTGCTCGCCCGGGACCGCCTCGGCGAGAAGCCGCTGTACTACCACCAGGGCCCCTCCAGGATTCTCTTCGCCTCCGAGGTGCGGGCGCTCCTCGCCTCCGGGCTCGTGCCCCGGGAGCTCGACGCCGACGGGCTGGACGCCTACCTCACCTTCGGCAGCGTGGCGGACCCCTTCACCCTGGTCCACGGGGTGCGGTCGGTGCGCGCCGGGGAGTGCCTCCGGTGGCGCGACGGGGCCCTCGCCGGGCGGAGGTACTGGCGCCTCGGCGACGTGCCGGTGGACCCCGGGGCCTCGCGGGAGCGCTCCCTGGACGCCGCCCGCGAGCGCCTCCGCGCGGCCGTGGCGCGGTGCATGGTGGCCGACGTCCCCGTGGCCGTGCTCCTCTCGGGCGGCATCGACTCGTCCTCCAACGTGGTGCTCCTCAAGGAACATGGCTTTACGAACCTCGAGACCTTCAACGTATCGTTTGGAGAGTCCGATGGAGCCGCGAGCGAGGCGCCCATCGCGCGGCTCGTGGCGGAGCGCTTCGGGACCGTACACCGCGAGCTGCGGGTGGGCACGGCGCTGGCGCGAGCCCTGGTGCCGCGCGCCGTGGAGGCCATGGACCTGCCGACGCACGACGGGGTGAACAGCTACCTCGTGTGCCACGCCATCCGGGAGGCGGGCCTCAAGGTGGCCGTCAGCGGCCAGGGGTCCGACGAGCTCTTCCTGGGCTACGCCCAGCGGCGCTGGTTCGGCGCCCTCTACGGCCTCGCCAGGGCCCTGCCCACGGGCCTGCGCCGGGCGCTCGCGCGCTCCGAGGGCCTCGGTGGGCTGGTGCCCGAGGACAGCCCGCGGGAGAAGCTCCTGCAGCTCGCCGCCACCGACGACCCGCTGGCGGGCGCGTACCTGGCGCAGCACTCGGTCTTCGGCCACGCCGCCGTGAGCCGCCTGCGCGGGGCCCCGAGGCCCTCGCCCACGCGCTTCATCGAGCCCGCGGGCGGCCAGAGCGCGCTCGACCGCCTCTCGCGGCTGGAGCTCACGCACTACCTCCGGAACACGCTGCTTCGGGACGGGGACCAGATGAGCATGGCCCACGGGCTGGAGCTGCGCGCCCCCTTCGTGGACAGCGACCTGGTGGAGTGCGTCGCGGCGCTGCCCTCGCGGCACAAGGTCGCCCGCGGGCGCAACAAGCCCCTGCTCCTGGACGCCGTGGGCCCGTCGCTCCCGCGGGAGGTCTGGGACCGCCCCAAGCAGGGCTTCGGCCTGCCCTACCACCGCTGGCTCCGGGAGGGCCTGCAGGTGTCCAGCCCCGAGGGCCCCGAGCTCGGCCTCGACCCCCGCGAGGTGCGCCGCGTGCGTGAACGCTTCCTCCAGGGGCGGCACCCGACGCGCTACTGGACCCTGGAGGTGCTCTCCGCCTGGGTCCGCCGGGAGCGCATGGGAACGGCACACTTATGAACCCTCGGCTCAAGCGCGCGCTCCTCACGTCCTGGGCGGTGTATGGCCAGCTCCGGGACCCCCGGCGGTGGCCCCGGCTGCCGTCGGAGCTCCACGGGTACCTCCGGGACCTGCGGGCCTTCGCGCCCCGCGCCGGGGAGTCTCCGCTGAACGGCCCGGTCACCGTGGAGCCCACGCTCTTCGAGCGTACCCTGGACAGTCCATTTGACGCTCACTACACCTATCAGGCAGCGTGGGCCACGCGACGCATTGTCGCTTCGGGAGCCCTGGAGCACGTGGACATCTCCTCCGCGGTGCCCTTCGTGGCCCAGCTCGCGGCCATCGTACCGGTCACCATGTTTGAATTCCACGCCCCGTCCATCCGTCTACCAGGGTTGACACTCCGGGAGGCTTCGCTGCTGGACCTGCCGCTGGCGGACGGCTCCGTGCGATCGCTCTCGTGCCTCCACGTGGTGGAGCACGTGGGCCTCGGGCGCTACGGGGAGCCGCTGGACCCCCGCGGCGCGGAGAGGGCCCTCGGGTCCCTGGCCAGGGTGCTCGCGGTAGGTGGGGACCTCTACCTCTCGGTGCCCTCGGGGGACGCCAGGGTGGCCTTCAACGCCCACCGGGTGTTCGCCCCCGAGGCCGTGGTGGCCTTCCTGGAGGCGCGGGGCCTCCGCCTCCGGGGCTTCGCCCTGGTGGACGACCGGGGGGTCTTCCGGGACCCCGCGGAGCCCGAGGACGCCCGGGGGCTATGGTACGGCCTCGGGATGTATCATTTTACCCGGCCGGAGGCCTGAGGGGTGCCCATGGGACTGCTCTTCGATGTCGCCACCAGGGTCTCCCGGAGCCCGCTGCACGGGCCCCTGCGGTGGCTCCACGCGCGGCTCCAGCGCTACATGGACGTGGCGGAGAACTACAACAACTGTGACCTGGCCTCCAACGGCGAGGGGCACCTGGTGACCTCCGGGGCGAGGCACTGGAAGGTCGCCCTGGACCTGGGGTCCAACCAGGGGGACTGGGCCCTCACCGTGGCGGCCAACAACGCCGCGTGCGCGGTGCACTGCTTCGAGCCCTCGCCCTCCACGGCGGCGCAGTGCACCCGGAACACCGGGCGCTTCCCGTCGATCACGGTGCACAACCTGGGGGTGGGCGACCGGGACGGGAGGCTCGACTTCCATGACTACGGCGCCGGGAGCGTGCTGTCGTCCTTCGTGTCGCGGGAGGGGAGCGTGGGCCTGAAGGCCGAGCGCGTGGTGGAGGTGCCGGTGGTCACCCTGGACCGCTGGCTCGACGCCCAGGGGATCGCGCGGGTGGACTACCTGAAGATCGACACCGAGGGCTTCGAGATGCCGATCCTGCGAGGCGCCCGGGCGAGCCTCGCGGCGCAGCGGGTGGCGTGCGTACAGTTCGAGTACGGCGGCACCTGGCTCGACGCGGGCGAGAGCCTGCGCAACGCCGCGGAGCTCTTCCACGCGGTGGGCTGGACGCTCTACCGGCTCCTGCCCGACGCGCTGGAGCCCGTCACCTACGACCACCGGACCCACGAGAACTACAAGTACGCCAATTTCATCGCCGCGCCGTCCCGCGCGGTGCTGGACGCCTGGGGCGTCAAGATCACCGAGCATGGGAGGCCATCATGATGGACCGCGACCCGGCGACCCTGAAGGACGCGGTGCGCTCGCACTGGCAGGCGCAGCCCTGCGGCACCCGGGAGGTGTCCCCGGAGGACCGGCGGCGCTTCTTCGCCCAGATCGAGCACGAGCGCTACACCTGGGAGCCGTACATCAAGCCGTTCGCGCGCTTTGAAGAGGGCCGGGGCAAGCGGGTGCTGGAGGTGGGCGTCGGGGCCGGCACGGACTTCGTCAACTGGGTGCGCGCGGGCGCGGTGGCCACGGGCCTGGACCTCACCGAGGAGGGCGTGGCCCTGACCCGCGAGCGCCTCACGCTGGAGGGCCTCGACGCGGAGCTCACCGTGGGCGACGCCGAGCGCCTCCCCTTCCCCGACGACAGCTTCGACCTGGTGTACTCCTACGGGGTCTTGCATCACTCTCCGGACACGCCTCGGGCGGTGAAGGAGGTCCACCGGGTGCTGCGCCCCGGGGGCACCGCGCGGGTGATGATCTACCACTACCCGTCGTGGGTGTGCCTGATGGTGTGGGGCGTGAACTCCGTGGCGCGGGGGCGCCCCTGGGAGAGTCCCCGGGAGGCGGTGTTCCGCCACCTGGAGAGCCCCGGGACCAAGGTCTATACGGTAGCCGAGGCCGAGGCGCTCTTCCGGGAGTTCTCGCGGGTGACGGCGAGGCCCCAGCTCGGCCACGGGGACCTCCTGCTCATGCCGCCCGCGGAGAAGTACCAGGGACGCCTCCACCGGCTCGCCTGGAGGCTCTACCCCCGGGCGCTGATCCGGCGCCTCGGGGACCGCCTCGGCACCGCGCTGATGATCGAGGCAGTGAAATAGCCCCGCGCTCACCCCGGAGGGTTGATCGCCTGGAGGTTGAGCCCGCCGGAGTACATGTACGACGTGAACGCCGCCACGCCGTAGACCTTGGCGCCGAAGGGCTCGGCGCCGCGCGTGGCGAGCGTGTGGGCGCCCGCGTCCACGCGCAGGACCCTCACCTCCAGCGAGGCGCCCACGGGGAAGGGCCCGCGGACGTTCTCGGGGTTCAGGGCCTCGCCGTCCAGGGTGAAGTCCGCCCCGCGCGGGGACACCAGGTTCACGTAGTTCACGCGGTAGGTGCTCGGGATCAGGAGCTCATAGCGTGAGCGGTACTGCTCCGTGGGCGCCTCGAGCACCATCGCGGGGTCCCCGACGCACTCGTCGTTGTCGGCGGGGGGCACCCCGGGCATCACCCGGCACTGCGGCAGGGAACCGAGGCCCACCATGAACTGCCCGACGAGAATCGGGCGCTCCCCCGACACGATGAAGTTCTGGTTCGTGGTGAACTCGCAGAAGCGCCCGCGGTCCAGCGTGCCGCCGCAGCTCGTGGGCGCGGCGATCCCGTCGAAGGTGAGCCGGTTGCCGTCGGCCTGCGAGAGGATGCGCACCACCGAGGGCTCCTCCGGGTCCGCCGCCCGCTCGCGCAGGAAGGTCACCGCGTAGCGCCGCCCCCAGGTGGCCAGGGGCATCAGCTGCTCCTCCAGGTGGTCGCATGCGGGCCGGTCCACCGGGACGTTCACGCAGTCGTTGCCGGAGAACACCGCGATGGGGCCGTTGGCCCGCACGCTCGTCCCGGTGAGGTCCCCGCCCTCGCCGGTGCCGACGAGCTGGAGCACCGCGCCCCTCGCCAGGGGAAAGCTGTGGCGCCCCGGGGGCAGCGCCCTCAGGCGGTTGCTCGGGTCCCCCACGGCCGCGGTGGTCTCCACGACCACATCCAACGGCGCCCCCTCGGGGCCTCCGCCCACGATGGCCACGAAGCCCCCGTACGGCGGGCGCAGGGGGTTCCCACCGAAGTTCGGCCTGGCGAGCACCAGGTACTCCTGGTTGCGAGGGTCCCCGAGGACGTTCTGCGGCAGGAGGAGCGAGGCGTCCGCGCTGAAGGAGAAGGTGAGCCCCGAGCCCATCCCCGTGCGGTACTCCAGGGGGTTGAACTGGTACGCCGCCAGCGGCACATCCGACGTGATGCGGTACGCCCCGGCGCGCATCGCGGGCTGACCGTAGGCCGAGCGGGCCTGGCACTCCAGCCCGAGGGGCAGCGGGTGGCACGCGGGCGACGAGCCCTTCAAGATGTCAATCCACGGGAGCTCCACGCGCTCCACGGCGCCGGGGGCCACGGTGCGCGTGACGGCAGAGCCCAGGCGCCCGCCGGTGACCGTGAGGTGCGCCTCGGAGCGCCCGGGGTTCGCCAGCACCACGGCGAAGGCGAAGCGGTAGTCCAGCCCCGAGTTCGCCGTGGGCGTGGCCCAGTACTCGCAGCCCAGGTAGGAGTTCTCCGCGCTGCCCCCGCAGGGGCGCCGGCACTGCCCGTCCAGGCAGTGCTCGCCGGAGGCCACGTCGCAGGTCCTGCGCCGCTGCCACGAGGCCCCGTCCGGCGCGCAGAGCTCCGGCGCTTCGTTGTCCTCGGGGCTGCAGCGCACCGAGCCCGGCGTGCACGCCGCGCAGGCTACGGCCCCTCCCACGCAGCGCGAGGTCCCGGTGCAGCGCTCCGTGGCCACCACCTCGCCGCGCTCGTCGCAGCGGACGGCCTGCTGCGGGCCCTGACAGCTCCAGCGCCCGGCGGCGCACCCAGCGGTCCCCCCGTCCCCCGCGGCGTCCATGGAGCCCCCGTCGCCGGTGGGCATCATCACGAAGCGCGCGGGCCCATCGGTGCACGCGCCGACCAGGGAGACCAGGAACAACCCTCGAAGGAAGCTCATCGGCGGGGTGTATACACCACCCCGGAGGGTCACCGCAGCGAGCGCAGGAGGTGCTTCTGGGCCATCGCAAAGAGCGCCAGGGGAGGGAGGGAGAGTAGGACATTTCCCGCCATGACCACATGCCACCTTACACCGGTGCCCTGCTCCCTCAGGAGGGCCACCCCGAGGGGGAGCGTGCGGACGCTGTCGTCGGTGGTCATGACCAGGGGCCAGAAGTAGTCATTCCAGTGGAAGACAAAGCTCACCAGGAAGAGCGAGGCGAGCGTCGGGGCAAGTATTGGCGCGAGGATGCGGTACACGATGGTGGGCTCCGAGGCGCCATCGAGGCGGGCGGCCTCGATGAGCTCGTCGGGCACCGAGAGCAGCGCCTGGCGCACCAGGAAGGTCCCGAAGGCGCTGGCGGCGAAGGGCAGGATCAGGGCCCCGAGGGTGTTCACCAGGCGAAGCTCCGAGAGCAGCACGAACACGGGCACGAAGGTCACCGGCGCGGGCACCAGGAGGCTCGCCAGCACCAGCCCGAAGGCCCAGGAGCGCCCCCGGAAGCGGAGCTTGGCCAGGCAATACCCCGCGGGGAGGCACAAGGCCACCTGGAGGAGCCCGATGGCCACGGCCACCACGGCGCTGGTGAACAGGTAGCGCCCCACCGGGAGCGCGGCAAAGACCTCCCTCCAGGCGCCGGTGTGGAGCCCCCGGGGGAGGCTCGTGGGCGCCGCGAGGAGCTCCGGCAGGGTCTTGAAGGACGTGAGCACCATCCAGCCGTAAGGCAGGAGCCAGAGGGCCACGGCCAGCGCGGAGAGCGCGCCCGCGGCCACCCTCACCGGGAGCCTCTCGGTCACGCCCGGGGCCCTCCCGCCGCGCGCCAGGCACGGAGCTGCAGGAGCGACAGCCCGAGGAGCACCACGAAGAACACCACCGTCAGGGCGCTGGCCCTCCCGGCCCGCAGGTCCAGGAACACCTGTTCATAGATGGCATACACAAAGAGCGTGGTGGCCTTGACGGGCCCCCCCTGGGTCATGATGCGCACGACATCAAAGGCCTGGAACGAGACGATCAAGCTGGTGGTGCCCACGAAGGCTGCCGTGGGGCCGAGGCAGGGCCAGGTGACGTACCGAAACCGCTGCCAGGCGTTGGCCCCGTCGAGGGCGGCAGCCTCCAGGAGGGGCCTCGGGACGCCGTCCAGGCCCGCGGTGAAGAGCACCATGGCGTAGCCCGTGAGCTTCCACACGGTGACCGCCGCGAGCGTGGGGAGCGCCGTGGACGGGTCCGTAAGAAACCCCACCCGAGGCAGGTGCATGCGCCGCAAGAGCGAGGACACCAGCCCGTTGTCGGGGTCCAGGAGCCAGAGCCACAGGAGCGCAACGCTCACCCAGCTCACCACGTAGGCGCTGAAGACACTGGATCGTACGAAGGCGAACCATCTCCCGGGCCGGTGCAGGAGGAGCGCCAGCGCGAGGCCCAGGGAGGTGGTCCCGACAACCACCAGAATGCTGTACGTCAGGGTGGTGGTGAGGGTCCCCAGGAGCCCTCCGCGGGCGATGGCGCGGTAGTTCCCGAGACCCACCCAGACGGGAGGCGTAAGGAGGTCCCAGGCGAAGAGGCTCATGACGAAAGACAGCAGCACCGGGACGAGCACGAAGGCCCCGAGGCAGAGGGCCGTGGGCAGGAGGAGCGCGTAGGGGTGCCAGCGGGCGACCGGGCGCATGTCAGCTCTCCCTGGCGGCGGCGCGGGCCTCGGCGAGCACGGCGCGAGCGTCGCGGCCAAGGAGCACGGCCTCCTCCAGCCGGGGCTCGACGGCGTCACGCTGCACGCGAAAGAGCCTCGGGGCCCAGGGCCAGGGCTCCACCGACGCGAGCTGGTCCAGGGCGACCCGATCGTTAGGGTGCGTACGATAGTGTCCCTGGGCCTCCAGGAGCGCCACGGCCTCGGTGGTCACCGGGAGGTAGCCCGTGCGGGTGGCCCAGTGGGCGGTGTTCTCGGGCTGGCACATCCAGCGAAGGAAGCTCCACGCGGCCTCGCGGGCGCTCCTCGGGGCGCTGCGCAGGACCACGAAGAAGGTCCCCCCGGTGGGCACCGCCCGCCGGACGCCCGCGGGCAGCGGGGCGGCCACCACCGGGAAGCGCGCGTTGTCCTCCAGGTAGCGCAGGAACGCCGTGCTGGTCCAGATGATCGCCGCGCGGCCCGCGAGGAAGTCCTGGTTGGTGGCCTGCCAGGCGTTGTAGTCCCTCCCGGGCGGGGGCCTCATGGCCCGGTGGCGGTGCACCAGGTCCTGCCAGAACTGCACGGCCCGGACGCCCGCGTCACCCCCCAGGGACACGGTCCCGTCGGGCTCCACGAGGCGCCCTCCGGCCTGGCCCAGGAGCGCCACCCAGAACCACCAGTTGATGGGCACCTCGTGGCCCCAGCGGACCCCGTCCGGGCGGCGCTCGGTGAGGGCCACGGCGGCGTCGCGCAGGGCGTCCCAGGTGTCGGGGACGCGCACCCTGCCGCGCTCCAGGAGCCTGCCGTCGATGTACATGATGGGCGTCGATCGGTTGAAGGGGACCGCCACCAGGGTGCCCTCGGGCCCTCCCTGGAAGCTCCCGTGCTGCCCCAGGGCCGGGACGAAGCCCAGCCTCGAAGCGCCGTCGTAGCCCGCCAGGTCTTCGAGCACGCCCGCGCCGTGGAGGTACGGCACCACCTCGCCCACCACGTGGCTGAAGGTCGGCCCCGCCCCCGCCGCCAGCGCCGTGCGAAGCCTCGCCAGGGCCTCGAAGTAGTCACCCTGGAAGGTCGCCCTCACGAGCACCTTCGCCTGCGCGCGGTTGAAGCGCCGCACGAGCTCCAGCAGCACCTCGCGGTTTCGCCCTCCGTAGGAGAACCACAAGGTCGCCACCACGCGGCCGCCCTCGCGCTCCACCCGCGCTTCGCGACCCGAGCACCCCGCGAGGCACCCAAGGACCCCGAGGGCCCGACGGCGATTCAGATGCACCGCGCCCCGTCCCGCGATGGGTCAAAGAAATGCGCCCTCCCTGGCACCAGCGAAACCCTCACGGCCTGACCCCTGCGCCGGAGGTCAAAGCCCGCGCGCCGCGCCCGGAGCGTGAGCCCTCGGGCCTCCACCACGAGGTGCGTCTCGGCCCCGATGGGCTCCACCTGCACCAGCGTGCCCTCGACGCCGACGCCGTCGTCGCTCACGGTCACGTCCTCCGGCCGCACCCCCACCCGGACCCGGTGCGGCACCGATGCCGCACCCCTGGAGACGCGGAAGGGACCGACGGAAACGCTGTCTCCGTCGCGCTCTCCGTCGAGGAGGTTCATCCTGGGCGAGCCCACGAAGGCGCCGACGAACTCCGTGGAGGGGGTCTCGTAGAGGGCCCTCGGGGTGTCGCACTGGAGGAGCCTCCCGGCCCGGAGCACGGCGACGCGGTCCCCGAGGGAGAGGGCCTCGGCGTGGTCGTGGGTGACATAGAGTGCCGTGGCGCCGATGCCTCGGACCAGGGAGCCGAGCTCCTGGCGGAGCTCTTCGCGGAGCGACGGATCTACATTGGACAGGGGCTCATCGAAGAGGAACACCCGGGGCTTCCGCACGATGGCGCGGCCCATGGCCACGCGCTGGCGCTCGCCGCCGCTGAGCTGGTCGGGCCTGCGCCCGAGGAGCCTGGAGAGCCCCAGGAGCGAGGCTGCCTCGTCGACGGCGCGGGCCCTCTCGGCGGGGGGGGCCTTCCGCATCCGGAGGGGGAACTCCATGATTTCCCGGGCGGTCATCTGCGGGTACAGGGCGTAACCCTGGAACACCATGGCCACGTCGCGGTCCTGCGGCGGAATCCCCTTCATGGGCCTACCGGCGAGGTGAATGGTCCCCTGGTCGGGCTCATCGAGCCCCGCCACGAGGCGCAGGGTGGTGCTCTTGCCGCAGCCCGAGGGCCCCACCACGGCGATGACCTCCCCCTTGCGCACGGTGAGCGAGAGCCCGGTCAGCGCGGCGTGGGCGCCGGGCTCGCGCTCCCCACCGGGGTACACCCTGGAGACCCCTGCGAGGACGAGCTCCTCGGGGGCGTCAGCCGTGACGCTCACGGAGCACCCGGGCGGCCAGGGCCATGTTCCGGAGCTTCTCCCAGGCCTCGTCCACGGGGATCTCCGCGGCGTTCCCCGGGGCGAAGCCGCAGTCCGGCGCAAGCACCACCCGCGACGGGGCCACGTGCTCCAGGGCCGCCTCCACGCGCTGGACGATCACCTCGGGGGAGTCAATCACCGCGGCGCGGCAGTCCACGCACCCGAGGCCGACGCGCACACGCTCCGGGAGGTCCCGTAGACACCGTGTATCCCCCGCGGCGGGGATGGTGAACTCCAGCATCAACTGGTCCACGGCGAGGGCCTTCAGGGGCTCCATGATGGCGTCGTAGGACCCCTCCCCCACCCAGCCCTGGCGGCCCTTGTTCCTGCGGCACAGGTGCACCGCCGTGGTGACCCCCGGGAGGTCTTTCAAGACCCCGTTGATGAGCCCCACGCAGTGCATGGCCTCGGCGTCGGGGTCCCGGAAGCGCGCCCGCACCTGGGGGTCCACGAAGAGGCACAGGTGCGGGTCATCGAGCTGGATGGTGTGTACGCCCGCGTCCCTCAGGGCCAGGGCCTCGGCCCGGAGGATCGGCACCAGGGCCCGGGCGAAGTCTTCGCGGGTGGCGTAGGCCCCTCGGGAGCGTACGTCATCCCACATGCGCACGCTCAGGAGGTAGGGGCTCGGGAGGGCGACCTTGAGGGGCCGATCGCTCACGCCAAGGGCGAAGCGAGCGTCCTGGGCCAGGGCCCCGGGGGCGGTGACGGTGACCTTGTCGGTGACCGTATGCCAGTAGCGCCCGTCCTGACCTTTTCCCGACAGCTCGCGGGTGAAGCCATGGGTGAAGTCACAAATGACGGCCACATAGGAGAAGCGGCGCCACTCGCCGTCGCTCACCACGTCTACGCCGGCGCCCTCCTGGAGGGCGATGGCGTACGGCACGGCGAGGTCCAGGAGACGCTGGCGCTCGGCCTCGGAGACCCTGCCCTCGTGGAAGTCATCGAAGAGGGCCTTGAGGAACCTGGGCCGGGGCATGGAGCCCACGACGGTGGTCGGAAAGAGCGCAGGGACCGCACGCTTCGGGCTGCTCATTGCTGAAGCTCCGGGCTCGCCTGGAACCACCCCGGGGCGGCCTCCAGGTCCTCGACGGTGTCAATTTCCATGTAGCCCCCGTGGGTGTCCACCCGATGGAAGGCGCTGCCTCGCTCCAGCATCCACTGGAGGAGGTCAATCAGGTAGGCCCTCTCAAAGGACCTGCCCTCGCGGAAGGTGCGCCCCTGGAAGCGCTCCCGGGCTTCATCGAAGGCCCCGAGGAGCTCCCGGGCGCCCCGCGCGGTGAACCTGGCCACGCCGACGAACTCCCCGCAGGCCTCCTCCGAGGGGATCCTGCGAGAGAGCTCCAGCACGCGCTCGCCCTCGGCCCGGAGCTTCTCGGCGTCGGTCTCGGGGTGCTGCGAGCGGCCCACGTAGCGCCGGCGCCATGCTGTATCGCAGCCGAGCACCATGTCATGGGGGGAGGCGAGCAGGGCCCGGACCACGCCCGGGGCATACACGATGTCCGTGTAGGAGCACAGGAACCCGTCGGAGAGGAGCTCCCGCGCGCACAGGAGGGAGAGGAGAATGTTGTTCTGCTCCCAGGCGCTGTTGTGCACCCAGGTGAACTCCGGGTGCCTCGCCCGGAGCACCTCCATGCGGTACCCGGCGATGAAGGTCACGTCGCGCCGTGGGACGCCTCCGGCCTCCAGGGCATCCAGGATCCAGTCGAGCATGGGGCGCCCGTGGACGGGCACCAGGGTCTTGGGGACCTGGTCGGTGTGGTGCTGGAGGCGGCTGCCTCGACCGGCCCCGATGAGAATGGCGCGCATGGACTGCCCGGAGGGTACCATCCCAGGCCATGGCGCTCACCCTCGGGCTCGTGACGGACCTGCACTTTGGCCCCGACACCTGGTTCCGGGGGCGCCTGCGGAAGCTCTGCCACCGGGCACCGGACCTTACCGCCGCGGTGGTCCGGGCCATGAACGACACGCACCACCCGGACCTCTTCGTAAACCTCGGGGACGACCTGGAGGACGAGTCCCCGGCCCAGGACCTGGAGCGCTACGCGCAGTGTCAGGCGCTCCTGCGCCAGAGCCGGGCCCCGCTGGTGAACGTCGCGGGCAACCACGACCTGATCCACCTGACCCCCGCGGACCTGAACGCCCTCTGGGGCCGCCAGGGGCCGCTCTACCACAGCTTTGACCACGGGGGCTTCCACCTGGTGGTGCTCCACACGGTGGAGCGCAAGGACCGGGACGTAAGGGTCGCCGCCGAGCAGCTCTCCTGGCTCCGGGAGGACCTGCGCGGGACGGCGCTCCCCACGGTGGTCTTGATGCACCACCCGGCGGACGAGCAGGACCTGTCGGACTCGCGGTGGTTCTCCGGGGTGCCGCACCTCGCGCTGGTGGAGGAGCGCCGGGCACTGCGGGAGCTCCTCACGGAGAGCAGCAAGGTGCGCATGGTGTTGAACGGCCACGTGCACAGGAACCACCTGAGCGTCCACGGGGGCGTCCCCTACGTGACCATCCAGAGCCTGATCGAGAACCTGGATGACAGCGCCCCGGGGAGGGTCTCCGGGGCCTACGCCACGGTCACCCTGGACGCGCGCGCCTCCGTGGTGCGCGTCCACGGCGAGGACCCGGCGCGGTACCAGTTCGAGCCCTGACGATCACCTCCGCGGAGGGTGATGGTTCACTATCGAACGATCGCACCGCTGCGCACATTGTGCTTGACAGGTGGGGCGCATCGGGCGACGGACCAGGTACCATGAAGGGTCCACGTGAATCTGGGATGCTCCGCCTGCTGGTCATTGGGATGGCGCTGGCATGTCGGAGGCAGAGGGAGGAGCCGCCCGCACCGGCGCCCGCGCCACCGCTGACGGTGGCGGTACCCGCGCCGCCCACGCCCGCACCCGCGCCTCCTGCGCCGCCGCAGCTCGTGCCGATGCCGGCCATCCCTCCTGCGCCAAGCTCCACCCCGGAGGCCCCGACGGACGCGGCCGCGGCGGCGGCGGAGCCGGACCCCCAGGCGCCGGAGCCCCTCACGGCGGGACGCCATCGGTGCTCCTTCACGGAGGCGGGGAGCGACTACAACCGCCGCTGCGAGGTCACGCTCCAGGCGGACGGGTCCCTGAGGGTGAGCGCGTCCGGGACGGCGCTCAACCCCGGGCAGGGCTTCACCATCACGGCGACGGGCTCGGCGCCGCGCTACAGCGCGACGGGCACGCTCAACGCCTTCGGGTCTTGCACTGGGGCCTTCCGCGGCACCCTGGAGCTCGGCGGCAGCGACAGCCACCCGTTCTACGCCATCGAGTGGGGGAGCGGCTGCAAGATCACCATCGTGAATTGAACGATTGGGCGCTCCCGGCGCTCATGCCCGGGGTTCGCCAGAGCATAGCCTCTGAGGTCGCGTCGCTCACCCCGGGCAACCGACGGCGGTCACCGCGCCTCCGCGCGGTTTCAAGGGGCGTCGTCCGTGCGTTCCCAGTCGTCGATGAGGTTGTTCTGCGTGTGGTGCTCCCGCTGTCGGAGCACGTACTGATGCACGACCTCGCGCTCCGCCTCCCGAAGAGAGAACGCGCCATAGCCCTTCTGCCACGCGAAGGCTGGCACCCGGAGCCGGTGCGCGATGAACTGCGAGGTGCCGACCTTGAGCGAACGCACCAGGTCCGACACGGCGAGCGAGGGGCGCAGCCCCACCAGCACGTGGACATGGTCCTCCACGCCACCGATGGCAAAGGGGACGCAGCCGCACTCGATGCACAGCCGGTCGAGCAGACCGTGGACTCGCCTCGCTCTGGCATCGTCGAGGATCGGGCGCCGGTCCCAGGTAGCCCACACCAGGTGCACATTCAGACGAGAGTACACACCGCTCATGCGCAGGTAATCGGGCGGGAGGCTCCCGAGGTTGTGTGCTCGCGGTCGATTTCGTGTCCGCGCAACACCGCCTCCCGACCCCGTTCCCCGCGAGCAGTCGCTGTGCAACCGCGCGGAGGCGCGGTGACCGCCTTCGGTTGCCCGGGGTGAGCGACGCGACCTCAGAGGCAATGCTCTGGCGAACCCCGGCCACCCCACGGAGCTGGGGCTCCCGGGGGCGGGACCCACGGAGCAGCGAGTGCCCGCGAAAATCTCCCCACCGCTGTAGATAGTTCGGCCTCGAACGATCACCCCAGCACGCCCTTGAGCGCCGGGTAGAGGGCCCTCCAGGTCCGCTGGCGCTCGGCGTACAGGGCGCTCCGCGACGGCGCCGGTTCGGTGACCCCCACGGGCCTCACCATGGCCTCGCACGCAGCTTCCACCGTCGGGAAGACCCCCACGGCCGCGCCCGCCAGGAGCGCCGCGCCAAAGGACGGCCCCTCGGTGGCGCTGGTGGTGACGATCTCCACGCCCAGCACATCCGCCAGGAGCTGCCGCCAGAAGGCGCTCCGGGCGCCTCCGCCGGTGACCCTCAGGGCCCGGACCGCCACCGGCGGGTCCAGCGATCCCAGCAGCGCCAGGCAGTCCGCGAGGCCGTAGGTGATGCCCTCCAGCACCGCGAGGGCCAGCTCGTCGGGGCCCGTGGACGCTGAGAGCCCCACGAAGGCCCCGCGGGCGGCGCTGTCGTTGTGGGGCGTGCGCTCGCCCTGGAGGTACGGCAGAAACAGCGCGCCCCCCGCGCCCGGAGGGGCCTTGGCGGCGCGCGCGGTGATGGCCTCGTAGGGCTCCCGGGCGATGGTGTCACGGTACCACCGGAGCGCTCCTCCCGCGGAGAGCATCACGCCCATGAGGTAGCTCCGCCCTGGTACCGCCGCGCAGAAGCTGTGG
This sequence comes from Deltaproteobacteria bacterium, assembly GCA_016218725.1. GTDB lineage: Bacteria > Myxococcota_A > Polyangia > Polyangiales > JACRDB01. The sequence goes on from JACRDB010000092.1 coordinate 112,650, forward strand.
AGCCTCATGGCGGGCTCCACCCGGAGGGTGTCCGTGGGGCACAGCACCACCCCGGAGGTCCCGAGGGAGAGCATCCCGAGGCCCTCGCGCACCACCCCGAGGCCCACGGCCCCTGCCGCGTTGTCCGCGGCGCCGCGCACCACGGGGAGGCCCTCCGGGAGCCCCGTGGCGCGCGCGGCCGTCGCCGTGAGTCCGCCGAGCACCGTGGCGCTCTCGTCCACCGTTGGGAAGATCGACGGCGAGAGGCCGAAGGCGCCCAGAACCTCCTGGGACCACTGGCGACGCCGGGGATCAAAGGCCAGGGTCCCGCTCGCGTCGGACACGTCCGCGCCCAGGACGCCCGTCAGGCGCAGCCCCACGAAATCCTTGGGCATGAGCACGGACGTCACCCGGGCGAAGACCTCGGGCTCGTGGCGTCGCACCCACAGGAGCTTTGGGAGCGTGAAGCCCTCCAGGGCCAGGTTGCCCACGTGGGTCCGCAGCCCGTCGAGGCCGACGGTGGCGGTGATCTCCTGGCACTCCCTGGTGGTGCGCGTGTCACACCACAGGAGCGCGCGGCGCACGACCTCGCGCCTCGCGTCCAGCAGCACCGACGAGTGCATCTGCCCGGTGAGGCCGAGGGCCCTCACAGCCTTCGGGTCCACCCGGGAGGCGAGCTCCGTGAGCACCGCCAGCGCCGCGAGGGCGAAGTCCTCCGGGTCCTGCTCGGCGTGACCGGGCTCCGGTGTGTGCAGCGCCAGGGGCCTCTCGGCCACGGCAGTGACAACTCCAGTTGACGGGTCGAGGGCGACGCCCTTGACCGCGGAGGTGCCGATGTCAAGCCCGAGGAGCATGGCGGTCACTCGGGAAAGACGATCTGGAGCTTCATGCCGGCGCGGCCGTGCTTCAGGGTCTCGATGCCGCGGACGGTGTCCTCGACGGGCAGGGCCTCGGAGATGAGCTCGCGCACGCGGACGACGCCGTTCTCCATGAGCTTGAAGGCGCGGTCGTAGGTGCGCCGGATGGCGAAGCTGCCAATGATCTCCAGGTCCCTGCGGTACACATCGAAGGGCTTGAGCTCGATGGTGGCGTCCGGGGCGCACACCCCGAAGAGCAGGAGCCTGCCGCCGTTGGCGAGGTGCGGGAGCGCGCCCTGGATGGCCTTGGGGTTCCCAGTGGCGTCGATCACCACGTCGTAGCCCCAGCGGGCGATCTTGCGGAGCCTCTCGTCCAGGGCATTGTCGGCCACCACGGTGTGGGCGGCGCCGAAGCGCCGGGCGAGGTCGAGCTTGGACTCTACGGTGTCAACTACAGTGACCGCCGCGGCGCCATTGGCGCGGGAGGTCTGGAGGTGGAGCTGGCCGATGGGACCGGCGCCGAGGATGAGGACCTCGGAGCCGAGGCCGAGGCGGGCGCGGTCTTGACCGTACACCACACAGGCCAGGGGCTCGGTGAAGGCGCCCTCGGAGAAGCTGACGCGCTCGAAGCGGTAGCAGTTGCGGGCGGGCACGCGGACGTACTCGCCGAAGCCCCCGTCGCGGGTGACGCCCACGGCGTTCCACTGGAGGCAGTGGTTCTGGCGCTGGGTCATGCAGAAGTGGCAGTCGTCGCAGGTGACGGTGGGGTCCACCATGACGCGGTCACCGGGCTTGAGCTCGCGCACCTCGGCGCCGACCTCGGCGACCTCGCCCGCGAGCTCGTGGCCCTGCACCAGGGGAAAGGTGGGGAAGAACTCCCCGTCGTAGATGTGCACGTCGGTGGCGCAGATCCCGCAGGCCCGTGCGCGCACCAGCACGTCCCTGGGGCCGATGGACGGGACCGGCACGTCGGTGCGGACGGTGATCTTCTGGAGCCCTTCGAGGACGGCTGCCTTCATGGTGGCGCGAGGTTACACTGAAATGTTTACGGGGTGTGGGCCTCGGGCCGGGCGCGCTTGGGGCTTCGCGGGTAGGAGGCGTTGGGGGGCCTCCAGCCTGTTGGCAGTTCGAGCGCCAGGGTTCGGCGGGTACCGTCGGAGGCGGTGGCCGGTTCGATGCGCAGGCGGTCGGCGTCCCTCCAGAGGCCGAGGTAGAGCCGCACCGTCGGGGAGTCCCAGTCCGGCGGGAGCTCGATGGTCTGCGTATCTCGAACCTGCTCCCCGGGGCGCCACTCCCAGGGCGGACGGGTCCGCCGGACGCTGCCGACGCGGTCGAAGTTCGTCCTGGGACCCTGGAGGTCATCGGCGTGGGTGAAGAGCCGCCACCCATTGGCGACCGGTCGCTCGCAGCGCCAATACCAGGTGACGGTCAACGTCCCTCCGGGCCGCCAGAGGGGCGCGTCGACGTCGTAGCCCACGAGCCTCAGGGCGCCACCAAAGAGGACGTCGAGCGGATGTGAAGGCGCAGCCGGAGGCGGTGGCTGCAAGGCCGCGGCGGGTCGCAGGGACGCGCCTGCCCGCGACGTGACCGTGGCCGCCGTGCCCGCGTCGTGGTGTCGGACCTCCGGGCGCGGCTGCGGGACCGACGACGCCGTCGGAGCGCGACCCGCGCAGCCCCACACTAGAAGCGCCGAGGCGCCGAAGAGGACCCTGGCCTGAAGTCCGCGCGCCATCAGCACCCTGGGACTGTAGCATCTCCCATCCGGAGGGGCCGTCGAGGCACCGGTCACTCCGGTGCGCGGGGGCTATGCCCGTGGCACGATGGCGCCATGCAGTCTTTGGGGGCGGCAGTGGCGCCGACGCGAGGGATTCGCTAGGTTCCCCCGGACCGCGAGCCGACCATGACCGCCCACCGACCCAAGACCCTGGACCCCACGACCCTCCCCGCACACTTCGACGCCAGCGCCGCAGAGCGCCGCTGGGGCGCGCTCTGGGACGAACTCGGCGTGTACCGCTGGGACCCCGAGAGGCCCCGGGAGGACACCTACGTCGTGGATACCCCGCCCCCCACCGTCAGCGGCTCGCTGCACATGGGGCATGTGTTCTCGTACACCCACACGGACGTGCTCGTGCGCCAGCGGCGCATGCTCGGGAAGAACATCTTCTACCCCATGGGCTGGGACGACAACGGCCTGCCCACCGAGCGCCGCGTGCAGAACTACTTCCACGTCCGCTGCGACGCGGCCCTCGCCTACGACCCCTCGCTGGCGGTGACCCAGGCCGACGACGCCCGCCGCAAGGGCGAGCGCCCAAGGGTCGTCTCCCGCAGGAATTTCATCGAGCTGTGCCACACGGTCACCAGCGCCGACGAGAGGGCCTTCGAGGACCTCTTCCGCAGGATCGCGCTCTCCGTGGACTGGTCCCAGACCTACGCCACCATTGATGACAACGCCCGCAGGACGGCCCAGGCGTCGTTCCTGGACCTCTTCCGCAAGGGCCTGGTGCACAACCCCGAGGCCCCCACCATGTGGGACGTGGACTTCCAGACCGCCGTCGCCCAGGCCGAGGTCGAGGACCGACCGCGCGACGGCGCGTTTCACCACCTCGAGTTCGGCGTCGAGGGCTCCGACCAGCGCTTCACCATCGCCACCACCCGCCCGGAGCTCCTCGCGGCGTGCGTGGCCGTCACCGCCCACCCGAAGGACCCGCGCTACCAGGGCCTCTTCGGCCGCCGCGCCATCACGCCCTTGTTCCGCGCGCCGGTGCCGATCTTCCCGAGCGAGCTGGCGGACCCCGAGAAGGGCACCGGCGTGCTCATGGTGTGCACCTTCGGCGACCAGACCGACGTGCACTGGTGGCGCTCCGAGGGCCTCTGCCTCCGCCAGATCATCGGCCGGGACGGCAGGCTCGTGCCCGTCACCTTCGGCACCGAGGCGTTCCCGAGCGCGAACCCCGAGGCCGCCAATCGGTACTACGAACAGCTCCAGGGCAAGACCGTCGCCAGCGCCCAGAAGGCCGTGGTGGAGCTCCTCCGGGACCCCGCCGGGAGCGCCACCGGCCACGGCCCCGCCCTCGTCCAGGAGCCCGTGAAGCTCCAGCACCCCGTCAAGCACTACGAGAAGGGTGACCGCCCGCTGGAGTTCGTCACCTCGCGGCAGTGGTTCGTGAAGCTCCTGCCACAAAGAGCGGCGCTCCTGGCCCGCGGAGACCAGGTCCGCTGGTGGCCGGACTTCATGCGCGCCCGCTACCGCAACTGGACCGAGAACCTCGGCCAGGACTGGTGCGTCTCCCGCCAGCGCTACTTCGGCGTGCCCATCCCCGTGTGGTACCGTGTCAGGGAAGATGGGACCACGGACTACAACTCCGTACTCGTCGCAGAGGAGCACACGCTCCCTATCGATCCCATGAGCGACGCGCCACCCGGGTATGCGCCCTCGCAGCGGGGCGCCCCGGGGGGCTTCGTGGGGGACCCGGACGTGTTTGACACGTGGTTCACCAGCTCGCTCACGCCGCAGCTCTCGTCCCGCTGGGCCACGGACCCCGCGCGGCACAAGAAGCTCTTCCCCGCGGACCTGAGGCCCCAGAGCCACGAGATCATTCGCACCTGGGCGTTCTATACGCTGGCCAAGGCGCACCTCCACGAGGGGACCGTGCCCTGGCACAACGTGGCCATCTCCGGCTGGATCCTCGACCCGGACCGCAAGAAGATGAGCAAGTCCGTGGGCAACGTGGTCACGCCGCTCGGGCTCCTCGACAGCTTCAGCGCGGACGGCGTGCGCTACTGGGCCGCGGGCGCCAGGCTCGGCGCGGACACGGCCTTCGACGAGAAGGTGCTCAAGGTCGGCAAGCGCCTGGTCACCAAGCTCTTCAACGCCGGGAAGTACGTGCTCTCTCAAGAGGCGAGCGGAGCGCTCGGCCCCGAGGCCATCACCCACGAGCTGGACCGCGCCTTCGCGCGCGCCCTCGGCGCGCTGGTGGGCCGCGCGACGGCGTGCTTCGAGGGCTACGAGTTCGCCCACGCGCTCCTGGAGACCGAGCAATTCTTCTGGTCGCAGTTCACGGACACGTACCTGGAGCTCTCCAAGGCCCGCGCCCGCGGGGACCACGGCGGCGACGCCGGCCGCCGCTCTGCGGTGGCCACCCTGAGGCTGGCGCTCGACGTGCTCCTCAGGCTCTTCGCGCCGGTGCTGCCGTACATCACCGAGGAGGTCTGGAGCTGGGCCTTCGCCGAGGAGAAGGGGCAGCGGTCCATCCACCGCGCGCCGTGGCCCAGGGCGGAGGACTTCGAGGGGGTCACGGCGCCCGAGGCCGAGGACTCGCTGGAGGTCGCAGGGAGGGTCATGGCCGCGATCAACAAGCGCAAGAGCGAGCAGGGAGCGTCCGTCGGGCGCGTGGTGACGCACCTGGAGCTCACCGTGGGCGCCGGCCTCGCGGCGGGCCTCGCGCGCGTCGCGGAGGACGTCTTCTCCGCCACGCGGGTGCAGTCGCACCGGGTGCTGGTCTCCGACGAGGCCGACGCGCTGGCGGTGACGTCCCTGGAGGTCGCGCCGAAGGAGCCCGCGGCGGAGGCATAAGTCGCCGCGGCGCCGTTGTGGTACCGTGAAGGAGCATAGATGCTGCAATCGTTTCAGGTCCAGAACTTCAAGGGGCACCGCGACACCTCCGTCGCCCTGAGGCCGCTTACGCTCTTCGTGGGACCCAATGCCTCCGGAAAGACCTCGCTGCTGGAGGCGCTTCAGACTATGGGACTCGCCGTGGCGTCTGATCTTGGCCTTGCTCGGAGCAAACTCCTGGGCTCGTCTACCCTTCACAGAGACGAACAGGAACTGAAGTTAGCTGTTCAGGGGGTGACAGCTGATCACGGCAAATGCTCTCTGGAGATCCATGCCGTGAAGCACAGTGGTGAAGTCTCCGCAAGGTGTATCTTGGAGCCCCCAACACACGTGGTTTCATCACCACCCGGCAAATGGAGTCAAGTAAAGACATATCCTCTGTCGACGGATATCCTATCGATCGGCTGGTACGCTATTGACCCGGTCATCGTAGCCAGACTCTCACCCCTGGAGTCAGCGCAGCCGGCGGTAGGACTGAACGGCCACGGCGCCGCGGCTGTGCTCGCCACGATCAAACTCACCGACCATGCGCGGTACCAGAAGATCGTAGAGACGCTCCGCCAGGTCGCTCCGTACGTGGAGGATGTACACGTTTCTCCCGTCCAGGAGGGAGTCGCTGTCGGCTTCGGGATCGAGTTCGACTTCCGAGGCTCCCTGCACCTCCCTGCTCATGCCGCCAGCAGCGGGACCTTGATCGCGCTCGCGCTGATCACCGCGCTGTACGGGCCGAATCGCCCTCGAATCGTGCTCCTGGACGAGCTCGACCACTCCCTGCACCCCCGCGCGCAGATGGAGCTCGTGCGTCAGCTCCGAGAGCTGGTGCGGGTGGAGCCCACGCTCCAGATACTGGCCACGACGCACTCTCCCTATGTCCTCGACGCCGCGGAGCCGGAGGACGTCCGAGTGTTCGCGCAGCGCGCCGATGGGAGCGTCGCGGTGAAGCCCCTCACCGAGCATCCCCAGGCCACGAAGCTCCGTGGCACGCTGTCCGCGGGCGAGCTCTGGAGCCTCGACGATGAGCAGAGCTGGGTCGTAGGGTAGGGAGCCCATGGCGCGCTGGCTCCTTTTCTGCGAAGCCGTCGGTGACTTTCGAACGACGTCGGGCCTCGTCGACCGCGTCCTCGGGGAGCGGGGCCCGCGGTGGGTGGCCGAGCTCCTGGAGCACTCTCCCGAGGGCGTTCGCGAGTGGGTGCCCGATGACCATGGCAACGCCTTCTTTGACGTTCACGATCTCTACAAGACCACGCGCGCGTGGGGCCTGCCGATGCGACGGGGCTTCTTTGGAGAGCGGCCCGGTCGTCCCGGAGCCACCATGGTCTTCCACGCGGTGCGGCTCGCCGAGTGCCTCCCTCAGCGTCGTCCAGGGCAGGCCGTCCCCGACGGCATGGTGGTTGTCTGGGACATGGACAAGCAGGGCGACGACCGACGGGAGGGGCTCACCCAGGGTCGAGACGAGGCTCGGCAGCTCGCAGGGGCTGCGATCGCTGTCGTCCTCGGGAGCCCCGATCCCAATCGCGAGGCGTGGGTGCTCGCGGGCTTCACGCCCCAGAACGAGGTCGAGGAGGCTCGCTTGGAGGCCGAGCACCGCGCGCTGGGCTTCTGGCCCAACGTGGCCCCCGAGGCGCTTGGTGCGCAGGATGAACGCGCAACCAAGAACACCAAGCGCGTGCTGCGGGCCGTCCTCGGCGCCGATCCCGAGCGCGAGGCTCGCTGCTGGACCGAGACCCCCCTCGCCGTGCTGAGCGAGAGAGGTGCAGGTTGCGGCCTGACGGACTTCCTGGCAGAGGTTGAGGAGCACCTGCTCCCACAGGTGCTGAGACGGGCCACGCCCGCCCGGTGAGACAGCTTGATGAAGCCAAGATGCCCCAAGACCTGGGCGGTGTCCATGCTCCTCCTCGGGGCCTGCGCCCCGGCCCCGAGGGCCCGCGTGGCGGCGCCTTCGAGGCCCGTTCTCGGCGCACCATCGCTCGATGCAAGTGATGTCTGGGACGCTACCTATGACGTCTCAACGGATACTCTTCCAGACACCGTGACCGAGGAAGCCGCGCCGCCCCCGCCGCCCACCGGGTGCCTCCGCATGCGCGCGACGGACCACGCGGACGGGCGCGCGCTCCCCGTGCGGCTGCACGTCCAGGGGGTCGCGGGCACTCCGGACCCGGAGCTCGGGCCGCCGGAGAGCGCGCGGGGGGCGCGCGCCGTGGCCATCGCCGTGGGCGGCGCGGCGGAGCTCACGCTCCCCGTGGGGCGCTACCGGGTGACCCTCTCCCACGGGCCCGAGTGGAGCGTCGAGCGGCGCCCCGCGGAGGTCACCGAGGGACCCTGTACGGAGGTCTCCGCGCAGCTCTCGGAGGTGGTCCCCATGGACGACTGGACCGCATGTGACCTCCACGTACACGCCCGCCCGAGCTACGACTCCCGCGTCACCCCGGAGGACCGCGTGGCGCAGCTCGTGGCCGAGGGCGTGGAGTTCGCGGTGCCCTCGGAGCACGACCACGTCGGGGACTACGGCCCCGCGGTCGCCGCGCTGCCGCCGGGGGGGCCCGGCCTCGCGTGGACCCCCGCGGTCGAGGTCACCACGGAGCGCTTCGGGCACTTCAATGTGTATCCCTTCGTGCCCGTGGCGGGCGCCCCCCGCGGGGGTCCTCCCTCCCACGACCTCCCCCCCGCGGAGCTCTTCCGCCTGGCCCACGCCAACAACCCCCAGGCCGTCGTCCAGGTGAACCACCCGAGGATGGGCACCATGGGATATTTCAATCGTGTTCGTTTCAACGCCGTAACAGGCCGTGGGACAAGGCTCTATGACGCCCACTTCGACGCCCTGGAGCTCTTCAATGGCTTCCACCTCGGGGCCCTCCAGCGGGACGAGCTGGTCTTCCGTGACTGGCTCACGCTCCTCGGGCGCGGCGTGGTGTACGTAGGCACCGCCTCCAGCGACTCCCACGAGGTCGCCTGGCGCTCCGGGGGCTACCCCCGCACCTATGTGTATACCCCCGGGGCCGGGAGGCGCTCGCCCTCGCCCGCCGTCCTGCTCCGCGCGCTGCGCCAGGGCCAGGCCTTCGGCACCAGCGGCCCGATGCTCCTGCCGTCCATCGGCGGCGCCGTGCCGGGCTCCGTGACGCGCACCCGCAGGCCCTGGGTGGAGCTCCGCATCCGGGTGCTGGCCGCTCCGTGGGTGGACGTAGACCAGGTGGAGCTCTACCGCAACGGGGCGCTCCTTCAGACGATCCCGGTCCCGCCGTCCACCGCCGCGGAGCGGCTGGATGCCCGTGTCCGCGTGCCCCTGGCGACCCGCCGGGACTCGCTGGTGCTCTTCGCCCGGGGGGACGCCACCCTGGACCTGGTGCTGCCGCACCTGCGGGCGGTGCCCTTCGCGTTTACCAACCCCTTGTGGGTCGAGAGGGCGCGGCCCGGCGCGGCGAGGGGTCCTGGGCCACGGACACCACCGCGTCGGTGAAGGCCCGAGCGGCGGCCTCCACGGCGTCCAGGGAGCCCGTCACGTAGGCCCCGGCGAAGTTGGTCTCCGTCGGCGGGCCGAAGAAGCGCGCCAGGGCCACGTCCGCGGCCTTGAGGGCGGCGTCCACGCCCACCAGGGCCTCCACCGGCGGGGCGATGAAGTACCCGAAGGGCGTCCCCGGCGGGACCCCCGCCTCGCGGGAGAGGTAGCGCCCCACGCTCCCGATCGCCGCCGGGAAGAGCGACACCCCGGTGTCCCCCACGGCGTAGAACGCGAAGAGCTCCCGCAGCGCAAACTCCACGGCCTGCACGCCGTGCTCGACGCTCTCGGGCTCGTCCGCCGAGAGCACCCCGAGGGCCTCGCCGGAGTGGGGCCCCGAGGCGTGGGCGCTCCCGGCGTAGAACGAGCGCGCGTAGAGCACGTCCACCGCGGCGATCTTGGTGGCGTGATCGAGCGCCGCGTAGAGGGCGTCGTCCTGGTCACAGGTCACCAGCGCGAGGCTCCGGCCCGCGGCGCCCGCGGGGAGCCCGAGGGCCTCGCAGAGCCTCGCGTCCGCGTGGGGGAGCCTCCGGCACGCCAAGAGCGTGGCGGGCGTGCGCTTGAGGAGCGTCACTGGCGCCCCCAGCCGAGGCCCAGGGCCACGCCGCCGACGCCCAATTCCAGAGCCCTCTTGAGGATTGCCACGGCCTGCGAGCCCGCCTCCTCCGGCCGGATCCCGATGGGGCGCACGTTGGAGATGCAGTTCTTCTCGGCGTTGTCCTGGTCAAGCCTCGGGCCCACCGCCAGGTACAGCGAGAGCGAGTCCCCGGTGCCCAGGCCCGGGCGCTCGCCGACAAGGATCACGGAGCTCCTCGCGCGGGCGAGCACGCCCACCTCGTCCGCCACGCCGATGCGCGCGAAGCGCACGTAGTAGTCCACCCCGGTGCGAAGGCCCGCGGCCTGGAGCGCCCGGCGCAGCGCGTCCAGCGTCGAGGCGCCGTTCTCCACGATGGCGTTGGGGCTGAGCCCGTCGCCCACCAGCACCTGCACGTCGGGGCCCGCGCCCGCGCGGGCGTGGGCCTCCACCGTGGCGCGGGACACGTCGTCCAGGCGCCTCCCGTGGTTGGGGTACAGGAGGTACTCCTGCCGGTCCCGGCAGCGGGTCTGGAGCTGCACCAGCCCGTGGCGCGCGGCCCAGTCCTCGGGCACCTCGCTGTGGACCGCGTCCCGCGCGTCCGCGTGGCCCTCCCTCGCGCGGAGGTACAGGTCCGTGCGGAACCGATTGCCCGCCCTCCCCACCGCCACCTGCGACGAGGTGAGCGCCACCAGCCTCGGGAGCATCGCCTCGTACACGGGCGTCGCCACCGCGTGGACGGGCCTCGGGCGCGCGGTGCACGCATGGCCCCCGTCCCCCCCGCAGGGCGCCTGGAAGTCCATGGCGGGAGCCGGCAGGGGCTCGGGCGGAGCCTCCGCCGCGAGGCGCCGCGCCACGGCCTCCACGATGGCCTGGAGCGTGTCCTCGTCGAGCTTCACGGGCGCCTCCCCCCGGCGCCGAAGAGGGCGTCCCGCACGGCCTCCCGGCGAAGGAACTGCGAGGGGTCGCCGGCCTTGTCCGTGAGGGCGCCCTCGCGCCAGAGGCCCATCTTTTCCAGCCAGGCCTCGAACTCCGGGGCCGGGCGCAGGCCGTAGAGCTCCCGCAGCGAGGCGTTGTTGTGAAACGACGTGGTCTCGTAGTTGAGCATCACGTCGTCCCCGGCGGGGATGCCCATGAGGTAGTTGACCCCGGCGGTGGCCAGGAGCATCTCCAGGTTCTCCAGGTCGTTCTGGTCACACTCCGCGTGGTTTGTATAACACGCGTCGCAGCCCATGGAGATCCCGCTGAGCTTGCCCATGAAATGGTCCTCCAGGCCCGCGCGGGTGATCTGCTTGCCGTCGTGGAGGTACTCCGGGCCGATGAAGCCCACCACGGAGTTCACCAGGAAGGGCTGGTACCTCCTCGCGAGGCCGTAGGCGCGGGCCTCCATGGTGACCTGGTCCGTGCCGTGGTGGGCGTTGGACGACAGCGCCGTGCCCTGGCCCGTCTCGAAGTACATCACGTTGGGCCCGCGGGCCCGGCCGAGCTCCCGGGTGGTGGCCAGGGCCTCGTCCAGGACGGCGATGGAGACCCCGAAGTTACGGTTGGCCCCCTCGCTCCCGGCGATGGACTGGAAGCACAGATCCAGCGGCGCCCCGCTCCGGAGGGCCTCGAGCTGCACCGTCACGTGGGAGAGCACGCAGTTCTGCGTGGGGGCCCCGAGGGCGTCCAGGAGGCCCCTGGTGCGCGTCAGGATCTCCACCGTGGACTCCACGGTCTCCGTCGATGGGTTCACGCCGATGACCGCGTCGCCGTTGCCGTAGGAGAGCCCCTCGAGCATCACTGCCAGGATGCCCTCGACGCTGTCCCGAGGGTGGTTGGGCTGGAGCCTGGAGGAGATCCGCCCCGGGAGCCCGAGGGTGTTGTTGCAGCGCACCACCACGCGGATCTTCCGCGCCGCGAGCACCAGGTCCATGTTGGACAGGAGCCGCGTGACCCCGGCGATCATCTCCGGCGTGAGCCCCGGGGACACCGCCAGGAGGTCCTCCCCGCGGGTGCGCGTGTCCAGGATCCACTCGCGGATCTCTCCCAGGGACAGGCCCTTGAGCCTGCGGCGCGCGCTCGCGTCGGAGGTGTCCTGGAAGAGCCTCGTGAGCTCGTCGGCCTCGTAGGGCACGCTGGGGGACTCGTAGAGGTCCTCCAGGGTGAGCTCGGACAAGACCCTCTTGGCGGCGACGCGCTCCCGGTCGCTCCGGGCCGCGAGGCCCGCCTGGACGTCCCCGGAGCGCAGCTCGCTGGCCTTGTTCATCACCTCCTTGACGGAGTGGAAGGTGAAATTCCGCCCGAACACGCAGGCGCTCAGGTTCCTGGCCATGGGACCGCCGAGACCGTTCCTACTCCGAATTGCCCCCGCTGGGAATCACCGGTAGCGCCCCACGAACCCGTGGAGGTCCAGCGCGTCCTCGCTCCGGCGGGTGGTGATGGCCCACAGCACGTCCCCGCCCCGCCGGCAGGCCTGGTCCTGGAGCATGCGCATGCACCCCGGCAGGTCCCCCGCCGTGTCCTCCGGGCAGTGGGCCGTGACGTCCCCGAGGTTCTCCGTGGGGCGCGTGGGACCGCCCTCCTGGAACACCTGTACCGCGCAACCCGGCGGGCGCGAGGCCACCCGCCCCGAGGCCCCCCCCGAGGCGCACCCTAGCAAGATAAGCACCCCGACGAGCCTTCGCATCGGTGTCTCCCTACCATTCCAGCGGACGAGGCGCGAGGGCCTCGGCCTTCAGGCCGAGGGTGAAGCGCCCCCGCGGACGTGGACAGAGTATGTCCGGGGTGGACTTGTGTCTGGTGTGGGGACGCGGTAGCGCGGGAGTGGGTCCTCGGACCCGGGTGGATCTTTGAGAAGCGAGTGTAAGGCGTTCGTGGCGCGAAGGCTTCGGCCACCATGCCACGGTAAAACACGCATGGTTCATGGCACGTCCGCGTCCCCTCGGGGACCCCTGGACAATCTTCGTCTCCGAAGGTTGTGGGGGACGTGCCTCACGTATCCTGGGCGTGAGGGTCACCCCTCGCCTCCAGGTAGGCCCGGAGGAACCCAATGCTCCTGGGAGGGCGGCGTGAAGGCCGACTGCCCGGGTGTAGCTCGCGGGGCCCAACGGCCTCCGAGAAGCCTCGCCCTTCAGGGCGGGGAGGTTCACCACAACCGCCGGTGTTTGCATTCATGTAGGCGTACCTGCGCTCAGGTAGGCGCCTTGAGTGTTGCCTTGACGACCTTGCCCATGGCATTTCTGGGGAGGGCGTCGACGAAGCGCACCTGGCGTGGGCGTTTCTGGGGACCGAGGGCGTCGGCGACGTGGGCGACGAGCTCGTCCCCGGTGGCGTGGCCTCCGGGCTCCAGCACCACCCAGGCCGCGATGCGCTCGCCGAGGTCTTCGTCCGGGAGGCCGAGCACCGCGGCCTCGCGCACCGAGGGGTGGGCGCGCAGGCACTCCTCGACCTCGCCGGCGCCGACCTTGAACCCGCCGGTCTTGATGAGATCCGTGGAGCGGCGGCCGACCACCCGGAGGTTGCCGTCCTCCGCGAGGCACCCGAGGTCCCCGGTAAAGAACCACCCGTCGGGGTCCCGCGCCGCGAGCGTGGCCTCGTCGCGGCCGAGGTAGCCCTGGAACACGCTGGGGCCTCGCACGCAGACCTCCCCCAGGGAGCCCTCTCCGGGGCCCGCGGGGCGCCGCTGGTCGTCCACGAGGCGCAGCTCCACGCCGTCCAGGGCGCGGCCCACCCAGCCCGGGCGCGGCGCCTCCCCCGCGCGCACGGCGGTGTTGATGAGCGTCTCAGTCAGGCCGTAGCGCTCGTGCACGGCGCGCCCCGCGGCGTCCGCGATGCGCTGGTGCTCCCGGAGCCCGAGGGGCGCCGAGCCCGACACCAGCAGCCTCGGGCGCCCAAGAGCGCGGGCGAAGCGCTTGTCCTCAACGCTCTTCTCCGCGAGGCGGTGGTACATCGTGGGCACCCCGAAGAGCATGGTCGCGTAGCTCCGGAGCGCCGTGGCCACGGCCTCGGGCTCGAAGCGCTGCTGGATGGTGACCGAGCACCCGAGGCTCAAGGGCCCGAGGAGCCCGAGCACCAGGCCGTGCACATGGAACAGCGGCAGGGCGTGCAGGAGCGAGTCTTCGCGGGTCCAGTCCCAGGCGCTCGCCAGGGCCTGGAGGTTGCGGGCGATGTTCCCGCGGGTGAGCACCGCGCCCTTGGGGGCGCCGGTGGTGCCCGAGGTGTAGAGCACCAGCGCGGGGTGCGCGTCCCCGAGGTCCTCGCGCTCCCCTTCGGTGGCGTACCCGAGCGAGAGCTCCTCGCTCGGGAGCGCGTGGGCGCGGCCCGGGGGCGCCTCCCCAAGCACCAGCGAGGGGGAAGAGTCCCCGAGGACGTGGGCGAGCTCCCGGGTTCCCACGGACGGGTTGAGCGGCACCGTGACCAGGCCCGCGTAGAGGTTCCCGACGAGCCCCACGGCGGTCATGGCGTGGGGGTGCGCCCAGAGGGCCACCCGGTCGCCCGCGCGGAGCCCCAGGGACAGCATCCTCTGGGCGTGGTGCAGCGCGCCCCGCCGGACGCTCACGTGGTCCAGCGTGAGCTTGTCCGTGGCCACGAAGCGGTGCGCCGCGTGGACCGACCTGAGCCCTTCGAGCAGCATTGCCGGGAGGGTACCGCACCGCGGGACGGAATTGCGCGAGGGCCCGCGACCGGGGTTACGCTCCCCGGCGATGCCCACCCTCGCCGAGCGCCTGGAGGCCTTCAAGAGCCACCTCACCCACGAGCGCCGCGCGTCGCCGCGCACGGTGGAGGCGTACCTCCGGGACCTGGAGGCCATGGCCTCCTGGCTCCGCGCTCGGTGTGAGCGGGAGCCCACCCTGGAGGACGTGACCCTCCTGCGCGTCCGGGGCTGGCTCGGCGAGCGCGCCCGGGCGAACAAGACCACCACCACCGCGCGGAACGTCTCGTCCCTCCGGGCCTTCGTACGCTACGCCCGGCGCGAGGGGTGGCTCCGGGAGGACCCCGTCGCGCTCCTGCGGGCCCCGAAGCTCCGGCGCAAGCTCCCGAGGCCCCTCTCGGTGCCCGACGCAGGGCGCTTGATGGACGCGCCCGACGCCCTCCCCGGGAAGCCCCGACGGCGCCAGGAGCCCCACACCGTGGACCTCATGGTCGTACGCGACCGCGCGATCCTGGAGCTCCTGTACGGCTCCGGGCTGCGCGTGAGCGAGCTCGCGGGGCTCGACCTCTCTCACGTGGACCTCCCGGGGCGCTCTGCGCGCGTCCTTGGAAAGGGCTCCCGCGAGCGGGTGGTGCCCCTCGGCGCGGAGACCCTGGAGGCCCTGGAGGCCTGGCTGCGCCACCGCCCCACGGTGAAGAACCCCAGGACGGGCGCCCAGGACGCGCGAGCGCTCTTCCTCTCTCGCCGCGGCGCGAGGCTCACCGTGAGGCAGGTGCAGCGCCTGGTGAAGGCCCACGGCCTGGAGGCCACCGGCGCCACCACCGTCCACCCCCACGCCCTGCGTCACTCCTGCGCCACCCACATGCTCGATGGAGGCGCCGACCTCCGGGTGATCCAGGAGCTCCTGGGGCATGTAAGTCTTTCTACTACACAGCGCTACACCCATGTCTCCATGGACCAGTTGATGAAGGTCTACGACCGGGCGCACCCGCTAGCCCGGGGCACGAAGCGGGAGCCCTGATGGACTGTGACATTTGCCCCGCACTTTTCTGGGGCAGTGGTCCCCAACGAAACCGTGAAGGGGTGTAAGAGGGTGCGGTGTTCGTGGGGTGTCCCACGTGTTCCTTGGAGGAGACGAATGATCGGTCAGGGTATGAGGGTCGGCTGGTTGGTGCCATTGCTGGTGCTGTTCGGGTGCGCGGGGGGCTCGTCGAGCTCGCCGCCGCCGCCGCCGCCAGAGGACACCGGGGTAGTCGCCGACACCGGCGGCGGCGACGCCGGGGATACGGGCACCACGGGGGACTCGCAGCCCCCGCGGGACACGTCCACCACGGACACCGGGACACCACCCGAGGACACGGGCACGACCGGGGACACCTCCACCGAGGACACGGGGACGCCGCCCACGGACACGGGGGTGCCACCCACGGACACGGCAGTGCCGCCGGAGGACACCGGCATGACCGGGGACACCGGGACGCCGCCCACGGACACGGGCACGGGCATGGACGGCACCACGCCCACGGACACGGGCACCACGCCCACGGACACGGGCACCACGCCCACGGACACCGGCACTGCCACGGACACGGGCATGGGCGGGGCGTGCGTCCTGCGTGAGGGCGCGACGTGTGTCTCCGGCGCCATGGCGCCGTCCTGCTGCGCGGACGGCAGGTCCTGCGCGGACAACGGCCTCGGGGGCGACGCCTGCTGCCGCATGGAGGGCGGGGCGTGCACCTCGGGAGCGGGCTGCTGCGGGGTGCTCCTGTGCATCGACGGCATGTGCCAGATGCCAGGAAGCGGCTGCCCTGCGGGCCAGCGGCGCTGCGCGGGTGTCTGCGTAGACACGGGCCGGGACACCAGCAACTGCGGCGCCTGCGGCACCGTGTGCCCCGCGGGGGCGGCATGCACGGGCGGGGCGTGCGTGTGCCCCACCGGGCAGCTCCTCTGCGGCGCGGCCTGCCGCAACACCCAGATGGACTCGGCCAACTGCGGCACCTGCGGGACCATGTGCGCCACGGGCCAGGCCTGCGTCGCCGGGACCTGCATGGCCAGCGGGGTCACCTGCACCGGCGAGGAGACCAACTGCTCGGGCACCTGCCGGAACCTCCAGACGGACAACAACAACTGCGGCGGCTGCGGCACCTCCTGCCCGGCGGGGACCACCTGCGCGGCGGGCGTCTGCGGCTGCGCCGGGGGGCAGACCCTCTGCGGCGCCACCTGCCGTGACCTGCAGACCGACGGGCGCAACTGCGGCCGCTGCGGCACCGTCTGCGCCGAGGGCCAGAGCTGCGTGGCCAGCCGCTGCGCCTGCCCCGCGGGACAGACCAACTGCGACGGCGTGTGCCGGAACACCAACACCGACTCGCGCAACTGCGGCCGCTGCGGCACCGTCTGCGCCACGGGGGAGACCTGCACCGCGGGCGCCTGCGCGTCCAGCACCACCTGCCCGGCGGGGCAGACCAACTGCTCGGGCACCTGCGTGGACACCCGGAGCAGCAACAGCCACTGCGGCGGCTGCGGCACGGCTTGCACGGCCGGGACCACCTGCACCTCCAGCCGGTGCGTGTGCCCGGCCGGGCAGACCACCTGCGGCGGGCGCTGCGTGGACATCGCCTCGTTCATGACGGACACGAACAACTGCGGCGCCTGCGGGAACCGCTGCGCCACCGGGCGCGTGTGCGCGGGCGGCGTCTGCGGCTGCCCCACCGGCCAGACCGACTGCTCGGGCACCTGCCGCACCACTGCCACGGACAACAGCAACTGCGGCACCTGCGGCACCGCGTGCCCCACAGGCACCGCCTGCGCCGCCGGGCGGTGCCAGTGCACCACCTCCGGGCAGACGCTCTGCGGCACCACCTGCGTCACCACGGCCACGGACCGGAACAACTGCGGCGCCTGCAGGACCGTGTGCCCCGCCGCGCAGTCCTGCACCGGCGGGTCCTGCCGCTGCGCAGGGACCCAGACGGCCTGCGGGAGCGGCGCCGGCACCACCTGCGTGGACACCGCCACGGACCGCTCCAACTGCGGCGGCTGCGGCACCGTGTGCCCCGCCGGGCAGAACTGCATCACCGGCGCCTGCCGCGTGGCGCCGCCCGCCAATGACACCCGCGCGCGCGCCACGGTCCTGGACACCTCGGTGCCGAGCGTGCGCATCTCCACGACGCTCGCCGGGGCCACGCACGAGACCTCGCCCCCGTCGGGCTGCGCGGCGGCGTGCACGGCGTCCACCGGGGACGTGTTCTATACGTTCACCCTGGCCGCGCCGGAGCTCGTCTACGCGGACACCTTCGGCAGCGCCACGGACACCGTCCTGTTCCTCCAGGACAGCGCCGGGGCCAACATCACCGCCGCGGGCACCACCGGCGGCAACACCTGCAACGACGACCACGCCTCGAGCTGCAGCGGCACCGGCGTGGGCTCCCGGGACAGCCGCATCGTCGCCAGGCTCAACGCCGGGCGCTACTTCCTGGTGATCAAGAGCTGCTTCTCCAGCATGGACGCGGTGAGCCTGCGCTTCCAGCACCTGCCCGTCGGGAACAACACCAGCGCGCAGATCACGCCGTCGGCCACCGCCGCCAGCGTCGCCGGGACCACCACCGGCACCGGCATCCTGACGGCCCCGGAGAGCTGCTTCGCCGGGAGCTCCCGCACCCAGTCGCCGGAGAACACCTACTGGTTCGTCACCTGCCCCAACGACCCGATGCAGCTCCTGCACGCGTCCTCCTGCGGCGCCGGCCGGACCCTGGACACCCTGGTGTACCAGCGCAGCGCCACCCGCGCGGACGTCGCCTGCGACGACGACCAGGGCTTCGACTGCGGCTTCGGCTCCAGCGTCACCAGCCAGGTCCCCGCCGGGGCCGGCCTCCACACGGTGGTGGTCGACGGCTACAACGGCGGCACCGGGGGCTTCACCCTCAACTACCGCGCCACCTCGTGCCTGGCGGGCTTCACCAACTGCTCCGGCACCTGCCGCGAGACCACCCGCTTCCAGACGGACAACAACAACTGCGGCGCCTGCGGCACCGTCTGCACCGCCGGAAACAACTGCCAGGCCGGCGCCTGCCGGCCCACAAACAACAACCGCGCCAGCGCCATCGCGATCGCCCTGGGCACCGCCGAGGTCACCCGCACCGGCACCACCGCCAACGCCACCGCGGACGGGCCCACGGACTGCGGCGCCGCCGCCATCGAGAACGTCTGGTACTCCTTCACCCTCGCCGAGCAGCGGATCGTCTACGCCGACACCGCCGGGTCGTCGTATGACACCCGCCTGTCCTTCGTGAACTCCAGCGGGACCACCGTGGCGGGCACCTGCAACGACGACGCGTTCTGTACCGGCGCCGGCTTCACCGCCGGCAACCAGTCCCGCTCCGCGGCGGTCCTCGGCGCGGGCACCTGGTACATCAACGTGAGCGGCTACGTCGCCGGGCGCACCGGGGCCTTCACCCTGCACGTCCAGAGCATCCGCGGCGACGCCGTGGGCTTCCTCTACACAGACCCGCTCACGGCCACCACCACCACGGCGAACACCTTCCTCACCTCCACCAACCGCGCCACGCCCACCTGCGGCAGCGGCCTCGGCCCCTCCGGCGAGGACGGCCGCTGGTTCCTCTCCTGCGGCACCGCCTCGCACCTCCTGAGCCTCTGCCCGAGCGACGGGGGCACCTGGACCCGCGCCTCCGGAGGAATCACCTACGACGCGGCCATGTACGTCCGCGCGGGCCTCACCGGCGCCGAGACCGCCTGCAACGACGACGGCGGCGCCGGCTGCGCGGGCACCGGCGGCGACTCGCTCACCTACGGCTCCCGCATCAGCCAGGTCTTCCCCCGCGGCCTGAACCTCATCATCATCGATGAGCGCACCCGCACGAATGGCATGCGCTACAGCCTGCGCTACACCCAGCCCTGATCACGGGCAGGGGCCAAGCTCCACCCGATGAAGGCTCACCCCTCGCCGTGACGCCGTCGCCACGGCGAGGCCCCCCCCGAGAGACACCACCGCCGGCGCCCAGGCCTCGCCGTCGGCGTCCTGGAGCTCCAGCCTCTCGGTGACCTCGTGGCCAACTACACGCACCCACACCCTGCGCTGGCCCTCGCGGGCGACCTCAAGGGCCACCACCAGGGAGCCATCACCCAGGGAAGCCAGGGCCGGAGCCGTGGCCTCCGGCGCGCCCGTGGACAGCTCCCACGACGCGCCCAGGGGGTTGCCCCTCGGGGTCACCCGCTGGGCCAGGACGCGCCAGGCGCCTTCGCGCAGCTCGCTCCAGGCCACCACGAAGGCGCTGCCGTCCCACACCGCCGCGAGGCGGCCGTCCAGGTCCAGGCCCCCCACCGGCGCGTCGGTCACGCGGGTCACCGAGCCCCTCGGGGTGCCATTGGCCTCCATGCGCAGGAACAGCACCGAGGAAGCCTCCCGGCGGGCCGCGATGCACGCAATGGCCCAGGCCTGACCGGTCCACAGGAGCGTCGGTGAAGCGAGCGTGAGGGACGTGTTCAGGAGCCTCACGGGCTCCGCGCGGGGACCGTCCCAGCGGGCGCGAGGCCACCCGTAGACGCTCCAGCGCCGGTCCTCTTCGGCCGACACCCAGGCGAGGCCATACCCCGGACCGGTGGACACCAGGGACGGAGCCATGTCGTCCCTGCGGCCGCGGGTGATCCTCCAGGGGTGCCCCGTGGCGATCCCCTGGGCGTTCACCCTCGCCTGGTACAAATCCCCTCGCTTGCCGACCCCGCCCTCGAAGACCACGGCCCAGCCGGTGCCCTCCCAGGCGAGCGTCGGAGCCCAGGCCTCGAAGCCCCGCTCGCTCACCCGCACCGCGGCCCCCACGCGCTCGCCGCTGACGCCCGCCTGGGCGAAGAGCACGGCGTTCTCGCCATCGCGCAGGTCCGTCCAGGTCACCCCCACCCGCGAGCCGTTCCACGCGACCGCCGGGCGTGGCCGCCCGCGGGCGGGCCCCAGCGGCTCCGGCGGCGCGGCCCGCAGCACGCAGCGGCGCCCCCCGCCCGCCACGGGGCGGTCCGCGGACGCATCGACAGAAACCACGGAAACGACGTCCCTGCCGCGCTCTACGGGCCCACCCCCGCGGCCCGTGCACGCCCCGAGGCAGAGCGCCAGGGCGACCCCGAGGGCGCCCCTCGGGGTCACCAGATTGTACCTTTCGGCTCAAGGGGAGGCGCAGAAGCCCCGGACCTGAGCGAATGCGACGTCCAGGGAGGAAGCGCCCCCAGCGGTGGGTCCGCGGCAGCGCGAACAGGACGCGGACAGGCAATGTCCGCGAAGCCCGTCGCGGTGCTTGCGTTCTTCGCGGGCGCTGCAACGATGCGTACGTGCTGCTCCAGCGCGCCGCCCGCTTCCGGCTGTA
>JACRDB010000095.1 GCA_016218725.1 Deltaproteobacteria bacterium
AAATCGGGGGCAAGGGGGGCCTGACCCTGCTCGCAAGGCCGCGCAGTCAGGGCTCTCGTCTGGCTCCCCTTGCCCCCGATTTTCGGGGGAAAGGGGCATTGGGGTTAGGGGGCCACCGCCCACGGCCTCGGCGAAGTGCGGCTGTAGTATTATGTTGGTGGCCCGACGAGTACGCGCGCCGGGGATCGACGTTCGATCGTGGTCCCATCCCCAAGCTGACCCTCATCGTTACGGCCCCAGCACCAGATCGTACCGTCCGTCAGTACGGCGCAAGTGTGCTCATAACCGAGACCGAACGCGCGAACGGGTCCTGGGAGGGGGACACGGATGGGTCGGCGTCGACAGGGCCTCGTTATTGTTGGCGCCCCAAAGCCCAGATAGCTTGCACAGCGGTCGCTGGTGGTCGAACCATCCCCGAGTTGACCGTAGGAGTTCGAACCCCAGCACCACAGGCTGCCATCGCGAAGCAACGCGCACCGATGGCCCCAGCTCGACGCCCGAACCTCTACCGCGTCCGAGATGCCTGGAACCGAGCCCCAGGTAGGACGCTCCTCGACACTGTCATCTCCAAGTTCACCCGTGGCGTTGAGACCCCGGCAGAAGACCCGCCCGTCGGGTGCGACGAAGCAATGGTGATCTCCGACGGCGAGGACACTCCCCGGAGGGACCGACATCCTCTGAGGCGGCCTCACGAGGGGATGTTGACTCAGGCAGGCGCCCCACCCCCAATACCATAAGGTCCCATCCTCTGCGAGTCCACCGGAGGATGTCGCGTTGGCGGTGAGTGTGCGAAGGGGAGGAAGCAGCGTATTCCGAAGGGGCCCCAGCGCACAAGGACTGTGAATCTGACCACACCGTTGGACCTGACACGCAGTAAGCCCCAACTGCGCCTCGCCATCGTTTCCCCAACAGGAGACGGCCCCTCCACGTTGAAGGGCGCACACATGCAGTGTTCCAGCGGCCAGTCCAAGTACCGAATTGAGGTCAGGGACCATCGTCGGCCCGTCAGTGGCCTGTCCAGTCCCGGTACCCAGTTGCCCATAGGTGTTGTCGCCCCAGCACCATACCTGCGCTTCGGTAGAGAGGATGCAGGTCATCTCCCACCCGAGGACCACCGCCTGGGCTTGGGGGATTCCCCGTACGAGGCCGGGACTCCGTGGTAGGTTGTCCGCAGGGTGCCCAGACTGACCGGCCCCATTCCCTCCCCAACACCACACCGCTCCGCTCTGCAAACGTGCACAGGTGTGAACCACGCCTCCACTGACCTCGACGGCCTGAATTCTGGTGCGAGGATCCTGGGATTGGAGCGTCACCACCCGAGCGCAACTGCCTGCAATCAGGCTGATGCCAGTGATCGAAGCAGCGCCCGTCAACCCTCTACGTCGAACCACATCCACCACCGGATGTCACAATCGGTTGTCACAGTTCAGAAGCGCACTGATCACCAGAGATGGATCAACGGGGTGTGTTTCCCATTCCTGCCGGGGCGACCGGAGCTCCTGCGTAGCGCTCGGGTAGGGGGGTGTGTTTCCCATTAAACCCACGAACCCACTACCCAGCACTTTGGCCCGTCACTACCGCCGCCTTGGGGGCGGCCCCGGGCGATCCAGCTCCGCCAGGCGCGCCTCGATGGCCGCGCGGTCCAGCGGCGCGTCGTGGGCGTCCAGGGCCTGGCGGTAGTAGCTCCGGGCCGTGGGCCGGTCGTTGTCCTCCACGGCGATCTCCGCGCGGAGCACCAGCGCCGGGCCGTAGCGCCCGTCCACCGCCAGCACCCGGTCCAGGTGGGCGCGCGCCAGGGAGTTCTGCTGCGTCCGGTGCGCCAGCATCGCCGCGCGCATCCTCGGCGTGAGGTCATGGGGCGCGCGGTCCACCGCGGCCTCCCAGGTCTCCATCGCGTCGATGTCCCGGCTGGTGTGCTCCAGCACGTCCGCCAGGCCCATGTACGCCTGGGCGTCGTTGCCCACCTGGGTGATGGCCAGCCGGAACGGCGCCTCCGCGTCGGCCCAGCGACCCAGGCCGTTGAGCGCGCGCCCGAGGCCCGTCTGCCCCCCGGGCTGCGACCGCGACAGCCTCACCGCGTTCTGGAACGCCGCCAGGGCCTCGGCCCACGCCTGCGTCTCCAACAGCGCCTGCCCCAGCGCCACCAGGGCCTCGGGCCAGTTGAGCCTCCCCTCGGTGGCCCGCCGCAACGGCGCCAGCGCCTCCGTGGCGTTGTGCTGCCGCCGCAGGAGGTGCACCCCCAGCGCGAGGTTGGCCTGCGGGTCCCCGGGGTCCACCTCCGCCGCGCGACGGAAGGCCGCCAGGGCCTCGGTGTCGTGCTGCAGGAGCTCCTGGAGGCTCCCGAGCCCGACCCAGGGCGAGGCGTCCCCCGGGAGCCCGCTGGCCGCGGCCTGGTACGCCGCCTCGCCGCGCGCCAGGTCCGTGTTGAGCCGGGCCATCTCCGCGATGGCGAGCTGGAGCTGAGGGTCGTTCGGTTGCAACCCCCGCGCGATGGCCACCTCCCGCTCGGCCAGCGCCACGCGGTTCCACACGATGTGGGCGCGGGCCAGGCACACGTGCCGCGCCAGCCCCTCGGGGATCGCCCGGCACGCTGCCTGCGACAGACGAAAATTGCCCTGGTCGAAGCGCACCCTCGCGGCCTCCCAGAGCGCGTCGGCCCGGAGGTTGGGCGCCCTCACCGCCTGGAGCGTACGATACGCTTCATCAAAGCGCCCCGCGCGGCGCAAGGCCCGCCCCAGCCGCAGGAGCGCCTCGGGGCTGCGCCCGGCAGCCCGGAGCGCCGCGAGCTCCGTCTCCTGCGCCGAGGCCACCCCCGGCGAGAGCGCGACCGAAGCGGCCAGGAGCACCATCGCATAGACCTTCATCACCACACCTGTATCCGTGAGCCTAGCGCATTGTAGGTGCCTTGGGGTGCGTCACCCCCAGCGCACCACCCGTGGGTGAGCGCCCAGGGCCCTGGTGAGCGCGGGCTTCGGGTGCACCAGCAGCGCGACCCAGGCGCCCTGGAGGAAGCCCTGGTCCCACTCGCCGTCCCCGAGGCCCAGCACCGGAGGCCACGCCCCGAGGGCCTGGAGCCGCTGGACCTTGCCGTGGAACACCGGCACCTCGCCGTCCAGGGCCGGGAGCACCCGGTCGCCCTCCCGGGCCAGCTCCACCCCGGAGACCGAGTCGTAGGGCACGCCCGCGGCGTCCAGCGCGGCCTCCACCACCACCCTCAGGCTGGCGGTCACCACCCGCACCGCGAGGCCCTGAGCGCGCGCCTGGCGCAGGAGTTCAACCACCTCCGCACGGTGTTGTCCGACGTGGGCGCTGGCCACGGTATTCACCAGCGCCCGCAGGGACGCCTCCGAGCGCCCGCCGCAGAGCGCCGCCTGGAGCCCGCAGAAGTCCCCCACGGGGATCGCCCCGGCGAGCCACCGGGCCATGAGGGCCCCCCCGAGCCCCGTGTCCGAGCGGTCCGTTGGCAGGGCCCCAAGCCAGCGCAGGGCGCCCTCAAGGAGCCTCTCACGCCCCTCGGGGGTGAGCTCCCCGGAGGCCAGCACGTGGTGAAAGAGCGCGTCCCCCACGTCGCCCCGCCAGAGCGTCCCGTCGGCGTCCGTGGCCAGGCACGGCGCGTACTCCCCGGGGGCGCCGTCGCAGAGCGCCAGGATGGCGTCGGGTGTCACCGCGGGGACCATGCCGCAGGACCCATGGTAACCCCAAGGAGAATCGCACCGGGCGAAGTCCGTGCTTGAACCCCGCCGCCGTGGCGTCGGATGATGGTGACCGATGATCCGTCGCGGGGTGCTGTGTGTGGGGCTGGCGCTGGGCGCCCTCGGGTGCCTGCGGCGGCCGCTGGCGGAGCCGGAGCCCAACCTGCAGTCGGGCGTGCGGATCCCCATCGCCAGGCCCTCGGTCAACGTGGACGTGCTCTTCGAGATTGATAACTCCAACTCCATGCGGGAGAACCAGAGCGAGCTCGCCCGGCAGTTTCGTGTGTTGATTGACGAGCTGGTCAACCCCCCGAGGGTCGATGGCCTGCCCATCCACCCCGCGGTGACGAGCCTGCACGTGGCCGTGCTGTCCTCGGACCTGGGCACCCCCGGCCGCGAGGACCCGCTGCCCTCGTGCAGCAACCCGGACCTCGGGGACAACGGGCTCTTCAACCCCATCGCCCGCGGGGCGGCCCTGGCCTCGCACCTTCCGTGGGTGTCCGACGGCTCCGACGCGGGGCTGCCCCCGGACCGGCCCTCGCGGTGCATGAACCGCCAGGACCAGTACCCCAATTTCCTCACCTTTGACGCCACGAGCACCAACCGCGAGGCCTTCCGCGATGACTTCGTGTGCAACGCCTTCTTGAACGCCTCCGGGTGCAACTTCGAGCAGCAGCTGGAGAGCGTGTACCGCGCGCTCGTGGTCCATGACGCCCGCGCCACGCCCGGCAACGGCTCGCCCAACGCGGGGTTCCTGCGGGAGGACTCGGTGCTCGCCATCGTGGTGATCTCCGACGAGGAGGACGGCTCCGTGCGCGACTGCCGCTTCCCCGAGCGCGACGCCATGGGGCGCCCCAGGCCCTGCGACGACGCCCTGGCCGTCTACCGCGACGACGGGGGCGACGACCGCTGGGCCCCCTTCGAGGGCGACCCGGAGCGCTTGAACCGTCGGTTCTACCGGTACACCCCGGGCTCCCGACAGGACCCCACCTGGCCCCTGGAGCGCTACATCGACCTCTCGGACCCTCGGCGGGGCTTCCTGGGGCTCAAGCCCGACCACCCGGAGAGGGTGGTCTTCGCGGCCATCGGCGGGTTCCCGACCAGCATCCCCACGAGGGCCGACGGCGCGGTGGACTGGACCTCGCTCCTCGGGGCCTCGGCGGACGGCAGGGACGCGTTCCAGCAGGCCACCCCGGAGGGGCCGGTGTCCATGCGCCTGGGCCCCGAGGCCGAGGACCCGCAGTGTACGGCCAGGGTGGTGCCCGCGTGTCGACGGTGGCTCCCGGGGCGCGAGGGCACGGACCCCTGCCAGGCGGCCAACCAGTACGTGGCCCTGCCCGCGCGCAGGATCGCCGAGGTCGCGCGGCGCTTCGACGCGGGGTACAACAACGCCACGGTGTCGTCCATCTGCCGGGTGCCCTACGGGGACGCCCTGCGGCAGATCGTGCAGCGCATCCAGAACCGGCTCGTCGGGCGCTGCCTCGTGCGGCCGCTGGACACCTTTCCCCCGCCGTGCGACCGGGTGCCCCAGGGGGAGAGCTGCGCCCTGCCCGGGCAGCCCGTGACCGTGCGCTGCGTGGTGCGGGAGACGCTCCCCGCGGGGCTCTCGTGCGAGCCGGGGCACGGCCGGGACGGCGTGGGGCGCACCGTCGACGGGCGCAACATCTGTCTGGTGCGGCAGGTGGAGGTGGTGCCGGGGATGGGCCCCGCGGCCCGAGACGCCATGGGCAACGCGCCCCACGGGTTCTTCTACGACACCCGCCCGGACGCCACCATGTGCCCCTACCGCGTGTCCTTCACCACCAACGACGGGCTCCCCGAGGGCGCCACCGCGGACGTGGAGTGCGTCCAGGCCGGGAGGGTCCCGCAGGGGCGCGACCGGTAGTGTTCTCGGGAGGGTGCGGGTACACTGCCGGGCCCATGAGAACTCCGACGCTGGCGCTCTGCGCCGTGGTCCTTGGCTGCTCCAGCGACCCGCCCGCCCCCACGGACGCGGGGCGAGACAGCGCCCGGGACGCGACCGAAGACACCGCGGACGCCTCGCTGCCGAACACCCGCGAGGAGGTGCCGGTGAGCGCCACGGAGCGCCTGGCGGGGCTCGACGGGCCCGTGGACGTGGTGATCGACCGCTACGGCTGGCCGCACATCCGGGCCACCACCCTGCGCGACGGGGCGTACGTGCAGGGCGTCCTCGCGGCGCGGGACCGCATGGCCCAGATGGACATCCTCCGGAGGCTGTCCTCGGGCACCCTGGCGGAGGCCTTCGGGGTGTTGAGCGCCGGGGCCATCGAGAGCGATTTCGCCGTGCGCACCATCGGGTTCCGGCGCGTGGCCGAGGTCATGTGGCGGGACATGCCCCCGGGGCGCCAGCGCACGGCGCTGGAGGCCTACGCCCGGGGCGTGAACGCCTACCTCGCGGAGATCCGTTCGGCCGCGCGCGAGGCCCCGGAGGCCACGGACCTGGTGGTGAACGAGCGCACCCCGGACTGGACCCCGGTGGACTCGCTCACCTTCGGGCGGTACCAGTCCTACGCGCTGTCCTACGACGCGGACCAGGACATCAACGTGTCGGCCTCCCTGGACCGCGCCCGGATGACCTGGGAGACCGCGGACCCGATGCTGGCCCCGGAGCGCTACGCCCGCCGGGGCTGGGCCCAGGACTACATCCGTTTCCAGCCCCCGCAGCCGACGGCGATCGTGGCGGGCTTCGGGCGCCCGATGGGCATGGCCAGCACCTTCGTGCCGGAGGTGTTCCGCCCGAGGGTGCCCCGCGGGGTGTACGCCCGCACGGAGGTGTTCTTTGATCGCCTGCGCGAGGCGGTGTCGTACCTGGGCCTTGAAGACCGCGGGAGCAACAACTGGGTGGTGGCCCCCACGGCCAGCGCCAACGGCCACGCCATGATCGCCAACGACCCGCACCTGGCGCTGCGGTCGCCGCCGGTGTTCTACGGCGTGCACCTCGAGGTGACCGACGGGCCCGACCGGGTGAACGTCGCCGGGGTCACCTTCCCGGGCGTCCCGGGGGTGGTGATCGGCTTCAACGACCGCGTGGCCTGGGGCGTCACCACCGCGGGCTACGACGTCACCGACGTGTACGCCGAGACCCTTGTTCCAGGCGCGGCCGGGGCGCCGGACAGCGTGCGCTTCATGGGCCGGGACGTGCCGCTCCAGGTCATCACCGAGCGGGTGCCCAACGGCCGCGGGACCATGGTGGAGCTGCGCGTGGAGGTGGTGCCCCACCACGGGCCCCTGGTGCCCACCATCCGGGACGGCAGGGTGGTGCCGCGCACCGGGGAGCGCGCCCTCTCCGTGCGCTGGACCGGGCACCAGCCCACCAACGAGATCGGCGCCTTTGTGGGATTGATGTACGCCCGCAGCGCCGCCGAGGGGCGCACGGCGCAGCGGCTCTTCGGCGTGGGGGCGCAGAACTTCGTGATCGCCGACGTGGACGGGAACGCGCTCTACGCGAGCCACGCGGTGATCCCGGTGCGCTCCCCCGGGGCCCGCACCTACGACGCCAGGATGAACCCCACGGGGACCTCCCCCTGCGCGGTGCTCCCGGGCGACGGCACCGCCGAGTGGGCCGGCGAGCTCACTCCGGAGCAGATCCCCGGCGCGACGCTGTCGCCCGCGCTGCCCTTCGTGGTGACCGCCAACAACGACCAGACGGGCACCACGTTTGACAACAACCCGCTCAACGACGGCGTGCACCTCGGGTGCTCGTTCGCGTCCGGGTGGCGCGCCGAGCGCATTGTCCAGAGGCTCACCATGGCGGGCCCGAGGATCTCCATGGCCGACATGGAGTCCACGCAGAACGAGCACACGGTGCTCCTCGCGGGGCGCTTCCGGCCGTTCCTCCAGAGCGCCCTCGGGCGCCTGGACGCCGAGTGGGCCACCGCGGGCACGCACCGGGACCTCACCCCCCTGGCAGAAATGACCCGCCCCCGGGCCGACCGCCTGCGCGACGCAGTCCGCAGGGTGATGGCCTGGAGCCTCGACGGCGCCTCCGGGGCCGACTACGACGCCACCGACGCCGAGCGCCGCGACGCCGTGGCCAGCTCCATCTTCCACGCGTGGATCGCAAAGGCCGTGCAGCGCACCTTCTCCGACGAGCTCTCGGCCATGGGGGGCTCCTTTGGCAACCGCCTCTGGGCGCTCTTGTACCTCCTGGAGCACCCCATGGAGGCCGCCACCCGGGACCCCATGACCAACGAGAGCGTGCTCTTCGACGACCTCACCACCACCGGCGCGCGCGAGTCCCGGGACCACGTGCTCCTCCTGGCCCTGGACCAGGGCCTCGCGGAGCTCCAGCGCCTCACCATGACGGACACCATGGACCGCTGGCTCTGGGGCAACCTCCACACGGTGCGCTTCTCGTCGTTTGTGCCCGGGCCCGGCGAGGTCTTGTCCATCCCTCCGTCCACGCACCCGATGTTCCCTCGGGGCTTCCCCCGCCCCGGCGGCCTGGACGTGGTGGACGCCAGCGACCCCGGCCTGAGCGGCACCAGCTTCTCCTACGGCAACGGCCCCGTGCAGCGCTTCGTGGTGGAGCTCGACCCGGCGGGCCCCCGGGCCTTCAACGCCCTGCCCGGCGGCCAGCACATCGACCTGCGCTCACCGCACCACGCGGACGAGGCCGAGCTGTGGCGCACCAACCGCAGGCACCCGGTGCCCTTCCTCGACCGCGACGTGGCCCGCGCCGCCGAGCGACGCATGCGCTTCATGCCCCAGTGAAGGTCGGGTGTAGGTGGGTGTGAGCAGCGTGGGGCGCTGGCTCAGAACCACGCGGTCGCGCCGAGGAGGAGCGTGTCCTGGAGGCCCGCGTTGGGCACCAGGCGGCCGGTGAGGTCGCGCGCCGCGTTGTCGCGGTAGTAGGCCATCCCGTTGGCCAGGTCGTGGCGGTACTCCAGCCGGAAGGAGACGTGCTCATGGGGCCTCGCGTCCAGGGTGAAGGTCCCGCTCCCGGCCCAGGTGGCCTCGGGCTGGAACACCGCCGTGGGCGACGGCCCGTCCAGCACCGCCGGCGGCGCGCTCTCCGTGAAGGCGTCCGCCCGCAGGGCCAGGAAGAGCCACGGCCGCAGCCGGAAGCGTGCGTAGAGCGCGCCCCCGAACCACGCCTGGGTGCCCACGCGGTTCGGCTCGAAGCCCGTGTTCACGTGCGCCATCACGCTCACCGACGGCGACGCGTCCCAGGCCACGTAGCTGTCCACCGTGTGCCGCGCGTAGGCGCCCGTCGGAGCGTCCGCCGGGCGCTCCACGCCGACGTAGTACTCCAGGTCGAAGTACACCCGCTCTCCGTGCCAGGTGTACTCCAGCGACACGGACTTCGAACGGTTCGCGTCCCCGGGGACCTGGTCCCAGCCGTTGTACACCCCCAGCGCCAGCCGAGAGCGCTGCGTCGCGGAATACACCGCCCGCGCCCCGAGCTGCTGGTACGGCAGGTGATAGAACAGCAGCGAGTGGGAGTGGTTCCAGTTGCGGTACACCGCCACCTCCTCGGGCCCGAAGGGCACCGCGAAGAGCCCCGCGTCCACCCGGAGCCCCCGGCCCACCGGCGCCTCCCAGGACAACGCCGCCTCCTGGAGCGAGCGCCAGAGCGTGCCCAGCCCCAGGGCCCCCAGGGCCCCCGTCGGGCGGTAGAACCCCGCCAGGGTCCCGGTCTGGAGCGCCAGGTGCCCGCTCACCCGCCCCAGCCGGAAGGTGCTCGTCAGCACCGCGTTGCCCAGCGTGAACACGTCGTGCTGCGAGTCGTACGCCCGCAGCGCCGAGAGGTTGCTCGACGGCTGGTTGAAATTGTACGCGTAGTACGCGTCCAGGAACCCGTGGAACTGCACCCCGGGGCGCCGGTCCCCCTCGGTCTCGTCCCCGGTCCCGCCCGGCGCCGCCGTGCCGCTGCCAGGCACCCGGCGGTCCGGCTGCATCCGCGTCGCCTCCTCCTCGGCCCTCGCCTCCGCCGCCTCCCGCGCCCCGGGCGGCGGCGTGGCCTCCACCGGCGTGGTCGCCAGCGTCACCGCCGGAGCCTGCGCCAGCGCCACCCCGGACCTCACGCCCAACGCCACCACGAACACGGACCAGGTCGCTCTCACAGGTGTCCGCACGCTACGGCACCCGACGCCCCGCTGTCACCGTTCGTCTACGGCGTCCCCCCGGACGGCACCTTCGCCCTATGGCTGCGGCAGGTACACCATCTCCCGAGAGCCATGTGCGACAATGTAGGCGTACAGGTTCCCGTGTACCCGGACTGCGTCTGCGACGAGCGGGTGCCGCGGTGGTATACTTCTCGGCGTTGTGCCGGCGCGGGACGCCTACCACCACTGCGTGCGGGCCGCCCTCGTCAAGGACGGCTGGGTCATCACCCACGATCCCCTGCGGCTTCGGCTCCAGGGCGGCCGGAGGAACCTATACATCGACCTCGGGGCTGAGCGCCTGCTCGCCGCGGAGCGGGGGAGCCAGCGGATCGCCGTCGAGATCAAGACCTTCGGGGGGCCGTCCGACGTGCGGGACTTCGAGACCGCCGTCGGCCAGTTCGTGGTGTATGCGCGCCTGCTGCGGCGCTACCAACCCGACCGCGAGCTCTACCTCGCCGTGCCTGATTTCGCCTGGCGTGGTATCTTCGCGGAGGAGATCGGGCAGGTGCTCCTCGAAGACGCGCTGGTGCGGGTGGTTGCCTTCGACCCCGAGCTGGAGGAGATCGTTCAATGGAAGCCCTCGATGCCTGGCGCGACGCGCTGATCCATGTCCTGAAGGAGTACGCACAGATCCCCTACGCCCAGGGTGAAATCCGCAACGAGGTGGTCTGTGACCGCGAGCAGGGGCACTATCTATTGATGGAGGTCGGCTGGGACGCCGGGCAGCGGGTCCATGGGCCCCTGATCCACGTGGACGTCATCGCCGACAAGCTCTGGATCCAGCACGATGGCACCGAGCGCGGCATCGCCGACGACCTCGTGGCCGCGGGCGTGCCCCGCGATCACATCGTGCTGGGGTTTCGTCCGCCGCACGCCCGTAAGTACACCGATTTCGCCGCCGCGTAACCCGACGGTGAGGTGGCACCGCCAGGGGAGTTCGAGGGGCGGGCTCACTCACCGAGAATGCGCAAGCGGCGGCGTTTCTTTTCCAGCGCGGCGCCCTCCAGCAACTTCGTGAAGCGCTGGTCGACCTCCCCGTCACGCCGACCAAGGAAGAGCGACTTCCCCTCGGTCGGGGGGGCCCACTGCTCGACCTCGTACAGTTCGAACTCCGTGGAGAACTGCAGCTCCAGCAGGGCGAGGAGCTCTGGCCGCGGAGCGCTGTTGGCAGTGGCGCGCTCGGTCAACTCCGGGACGCCCTCGCTCTGCACCAGATCCCGGATCGCGTCGGGGCACTCGCGTGGCGGGCGAGGCCGTGCGCCCAGTTCAATGGTCAGCTCGGCCTCGTGATCTGGGCGCTCGGGCCTCCGCCAGAACCAACACCGGTCGAGGGCGGAGTAGTAGACCGTCGCAGTCGTTCGCTCTCGTCGCGCGAGGCGCTCGGTCGCCACCATCGCCAGACCGTGCGGTGTGGTCGAGAGGTGTCCGTCAACGATGGAGAGGCCAGCGACCTCGAGCATGCGCGTAGCGGTGTCGGCCACGAGGCGAAGATCCGCACCGAAGCCCATGGCCTGCGACAGCTCAGCGACGGTCCCTAGGCCGTGATGGACGAGCCGAAGGACGGTGCGTTCGGAGGCGGAGAGGGCCACTGGATACTGCACTTCGAGGTCGAGGCGCCACGCCGCAATCGGGAAGGCCACCGACCAGCGGCGCTGGAACGTGCTTCCATCACGGAGAAATCGATCGTTCATGTGGGTGCTCCGAGGGGTGAGTCAGGCGGTGAGGAATCTCTGCAATGGGACCTTGTTCTCGTCTGGCAGCAGCGCGAGGAGCCGCTGTAGGAGCGGTGTCGCGGGGGCGCCATCAAGGTCGCCGACCAGTAGCAGCAGCGAGCGGGCCCGGGAGAGGGCCACATTGAAGAGCCGGGGATCGGCGAGGAAGCGCCACTCAGTTGAACCGGTCCGCACGAGGGAGTACACGATCACGTCTGATTGGCGCCCCTGAAAGGTGTTGACGGTGCCCGCTCGCACGTCGCGAAGCGACATCCAGTTGCGTCGCACCTTCGCATCCAGAAGCTCAGCCTGCGCGCGGTACGGCGTGATGACGGAGACCGTGAGGGTCCTCCGGGCGGCGCCCGTCTCGGCATCGAGGGCGCAGAGCAGGCGCACCACCTGCTCGGCCTCGTCCGCGTTGCGGCGCGATCCCTCGGCGGTCGCCTGATCGCTCCCGCGGAACCCCAGGAAGAGCGCCCGGTGCGGTCGATCGAAGCGACCGGGTGGCAATGGGCGATCCTCGTGGCGGACATTGTGCAAGAGCTTCCCCTCGTAGAACAGCGTCGACACGAGGTGTCCGATCGTGGGATGCATCCGCGACTGGGTTCGCATCTCGCCGCGGTGCGTCTCAGGGAGGACCCGCTCGAACAGGTGTTGAAAGAGCGAGAGCTTCGCCTCCTCGGGGTCCAAGCCCTGAGCATCGAGCAGCTCGGCGGTCAGGGAGTCGAGGTACGGCGGGAGCTGCTTGTGATCACCGACGAGGATGATCTTCCTCGCCGAGACGAGCGGCACCAGCACCTCGGCGAGGGTGATCTTGGCGGCCTCGTCAACGATCACAACGTCCCAGCGGTCCGACCGAGCGAGCTTGAGCGAGCGCTGGGAGCGCGACGTGGTGGAGCCCCAGACCTGAACGTGGGCCGAGAACTCCTCTCGGGAGCCAGCAGCCGCGTGCTCCAGGTCGCGGCACCACTCGTCGAGGGCGTCCCCACGCGGTCCAGCGTGGACGGCGCGTTGTGCCTTCACGGCCTCGCGCCACCCACGAGCCATCCGGCGGAACATGGGCTCCAGGCCGTCGTGGCGAGCCTCGTTGCGCAGTTCGTCGCGCACATCGCGCACCACCCACGGAGGCGTATGGAGGTGCTGGGCGAGGTCAGGCTCCTGGAGGCGCTCGATGGCGTTGGAGACCGCCTCGTTCGACTGCGAACAGATCAAGATGCGTTGTCGGGGGTTCTGGGTCAGGAGCTGCATCACGAGCTCCACGAGCAGCGTGGTCTTGCCGGTGCCGGGAGGACCCTGCACGCAGGAGACGTCGCACGCGAGTACGCGCTCGAGGATGTCGCACACGCGACGGTCGCCTCGCAGGAAGCCCTGGAACGGGGTCACGGCCGCGCGGGCCGCGAGGGCGTGGGTGCTCGTCTGTGTGAGGAGCCGACCGAGTTCGGGGATCCACGACTTCTTCCCACGGAGCCGGTCGAGGGCCTCCTCCTGTTTGTCGAGCTCTCGGCGGCGGAGCTGGTCCTGCAGGTGCAAGGTCACCCTCCGATGACGTTCGTGGGTCCTATCGAAGTCGACGGTCGCGATCACCCTTCCGTTGGTCCCGACGTTCCATCCGGTGCACCGCCCGAGCCCATGGCAGGACTCGGGGTTGAGCACCTGCATCGCCTCGATCGTAGGGAAGTGTCCGGGGACCCGAGCTGCATCGAGCGGGGACAGCTCGACCGCTTCAATCTGCGCTCCTGGAGGAGTCACCCACCGCACGTCGGTCACTTCGATCGATGCCTGTCGGACCCGCACCCGGTCCTTCTCCAACGGGGTGCCGTTCGTGACATGGCCCTTGAATTCGACCCGCGGAAGGCGCTCTCGCTCCAACGCGATCACGCGCTGCGCCAGGCTGAGGAGCTTCTCGACTCGTTCGCTCTGCGCGTGGCTGCGTGCGCTGAGGGCTGCCTCCACCAGGGGACTCCCGTCGCCGGTACCGAACTGCACCTGCACCAAGGCCTTCCGCGCCTCTCGGCGGTCGTTGGCGAGGCGTGGCCCTGACAGCAGAAGCACGTCGATCACGCGGACCTCACCCCCGGGGTCCCAGACGGCCACGGCCATCCAAGTCTCTCCGTACATCTTGACGCGCGAGCCAGTTGTACCTTCGTCGATGCGCAATGTCAGCGCAGCGTTGAGGTCCGCCGCGAGCTGCGCGGGGGTCGCGTCGAACTCCTGTAGTTTCTGGGTCGCCGTACGGGTCAGGCGAAGCACGGCCGTCGGTCGCGGAGTGATCGCGTCGGAAACTGCCTGAAGGTCTGCTGTGAGCGCGTGCAGGGTGGGGCGTTGCGAGGGTTCGCTCGCGAGCCCCGCGCGGAGCGTGGCCTCCAGGGGCGCGAGGACCCCGGTCGGAGCGCCCGAGGAGGTCAAGTCCCTCGCGGCGACGGACCACAGGTCGCGGAAGTCCGACAGGCCGAAGCCGTCATGGGGGCGGCGCATCGAGAGCAGTGCCAGCACCAGCAGCGAGAGCGCATGGACGTCCGCGGGATAGAGTGCCTCACCATGGAGGCACTGCTCGGGCGCGGCGTAGGGTCGGGTGAAGAGGTCGCGCAGTGTCCGCCCCTCGGGATTCAGGGCACGGTAGTGCAGCACGTTGGCCACGCCGAAGTCACAGATGGTGAGGTGGTCGGAGTCGGTGTCGACGAGGACGTTGGCGGGCTTGAGGTCACGGTGGATGACCCTGCGCGCGTGGGCCGCGCTGACAGCGGAGACCAGGCGCAGGGCTTCGGTGATTCGCCACGAGACCGAGCGGGCCTGGAGCCCTTCCTGGGCCTGGGTCAGCAACCTCTCAAGGGTGAGGTTACCGGGGACCAGGTCGAACACCAGGATCGGCGTCCCGTCGGCCTCCCGGTGCGACGCACGGAGGGTTACGATGCCGTCGTGCTCGAACCCGTCGAGGGCGGCGATCTCCCGCTGGAACAGCGCGTCGACCAGGGCCGGATCGACCCTCTCCACCCGCAGGGCCTTCAAGGCGAAGGGCTGCCCCTCGTCGTCGCTGGCCTCGAAGACGTCAGCGTATTCGGTGCGCGCGAGCACCCGGCGGGCCCGAAAGCGGCCGAAGGTGAGGTTCTGTGGGCGAGTTTCCATGGCGATGCACTCCTACGGGAGGACGCGCCAGACAGTCTGGCTCTGACCTCCCGGGACCCACTCGCGATGGCGGAGGCTGTGACAAGAAATCGTACAACCTGATCGGACGATCAGATGCAGCGGCGATAATACTCCGCCGTGAACGACCGGAGGGCGCGGCTGTGGCGCTGCCGCACCGCGGCCTCAGTGGTGCCGAAGCGCCGGGCGAGTTCGGCGTAGTCCTCACCCTGGAAGTCCCGGAGCTCGATGATCATCGCGTCTTGGAGGGACATGGCGCAGTACGCATGTGAGGCAGCTCGGATGCGCTCGTCGTGGAGGGCCTGCTCTTCGGGGTCTGGCCAGGGACAGTACACGGCCTCGGGGTCGAGCTCGCAGAGTCTCCGGCGACGCGCACTGTTGGCGCGGTTTTGGACCGAGCGGACGAAGTAGCTCCGCAGGTCGCGGACGGGCTGACGCTCGTGCCGCAGGCAGACCGCCAGGAGCGTCTCGTGCACGACGTCCTCCGCGTCGCTCTGCCCGAGCCTGGGCCTGAGTTGCTGGATCATCTCCGAGCAGAGATCCGACCCCTGGCTGCCGCCGCCATGCAGGTCCTCCATGCAACGAGCCAGCCCCAGACGCTCGATGGCCGCGGGCGAACTCGACGGGTGCGCGCGTTCCAGGCCACAGAGCGCCGCGGACCCGGGCTGCGAGCAGACTTGCTGCGTTCGCGCGTTGAGCGGGCGCAGGATGGCGCTCCCCACGACGTCGAGAATCGCCAGGTTCACGAGGCCTGCGGTAGCGGCCAGCAGGGCGGTCGCGGCAAGGAAGCCGGTCAACATCGCGGACCGCCGCCCGAGGCGCCAGAGGCCTCCCAGCGCCGCAGAGGCCAGCCAAAGACAGCCCAGGAGCAGGAGGAACACCGCGTCGACCGCCCCGGCCAGGAGCGCAGCCGCGAGCGCGGTGCGTAGGAGTTCGGGGTTCCAAATGGAGCGCAAGGGAACAAGGATGAGGTCCACCGCGGCGAGGGCGCCGAGGACCCAAGGAAGGCTCCCACGGTACCAGGGGATGGGCGCGCGGAAGGTGCCTGTGGCCCTGCGGGCCAGGCGAACAAGATGACACGCGCCGTCGATGGCCAGGGGGAGCACCAGCAACGCGGCCCCGAACTGCACCGCGCCTCCAAGGCGGAACTGGCTCTCGCCGACCAGCTCCGCAAAGGGCAAGAGCACAGCGAGGGTTACGGACAATGACGCGAGTCCCCAGAGCGCTCCCGCCACGGGGAGCAGCACGAACAGCGCGAGGATCGCTAAGGCGGTCCAGAGGATCATCGCTTGCCAGGGGCGGATCACGCTACCCGAAGAAGGGGTGGAGTTCATCGTCGTTCCCTCCGCGATTGCCGATCATACGCCCGGTGAATCCAGAACCTACGCGAGGGTCGACGCTCCCAGTGCCTTTTGGAGCGACGCATCCTGAACAGGGACGCCGTCGCTCTCACAGGTGTCCGCACGCTACGGCACCCGACGCCCCGCTGTCACCGTTCCTCTACGGCGTCCCCCCGGACGGCACGTTCGCCCCGGGCTGCGGCAGGTACACCATCTCCCGAGAGCCATGTGCGACAATGTAGGCGTACAGGTTCCCGCGGTTGACGTTGGGGTGCGTACGGAGGAGCTCCCGGGCGCTGTCTCGCACCTCATCGATCAGCCGCACGAAGTCCTCGACGGGCTGGGCGCCGACGAAGCGCCGACCATTGATGAAGAAATGCGGTGTGCTGCTGGCCTCGATGAGGGCGCCGGCGGCGTGCTCGGCGTCGAGGACGCCCCCGTGGCGGTGGCTGTCCAGGGCGGCGCGGAAGCGCGGGAGGTTGAGCCCCTGGGCGCGGGCCAGGCGCTCCAGGTGCGGGCGGGTGAGGGCGTCGGTCTCGTTCTGACCGCTGAAGAGGGCGTCGTGGTAGCGCCAGAAGCCGGCGTTGCCGCGCTGGGCGTAGGCCTCGCGGGCGGCCTCGGCGGCCAGGCGCGAGCGGTCGTGGAAGGGCAGGGGCTCGTTCCGAAAGGCGATGCGCAGGTCATTGCCGTAGCGCGCCCGGAGGTCCCGGAGCGTGGCCTGGACCCGGCCGCAGAAGGGGCACTGGAAATCCCCGTAGATCACCATGGTGACCAGCGCCGTCGCGGGTCCCTGCACCGGGGCGTTGTCAATGGGCACGGCGTACACCGCCGTGGGGTCCTCCTGCGGCGCGGGGGGCGCCGGCGGCGGCGTGGGCACGTTGTTGTTGGGGTCCGGCGCCGCCACGGGGTCGGCCACCATCCGGGCGTAGACCTCCTGCCGGGGGTCGATGGACCGCGCCCGCTCCAGCACCGGGTCCACCAACGCCTGGAAGGTCTCCAGCGGCACCGCCCCGACGAGGTTCGTCCCGTTGATGAAGAAGTTCGGCACCCCCTCGGCGCCGAGGCGCTCCGCCAGGCGCTGGTCCCGCTCGATCTCCTCGCGGTGCGTGTGGTTGTCCAGGGCCGCCCGGAAGCGCTCCAGGTCCAGGTCCGTCTGCTCGGCGTAGCGCTCCAGGTCCTCGCGCTGGAGCGCGTCGGTGTTGTCAAAGAGGGCGTCGTGGTAGAGCCAGAAGCCCTCGTTGCCGCGCTGGGCGTAGGCCTCCAGGGCCGCCTCGGCGGCGAGCTGGGCCTCCCCGTGGAACGGCAGCGGGTTGTTCTTCCACACGATGCGCACGTCCTCGCCGTACTGGGCGCGCAGCTCCGTGAGGGTGTCCTCCACGCGGCTGCAGAACGGGCACTGGAAGTCCCCGAACTGCACCACGGTCACCAGCGCGTCCGGGCACCCCAGGGAGGGCGACCCGCTCACCGGGATCCGATCGGCGTCCAGGTTCTCCTCCGCGGGGGCGTCCTGGCTCCCGTCGCCCGCGCGCCGGCAGCCGAAGCCCGCGGTGCGCACCACCGGCGGCCCCGGGAGGCGCACCGGGGCCTCGGTCATCAGGGCGTACACCTGCTCCCGGTTGGCGATCGCCCGGGCGTGGGCCTGCACCCGATCGAGCACGTCTCGCAGCCGCGCGTAGGTGGTGAGCCCCGGCACCTGGGTGCCGTTCACGAACAAATCCGGGGCCTCCCGGGCGCCCACGGAGCGGGCGAGCTCCTGGTCCGCGCGCACCACCGGGAGGTGCGTATGCTCCGCCAGGGCCACGCGGAAGCGCTGCACGTCGAGCCCGGCGCGGCGCGCGTAGTCCTCCAGGTCCGCGGGGCGCAGGGGGTGCTCCCAGGCCGCGTCCAGGAGCAGGTCGTGGAAGGCCCAGAAGCCCGCGTTGCCGCCCTGGACAAAGGCCTCCTGGGCGGCCTCGGCCACCACCAGGGACTCCGGACGGCCCCCGGGGTTGTGGCGCCACACCACCCGGAGGTCTTCACCGTACTGAAGCCGAGCCCGGGTGAGGGCCACCTCGGCCCTCGCGCAGCGAGGGTTGTCCAGGGCCCCGAACTCCACGATGGTCAGGAGCGCGTCGGCGCGGCCCAGGGTCGGCGAGCGCCCCACCGGGAGCCGGGTGGAGTCCGCCAGGGGCGCCCCCGTGGGGGTCCGCGCCGGGCAGCGCCCGGAGGCGCCCTGGGAGGCGCAGGCCAACAGGGTTGCCAGCACCAGGAGCAAGGACCTGTGCAGTCGCTTCATGGCCCCGGAACCATAGCACCGGTGTTGCGCCTCGGGTGCGATGGGGGTACGACGGCGCTCCCAGGAAGGGGGGCCCCGAGGGGCCCCTCCGCCGGGAGCGATCCTCCACCCTCACCCTTCACAGGGAGCCATGCCAATGCCTCGCGAGCCGAAGAACTACGACCACCTCCTGGGAGGCCGGGCCAAGGGCCTGAGCGACGCGCAGCTCAGCGCGCACTTCACGCTCTACAAGGGCTACGTGAACAAGCTCAACGAGCTCACCACGAAGCTCGAGGGCGCCGACCGCGGCGCGCCCAACTACTCCTTCAACGAGTACTCGGAGCTGCGCCGCCGGGAGCCCGTGGCCTTCAACGGCACGGTGCTCCACGAGCTGTACTTCGAGAACCTGGGCGACGGGTCCACGCAGGCCTCGGACGCCGTCAAGGCCCTCCTGGCCAAGTCCTTCGGGAGCTACGACGCGTGGGTCACGGACGCCCGCGCCTGCCTCCTGAGCGCCCACGGCTGGACGCTGCTGGTGTACGACTACGCCACCGGGAGGCTCTACAACAACCTGGTCCACAGCGAGCACCACGCGGGCCTCTTCGCCAACACGCACATCATGGCGGCCTTCGACGCGTGGGAGCACGCGTACTTCTTCGACTACCAGACCGCCAAGGCGAAGTACGTGGACGCGGTGCTCTCGGGCGCCAACTGGGACGCCATCACCGGCCGGCTCCAGACCGCCAACCTCCTGCCCCGCTAGCGCGCCGCCAGCCCCGCCGCGAAGAGCGCCCCGAACACCAGGAGCAGCCGCGCCGTGGCCCCGAGGAGCGGGTTGAGCGCCCTCCCCTCGGCCCGCGCCACCCCGCGCGCGAGGGCCAGGGCCCAGGGCGCCGTGAGCCACGGGAGCAGCACCCAGAAGCCCCTCCCCCACGCCAGGAAGAGCCCCGGCACCAGGAACGCCACCGCCAGGAGGGCCGCGTACTCGCCCACCCCGAAGCTGCGCCCCAGGCGCACCACCAGCGTGCGCTTGCCGGCCTTGACGTCCGTCTCGTGGTCCCGGGTGTTGTTCACCACCAGCACCGCCGAGGCCAGGGCCCCCACCGGGACCGACGCCACCAGCGCCTCCCACGGCACCGCCCCGTGGGCCACCCACAGGGTCCCGCACACCGCCACCGGACCAAAGAACACGAACACGAAGAGGTCCCCGAGGCCGTGGTACCCCAACGGATAGGGCCCCCCCGTGTACGCCACCCCCGACGCGATGGACGCCACGCCAATGCACACCACCACCCAGCCCCCTACCCACACAAGGTACACCCCCAGGGCCGTCGCCAGACCAAAGGCCAGGGCCATCCCCCGGAGGACCTCCCGAGGGCTCAGGAGCCCCGCCTGGGTCACCCTCAAAGGGCCCAGGCGCTCCGCGGTGTCCGCGCCCTTCAGGTGATCAAAAACGTCGTTTGCCAGGTTGGTCCCCACCTGGATCAGCACCGCCCCCAAAAGCGCCGCCAGCGCCGACCAGGGCCTCACCAGGCCCCTCGCATGCGCCAGCGCGACGCCCACCAGCACCGGCACCAGCGCCACCGTCAGCGTCGCCGGCCGACACGCCAGGAGCCACACCCGCAGCCGCGAGGGCCGCGCCTCCAGCACCTCCGCGGTCATCGCCACCCGAGCTCCTTCAACACCGACGCGAGCGCCCCCGGGGCCTCCAGGCCCACGTCATGACCCGCGCCATGCACGGTGGTATGTCTCACGGCGGGAGATGCATACTCCTTCGCCAGCGCGGTGAATTTCTCGTCCAGGGCGCCGGTCACCAGGGTCACGGGCACCCCTGGGGCTCGGAGCGCCCCCCGCAGGTTCGGCATCACTCCCAGGCCCAACGCCCTCAGGCTCCACGCGAGCCCCTCCGCGGTGTGCCCGAGTCTCTCGGCCCGGCGCCGGGACCTCGCCGCCTCCGGCAGCGCCCGCTGCGAGGTCCACAGCGGCAGCGCCTCCCACGCGCGCACAAAAGCCTCGACCCCGCCTGCCTCCAGGGCCCTCGCGCGGTCCTCGTCCAGGGCCCTCCTCGCCGCCTTCTGCGGCCCCTCGGGCATGCCAGGGTCCACCCCCACCAGCGCCGCCCCCTCGACGCGCGAGGGGTGCCTCGCCAGGAGCCCCAGCGCCAGCCTCGCCCCCAGCGAGTACCCGACCAGCCTCACCCGCCCCGGAGGCAGAGCCTCCACCAGCGCGTCCACCGCCGCGTCGAAGCCCCCGGCCTCCGGGAACCACGGGCGGGGCCCATGGCCAGGGAGGTACGGAATATGCATAGTTGCATTCATCATCGTTGCCAGCGGGGCCCAGGCTTCGGGGGACCCGAGGAAGCCATGGAGGGCGACCAGGGTCATGCCTTTGTCCCGACGTAGAGGCAGCAGACGCCGAAGGTGAGGGGCGTTGCGGCGGCGTCCTGGAAGCCGGCCTCGCGCAGGAGGGCGGTGAAGGCGTCGGGCGGGGGGAAGGCGGCGATGGACTCCTGGAGGTAGCGGTAGGCCCGGGCGCCGGACAGGAGGCTCCCGACCCAGGGCACCACGGTGTGGATATGAAAGCGGGCGAGGCTGGCGAGGAGGCCCGTGCGGGGCTCGGACAGCTCCAGGATGGCGACGCGGGCGCCGGGGCGCAGCACCCGGTGGAGCTCCCTCAGGGCCTTCGGGCGGTCGGGGACGTTACGGATGCCGAAGGCCATGGTGGCGCCGTCGAAGGTCCCGGGCTCATAGGGCAGGGCCTGGGCGTCGCCTTCGGTGAGGGTGACGCGCGCCTCCAGGCCGCGGGCGGCGACCTTGCGGGCGCCCACGGCGAGCATGCCGGAGGAGGGATCCAGGCCCGTGACGCGCGCCCCGGGGCACCGCAGGGCCGTGAGGATCGCCAGGTCCGCGGTGCCCGTGGCGACGTCCAGGGCGTGGGCCCCTGGCGCGAGGCCCAGCGAGTCCACGGTGCGGCGCCGCCAGCGCTGGTCGATGCCCAGGGAGATCAAGCGGTTCAAGAGGTCGGAGCGCGGGGCGATGGCGTCGAACATGGCCCCGGAGCCTCCGCGGGGCGCGAGGGCGTCGGCGCTCACGGAGCGCTCCCCTTTGGGGGTGGGGGCACGGACTGGTAGAGCTTCCTCGCGTGGAGGCGCATATGGCCCTCTTGGATGCCCTCGCAGGCCAGGGCCCTCAGCGCGGCGAGGTTGGACGCGAGGCCCACGCTCGCCAGGATCACCGCGAGCTCCCGGGCCTCCACCACGCCGAGGAGCTCGAAGGCCCGGCGCACACCCTCGTGGGCGCGGGTGGAGCCCCCGACGGTGCCCACGGCCAGGGGGAGCTCCGCGCTCCCCTCCAGGCCGTCCGCGGTGCGGCGCCAGACCGACAGCGGGCGGTAGCGCCCGGAGAGGGAGGCCCAGGCGTGGGCCCCGGCCTCCAGGCCGCGCCAGTCCTGCCCGAGGGCCACGGCGGCGGCGTCGAGGCCGTTCATGAAGCCCTTGTTGTGCGTGACGGCGCGGTACACATCCAGCTCGGCGAAGCGGCTGGCGCGGGCGATCCCGTCGGCCACGGCGCTGCCTCCGAGGCTCTCCTGGTCCACCAAGCAGCGCACCCTCACCATGCGACGCACCGACAGGTTGGTGAGAATGCGCAGCCCCAGGGTGCCCCCGAGGAGCTCCTGGAGCGCAGGCGCCAGCGCCTCGGCCACGGTGTCCACGGTGTTGGCCCCCATGGCGTCCCCGACGTCCACATGGACATGGACGGTCACCACCCCGAGGGCCTCGTCCAGGACGCGCACCTCCAGGTCCCGGCACCCGAAGCCCCGCTCGGTCATCCTCGGGATGGCCCCGTCGCCCCGGGCCAGGAGCCGCTCCCGGTGCGGCAGCACCCTCGCGGGTGCGCCCGCCGCGTCGGGGACGTCGTCGAACTGCACCTGGGCGGTCATCACGTTGGCCGTGGCCTCGCCGTGGAAGCCCCCGGAGGCGCGCACCATCCTCGCGGCGTTGGAGGCCGCGGCCACCACCGAGGGCTCCTCCACGGCCATGGGCACCACCCGGTCCCGGCCGTTGATGCAGAAGTTCAGCGCCACCCCCAGCGGCAGCCCGTGGATGGCGATGACGTTCTCCACGAGCATGTCCGCCACCTCCAGGGACAGGCCCCCGCCGGCCTCCAGCCAGGCGCGGGCCTCGGCGGTGAGCACCCCGTTGGCCTCCAGGGCGTCCAGCCGCTCGGTGATCGTGCGGTCATAGAAGCCCGAGATCCGGCTCGAATATGCATCACTCATACGGTACCCCCGAGGGACGCCAGGACGTCGCGGAGTTGTTGCGGCAGGAGCGCCTGGGGGCCATCGGACAGGGCGCCCCCAGGGTCATCATGACACTCGATCATCACCCCGGCGGCGCCCGCCGCAAGGGCCGCCTTCGAGAGGGGCCCCACCAGCTCCCGGCGCCCGGTGGCGTGGGACGGGTCCACCACCACCGGCACCCGGTGGACCTGCGAGAGCAGCGCCACGGCCCCCAGGTCCAGGAGGTTCCGGGTGGACGGGTCAAAGCTCCGGATGCCCCGCTCGCAGAACACCACCCCCGGCGCCCCGTGCACCAGGAGGTACTCCCCGGCCAGGAGCCACTCGGCCACCGTGGCGCTCATGGCCCGCTTGAGGAGCACGGGCCTGCCCGCGCGCCCCACGGCCTTCAGGAGCGCGAAGTTCTGCATATTCCGGGACCCTACCTGCATCAGGTCCGCATGCTCGGCCACCAGGGGCACGTCCCCCTCGGCGAGCACCTCGGTGACCACCCTCAGCCCGTGGCGGTCCGCGGTCCGGCGGAGCCACCGCAGGGCCTCGCTCCCGTGGCCCTGGAACGCATACGGCGAGGTCCGGGGCTTGAACGCCCCACCCCGGAGGAAGTGCGCCCCCGCCGAGGCCACCACCGCCGCGATGCGCTGGAGCTGGTCCTCGGACTCCACCCCGCAGGGGCCACACAGGAACACCGGCCTCGCCCCCCCTACGGCGAGCCCCCGGACGTCCACCACGGGCCCCTGGGCGTCCACCCGGGGGTGCGGACTCGGCGCAGCACCCACCGAGGCCACGCCTTCGATGCGCGCGAGCTCTGACGGCTCCGCGGGGCTGCTGCCCGGGTCCACGACGAAGTGCGAGGGCGCCCCTTGCGCGGAGCGCACGAGGGAGACCCAGAGGCCACGGGCCACCAGGGCGCGGCGGACCGCGTC
Source organism: Deltaproteobacteria bacterium (assembly GCA_016218725.1). GTDB lineage: Bacteria > Myxococcota_A > Polyangia > Polyangiales > JACRDB01. The sequence goes on from JACRDB010000095.1 coordinate 23,487, forward strand.
GATGTCGGCGAAGGGCTGGAGGGTGATCACCATGGGGTCATTTCCTCCGGTGGAGCATGGCCAGGGCCACGCCCTCCAGGGTGCTGCGGGCCTGTCCCTCGGGGAGCGCGCCGAGGCGCGAGACCCCGCGGAGGGTGAGCGCCTCGGCGCGAGCGTGGGCGTCTCTCAGGGCGCCGGTGTCTCGGAGGCTGCGGGTGACCCTCTGGGCCACCTGGGGGTCCACGGAGGGGCCCCGGGAGGCCTCCAGACACAAGGGTCCGAGGTGGGGGTCGCGCTCCAGGGCCAGGAGCAGGGGGAAGGTGAGCTTGCCCTCGCGCAGGTCCGTGAAGAGGCTCTTGCCCACGGCGCCGGGGTCTCCGGCGAGGTCCAGCACGTCGTCCAGGAGCTGGAAGGCCACGCCCAGGTCATGGCCAAAGGCCTCCAGGGCGTCGCAGCGCGCGGGGGACAGGCCCCCGGCGCGGCCCCCGGCGTAGAGGGCCCAGCGGAAGAGCGAGGCGGTCTTGCCCTCGACCACCTGGAAGTAGCCCTCGACCCCGCGGCCCAGGGTGCCCCTCCAGGCGAGCTGGAGCCCCTCGGCCACGAGCATCGCGTCCAGGACGTCCAGGGCGCGCCCGAGGAGGTCCTCGAAGCCCGCCCGGCGGATCCGCCGCAGGGCGTGGACCAGGAGCCAGTCCCCCGCGTACACCGACGCGGCGTTGCCGTAGAGCACGCGGGCGGTGGGGGCCCCGCGGCGCCGGTCGCCCACGTCCACCACGTCGTCGTGCAGGAGCGTGGCGCTGTGGACCAGCTCCGCGGCCACGGCCAGGTCCCGGGCCTCGCGGGAGAAGCCCGCCCCGCAGCGCGAGGCCAGCGCCACACAGAGCGGCCGCAGGCGCTTGCCCCCGAGGGCCACGAGGTGCCGGGCGCTCTCTTCCATGGGAGAAGCCCCCTCGGCCAGGGCGTCCCGGAGGGCCTTATCGATGTCCGCGAGGTCGTCCTCGACCCAGCCCCGGAGGGCGTCGATCTTCTCCGCGAGGGGATCGATCCCCTGGGCCTGGCAGGTGTCCACCAGGGTGGGGAGCACGGCCTCGTCCCCGGTCCCTGGGGGGTCCTTGGGGAGGAGCATCACAGGCCCACCTTGCGGCCGCTGGCGCGCCCGAGCTGGAGGAGGCTGCCGAACTCCGAGAAATCCGCCCGCTGCGAGTGCAGGAAGGTCTCAAGCACGGCCTCCGCGGTGCGCGTGAGGGCCAGGAGGCGCCGCACGCGCTCCATCCTGGCGCGGGTGCCGGCCCCCTGGGGCAGGGCCCGCAGGAGCGCCAGGGCGGCCTCCAGCCGCTCGTGGACGCTGCGCACCAGGGAGCTCTCCCGGTCCTGCACCACGCGGGAGATCATCTTCCAGAAGTCCGTCTCGGCCTCGTAGAACTCCCGGCGCTCGCCCGGGCGCCACACCCTCCGGGCGACGCCCCAGCGCTGCAGCTCCCCGAGGGCCATGCTCACGGCCCCGGCGGACATCTGGAGCCGCTCCCCCAGCGCCGCGGCCCCCTGGGGCTCGCCGTCGAGGTACAGCACCGTCCACACCCGCCCGAGGGCCTTGCGGAAGCCCCAGTGCTCGATCACATCACCGATCGCGTCGGCGGCCAGGAGCACCGCGGCGTCGAAGCTCGCGGGGCCCGGGAGGTCCTGGGTCATGGTTTGAACTTTCAAAACGGTTTGAAACTTCAATAGGTTCAAAGCCCCCCAGGGTCAAGGGGCGGGCCCGCGGGTGTTGTTCAGGGCTCCGTGGGGGGGCGGGCGAGGCGGTAGGTCCCGGGGCCGTCGCCGACGGCGCGGATGGCGAGGGTGTAGCGCTCCCAGGCCTCGGGGTCCTGGAGGAGCTGGCCGACCTCGTCGAGGATGGCGAAGAGCGTGGGCAGGGCGTCCAGCGAGGGGTAGCGCGCGCGGAGCGTGTCCAGCTCCACCCTGCGGGCGTCCAGGGCGACGCGGGCGGCGGCGCGGGTGGCCCACTGGCTGAGCCCGAGGACCGCGAAGAAATCCCGCTGCTCGCCGGCCTCCAGGAGGGCCCTCACGCGCGTGCGCTCGGCCCCGAGGGGCCCGGCCCGGGCGGGGTCCGCCTCGTGGGCGGGCCCCTCGGCCCGCAGGAGCTGTAGCCAGAAGAGCGCCGCCAGCGCCGGGAGGACGCCCTCGCCGTGGGCCCGCAGGAGCTGGGCCACGAGGGTGCCCTTGGCGGCCAGGGCCGCGGCGCGCTCGGCGGGCGTCAGGGGCAGGGGCAGGAGCGCCGCGGGGTCGCCCCGGAGCGTGACCGAGGCGCCGTCACCACCCAGGACGTTGTACGCCTCCGCGGGCTCGATGCGCACCCGGGCCCCCTGGAGGAGCAGCGCGTCCAGCGCGCGGGTGGACAGCGGGATGCCCATGGAGGTCTCCAGGCCTCGCATCTCCCAGGCGACGCCCTCCAGGCACAGGAGGTCGTACACCAGCTCCTGGGCCACGCGGGCGAGCGCCAGGGTGAGGGCGTCCGGGGCGATGTAGCCTCGGGCCGCGAGCACCGCCGCGCCGCGAGGGCCCGCGTCCAGCGGCACCGCCGCGAAGCGCGCGGCCTCCCGGGGCACATACCCGAGGCGCACCAGGAGGGGCCCGATCTGGTCCTCGGCGCGGCTGCTGCGCAGGGCCAGGAGGTGCCCGCCGGAGAGGGCCAGGGACCAGTCCACGTTGCCCCGAGGGTCATGGAGGGCCAGCACCCCGGTGGCGCGCACCCTGGACGCCGCGGCCAGGAGCACCGCCGTGCCGAAGCGCCCGAGGACCCCCGAGAGGCGCAGGTCCCCGTCCACCGGCAGGGGGCTGAGCACCGGCGTCGGCGGCGAGGAGTGCAAGGGTCCCATGCGACGCCCGAGGGTCACCTGCGACGCCGGGCGCTCCACCGCGGTGAGGGTGTTCTCGTCGCCAAAGGCGTCCAGGGGCGCGTCCAGGGGCTCCAGGAGCTCCGGCGGGACCAGTTCGTCAATGGACTCGTCGGCGTTCATGGCCAGGTCCAGGCCGAGGTCCTCGCCGCCGGCGTCCAGCACCGCCGCGCGCAGGAGCGACGACAGGGGCCCCGACAGGCTCACCGGCGGCAGGCTGGAGCGCGACGAACGCCGCGGGGCGTCGCCCAGCGGGGGCCCCAGCGGCGCGGGCCCCGGCGAGGCCATGCTGGTGAGCGCCCGCAGCCGCGCGAGCACCTCCTCGGGCTTCACCGGCCGGGCCAGGAACACGTCCGCGCCGACCTCGATGGCCGCGGCGTCCGCGTCGCCAAGAATCACCGCGGGCACCGCCACCACGCCCTCCCGGCGGCGCAGGCTCTCCAGGGCCTTCAAGGCCCCCTCCCGGCTGGCGTCGAGCACCACGGCGTCGGGCGCGTCCGCGGGGTTGCCCGACGGCGGCAGCGGCACCACCAGGTACCCCGCCGTGGCGAGGGCACGCTCGATGGCGTTGTCGTGCTCCGACAAGGCCACTGCCACACGCGGGGCCGCGTGCCTTTGGAGGTCCAGGGTCATGACACAGTCCCCCCCAACGTATCGCACTTCCGGCGCCCACCACCACAGGCACGAACACCCGAAGCGCTGCGGGGTCGACGCCGCAGTGGGACCTACGGGAGCCCGAGGAGCCCTCGAAGGAAGGCGTCGTCTCCGAGCCTCCCCCGGAGGGCCTCGGCGCCGGGGAGGCTGGCCACCAGGGCCTCCAGGGCCCTGCGGGTGCGCGCGCCGGAGGAGGCCAGCCACGCCGCGGCCAGGGCCCGCGGGACCAGCTCCGGGGCCACCGGGTCGGCCTGGAGCGCCGCCAGGAGGGCCTCGACGGCCTTGCGCACCAGGGCCCCGTGGGTGGGGTCGGCGGTGCCCACCCCATGGGCCACGAGCTCTGTGAGGGCCTGGGTGGTGGTCTCCACGGCCCCCAGCGGGCGCCGGGCGGGCCAGAGCCCCGAGGCGTCCTGCTGGGCGAGCAGGGCCCCGGGATCGAAGGGCTCCTGAGGGACCAGGCAGGCCGACTCCTCCTCGAACGCCTCGGCATCGCACTCGGAGAAGCTGTCCCCGGCGCGCTGATCCAGCGGGGCATCCCCGGGCGCCTCGCGCCTTCGGGACGCCTCGCGCGCAAGCGCGGATGCGGATGCGGGCGCGGGCACGGGCGCGGGCGCGGAGAGCTTGTCTCGCCGGGCCTGCGGCGGAGGCGCTGCCTTCTTGAGCTTCCGGGAGGCAGGAGCCCGGCCGCCGCGGGCCGCACTGGAGCCTGCTGCCCCGGCGCCGAAGTCGTAGGCGCCGAGGAGCACGCGCTGGAGCTTCTGGAGGGTGCCCTGGGACCCCGCGGGGGCGGCCACGGGGACCACCCGGGTCTCCGGGAGGCCCGCCACCCGGCGCTCGCCCTCGCGGCGCTCCACCACTACGAAGGACGTATACCGCGAGGCGATGCCGTACTCCGTGGCCAGGGCCACGACGCGCTCCTGGAGGGCGCGGGCGCGGCGCGGGTCGCGGGTCTCCAGGGACTCCAGGTCGCGCACCCTCTCCCACGCCCAGAGCGCGGGCAGGCAAGGGTTTGCGCGCTCCGAGGGGAGCGTGACGGGCACCTCCAGGAGGAAGTCCCGACCGCCCAGGCGCCCGCGCAGCTCCAGGCGCCCCTCGGCGGGGGCGTCGTAGCGCCCGAGGACGGTCCAGGGCTCGCCGTCCACGAGGTCCGGCAGGGTGGCCGGGGCCAGGTCTTTGACGTCCAGGCCCACGAAGCGCGCGGTCACCTGGGTGACCCTCGGGGCCACGGCGCGGGCGAACTGCGCGACGACCTTCTCGTCGATGCGCTCGCCGGGGTGGATGAACTCCACGGCCCCCTGGGTGGAGCGCGCGAGGGCCCTGAGGAGCGCGTCGCTCACCGCCGTCCCGATGCCAAAGGAGTACACCCGGGCGCTGCGCCTGGCGCCCAGGGCGGCCCGGAGGAGCTCGTCCTCGTTGGACACCTGGCCGTCGGTGAGGAGCACCACGACCCCGTCGGGCACCTGCCCGAGGGCGTCCGCCAGGGGCTCCAGGAGCTCGGTCCCGCCGCCCGCGCGCAGCCCCGCGACCCAGCGGTCCACGCTGCGCAGGGAGGCTCCATCGAAGGGCACCGGCGCGCGGGAGAACCACTTCGCGCTGGAGGAGAAAGCCACCACGTTGAAGCGGTCGCCCTCGCGCAGGTGCCGGAGGCACAACCGTAGCGCGGCGCGGGCCTCCTCGATGGCGCTGCCCTCCATGGACCCGGAGGTGTCCAGGGCGAAGACCACGTCCACGCGGGCGCTCTCGCGCTGGGTAGCCCACAGGTCCGGCACCACGCCGAAGGCCACCACGCCGGGCGCGTCCCCCGCGCGGTGGGCGGTCACCGTGGCGAAGGGCCCGTCCGCGGCGTCCCGCAGGAGCACCACCAGGTCCCGGTCCAGGGGCTCCGGGCGCGCCAGGCGCACGCGCACCCGGCGGTCCTCGGTGTGGCACACGAGGGTGTGCGAAGGCGACTCGCACACGGCGCTGCGCCCCACGTCAAAGGTCATGTCCAGCGCGAGGGTGTAGGGCGCCTCCCCCTGCGGGGGCGACACCCGGTCGGCGTCCGGGACGCGGTCCGTGGGCTCCTGGGCGCCGTGGGCCGTGCGGTCCGGCCCCGGGGCGCCGGGCGTGTACCTCGGCGCCACCACCGTGGGGAGCATCCAGCGCAGGGCGCCCTCTTCACAGCGCACCCGCTGGAGGTACGTGAGCTCCAGCACCGTCTCCTCGCCAGGGAGCAGGTTGCCCACGGTGGCGGTGAACACGTTGTCCCGCTCCTGCTCTACCAATGCCGCCCCGTGCCCTTCGAGCACGGCGTCGTCGTAGGCCCGGAAGGCCGCCTCGCGCTCCTGCACCTCGGCCACCAGGGTGCGCCCCTGGCAGGTCATGGTGAAGCCCGCCAGCACGGCGTCCGCCGGGAGGGGAAAGGTGTACACCGCCTCCACGGGCCGCGCTCCGCGGTGCGCGTACCGTTGCCGCACCCGCACCCGGGCCAGGGCCCCGGCCACCTCGCCGGTGACCTCCACGCCCCGCAGGGGCACCTCACAGCCGTCCGTCGTCCACAGCCCTACGTTCATTGTCCGTCTCCTTTGTCGCGCGCGCCCCGCGCGACCTCCGCCAACAGGCGCTCCACCAGGGCCCGGGCCCCGGGGTCCGCCCCCTCGCTCACCCAGAGCTCCACCCCCGCCACCAGGCACCAGCGCGCCCAGCGCTCGGGGCTCCTCCCCGGAGGCTCCTCCGGGGTGTTCGTGCCACCCTCACTGTCGGGTTGTGCGTCGCCCTCCGTGGCCCGCTCCAGCAGGTCCTCATCGCTGGCCGCGGCCAGGGTCTCGGCCCCGGCCCGGTCCAGCACCGCCGCGATCCGGTCCAGCGGCACGAACAGCCGCTGGAACCGCCGGATGAGCACCAGCCGCGTCAGGTGCTCCGGGCCGTACAGCGTGTCCCGGCCGCGGAACACCGGCGGCGGCAGGAGCCCCCGCTGGACATAGTACCGCACCGTCCGGGGAGACACCCCCGCCTGCGCCGCCAGCGCCTCCAGCTTGTACCCGACCTCGTCGTCCGCCTTGTCCACCCCCCCACCATGACACCCGCCACCATAACTGTCAAGTAGACAGTTAACCGAGTTTTGCCAGCACCTCTTCTGGGGAGAGGCCCTGGACCTCGACGGTCTTGTTCCGCCCCCGGGCGCCCTGGACCAGGGTCACGCAGCGCCGAGGGACCCCGAGGACCCCGGCCAGGAGGTCCACCAACGCCCGGTTGGCTTCTCCCTCCACGGGCGGCGCCGTGAGGGCCACCTTGAGCACCGCCTCCCCGTCGATCACGACCACGCCCTCGACGCGCTCCCTGGAGGCGCGGGGCTGGGCCCGCACCCCGAAGCGCACGCCCCCGCCGTCCGCCAGGTGGAGCGTGAGCGCCGTCACCGCCGCCGCGCGGTGTACACCGCCTCCGTGGCGTCGTCGGTGAGCGCCCCGCCGTGGAAGTCCCCGTGGACGCTCTCCAGCGCGAAGCCCGTAGCCTCCAGGAGGAGCTTCACCTCCATGGAGAAGAGCATCCGGTGCGTGAGCACGGTCTCGTACGGGGGCGTCCCGTCCTCCGGCACGAAGCGAAAGGTCACCGTCTGCACCTGGGTCGTGGGGTCGTAGTGGTAGCGCTCGCTGTAGGCTACCTTGCAGCCGAGCGTGGGGTGCCGGAAGGGCGGCACCGCGTAGGCGTGGCCTGGGTCCCGCAGGAGCTCCCGCAGCTGCGGCACCCGCACGTCAAAGACAAAGCGCCCGCCGCGCGAGAGGTGCTTCCCCACCGCGCGGAAGCACCCGAGGAGCTCCGACGGTTCATACAGGTGCAGGAGCGCGTTGAAGGGCGCCAGCACCACCTTGAAGCTCCGGTCCAGGGCGAAGCGACGGAAATCCCCTCGCCGCAGGGAGAGCCTCCCCCGCGGCACCCCTCGTTCCTTCGCATGCGCTCGCGCCTGGCGGAGCATCGCCGTCGACGCGTCGAGGCCCGTCACCGCGTGGCCATCGAGCGCCAGGGGCACGCTCACGCGCCCGGAGCCCGCGCCCAGCTCCAGGATCGGCCCCCCGTGGGCGCGGGCCACCGCGCGGTAGAACGCCACGTCGTCCACCCGGCGGCGGTAGCTGTGGTCGTAGTATGTCGGGTCCAGGTAGTGCTCGACCGCCCCGCGGTCCAGCGCGCGCCCGCGGGGGCTCATGGCGACACCCGGATCCCCGCGTCGCCCACCCGCCCGGGCTGCCAGCGGGAGACCTTCCACGCCCCGTCCACCAGCTCCAGCTCCAGCACCTGCTCCCGACGGCTCTCCACCTGACGCCCGTCGGGAGAGCTCCCGTGGGCGTGGATCTCTCCCCGCACCTCCCGCCGTGGGAGGCCCCCGTCCGGCGCCTCGAGGTCCGTCACCCGCACCCGCTCGAAGTCAAACACCGCCGCGTGGGCCACCACCTGCACCTGCCGCATCTGCTCGCGCTCCTCGGGTGTGAGCGTCTGGGCCTGCGCGAGGTTGCGCTCGCAGCGCGCGCGCATCGCCCCCGTGGACAGCTCCCTCGCGTCCTCGTAGTGGCCCCGCCACCACAGCCGCAGGAAGGCCTCGGACACCGCCGCGGGGGACCCCGGCGCGAAGTGACTCGTCTCGTCCACCGCGGGGCGCAGGTCCTCGGGCCTCGGCGCGAAGTGCGTCCCCCGGTCCCCCGCAGTCCCCGACGGACGCGTGGACCACAGGAGCACCGCCGCGGTCCCCAGGATCGACACTCCCGCCAGAGCCCCCAGCCTCGCTCGCTTCACCACAGCACCTCCCCGCGCGCGCCCAGCACCGCCCTCGCCACCTCCACAAAGCCCTCGCCCGCCCCCCCCTCGGTGGTGAACGGCGGCATGGTCATCCTCCCCGTGTATGCCTCCACCCCCCGAACTCCCACCGCCAGCGCCAACGCCCCAAAGGGCCCCGCGTCATTCGGGCTGTCTCCCACATACACCCACTTTGTAGGGAGCTGTGTGGAATCCAGGCCCAGGTCCTGGAGGGCCCGTTGGAGGCCCAGGACCTTGTCCGGGGCCTCCACGGAGACGTGCATGTGCACGCTGCTGGCGATGGCGTGGAGGCCCTGGGCGCGCACCCACGCGCATGCCTCGTCCACCACGGGACGAGGGACCCGGGCGCGCTCTCCCACGTCCAGGGCCACGTCCGTGGCCCTCACGGTCCAGTCCTCCACGCGACGGAGCACCGGGAAGCGCGCGGAGAGCGTTGCCACCAGCGCGTCGAGGGTCCGGCGCTGGGCGTCTCGGGTGGGGGCATCGCACCGGAACGCCGCGCGCACGCCCGAGGCTTCCCGCAGGACCCACGCGGCGCCGTTCTCCGCCACCACGGCGCGCACCGGGAGGAGCCTGGCGAGCACCTCGGCCCAGCCCACCGGGCGCCCCGTCGCCAGCACCACGGGCACCCCCGCCCGCGAGAGCGCGTGGAGGGCAACGACCGCCTCGGGGTGCAGCGCCCCGTGGACCGTGAGCGTGTCATCGAGGTCCGAGGCCACGCCAAGGACCTCCGCGAGAGCGTTCGCGGGGAGCGCCGTGAAGGGACGCATCACCACACCCTCACCGTGGCGCACTTGAGGTATGCGGCCTCCGGGAAGGCCACCGGCACCGGGTGGTCTCCTCCCGCGCCTGAAAGGGACACCAGGGATCCCTCTCGCCCCGCGTCCCGCAGCCCCGAGGCCACCGCGCGCTGGAAGGCCACCGCGTCCACGGAGCCCGAGCAGGAGCACGCCACCAGCCAGCCGCCGGACGCCACCCTCCGGGCGCCCGCGCCCACCGTGGCGCGGTAGCGCTCCAGCGCCCGGGGCACCTCCCGGGCGCTCCGGGCGAGCTTCGGGGGGTCCAGCACCACCACGTCGTAGCGGTCTTCACGGTCCAGCGCTTCAAGCACCTTGAACACGTCCCCTCGCGTGAAGCGCACGCGGTCGGTGAGCTCCAGGGCCTCGACCCTCCTCTGCCCGACCTCCACCGCGCGGGCCCCGGAGTCCACGCAGAGCACCTCCCGGGCGCCCCCCAGCGCCGCCGTGAGCCCGAAGCCCCCCACGTACGAGAAGGCGTCCAGCACGCGTCCCCCGCGCGCCAGCGACGCCACCCTCGCGCGGTTGTCCCGCTGATCGAAGTAGTAGCCCGTCTTCTGGCCGCCCTCGTCGGTGCCCGGGAGCCCCAGGGCCCAGGGCACGCCGTTCTCCAGGAAGACCAGTCCCTCCGCGGCCCCGCGCCGCAGGCCCCCGGGGGACACAATGCCCTCGGGCCGCTGGGCCGGGCCGCTCGGCACCTCCACCACGGCGGTGGCCCCCGTCACCTCGGAGACCGCGTCCAGGACAAGCTCCTCGCGGGCCTTCATCCCCGCGGTAAGAAACTGCACGCAGGCCACCGCGCCATAGACGTCCACCACCAGCCCCGCGAGGCCGTCGCCCTCGGCGTTCACCGCGCGGTAGCCCGTGGTGTCCGCCCGCGGGAGCCCGAGGGCCCTGCGCAGCGCCAGGGCCGCCGTGAGCCTCCTGCGGAAGAACGCGCCATCGAGCGCCTCCTCCGGGTCCCGCGTGAGGAGCCTCACGGGCAACGCGCTGCCCGGGGAGTAGTAACCCCGCCCCAGGGCGTTGCCCCGAGGGTCGTAGAGCAGCACCTCGTCGCCCGCCTGCGGCGCGCCCGAGAGCCTCTCGATGGCCTGCGCGAACACCCACGGGTGCCCCGCCCACACGGGCTGCACCGACCCCGCCCGAAGGTGCACGCCCGCCGTCATCGCCTCGGCCCTCTACCCGACGGCCCCTCCCCTGGCAACACCGACGCACCGGTGGGCCGCACCAGGGCCTTGACACCCGTGGTGGGAGTGGCTTCCTCTGGCGGGCGCGAGGACGCTCCCAGGTCACCGGGCGCGAGGTGTGCTCTGGATCCCCACACCCCTGTGACGCCCCGCGGCCCTCGCCCGAAGGGAGCTTGAGCGCTGTGCCCATCCAGAAGGTCACGCTGAAGAACTACAAGACCCACCGCCACACGGAGGTCCCGCTCCTCCCGCTGACGGTGCTGGTGGGTCCGAACAGCGTCGGGAAGACCTCCGTGCTCGACGCCATCGCGATGGTGAGCGAGCTCGCACACCCGGGGGTGCTCTCTGGGCCACGGATTGAACCGGACCTCGTGCTCCGCCGAGGCGAGAAGGCGCTCCGGGTGAGCCTCGACCTCGCCGCGCCGTATCCGGGCCTCGTCGAGTTCGGCATTGACCGTACCGATGACGGCTTCGAGGCCCTCTGCGCCTGGGAGCGAGGTCGCCGCAAGGGATCTCAGTCCGCCCCCCTCCCGGCGCTCCTCCCAGACCCGGACGCGCGGCAGCTCCTCAGCGCCGTGTTCGGGCTTCAGGGAGCGAAGCGCCTGCGCCTCGACCACGAGCACCTCGCGGCGCCCAGCGCCATCGAGGTGGGTGAACAGACCACGGCGCTCTCCGAGACCGGCCACGGCCTCGCCGGCGTGCTCTCCGTGGCGAAGCTCTTCCAGGAGCCGGTCTTCGATCAGATCGTCACGGAGCTCCGCGCGGTCGTTCCGTCCGTCGAGGGCGTGCGTGTGGTGCGTTCTCGCTTCAAGGTTCAGCGGACCGACGAGAATGGCGTCGACCACTCCGTGGAGTCCGACGGCGCCGAGCTGCGCATTGACTTCGTAAGCGCGCGGGACGTCCCGGCGCGGGCCGCGAGCGAGGGTACGCTCCTGGCGCTGGGCTTGCTGACGGTGGTGCACTTCTTTCCGCTTCCTCAGGTGGTCCTCTTTGACGACCTCGAGCGCGCGCTCCACCCGCGCGCGCAACGCGAGCTGGTGCACCTCCTGCGCAGGACCATTGAGCACAATCCAGGGCTCCAGCTCGTGGCCACGACCCACTCTCCATACCTCGTGGATGAGTTCAGCACCGAAGAGGTCATCGTGTGCGCGCTGCGCCCGGACGGCACCACCGCCGCGCGCCGACTCAGTGAACACCCTCGCGCGGAGCAGGCGATGAAGCTCATGTCTACTGGGGAGTTCCTCGCGGCGACGGAGGAACAATGGGTCGCAGGAGAAGGTGGTGGCTGAGCTCCCGCTGCGGTGGGTGGTCGTCTGCGAGGCCGTCGGGGACTGCGACCTCGCGACGGGGCTGGCCGACCGCTACGCCCTGGAGCCCGCCCACGGTCTGGGCGACTGGATCCGCGACGACCTGGACACCTACCGCCACTGGCGAGGCCTCACGGACCAGGACCGGTTCATGCCCTGGAAGTGGGTGGCCGCAGTCGCAAAGCAACGGCGCCTTCGGGTCCATGGCTACAAGGGCCCGGAGACCCTCCCGAGCTTCGAGGTCCTGCGGGTCTTCCGCCTTATTGCGTTGTCGGAAGAGAAGCTCCCCGCGGGCCTCCTGCTTGTGCGAGACACCGACGCGGATAGGACTCGCCGCCAGGAGTTCACGGAGTCCGTGAGGGAACTCCAGGCGTTGTTGGACGGGCGCGGTGCGGGCATGCGCCTCTGTCTGGCGCTGCCGCACCCCGAGGCCGAGGCGTGGCTGCTCGCGGGCTTCGAGCCGGAATCCGCAGAGGAGCAGGAGGCCCTGGAGGTCGTTCGCAGGGACCTCGGCTACGACCCGAGGCTCCACGCTGATCGGATGAACCCCGGCGTAGAGGTCACGGCCCAGGGGCCGGTGCGGTCCAGCACCAAACGCGTGCTCGACGCGCTCACCGCGGGCGACTCCGACCGGCGGCGGCGTTGCTGGGCCGACGCGCCCTTCGAGCGCCTGCGGGCGCGCGGCGGGGACGCCGGCCTGACGGATTTCTTCAAGGACCTGGACGCGCAGTTCCTCGCGTCGCTGCGGGAGGCTGGTGGGCCGTAAGGGCCTGTTTCAAGACAACCTCTCCGCGGCGACCTCACCCCCCCGGCCCCCTCTCCATGAATGGAGAGGGGGAGGCAGAGAGAAAAATCCTCCGTAATTCCAATGAGTTACTCTCCTCTTTCTCCCCCTCTCCATTCATGGAGAGGGGGCCGGGGGGGTGAGGTCACCGTGAATTGTCTATTTTGGCACAGTTCCTAACTCATTGGAATCGCGAAGAATTTTCCCCTCTGTCTCCCCCTCTCTCGATAGGGAGAGGGGGCCGGGGGGTGAGGTCGCCGCGGAGAGGTTGTCTTGAAACAGGCCTTGACCCGTACAAAGACACCTTGTGCCACAGGGTGACGAAGTCCGCAGCGCGGTGCCCAGACCTCCCTCGCCTACAGCTCCCTACCTCCCCCCACCTCGGTCCTTGCGAGCCCACGGTGGCCCGTGGCACCTTGTGCGGCTCCTGGTGAGCCCCGGAAGCACCCCGCGACGCGCGCCGATCAACCCCTGGCGTCGGCGCTTCATCGCGCGGATGACCATGGCCTCGCTGGTGATGGAGCTCCCGGCCCTCACGCTCCTCGGGGTGGGGCTGCACCGCCGGGCGGGGCTCGCGCCCGGGTGGGCCCTCGGGGTGAGCGCCCTGGTGTTCCTCGCCGGGGCCCTGGTGCTCTTCCGCCGCCTGGCCCGCTGGGCGGACGATGCCCGCGCCCCGTGGTGGCGGGTGTGGCTCCTGGAGGTGCCCTACACCGTGGGCGTCACCCTGTGCTTCCTCACGGCGTGGCTCTCCCTCCCCCTCGGGGCCCTCGGGCTCCTGGGTTACCTCCTGGGCGCGCCCTGGAGCGTGCTGCCGGCCCTCGCGGTGGTGCACGCCCTCGGGCTCCTGGCGGCCCTCTGGGGCTGCACTGTGGGGAGGCTCGTGCCGCGGGTCGTGCGCCGCGAGGTGCGCATCGAGGGCCTGGCCCCCGCGCTGGATGGGTACACCATCGCGCAGTTGTCCGACCTGCACCTCGGGCCCTACGTGCCCCGGTGGCTCTACCGAGCATGGGTGCGTCGGGCGCTCTCCCTCGACCCGGACCTGGTGGCCCTCACCGGGGATTACATCACCGCGGGCGAGGGCTACCTGGACGACGTGGAGGACTTCGTACGGCGCTGCCAGGCGCCCGACGGCGTGGCGGCGTGCATGGGCAACCATGACTATTTCTTCACCGAGGAGGGCGTCGCCCGGGCCCTGGAGCGCGGCGGGGCGCGGCACCTCAGGAACCGCGGCTTCGCCGTGGAGCGCGGCGGGGCCACGCTCTGGATCGCCGGCGTGGACGACCGCTGGAGCCGCAGGGACGACCTCGGGCGCGCGCTGGAGGGCCGCCCCCGGGGCGCTCCCGTGGTGCTCCTGGCCCACGACCCGGCGCAGTTCCCGCGCTTCGTCTCCGAGGGCGTCCAGCTCACCCTCTCGGGGCACACCCACGGGGGGCAGTTCGCCGTGCCGTTCTTCCCTCGATGGAACCTCGCCCGCGTGGGCCAGCGCTACACCGCCGGGGTCTACCGCGAGGGCCCCTCGACGCTCTTCGTCCACGCGGGCCTCGGGACCAGCGGCCCCCCGGCGCGCTTCGGCACCCGGCCCGAGGTGGCCCTGCTGGTCCTGCGCGCGGGTTGACAACAGTGTCTCCCACGGTGCCATGCTGGGGCGTGCGGTGGCCTCTGGTGGTGTGCGTCGTGGGGCTCCTCGGGTGCTTCGGCGACGTGCGCCCGGACACCCCAGACGGCGCCGCGGACAGCACCCCGGCGGACCTCGCCGCGGACACCGGCGCCCCCAAGGACGCTGGGCCCCCGGACGCCGCCCCGGACACGCCCGGAATGGACGCCGCCGACGCCGCAGACACCCCAAAGACCCCTCCGGGAGACAGCACCCCGGGGGATGCCCCTCCAGACGCCCCTCGGGGCTGCGTGACCGACGGCGACTGCCGGGACCCCTTGATGCCGGTGTGTGACGCCCCCCGAGGGCGCTGCGTGCAGTGCACCGCCGCCAGCGACCGCTGCCCCCCAACGCACCACTGCGACGCGGACAACGGCATCTGCGTGCCGGGGTGTCGCAGCGACGAGGGCTGCCCCCGAGGCGCCGTGGGGGACTCCGGGGTGACCCTCACGGGACGGTGCGACACCGCGAGGCACCTCTGCGTCGAGTGCGCCACGGACGACGACTGCCCCGTAAGAACCGTGTGCTCCGACGGGATCTGCGCCCCGGGCTGCAACGAGCGCCGGGGCTGCGCCGTGGGCGAGACCTGCTGCGCGGGCGTCTGCGTGGAGACCGCCACGGACCTCGACCACTGCGGCGCTTGTGGGCGGCGGTGCCGCCCGGCGGAGGCCACCGCCCGCTGCGCCGCGGGCGCCTGCGCCATCACCGCTTGCAACGAAGGCCGCGCCGACTGCAACGGCGCCCTGGACGACGGCTGCGAGGCCGACCTGCGCGCGGACCCCGCCCGCTGCGGCCGCTGCGACAACCGCTGCCCCTCGCTCCCGAGCACCGCCACCACGGCATGCACCCTCGGCCGCTGCGGCTTCACCTGCCGCGCAGACACCGCGGACTGCGACGGCATGGCCTCCAACGGCTGCGAGGCAGACCTCTCGGGAGACCCCGCCCGCTGCGGCCGCTGCGACAACCGCTGCCCCGCCGCCGCCAACGCCTCGCCGCGCTGCGCCGGGGGCCTCTGCGGCTACGCCTGCGCCGAGGGCTTCGGCGACTGCGACGGCGAGCGCGGCACGGGCTGCGAGACGGACCTGCGCGCCACTACCGCCCACTGCGGCGCCTGCGCAGCCCGCTGCCCCACGCCCCCGAACGCCACGCCCGTCTGCACTCGGGGGGCGTGTGGGTATATGTGCGCGGCGGGCTTTGGCGATTGTGACGGGGAGGCGTCCAACGGCTGCGAGGCGGAGCTGGCGACGGCGGTGGAGCACTGCGCGCGCTGCGGCAACCGGTGCGTGATCGCCGGCGGGGCCGCGGCCTGCGTGGCGGGGGCGTGCCAGGTGGCCTCCTGCGGGGCGAGCTTCGCGGACTGCGACGCGGTGGCGGGCAACGGCTGCGAGACGGACACCCGCGGCGCGGTGGACCACTGCGGGCGCTGCGGGAACGTGTGCCCCGCGCGCCCGAACGCGCCGGGGGTGTGCGCGGGCGGGGCGTGCACCACCCGCTGCGCGGGGGGCTTCGGGGACTGCGACGGGGACGGGTCCAACGGCTGCGAGACGGACCTGCGCACCTCCGTGGCCCACTGCGGCACCTGCGGGAACCCCTGCGCGGCGCCGCGGGGCGCCCCGGGCTGCGCCGCGGGCGTGTGCACCGTGGTGGGGTGCGACGCGGGCTACGGGGACTGCGACCGCGACGCGCGCAACGGCTGCGAGACGGACCTGCGCACCTCCCCGGCCCACTGCGGCGCCTGCGGCGCGCGGCCCCCGGAGCAGTGCGACGGCGCGGACAACACCTGCAACGGCGCCGCCGACGAGGGCTGCCCCACGGGCCTCGGGGGCCTCTCGGAGCTGGAGTTCACCAGCCCCACCTACGGCTCCGGCGGCGCGGTGACCACGGCCACCTGCCCCGCGGGGATGGTGGTCCGGGGCTTCTCGGGCCGGGTGAACTCGTACCTCACGCAGCTCACCCCGAGCTGCGGCACCCCGAGGCTCGTGGAGGACCGCTCCCCGGCGGTGTACCGCTACTCCGTCACCGTGGACGGGGCCACCAACGCGGGCTCCGTGGGCATCGCCCTGGGGACCGCCTGGAGCTACACCTGCCCGGGTCACAGCGTCGTCGGGCGCGTGCTCGGGACCTCCTCGGGGTCCTACGTGACCAGCTTCCGCTTCGAGTGCGTAGACATGACCGTCACCGGCTCCCCGGCCTCGGGTTTCCGCGTGGGGCGCTCCGTGGTGGCGCTGTCGCCCACCTTTGGCGGCACCGCGGGCGCGGCGTTCTCGTGGCAGTGCCCGGAGGACTCCTCGGGCTTCTCGTCGTTTCTCCGGTCGGTCTCCGGGGGATACCTGGGCTTCCGGATCTTCTACCTCACCAGCTTCACCGCGCGCTGCACCTCCCCTACCCTCTCCCGACGGTGACAGCCGCCGGGGGATGGTGTATCCCCCCCGGCGCCCTCCATGTTGACGGCCGAGTCTCTCCGCCACGCGGCCAACGAGGTCGCCCGCGCCAGCGCCTCCGGGGCCGAAGTGGACCTCGCCGCGCGCATCGTGGCCGAGGTGCTCCTCGACCAGGCCCGGCACCGCAGCCCCGCCGTGGCCCCGTCGGTGGTGGACGAGCAGCTCCAGGCCGCGGGCGTAGGGGCCTCCCTGGCGCCGCTCCCCGCGGGCAAGCCCCTGGAGCTCCTGCGCTCCGGGGCGCGCACCACGGAGGAGCGCGCCACCCTCGCGGCGCTCCTGGCGCGGCACCTGGAGAACGTCCTGGCCCGGCGGGACGGCGCCGCCACCCTGCGCGCCGCGCTCCCGCTCCTGGACTGGCTGGAGCTCGACGGGCGCTACCCGCCCTACACCGCCGCCCGCTACGCTCTCCCCGCGGACGTCACCGCCCGCTTCGATGAGCTCGTCCGGAGCGCGCCGGTGGAGGCCCCCACGCAGCTCGCCGCGGCCGCCCTGAGGGTCCTGCGGGGCCACGCCCCGGAGGCCTCCATGGCCCCGATGACGCCCTCCGCGGGCGCTCCCCCCAACGCCCTGGAGCCCCCGAGGGCGTCGCGCAACGCGCCCATGACGCTCGCCTGCGAGGTCGACGGCGCCCACCGCGCGCTGCCCCTGAGGCTCCTGGCGGTGGTCACCGGCTGGGGCCTGGTGCGCGGCGCCGTGCTCGCGTTCCTGCGCCTCGTGTTCCGGCTCCGGAGCCCCGCCACGCTCACCCTCGACGGGGACGCCCTGAGGGTGGTCGGCCACACGGAGCTCCTCGGTCGCACGCTGCGCACCTGGGACGCCCTCTTCCCGGTGGACCGGCTCACCGAGCTCCACCGAGAGACGCGCTTCCCGATGCTCCCGGCGGCGCTCTCGGTGCTGGCCCTCACCACGGGGAGCATCTTCGGCGCGCGCTACGTGGTCCAGGGCGCCCGCGAGGTGTACTTCCCGGTGATCGCCCTGGGCCTCGGATACCTCGCCGGGGGCGTGCTCTTTGACTTCGTGGTCCACGCGCTCTACCCCGGTGTCGAAGGCAAGGTGCGCCTGACCGTCCGCTCCGGTTCGCGCGCCCTGGTGCTCTCGCACCTGCACCCCGAGCAGGTCGAGCGCCTCCTGGTGGCCGTGGAGGCCCGCTACGGCAGCGCCCGCAAGGTCCTGGGCGAACCCCCTTCGGCGCCCCCTACGGCGCCCTCAACGGCGCCGGCTCCGGTCCACGACGCACAGCCCTGAGCGCGTGAGCCCTCAACGGCGATTGAGGACCGCATCGATCTGCTTGAGGTCACGTTGATGCCTGTCGCGGAGATCGCCGTGAGATGACTGGTCAAGCTGGGCCTGTTTCCACTTCCGCAGGTCCTGGAGCGACGCCACCTTCAGCCCGAAGGACCCCATCATAGGGGCTGCACCTGCGGCTACGGTGTCAAAGTCCACGCCGGAGAACGGGGCCCGAAATTCAATATCGGTCCGCCTGGCCAAGGTCAGAAAAGGAGAAGCCGCTGTAGGCCTCTCGTGACGCATGAAGCCTTGCGTCGCTTGGAGCGCATTGAACGTGTCGTCATCGATGGAACATTCGAGTATCGTCAGCTCACGCGCGAGGTCTAGGCCGTGTAGCGCGAGGGCGCTGTCCCCAAAGACAATAGCACGATCGAGAAGGCTCTGGGGGACACACAGGGCCATCGCGCGGAACCGTTCGCGGAGGCGCAGACTCCCATCGGTAGAGTTCAAGGGCACAGGTTTGACCTGCTCGACGATCCCGTGGCTTCGCCAGGTCAGGATGATCTCGTCAATGGTCGAGAACCTCCCAAACCTGTCCGACATATTCTCCATCGAGATATCGGCCATATCAATGACCTTCGCCACCGAGAACCCCGGCCCAAGCGAAGGGACCGAGGAGGCCAACCCGGAGGCAATTCGCGAAGCCTTGGATTCATAGAGGACGACCAGCGTCCTTCGGCGCCGCATCAATAGAATGAAAGAGACCAGGCTGCGCCGCAAGCTCTCTTCATCCAAGAAGGAGCGCAACGCCTGAAAATCGCCCAGCACGATTCGCCAAAGTGGCGGCGCGTCGCGCACCTCATCGAGCAGGAACCGAAGCATCCGATGCGGGCTGAGATAGGGTTGTGCGAGGCCCAGGGTGCGATGCAACCCGTCTACTCCGACCGCGTCCTCGCGCCATCCCAGGGGTAGGGAGAGGTCAACATGGAACTCTGCGCTCTGTGGGGTCGAGCCCCGTGTTCTGGGGAAGACCCCCATCGCCAGCCCAAACACCCGCTGGAGATCCGGTCCGTGCACCGCGACGACGAACCCCTCGACCTCCCGAGAACCACGAAGGGGCAGGCGCAGAGGCAAGGGGTCTCCGTCCAGCATATCTCCCACACCCGCCGCGAGGGAACCGGCCCAGGGCTCGAGCCATGCGCTCGGTCTGGGGTACACCTGGAGCCCCGCCACGGGGTCCAGGGAGAAGCGATGAGGTCCCAGGTCCGACGGACCAAAGCGGTGCTTTGCCACCATAAGCCGTCGCTCGAACGGAGACGAGCGCGTGGC
The DNA here is from genome assembly GCA_016218725.1 of Deltaproteobacteria bacterium. Taxonomy (GTDB): domain Bacteria; phylum Myxococcota_A; class Polyangia; order Polyangiales; genus JACRDB01. The sequence goes on from JACRDB010000095.1 coordinate 42,525, forward strand.
GTCCGCGTCCTCAAGGACGTGGCCGAGCTCGAGCACGGTGTCGGCCGCGAACACCCAGGGTGAAGGCGTCTCTGAAGCGCACTCCTCCAGGAGGACGATTGAGAAACCCAGGTGCGCGGTGAGCTTGCAGACCGCGTCGGCGAACTCGCGACTCACCTTCGCGCCAAGTCCATAGCCGTCCGAGAGCGAATCAATCACAAGTGCCCTGGGTGGCACTCCCTCTACGGTGATCTCATCGCACAATCGTTGGACCGCCTCCCCGAGGGTGTCGATTCCCCCGTGGAGATCCAGCAGCCGCGCGTGGATCAGGGTCGTCTCGGCTTCGCCTGCGGTCCCCGGTGCAGGACCGTGGACGACGCGCGCAGCGGATGCCAGGTTGGGGAATGCGCTGAGCTGGGCTTCCAGTTCGCTCGGGAGGAGCTCGACGCAACCGTAGGCCACGGAGCCCTGGCCGGCGCGGGCCAGCGCGAGCGCGATGTGGAGGCCCACAAGGGTCTTGCCGGAGCCCGCGGGTCCTCGTAGCAGGATGGCTGCTCCAGAGCGCCCAGGCACCCGCTCCACGAGGCGCGCCCCTCCCCCCAGGATCAGGTCCAGCCCGCGGTCGCCCAGGCCAATGACCTCCGGCGGGATCACGCCGCCGCTCGACCAGCGCGCTCCCGAGTCTCCTGACGAGACCTGTAGAGCAGGTGTTCCTTCGGAGGCGCGGGGGCCTCTGGATCCTTCTCTGGGAGCGCGCGACGGTAGCTTCGGAGCAGGGTCTCCAACTCCTCGGCGCCCTCTGGATCGAGGCTCCCAGGCTCTGCCAGGAAGCGCTCCGCGTACTCAATGGCGCGGTCAAAGCGCCCTCCCCGCGCGGCGAGGCACACCCCCGACACGGCCAGCACGGCGCGGAGCCTCGGGAGCGACGTCAGGTCTCGCGCCGCCGCGACATAGAGCGCCGCGGCCTGGGCGTAGAGCGCGCGCCCCCCGGTCGCATCGCCGTCGGCCTCGGCCTTCTCAGCGTCGAGCGCGAGGTCGCTCCCCTGCCGCAGCCGCGGGTCGTCCAGGGGTTCGCTCATGGCACATCCTCCAGCAAGATTCGAACGGGATGCTCCGAGAAGGCGACGACCAGGGCGATCCCTGGCCGCCTGAGCTTGCCAGCGCGGAGCTCCTGGACCTTCTCGCGGAGACGGGTCTTCGCGTTCGCTTCGCCAACGATACCGCTCACCTCAAGGCGCACAACGGCGTCCGGTGGCGCCCCAACCTTGTGGAGCAGCCAGTCCGCTCCGGAGCCGTGATACGCGCGCATCTTGACGAGGTACTGATCCGATCGCCACACCGTCGCGAAGGCCACGCCCTCGGCCCCCTCCTCGGAGGCCTTGAGCTTGTTCGCGTTCGCGTCCCGCTGAAGCTGGTCGGGCCTCCGCCAGCGGAGCAACGCGGAACGTTCGCCTCCGCCACGCTCCAGGCATGTGTCTACCTCGGGAGAGCGCTCGGCGTGGAGCGCCTCAAGCACCACCGCCGCGACCTCACAGCGGTCCGCAAGCTTGGAGGGCGGCAGGCCGTGGGGCCCCGGGTCCGTCAGGTCGATCCGCAGCGGTTCCATCACCTGCCCTCGGACTCTAGCACCCCCACCCGCGCACCACGCCTGGGATTCATCGCGGCGACGGCGGGACCGGCTCCGGCGAGCCCGTCGCCAGCGTCGCCAGGCCCCCCAGGAGCGCCGTCAGCGCCCGATCCCCCAGCGTGAGGCGCACCCTCACCTGACCGCCCCGGGCGTCCACCACGGCCCCCTCGGCCAGCGCCCGCAGCGACGGGTCCTCCAGCGCCCTCGCGGTCCCCTGGAACCACCGCCGGACCCTCTCCCCCACGGCCTCCGCCCTCGACGGCTCCACCGGCTGGAGCCACGCCTCGCCCACCAGCCCCCCGCCCAGGTCCAGCCCCACCCCCAGGGCCCTCACCTCCGCCAGAGGCCCCGCCCCTCCGGGCTCCGGGGTTACCCGAAACACCCCCCGGGCCATCCACCCCGACGGGAGACGCTCCCAGCCCGCTGCCCTCCCCGGGATGTATGTCTCTGTAAGTGCTTTGTCTACCATTCCCTGCACGAGCCTGGGGTGTCCGGCGAGGATGGCGCCTGGGAGCCAGAGGACCTCGGCCTCGCTGCCCGGGGCGCGGAGCCGGGTGCCTTCGAGGCCATGGACACGCACCGGGGCGGGCACCACGCCGCCGCCAGCGCGGGCGCGGGCGCAGCGCAGGAGGGCGTCCCTGGGGAGCTCCCCCAGGGCCACCACGGCGAAGTCCCGCACGGGCACCGCGTCGGCCATGAGGCCCAGGGCGCGGACGCGCGCGAGGAGGTCTCGCTCGCACCCCTCGCGCCGGTCGGAGAGCCACGGGGAGAGGTGAGGGCTCTGGCGGAGCCTCGGGAGGTCGAGCGCTACCGCCGCGGGGGCGCCCTCCGGGAGCCACGCGAGCACCTCCGAGGGGGCCGTGGGGGGGGCGGGGCTCCTGCGCGCGAGCCCCAGCGCGACCAGGGCGGCGACGGCCACGAGGCCGAGGCCCACGCCCAGGCGACGACGCACGGGACCGCCCACCCTCTCAGAGCGGGACGTCGGTGCGGGCGAGGATCTCCTGGAGGATGCGCTCGGCGTCGTCCCGGCGGAGCTCTCCCAGGCCGTTGCCCACGCCGAGGTCCGAGCCGAGCACCCTCACCCGGTGGGCGAGCACCGGCACGGCGAGCTCCATGATGTCATCCGGGATCACGTACGCCCTGCCCTTCACGATGGCCCGGGCCCGCGCCGCGCGCATGAAGGCAAGGCCCCCGCGGGTGGACACCCCGACGGTGATGCTCTCGTGCGAGCGCGTCGCGTGCACGATGGCGTAGAGGTAATCCACCACGCTCTCCTCCACCTGGACGCGGTCCACCTCGCGCTGGGCGGCGACCAGCTCGTCCAGGCTCACCACGGGCTCCACGTCCTCCACGGGCTCCGAGCCCCCGCGGGTGGACAGGAGCTGCTTCTCCACCGCGGCCGAGGGATAGCCCACGCTGGTCCGTAGGAGAAATCGGTCGAGCTGGCTCTCGGGCAGGGGGTAGGTCCCGGCGGCGTCGTCGGGGTTCTGCGTGGCGATCACCGCGAAGGGCTCCTTGAGCGGGTGCGTGGTCCCGTCAATGGACACCTGACGCTCGCTCATGGCCTCCAGGAGGGCGCTCTGGGTCTTCGGCGTGGCGCGGTTGATCTCGTCCGCCACGAGGATGTGCGTGAACACCGGCCCCGGGCGGAACTCGAAGCGCCGCTCGCCGGCGTTGTATACGTTCACCCCGAGCACCTCCGAGGGCATCAGGTCCGAGGTGCACTGCACCCTGCGGAAGTCCGTCCCCAGGGCGCGCGCCAGAGCTCGAGCAAGGGTGGTCTTGCCCACCCCCGGCACGTCCTCGATGAGCAGGTGCCCCCGGGCCAGGAGCGTGATCACCGCCCGCTCAACGATCTCCGCCTTGCCCGAGAGCACCCGCCCCACCGTGAGGCTCAGCCTCCGGGAGACCTCGTAGGCCATGGGCGAGACCCCGTTGCCGGGTTTTGTGAGTGTCGGCTCCGCGACCATCAACCGTGCCACGGTCTACCATTGATGCCCCCCCCTGCGCCAGATGGGGCCCGGGACCCGCGAAGCGACCCTATGCCGCGCTGGCCCGGGTCGCCGCCAGGGCCCGCACCGGACGCATGATCGAGAGCGTCCCGAGGATCACCTGCTCGACCATCGGGTCCGAGCCCGCCTGGCAGTCCGCCGGGACCTCCACCGCGTAGCCCCGCTGGAGCGCGTCCGTGGCCGTGGCAAACAAATGGATCTCCGTCACGCAGCCCGTGAGCACCAGGCGCTCCACCCCGCGAGCCCGCAGGGCCTCGTCCAGCCGGGAACCGAAGAACCCGCTGTACGTTCGGTGCGTCACCACCTCCTCGGGCTGCGCGGGCCCGAGCTCCGGCCAGAGCTCCTCCAGAGGCTCGCCCGTGTTGTGCCGGGACCAGTCCTCCAGCTCCGGGTCCCCGGCCTCGTGGTGGTCCACCAGAAAGAACACGGCAGTGCCCTCCGCCCGGGCCCGGTCGATCCGCGCCTTCACCGCCGGGACGATCTCCCGCGCCCGAGGCACCTCCAGCACCGACCCCGGCGCGAGGTGGTCCTTGAGCATGTCCATCACCACCAGCGCCGTGGTCACCGGCCGCGCCGGCGAGGGCATCCCCTCCAGCGCCGCCCCGAGCCGCCCCCGGAGCCCCTCCGAGGGCCTCACCGGCTCCAGGGCGAAGCCCACCATGGCCAGGGCCTCCCGGAGCCCGTCCAGCTCGGCCCGCGCCTCCCGGGCCGCGAGGTCCGCCACACGGTCCGGCGTGCCCGCCAGGAGCATGTCCACGAGCCGTTCGTCGTCCGGGGCGGAGGTCACTTTGAGGTCCGTGAGGTCTTCAGGGTGCGAGCACAAGGTGTGTCTGGTTCTGTTGCACTACGTCCGGACCCCGGTGGGTGGATTGAGTCCACCCACCGCGGCGCGCGCAGGGTGCAGAAGTGCAAGGCTCACCCCGAGGCTAGCACCACGGTGCCGCACCCGCCGCTGCGGGGTCCACGCCACAGGGTTGGACCGGGAATGTCCTCGCGTCATTGGGAGGTGACCCCGCCGCCATGCTAGACGCAGGCCGTGGGCGACCTGGTTCTGCGCTTCGAGGCCGGCACCCTCCTCCTGGAGGGCTTGAGCGAAGAGACGCCGCAGGACGCCCTCCCCCCGGGCTGCGCCTGGGACCCCAGGGTGGGCCTCCACCGCGCCCCGGCCTGGCGCTACCGGGAGGTCGTTACGCACATTGTGCGCGATCTTCGTGCGCGGAGCGAACCTGGTGCGCGGTTTCGGGATGAGGCCCGGGGGTACAACACCCTGGCGTTGGAGCACCGGGCGGCGAGGGAGGCCTTTGGGCACCAGCGGGAGGCGCTGGAGGCCTGGAGGGCGCGGGGCAGCCGGGGGGTCGTGGTGCTGCCCACGGGGGCGGGCAAGAGCTACGTGGCGGAGATGGCGGCGCTCTCGGCGCAGCGCAGCACGCTGGTGGTGGCGCCCACGCTGGACCTGATGAACCAGTGGCACGACGTGCTCACCACGGCCTTTGGGTGTCCCGTGGGGCTCCTCGGGGGCGGGTACTGCGAGCCCCGGGACCTGACGGTGGCGACCTACGACTCGGCGTACCTGCACATGGAGCGGCTCGGGGCCCGCTGGGGCCTGGTGGTCTTTGACGAGTGCCACCACCTCCCGGGGCCGTCGTATCTCCTGGCGGCGGAGTGCTCGCTGGCGCCGTTCCGGCTTGGGCTCACGGCCACGCTGGAGCGCGCCGACGGGCGCGAGGCGTTGCTCGACGGGCCCGTGGGGCCGGTGGTCTACCGCCGGGGCATCAAGGACCTGGCCGGGGCCTTCCTGGCCGACTACGACGTGGAGACCGTGCAGGTGGAGCTCACGGAGGAGGAGTCCGAGGCGTACGCCCGCGCCCGCGGGGTGTACAAAGACTTCCTCGCGAGCTCGGGGATCAACATGGCCGCCCCGGACGGCTGGGGGCGCTTCCTCCAGGCGACGTCGCGCTCCTCGGCGGGGCGCAGGGCCTTCCTGGCGTACCGGGAGCAGAAGCTCCTGTCGCTGTCATCCCAGGCCAAGATCCACGCCCTGGGCGGGCTCCTCAAGCAGCATTCCCGGGACCGGGTGCTGGTGTTCACCAACGACAACGACACGGTGTACACCATCTCTCGCACGTTCCTCCTGCCCGCGCTCACGCACCAGACGGACGTCAAGGAGCGCCGCGAGCTCCTGGCGCGCTTCAACGCGGGGGCGTACCCCGCGCTGGTGACCTCGCGGGTGCTCAACGAGGGGGTGAACATCCCCGCGGCCAACGTGGCCATCGTGCTGAGCGGCACCTCCAGCGTGCGGGAGCACGTCCAGCGCCTCGGGCGGATCCTCCGTCGGGTGGAGGGCAAGCGGGCGCTCCTGTACGAGGTGATCACTCGTAACACCGTGGAGGAGCGCCAGAGCGACCGGCGCCGCGAGCACGATGCTTACCGCTGACCTGGTGGTGGCCCGGGTGTCCAGGGGCGAGCTGCGCCCGCGCTACGTGGACCCCACGGACCCCGGGAGGCTCCAGCTCGCGGCGGACCTCGTCGGGATCTTCCAGGCTCAGGTGGGAGGCTCCCGCGAGGCCCTGGACGGCGCCCTGGCCGCGCGCCTCGGGGACGGCACGGACTTCCTGTTGCACCGCGGCCTGGCCAAGCTGCTCCGTGACCGCTCGGAGTTCGAGGTGCGCGCCCCCTGCGAGCCCGAGGCCCTGCGCCGGAGGCTCTTCGAGGTGGCCGCCGAGCACCACCCGGCGGTGCCCGTGGCGGACGCCGTGCACACGGTCACCCACGCCATGGTGCTCGAGCGCGTGGCCCGGGAGTTCCAGATCCCCCAGGGGGGCGTCCTCGGGGCCATGTACGCGGACCTCGAAGACGCCCAGGTGCTGGCGCGCGCGCCGGAGACCACGGCCCGGGAGCTCCTTGAGCGGTACAATGTAGCCCTGGCCCAGGCCGCGCTCCTGCGGGCCACGGAGCTCACGCTCAGGCTCCGCCCGGCCACCCCCCAGCGCTGCCGCCAGCTCTTCCGGTATGTGCGCTTCTTTCGCTTGATGCACACCGTGGAGGGCTCCTCCCGCGAGGGTTACACGGTGCGCCTGGACGGGCCCCTGTCCCTCTTCCAGGCCTCGGTGAAGTACGGCCTCCAGCTCGCGGAGTTCCTCCCGGCGCTGCTCCTGTGCCAGGACTGGGAGGCCGAGGCCCGGGTCCAGTGGGGCCCGGACCGCCACCCGGTCACCCTGAGGCTGCGCCCCTCCGATGGCCTCGTGTCCCACTTCCCTGACAAGGGCTCCTGGCTCCCCCAGGAAATCGAATGGCTCCTGGAGAAATGGCCCTCGCTCGCTTCCCCCTGGACCCCCTCGCGCCAGGCCCAGGTGCTAGACCTCGGCGGCCGCGGAGTCCTCGTCCCGGAGCTCACCTTCCAGCACCCCGACGGTCGCACCGCCCTGGTGGAGGTGCTCGGATTCTGGAAAAAAGACTACCTTCATGCAAGACTTGAACTTCTCAAGGACAAAGGCCCAAAGAACCTTGTACTTTTGCTGCCATGGAGGCTCCGTGCCGCGGAGGAGGAGCCTGGTGTCCTGCCTGGGACCACGCTGGTCTACAAAGACGTGATCCCCGCAAAGGACCTCCTGGCACGGCTGGAGGCCGTGGGCGTTTTGCCCCGGAAAAACGGACCGGAAGGCCGGAAAAATCGAGCTTCCTAGCTTACGGACGAGATTTCATGGTTGCAAGGTGGGCGTTGGGTGCTACCCTTGACGCACTTTTTGACGGTGGTGGAGCACGAGAGCATGGGGGACCATTGAGCGCCATGGGGATGCATCGGACCAGCAAGCGGGCGCTGGTGCTGGTGGGTGACGAGGGGCCCTTCCTCCACCACCTCTCGGACATCATGGAGAGCGGCGGGTACCCGGTGCGGCTGGCGCTGACGGCGTCGCGGGCGCTGGTGGAGAGCGCGCGGCCGGACGTGGGCGGGGTGGTGTTGGAGCTCGGGGCAGCAAAGCTCCAGAGCGTGGAGGTGGCGCTGGGGCTGCGCAAGCGGCCGGGCGCGCCGGAGATGATCGCGCTGTCGTCCATGCCCAACGTGGGGCAGCACTGCGCGAGCCTCGGGATCCAGCACCACCTCTCGCAGCCCTTCCGGGTGGCGGAGCTCTTCGCGCTGTTGGAGCGGGTGGTGCCTCCGTGGCCCATGGCGGCTTCGTCCACCACGCGGCAGGTGCTGTCGAGCATCCTGCGGCCCATCACCCGCAGCTCGGCGCTCCCTCGCCAGGCCACGCGCTGACGCGTCCGTGACAGCGTGGCGCGGGCCGGCGCTGGCGGGGCTCTGCGCCCTCCTGGCGTGCCAGAGACGCGCGCCTGCCGCGCCGCGGGCGCCCGTGGTGGACGTGTCCCCCGCGGTGGACCTGGCGCCGCTGCCGCCCGCCCTGGAGGCGCCCCCGGCGCCCGCCCTGCCCACGAGCTTCCGGCTGGACCCGGCGCACACCGGGCGCAGCGGATTCGCGCTGCCGCGGACGCTCCGGGAGCGGGCGCGCTTCCCGGCCCGAGGGAGGATCTCGTCGCAGGCGGTGGCCTTCGGCGACGGGGGCCTGGCCTTCACGGCCCACGATGGGGTCTTGTACACCACCGACGGGACCTCGGCGGACGCGGGGGTCCGGGGGCGCCTGGCCACCGGGGACCGGGTGTACGGCACGGCGCTCACGGGCCCCGACGGGACGCTGTACTTCGGCTCCGACGCGGATCGGTTCGTGGCCTGGAGCCCCAGCGGGGGCCTTCGGGCGGCGCTGGCCACGGACGGCGACGCGGACACCTCGGCGGTGCTCTGCCCCGACGGGAGCCTGCGCTTCGCGGCGGGGCATGTGCTGTACGCCGTGGAGCCGGACCTCACGGTGCGCTGGCGCCTGGAGGTGCCCGGGAAGATCTTCTCCAGCCCGGCCCTCACGGCGGATGGCCTGACGGTCTTCGGCGCCCAGGACGACCGGGTGTACGCCGTGGACGCCGCTGGGCAGGTGCGCTGGAGCGTTGTCACCGGCGGGGACGTGGACGCCCCGCCCGCGGTGGCCCCGGACGGGATGATTTTCGTGGGGTCCGACGACGGGATGGTCTACGCCCTGGGGCCCGACGGGGCCCTGCGCTGGCGCCACGCGGTGGGGGGCCACGTCCGGGCGGCGGTGGGCCTCGGGCTCGACGGCACGGTGCTCGCGCCCACCTACGGGCCCCGGGCGAGGCTCGTGGCCCTGGACCGCGGGGACGGCCACGAGCGCTGGAGCTTCGCCGTGGCGGGGCCCCCCACGGAGGAGTACGGTCTGGCCAGCGCCCCGCTGGTGGACCGCGAGGGGGCCGTGGCCTTCGGGGCCCCGGACGATACAGTGTACATCCTGGAGCGGGACGGCGCGCTCCGGGCGAGGTTCCCGCTCGGGGCCGACGTGGACGCCCCCCCGGTGCTGGTGGCCGATGGCGTCCTGGTGGTAGGAGCCGACGATGGGGCGCTGCACGTCCTCGGAGATTGAACTACGATGCCCCGCGAGAACCTCTTGGACGACACCATGGAACACCCGCTGAGAGCGAGCCATACCCGAGGGAGCGCGCCGCAGATCCTGTCCATGGTCCTGGCCGGGGGCGAGGGCAAGCGCCTGATGCCCCTGACCCTGGAGCGGGCCAAGCCCGCGGTGCCCTTCGGCGGGCGCTACCGGATCATCGACGTGGTGCTGTCGAACCTGGTGAACTCCGGGCTCACGCGCGTCAAGGTGCTCACGCAGTACAAGAGCGCCTCGCTGGAGGAGCACGTCGCGCGCGCCTGGCGCCTGTCCCCCATCCTGGACAACTACATCGAGACGATCCCCGCGCAGCAGCGCACGGGGCTGAGCTGGTTCCGGGGCAGCGCGGACGCCGTGTGGCAGTGCTTCAACTGCATCGAGGACGCCAACCCGGACTTCGTGTGCATCTTCGGCGGCGACCACATCTACAAGATGGACGCGCGGCTGATGATCGACCGGCACTTCGAGAGCGGCGCGGAGCTCACCGTGGCGGCCATCCCCGTGCCCCGCGCGGAGGCCAGCGCCTTCGGGGTGCTCCAGGTGGACGACGCCGGGAGGATCCTCTCCTTCCTGGAGAAGCCCGAGGACCCGCCGGAGATCCCCGGGCGCCCGGGCTGGTGCCTGGCCTCCATGGGCAACTACATGTTCAACACCGCCGTCCTGGAGGAGGAGCTCGTCAAGGACCAGACCGACGAGGCCTCGGCCCACGATTTCGGCAAGAGCATCGTGCCCGCCATGGTGGCCAGCGGCCGGCGGGTGTTCATCTTCGACTTCGGCACCAACCTCATCCCCGGCGAGGGGAGCGTCACCTACTGGCGGGACATCGGCACCATCCAGAGCTACTTCGACGCCCACATGGAGCTCGTGTCCATCAAGCCGGACTTCAACCTGTACAACCGCCTGTGGCCCATCCGCACGGGGATGAGCTTCGACCCGCCGGCCAAGTTCGTCTTCAGCGACCAGCACAACGCCCGCATCGGGATCGCCACGGACTCCCTGGTCAGCGACGGGTGCATCATCTCCGGCGGGCAGATCCACCGCTCGGTGCTGGCCCACGGCGTGAGGGTCAACTCCTTCGCCCACGTGGAGCAGTGCATCTTGATGGAGGGCGTGCAGGTGGGCCGCTACGCGCGCCTGCGCAAGGTCATCTGCGACAAGGGCGTGGAGATCCCCACGGGCATGCAGATCGGCTTCGAGCCCGAGGTCGACCGCAAGCGCTTCAACGTGGGCAGCGACGGGATCGTGGTGATCCCCAAGCGCGCGCGGCTGTAGCCCTACCGCCGGTCGTACTGGTTCAGGAGCGCCAGGTAGGCGTCCGTGAGGCTGGTGACCAGGGCCACCGCGGAGGCATGCTGCTCGCCGTCGCCCACGTAGCGGTCCGGGTGGTACTGCCGGAGCATCGCGCGGTACGCCCGCTGGATCTCCGTCCGCGGCGCCCCCACGGGGAGCTCCAGGAGCGCGAAGCACCGCGCCAGGGTGCGCTCCCTCATGCGGTCCCGCCGGGCCTGGGCCATGGCCGTGAGCTCGTCGTCCGCCGCGGGGCGCCCGTTGGCCGGCCGCCCCCGGGCCCGCCGACGGCGCTCCAGCTCGTACCGCAGGGCCTCGTCGGTCAGGCCCCGGAGGTTGAGCCGGTCCGCCAGGGTGGCGCGGGCGCCCCCGGGTCCTGCGACGGGGCGGTCCAGGGCGCTCTTCATGCCCTCCGTGAGCCGGTCCAGGAGGCCCATCAGCGGGCGCTCCGGCGGGCCAGGAGCCGCTCGATCAGCGCGGCGCTGCCGGGGTCCAGCTGCGAGAACACCACCCCCACCCCGGGCGGGTCGTTCTGGATGCGCACCACCTCGCCCACGCCCTCGATGGTCTCCATGTCCTCGTGGAGCACCGTGAAGCGGAGGTTGACCCGGGTCCCCACGGGCAAGGGCGCCCGGGTCTTGATGAAGGCCCCGGAGCGCGACAGGTTGGTCACGTACTCCTCGATGAACGCGTCGAAGGACTCGAACTCCTGGTTGATCGTGACGCGGTCCTCGGCGCGGCGCTTCTCCTCGGTCATGGGCGCTCCTCCAGAGGGGCCCTACGCCCCGGACAGGTCGAACTGCTCGATGTGGTACTCGGGCCTGGGGTGGATGCTGATCTGCCGGGTGTACCGCCGCTGGGCCTCGGCCAGCTCCTCGCGGGCCTCGTGCTTGAGCGTGTCCGCCACGGCGGGGTGGGCGTTCACGGTGATCGCGTAGCCCTTCAGGTCGTCCTTCTCGCGGCGGATCTGCCGGAGGATCTCGTAGGCCACCGTGAGCCGCGCGGAGGTGTGCCCCGTGCCGTCGCAGTAGAAGCACGGCTCGAAGAGCGTGCGCCCCAGGGACTCGCGGGTGCGCTTGCGGGTCATCTCCACCAGGCCCAGCTCGGAGATGCGCACGGTGGTGGTCCGGGCCTTGTCGTTGCGCAGCGCCTCGGCCAGGGCCTTCTCCACCCGCTCGCGGTTCTGCGGCCGGTCCATGTCAATGAAGTCAATCACGATGAGCCCGCCGAGGTTGCGCAGCCGGAGCTGGTAGGCGATCTCCGCCACGGCCTCCATGTTGGTGGCCGTCACCGTCTCCTCGACGTCCCGCTTGCCCACGAAGCGCCCGGTGTTGATGTCAATCGCCGTGAGCGCCTCGGCCTGGTCAATGATCAGGTACCCGCCGCTCTTGAGCGGCACCTTGCGGGCCAGGGCCCGGCCCACCTCGTCCTCGATGCCGTACGCGTCAAAGATGGGCTCGTGGCCGCTGTACAGCACCACGTCCCCCCGGCGGTCCGGCATGAACTGCTCCACGAAGCGCACCAGCCGCGCGTGGTGGTCCCGATCGTCAATGGTGATCTTCTCCACCTCGGGGCCGAAGACGTCCCGCACCGTGCGCAGCACCACGTCCAGCTCCGCGTAGAGCCGCTCCGGCGCCCGCGCCCCCTCGCGCTTCTTCCAGATGTCCGCCCAGAGCTGCGCCAGGTACGCCACGTCCGTCTTGAGCTGCTTCTTGGTCAGCCCCTCGGACAGCGTCCGGACGATCAACCCCCCCTTGTCGGGCTTGAGGGACTCGATCACCTCCCGCAGCCGCTTGCGCTCCTTCTCGTTCCCGATGCGCTTGGACACCCCCACGTGGTCTACCGTGGGCATGTACACCGTGTAGCGCCCAGGTAGGGAAATGTGCGACGTCACCCGGGCTCCCTTGGTGCCGATGGAGCCCTTGGACACCTGCACCACCACCTCCTGGCCCTCCCGGAGCACGTCCCGGATGGCCTTGGGCTGCCGTGGCTTGGGGGGCGCTCCCCGGCGACCGCCGCCACCGCCGCCGCCGCGGGGCTTGTCCGGGCGGGACTCCCTGGCGCCGCCCCCACCTCCGGCGCCGCCCCCGGCGCCGCCCCCGGCGCCACCCTCGGGGTCACCCCCGGCGCCACCGCCACCGCTCTCCGCGAGGCTGGGGTCGTTCTCGTCGGGGACGTCGTCCTCGTCGTCGTCTTCCGGCGCGAGGCCGCGCAGGTCGTCCGCCGAGAGGGCGTCGTCCACGTGGAGGAAGGCGGCGCGGTCGAGGCCGAGGTCCACGAAGGCGGCGTTCATCCCCGGGAGGACCCGGGTGACCTTGCCGAGGTACACGTCCCCGACGACGTCCCGGTCGCCTTTGCGCTCGATGTGGAGCTCGGCCACGATGCCGTTCTCGATGACGGCGACGCGGGTCTCGCCGAGGTCTACGTTGATGACAATCTGGTTGCCGGCCATGAACTGACGCGATCCGGTGAAGGGCGGAGGGGAGGGGGTGTGGGAGGGCCTCTCAGGAGAAGCCCCGGGGCGGACGCTAGCATCCGTTGTCCCGCGTGAGAACCGCCGGGCGGTCAGTTCGGGACGAAGATCGCCTCGATCTCCTCGCGGACCGAGTCCTCCGGGCGCCCGAGGGCGATGGCCAGCTCCTTGACCACCAGCGTGCGGGCGTTGTCCAGCATGCGCCGCTCCCCGAAGGACAGGCTCTTCTCGGCCTTGAGGCGGTAGAGGTCCCGGAGCACCTCGGCCACGTCGTAGATGCTCCCGGTCTTGATCTTGTCCATGAAGCGCCGGTACCGGCGGTTCCAGGTCTGGTTGTCAAAGGCCACCGTGCGCTCCCGGAGGATCTCGAAGATCTCCCGGATCTCCGCCTCGCAGATGACCCCGCGCAGGCCCACGGCCTCCGCGTTCTTCACCGGCACCATGATCCTGCGGTCCGAGTCCAGGATGCGCAGGACGTAGAAGCGCTGCCGCGCCCCGGCGATGTCCCGCTCCTCGATGCACACCACCTCCGCCACGCCCTGGGCGGGGTACACCGCCTTGTCGCCGACCTTGAACTCCGAGCCCGAGACGACTGGTGCCTGATCCATCGTTTGTCCTTGTGGTGCAACGCGTTGCAAGGGTTTGAAAGGTACCGGAAATTTCAGCCAGGAGACCCGCCAAGCGGGGGGACTCTAGTCGCCCCGGAGAGCAACGTCAACGGCTTTCGTCGGGCTCCAGGAGGAGCCCCACCCGGACGCCGCCGTCGGACACGCGCACCTCGGGGTCCCCGGCCCAGCGCAGGACGTTGCGGGCCAGGACGGCCCCGGCGACGATCACGTCCGCCCGGCGGGGGTCCAGGGCGGCGAGGCGCGCCCGCTCGGCGGTGGGCACCCCCGCCAGGAGGCGCACCAGGCGGTCCAGGGAGGGCGCGTCCAGGCGGCTGCCGTGGATGCGCGAGGACTCGTAGGGCACCACCCCGTGGCAGAGGGCCGAGAGCGACGTGACCGTGCCCGCGCTGCCCACCAGCACCGCGTGGGCGGGCGGCGCCCCGAGGGCCCCGAGGGCCTCGCGGGTGACGCGGTCCAGGGCCTGGAGGGTCTCCGCGGAGGGGGGGTCCTCGCGGCCGTGGCGCTCCGTGAGGCGCACGCTGCCCACGTCCAGCGAGCGGGCGAAGGTGGGCTCTGCCCCGGCGAGGCCCGCGGTGAGCTCAGTGGACCCGCCGCCGATGTCAAACGTGAGGCACGGGGTCTCCGGCGCGAGCCCGAGGCCCAGGAGCGTGCCGCGGAAGGTGAGCCGGGCCTCGCGCTCGCCGGAGATGGTCTCCACGGGCGCCCCGAGGAGGGCGCGGGCGGGGACGAGCAGCGCGTCGGCGTTGGAGGCATCCCGGGCGGCGCTGGTGGCCACCACCCTCGGGCGCTGCACCCCGAGGGCCTGGAGCTCCAGGGCGTACGCGCGCAGGCAGGCCAGCGTGCGCTCGACGGCGTCCGGGTGGAGCGCCCGGGCGCGGTCCACGCCCTGCCCGAGGCGGGTGATGGTGGCCCGGTCCACCACGCGCTCCAGGGTGCCCGCGGCGGGGTCCACCCGCGCCACCAGGAGCAGCACGGAGTTCGTGCCGATGTCTATCGCCGCCCGGAGCTCCGGGGCGCTCATCGCGTCCCGGGCGCGGGCGTGGGCGCGGGCGCGGGCGTCGCGCCGGCGGCCCCGGCGGCCCCGGCGGGCGCGTCCAGGGCCGACAGGTCCGGGAGCTCCTCGATGTTGGGCATGAGGATGATCTCCACCCGGCGGTTGTTCTGCCGGCCGAGGTCCGTGTCGTTGGGGCCCGCGGGCTGGAACTCCGCGTAGCCCGCGGCGCCCAGGTGAGCCGTGGCCACGCCGGCCTGCACCAGGTAGCGCACCACGTTGACCGCCCGCTCGCTGGACAGGCCCCAGTTGTCGCCGAAGTGCCCGACGTTCCCGCCCCGGAGCTGCACGTTGTCCGTGTGGCCCGCCACGAGGAAATCCCGGTTCTCGATCTGCCGCAGCACCGTGGCCACCTGGGCGAGCACGGCCTGGCCCTCGGGGCGGAGCTGCGACGCGCCGGAGTCAAAGAGAATGCCCGCGGGCAGCTCGATCACCAGGCGCCCGCGCACCGGCCGCACCCGGAGCTGCCCCGAGGAGATCATCGCCTGGAAGCGCTGGAGCATCGTGCGGAAGGTCTGGAGCCGGAGCTCCTGCTGCTGCTGCCTGCGCCGCAGCTCCGCCTCCCGCGCCTGCGAGGCCGTGAGCTCCGTGGCCGTGCGCGAGGCGTCTTGCTGGAGCCGGGTGACGTTCTCGCCCAGGTCCCCGAGGCGCCGCGCCATGGCCTCGTTCTGCGCCTGGAGCGCCGCCAGCTCCTCCTGGAGGTGGTCCCGCTCGCCGGTGCGCGCGCGGAGCTCCGCCTGGGCCAGGGTGAGCTCCCGGAGCTTGCCCTGCCACTCCGCCTCGCCGTGGCCGCAGGCCCCGAGAACCAACGCCAACCCTGCGACTTTACAGATGTTTCTATGCTCCATGGGCGCTCCCCCGGGCCCCGTCGCCCGGAAGCGGCACCGTAGGGAAGGAAAAATTCAATTGTCAAGAGAAATTAAAAAATGCACCTAGCGACCATAGACCACCATCAGGTGCTTGACACATGACTAACTGACGATACATTAGGTGTCAGACAACCTCATAGGAGGTATGGCGATGGCAACGGCAAAGAAGGCGACTGCGAAGAAGGCGGCCCCCAAGGCCAAGAAGGCGACTGCGAAGAAGACCGTGCGCAAGCCGGCTGCTCGCAAGGCCGGGACCAAGAAGGCGGCGGCCAAGAAGCCGGCCCGCAAGCCCGCCGCCCGCAAGGCGGGGACCAAGAAGGCGGCGGCCAAGAAGCCGGCCCGTCGCGCTGCGGCGGGGACGCGCAAGAAGGCGGCGGCCAAGAAGCCGGCCCGCAAGAGCGCTCCGCGGGCCAAGAAGCCCGCCCCCGCGCCGGCGCCCGCGCCGGCCAGTGGCACGACGGAGGAGGAATAGCCCCGCCCGGCGGGTGACCATCCCGCGGGGGTAGGGCCTCAACACTGAGGCTCTCCCCTCCGCGGGAGGTCGCCACCCCGAACGGCTGGCTGTTCCTCCTGCGCCCCGCGCCAAGCGATCTTCCCCACCTACATTCACCCACAACATCCTTGCTTTCGGTTGGTGTCCCGCGAGGGGCCCTCCTCCAGCGGGTCGCTCGCGGGGTTATGCTCCGCCGGGGTTTGCGGACTCTGGAGGCGCTGGCGTTGCGAATCGCGTTCTTGATGGACCCGCTGGAGCGGGTGTCGGTGCAGACCGATACTTCTTTTGCGCTGATGCTGGCGGCGCAGGCACACGGGCACGGGCTCTACCACCTGGGGCCTCGGGACCTCCTGGCGACCACCGGGGGGCTTCGGGCGCGGGTGCGCCCGGCGAGGGTGTCCCGGGAGGCCCCGCCCGCGCATTGTGTACTGGGCGCGGTGGAGACCGTGGACCTGGCCGCGATGGACGTGGTGTTCATCCGGACGGACCCGCCCTTCGACGCGCTGTACCTGTACGACACGCTGCTCCTGGAGGCGCTGCGGGGAGGCACCCTGGTGGTGAACGACCCGCGGGGCCTGCGCGACGCCAACGAGAAGCTCTACGCGCTGCACTTCGGGGAGCTCACGCCGAGGACGGTGGTCACGTGCCGCGAGGCCGACGTGCTGGACTTCCTCCGGGAGCTGGGCGGCCCCGCGGTGATCAAGCCGCTGGACGGTGCGGGCGGCCGCGGGGTGCTGGTGCTCGAGCCCGGGGACCGCAACCTCCGGTCGATCATCGAGACGCTCACGGACGACGGGCGGCGGTACGCCGTGGTGCAGGAGTTCCTCCCGGCGGTGCGCAAGGGGGACAAGCGCATTCTCCTGCTGGACGGAGAGCCCCTCGGGGCGATCCTGCGGGTGCCTCGGGAGGGCGAGCTCCGGAGCAACCTCCACGTGGGCGGCACCGCCGTGGCCGCGGAGCTCGACGACGACGACCGGCGGATCCTCGCGGGCCTCGGCCCGAGGCTGCGCGCCGACGGGCTGTACTTCGTGGGGATTGACGTGATCGGCGGGAGGCTCACGGAGGTGAATGTGACGTCCCCGACGGGGATTCAAGAGCTGTCGCGCTTCACCGGGGTGGACCACGCGGCGGCGGTGATCGCCTGGGCCGAGGCCCGCGCCGCGCGGCTGCAAGGGCGGCCGTGAGACCCCGGGCGCGCGCGTGGCTCCTGGCCGCGGGGCTCTGGGGCGCCGGGGCCTCGGCGCAGACCGCGCCCGGCGCCGCGGCGTCGCAGGGGGCGGCCCCGCCGCCGCCGCCGGACGACGCGGCGTCCAGCGCCAACGACCCGGCGTGGCGCGAGGCCGTGGACGAGGCCACGCGGCTCCTGGCCGCGGGCCGCGTGACCGAGGCGCGGGCGCTCCTGCGCAGGGCGCTCGAGGGCCGGGCGCTGGACCCCACGGGCTACGACGCCCTCGCGGTGCTCCAGCGCCTCGCGGACGCGATGGACCTCTCGGCCCCGGCGGACAGCGACCCGGCCCCCGGCCCGGCCGACGCGCGCCGGGGGCCCGCGCCGCGGTCGAGCTTCGAGCTGGTGACGCTCTACGGCACGGGGCTGGCGTTCGGCGGGGGCACCGGGCTCTGGGTAGACGCGCTGGCGGAGATTGACAACGCCCGCGCGGGCGTCTGGATCCCGCTCCTCGGGGCGGGGCTGGGCGTGCTCGGGGCCTACGCCCTGGACCGGGGAGAGCCCCTGCGCGCGGGCCGCGCCACGGCGATGAACACCGGCATGCTCCTCGGGGCCGCGGCGGGCCTCTCCGTCGCGCTCCAGCACCACGACAGCATTGATATCGAGACCGACCGCTGCTTCGGCACGGGCTCCCTGGCCTGCGACGCGCGCTTCTCCGACCGCTGGAGGGCCCGGGGCATCGCCACGTCCATGTGGCTCGGGGCGGGCCTCGGGCTGGGGCTCGGCTACGGCGTCTCGGCCCTCACGGACAGCTCCCCGGGGAGCGCGTCGTACGTCCTCTCGGCGGGCGCCTGGGGCGGGCTCCTCGGGCTCTTCGCGGGGATCCTCGGGCGCTTTGACAACTCCCTCGGGGCCTTCTGGCTGGCGGGCTCGGGCGTGGGCACCGCGGCGGCGCTGGCCACGGCCCACGTGCTGCGGCCCACGCAGGCCCAGACCCGCTGGCTGGACCTGGGCGTCCTCGGTGGGGGGCTCCTGGGCCTCGGGGCCGCCGTGCTCGTGGACCAGAACCTCTCCGACCGGGTGGTGCCCCTGGCGCTCATCGAGCTCGGGATGGTCGGCGGGGGCCTGACGGCCTTCCTGCTCAGCCGTTCACTCGACGCGCGCGGGCGTGCACGTACGCGCGCGCACCACGTGCCGGGGGTCCTGCCCCTGACCGGCGGGGGTCTGGTGACCGTGACCTTCACGGACCTGTAGCCAGTTCACACCGTTGTCACGGAGTGAAATAACTAGTTTCCGAGCCGTCGTTGACGCGGGGACGCGGGGGGCACTACGGTCCGGGCCGCCGGGACCGCTGTGGGCCCGCCGGAGGATGGCGCCAATGGGTCTGACGCGCGACGCTGAGTTCTGGAACGCCTTCATCGCCCACGCGGACGCCTCCGTGCAGGCCGCAAAGCTCCTGCCGGAGCTGCTCAAGCACCTGGACCAGGCGGCGGATTTCGCCCGGCGCATCAAGGACCTGGAGCACCAGGGCGACAAGATCACCCACGACACCCTGGCGGCCCTGCACAAGACCTGGATCACCCCCCTGGACCGGGAGGAGATCCACGCGCTCATCACCCGCCTGGACGACGTGCTGGATTACATCGAGGCCGCCGCCGAGCGGCTGTCGCTCTTTGACATCAAGGAGGCCACGCCGGAGGCCGAGGAGCTGGTCGGGACCGTGGTGGCCAGCACCGAGGCCATCCGCAAGGCCGTGGAGGCGCTCCAGGACCTGAAGAGCCCGGACAAGGTCCTGGCCCTCTGCGTGGAGATCAACCGCCAGGAGAACCTGGCCGACGCGGTGTACCGCCAGGGCATCGCGCGGCTCTTCCGGGAGCGCCACGACCCGCTGGACGTCATGAAGTGGCGGGACATCTACGACAGCCTGGAGAACGCCACGGACCGCTGCGAGGACGTGGCGAACATCATCGAGGGCGTCGTCCTGGAGCACGCATGAGCGCGGCCGTCGCCATCACCATCGCCATCGCGCTCGCGTTCGATTTCATCAACGGCTTCCATGACGCCGCCAACTCGATCGCGACGGTGGTCTCGACCCGGGTGCTCTCGCCGCGGGCGGCGGTGGCCTGGGCGGCCTTCTTCAATTTCATCGCGTTCCTGCTGTTCCACGGGGCGGTGGCCGCGAGCATCGCCAAGGGCGTGGACGCCAGCGCGATCACGCTGAACGTCATCCTGGCGACGCTCCTCGGGGCCATCGCCTGGAACCTCGTGACCTGGTACCTCGGCCTGCCGTCGAGCTCGTCCCACGCCCTCATGGGGGCCTTCGCCGGGGCCGGCGTGACGCACTCGCGCTCGCTCTCGGTGCTGTCGCCCACGGTGTACGGCAAGACCGTGCTGTTCATCGTGGTGTCGCCGCTCCTGGGGGCCCTCCTGGGCGTGCTGATCATGCGCCTGGTGCGCGTCCTGGCGCGCGACTGGACCCCCAGCCGGGTGGAGAGCACCTTCCGGCGGCTGCAGCTCGTCTCCGCGGGGCTCTACTCCATCGGCCACGGCGGCAACGACGCGCAGAAGACCATGGGGATCATCATGGCGCTCCTCCTGATCGGTCACCCGCACCCGCCCAAGGTCGAGCCCCACATCTACGTGGTGCTGGCCTGCCACATCGCCATGGGCCTCGGCACGCTCTCCGGCGGCTGGCGCATCGTCAGGACCATGGGCATGAAGATCACCAAGCTGCGCCCCGTCGGGGGCTTCAGCGCGGAGACCGCCGGGGCGGCGACGCTCTTCCTGGCCACCATCGCGGGGATCCCGGTGTCCACCACGCACACCATCACCGGGTCCATCGTGGGCGTCGGCAGCGCCACCGGGAAGCTCTCCGCGGTCCGCTGGGGCGTCGCCGGGCGCATCGTCTGGGCGTGGGTCCTGACGATCCCCGCCGCGGCCCTGATGAGCTCGCTCACCTACCTGCTCGTGTCGCAGGTCTCCGGCCAGCGGTAGCCGCCGGGAACCGCCCCGGAGAGGGTTGACACACCGCGGCGAGGGATCCTATCAACGCGGGCGTGAAGATCCTCGTACCCCTCAAGCGCACCGCGGATCCCGACAACGCCAACAAGGTCAAGGTCTCCCCGGACGGCTCCCGGGTGACCACCGACGGGATGGAGCCCAAGCTCAACCCCTTCGACGAGTACGCCGTGGAGGCCGCCCTGCGCCTCACGGAGAACGGCAAGGTGCGCATCGCCGGGGACAGCCTCACGGTGTGCACCTTCGCCCCCAAGGAGGCCTCGCAGACCCTGCGCCAGGCCCTGGCCATGGGGGCCGACAACGCACTTCTGTACGTCACCGACGACGCCCAGCTCGACGGGGACCTGGTGGCCCGCGCCCTGGCGAAGGTGGTGGGGGACACAAAGCCCGACCTGGTGCTCCTGGGCAAGCAGGCCGTGGACGGGGACTCCAACCAGGTGGGCCAGCTCCTGGCGGAGTACCTCCAGTGGCCGAGCGCCACCTTCGCCATGAGCCTGGACCTGGCCCAGGACAAGAAAACCCTGGTGGTGGGCCGCGAGGTGGACGGCGGGGTGGTGAGGCTCCGGCTCACGCTCCCCGCGGTGGTCACCGTGGACCTGCGGATCGTCGGCCCCAGGGCGGTCACCAACCACGTGACCCCCGCGAGTTTCACCTACGGAGACACGGCGCGCTTCGCGCCCCTGCCGGCGATCATCAAGGCCAAGACGAAGCCCCTGGCGGAGGCGCCGCTGGCGTCCCTGGGCGTGGACCTCGGGCTCAAGAGCCGGTACACCGCCTACGCGCTGCCCGCGGCGCGCAAGGCGGGCGTCAAGGTCAAGGACGTGCAGGAGCTTGTCCAGCGCCTGCGCACGGAAGCCAAGGTCCTGTAGGGAGCACGCACACACCATGAGCAAGACCCTCGTGATCGCCGAGATCTCCGGCGGACGACTGAAGAAGACCACCCTGAGCGCCGTGGCCTTCGCGCGGCAGGCGGGGCAGCCCTTTGACATCCTCGCCCTGGGGCATGACCTCGGGGCCGCCGTGGAGGCCCTCCGGGGCTATGGCGCCGGGGCCGTCAAGGTCTGCGACCACCCGGGCCTCAAGGACTATGTGGGGGAGCACTACACCCCCACGGCGGCCCAGGTGGCCTCCGCGGGCGGATACTCCGTGGTGGTGTGCACGGCCAGCTCCTTCGGCAAGGACCTGGCGCCCCGGGTGGCCGCGCGCCTCGGGGCGGGCCTGGCCAGTGACATCTCCGGCGTGGTCCGGGACGGGGCCACCCTGCGGTACCGCCGGCCCATGTACGCGGGCAACGCCCTGGGTACCATGGAGGTCACCACGCCCGTGCAGGCCGTCACCGTGCGCCAGGCGGAGTTCGAGGCCGCGGCCCCGTCGGGCGGGAGCTCTCCCACGGAGGCCGTGGCGTTTGCGCCCTCGGCGCTCGCCGGGCGGGTGGAGTTCCTCGGCTTCGACGAGGTCAAGAGCGAGAGGCCGGAGCTCACCGAGGCGGGGATCGTCGTGTCCGGCGGCCGCTCGCTCAAGTCCTCGGAGAACTTCAAGAACGTGCTGGAGCCCCTGGTGGACGCCCTCGGCGCGGCCATGGGCGCCAGCCGCGCCGCGGTAGACGCGGGCTACGTGCCCAATGACCTCCAGGTGGGACAGACCGGCAAGGTGGTGGCCCCGAAGCTCTATTTCGCCGTGGGCATCTCCGGCGCCATCCAGCACCTGGCCGGGATGAAGAACAGCAAGACCATCGTGGCCATCAACAAGGACGGCGAGGCCCCCATCTTCCAGGTGGCGGACTATGGCCTCGTGGCGGACCTCTTCAAGGCCGTGCCGGAGCTCACCCAGGCGGTGCTCCAGGCCCGTCGCGAGCAGAACTGACTCTTTGTCCGTCGGCCCCGTCGGCGGTATACCCTCCCACGACGATGACCCCCGCGAGGATCCGCCCCCTGGCGCCCCTCCTTGGCGTGCTGGGCGCGCTCGCCTCGGAGGCCCAGGCCCAGGACCTGTCCGGGCGCTGGAGGATCACCCGGGACTCCACGGAGTACACCGTCGCGTCCTGGGGCCCCAACTGCGGCCCGAGGCCCACCTCGCGCCCGGGCTCCGTCGGCCGCGAGGTCACCATCACCGCCAGCGACGGGAACTTCTCCGTCGCCTCCGGGCGCTCCACCAACCGCTCCAACGGCTGCTGGAGCGACAACACCGAGGTCCGCGTCCGCAGCGCCTCGCACCCCTCGCCTGAGCGCTGGGTCGTGGACTGCGCCACCCCGGACAACATCGCCCTCGGCGAGCGAGGGCGCTACACCCTCTCGGCCTCGGAGAACACTCGCCTCCGGCTCCACGGCGAGATCGCCAACGCCTGGACCGTCCAGGGCTCCGAGTGCCGCGCCTCGGCGGTCATGACCAGGGAGTACGAGCGTGTAGGTGCGCCACCCACACCTCCTCCACCCCCGCCCCCGCCCCCGCCACCGCCACCATCACCGCCGCCACCGCCACCACCACCCCGGGAGGGGCGGTGTGCGAGGCCGGGTCCGGCGGTGTCCCTGGTGGTGGGGCCGTCTCGTCGGAGGGTGCCTCCGGGGGAGCGGGTGTGCTTCCGGGTGAGGGCCCTGGACGCCAGCCGGTGCGACACCAACGCGCCGGAGGTGCAGTGGGGCCTGCGGCGCACGAGCGGCGACGGGGACGCCGCTCTGGCCGGGAGCTGCGTGACGGCCCAGGCCAACGCCACCGGGGCGGAGTTCGTGCTGTCCGCGGTGGGCGGAGGGTTCACCGCCCAGGCCACGCTGGCGGTGGTCTCCGCGGAGCAGTACCAGGGGCTCCTGGCGGCCCACCTGGAGGACTCCGACGCCGGAGACCTGACGGCGGTGGACAACCGGCCCTCGGGCCCCCAGGTGGGGGGCGCGGCGGTGAGGCCCCCCACGGCGGTGCCCTCCTCGCAGGGCGCGGCCCTTCCGTGGCTGGTGCTCGCGGGGGTGGGTCTGGTGGGCCTCGGGGCCATGCTGGCGGGCCTCGCCCGGGGCTCCCGACGCGGCAAAGGCCCCCGCGAGGAGCCCTCGGAGGTCCCCGGAGGGCGCGCGCCCCCGCCCGCCGCGGCGCCCCTGGCGTCGCCTACGGCGCAGACCATGGACCTGCGCGCTCCGCCCTCGGTGGTGGTGAGCCCCGAGGGGCCCGCCGCGCCCGCAGCGCCAGGGGCCGCGCCCGCGAAGCCCCACACGGCCACGGTGCTCATGAACGACAAGCCCGCCGGGGCCACCCCCGCGGGGGCGCCCGCGCCCGCGCCCGCGGCGGCCCACGGTGGGCGCAAGCAGTGCCCTCGGTGCAACGGGGTGCAGCCGGGGACCATGCTCTTCTGTCCGTTGGATGGGACGGCCCTGGTGCCCCTCTCCGGGGCGGCCGCGGCGGTGGCGCCGCAGCGCTGTCCGCAGTGCCACAAGCGCTACACTGACGGCTCGCGGTTCTGCGCGGACGACGGCGCCACCCTGGTGGCCGAGACCGCCACCCCCGCGGACGGGGTGTGCCCCACCTGCGGGCGGCGCTACCCCCCGCCGCTACAGTTCTGCGGGGAGGACGGCGCCGCCCTCACCCGGGCCGGGTGATAGCCCTCCGACGGAAAGTGACACGCCGGACCCCAAAGCCCCGGAGGGGTCCCCCGTCGAAGGTTGTAGCGGGTGCCTGGAGGCACCGCTTGACCGTGCAATCCAGCCGTTCATAGAATGCGCGCCGCCGCGCAGCGTTGGGCGCACCGCCGTCTCACAGCTCCTCTGTATGGGTGAATCGTCATGAAGATCGTCTGCCAGAACTGCGCCGCGACGTACAAGATCGCGGACGACAAGGTCCAGGGGAAGAAGGCCTTCAAGATCAAGTGCAAGAAATGCAGCGCGGACATCATGGTCCGCGCGTCGGATCTTGCCTCCAGCGGGGAGATGCCCGCGGGCTCCAGCGGCTTCCAGGACAACTCCGGCGGAGACGACGGCGAGGCCACCCGGGCCCTGCAATCTCCAGGCGCCGGCGCCGAGCCAGAGGGCGTCTGGCACGCGGTGCTCAACGGCGAGCAGCAGGGGCCGTACACCATGGAGCAGCTCCGGGAGCTCCTGGGTCAGGGGGCCCTCGACGCCGAGACCTACGTCTGGCGTGACGGCTTTGACAACTGGCTCCCGCTCAACGCCGTGGACGAGCTGTCCTCGCTCCTGGGCGGAGGCGCCGCGCCGGAGGCTCCCGTCGGGGGTTACGAGCCCCCGCCCGTGAGCGACCCGAGGCCCGTGTCGTCCCCGGCTCCTGCTGGCGGCGGGGACCTCTTCGCCGCGGCGCCGGTGCCCTCCACCGGCGGCGCCAACGGGATGTTCGGCGCCGCCGAGGTCAAGGTCCCAAGGGTCGGCCCGGACGCCACCGCCAGGACCCGCGCCAAGAGCGGCGGGGGCGACCTCTTCGCCGCCGAGGCCCGCCAGCAGGAGGCCAGCAAGCCCCTGTTCTCCGAAGGCGGCGCCGGCGAGGCCCCCAAGGGCGACGGCCTCACCGGCCAGCGCAACGAGAACTCCGTGCTCTTCTCCCTGGCCACGCTCCAGCAGCTCTCGGGCCCGCCGGGGAGCGTCCCCGCCCCGGCCTCCAGCGGCGCCCCCACGGACGGCGGCAGCGGGCTCATTGACATCAACAAGCTGGCCGGCGCCCTGGACAAGAGCCCCAACGGCGCCCGCAAGGCCGCCGTGGATGACATCCTCACGGTGGGCACCGGGGGCCTCGGGTCGCCGCTGGCAGCCCCCATGCTCGCCCCCGTCCCCGTGCCCGTCCCGGCCCCCACCGCCTCCGCGCCGGTGGAGCTCCACAAGCCCCAGGGCACCAACAAGACCGTGATCATCTCCGTGGGCGTCGTGGCCACCATCTTCATGGCCGGCGCCGTCGGGATCGTCGCCCTGACCCGCAAGAACGAGAGCGACAACAACACACAGAACGTCGCCCTCAACACCCCGCCCCCCAGCACCACCCCCAACACACCGCTACCCCTACCTACAACCACACCCACGCAGAACCTCGCACCTCCCACCACACCCACCACCCAACCGGAAGCCGCGGCCAATCCGACGCCGGGTGGGACCACGACCCAGGGTGGCGGCGACCGCCCGAGGAGCGGTGACCGAGGCAGTCACAGCGGGCCGAGGCCGTCGGGGGGGCCGTCGGGGGGGCCGTCCGCCCCGTCAGGGCCGTCCTCCGCGCCGTCGGGGAGCGTGCCTTCGAGCCCCGCGGCGCTGTTGCGGGCGCCGCCCACGGCCGCGCCGAGCCGCCCGTCCGGGGGCGGGAGCATCGAGGACCTGCTCAACCGCATCCCCACGGGCGGGAGCACGGCCCCGGTGCCGGCCCAGCGTCCCTCGAACCCCACGCCCGCCGCGGCTGCGCCCGCCGCGGGCGGAGACCGCCCGGCGACGCCCACGCGGGAGTCCGTGGTGGGCGCCATGCGGTCCATTTCGTCAGCCGTGAGGGCGTGCGGCAACGGGACCGCCGGGAGCGTGCCGGTGACCATGGTCTTCGCCAGCTCCGGGCGGGTCACCACGGCCACCGCGGGCGGGCAGTTCGCGGGCTCCCCCATCGGGAGCTGCGCGGCGCAGCGGGCCCGCTCGGCGCAGCTCCCGCCGTTCAGCAACAGCACCTTCACGGTGACCTACCCGTTCACCGTGCAGTGACCGACTGAAGGCCCGACGATGCTCCACCGCGCCGCGGAGCTCACGCAGCAGGCGCTGCTCCTGGCGGTGGTGCTCTCGGGCCCGGCGCTCCTGGCCGCGGCCGTGGTAGGCGTGGTCATGGGGCTCTTCTCCGCGGCCACGCAAATCCAAGACAGCGCCGTGGGCTTCCTCCCGAAGTTCGTCGCCGTGGCCCTGGTGCTGGTGGGCCTCGGGGCCTGGGGCGCCTCCACGCTCCTGCGCTTCACCCACGAGCTCTGGCGCGCGCTCCCGACGCTCGTTCGGTGACCCCGTCGCACCTTGAAGCGCTCGCGCGCCAGGTGCTGGGCCTGGCCCTGGTGGCCCTGAGGCTCTTGCCCTGCACCGTGCTCCTCCCGTACCTGTCGGCCAGGGCCCTCCCGGCGGGGGCGCGCACGGCGGTGCTCCTGGTGCTCGCCCTGGGCCTCGGCCCCGCGGCGCTGCCCGCCGTCGACGTGCGGTCCCTCGATGGCTGGCTCTTCGTGGCGGCCTTTCGGGAGCTCACCCTCGGGGTCGCCCTGGCCCTGGTGCTCGCCGTGCCGTGGTTCGCCCTGGACGGCGCCGGGAGGCTCCTGGATGGCCTCCGGGGCGGCGCCTCGGCGGAGCTCACGGGGCTCGACCAGACGCGCACCACGCCCCTCACGGAGCTCCTCCGGGGCACCGGCGTGGTGGTGTTCCTCGCGGCGGGGGGCCTGAGGGGCGTGCTCCGGGTGCTGGGCTCCTCGCTCACGGCCATCCCTCCGGAGCTGTCCCCGACGCCCTCCTGGCGCCTCCCGGCGCTCCTGGAGCTCACCGCCCGCTGGACCGCCCGGGCCCTCGGGGCCTCGCTCACCGTCACCGCCGCGGCGTGGCTGTCGCTCGTGGCCATGGAGCTCGTGCTGGCCGTGAGCGCGCGCTTCTCCAGTCCGCTGGGGCAGGCCAACCTCGCGCTGCCCGCACGGGCCCTGCTCCCGCTGGCGGCCCTGGTGCTCACCGTAGGGCTCTGGACCGGCGCCACGCTGGACCTCGCCCGGGAGACCCTGGAGGCCGTCAGGGCCTTCGGGGGATGAGCCCTTCCGTGGTAGTGCTTGGGCCCCGATGCACGACCGGACCTATGACCAGTCCCGCTTCGCCCCGCCGGAGATCGAACACCGGTACGGGCCCAACGTCCACCTCCTGGATGACCCCGTGGCCCTGGCGTGGCTCGCCCGGCTCGGCGCCCGGGAGACCACCCAGCCCGAGCTCGGTCGCCTGGTGCGCAGGCTCTACGAGCACCTGGCGTGGATGGTCCTCGCGGCGGAGCTCCCGCGGCGGCGGATTGATGTCCCGTCCCGGATGGTGTCCTCCCGCTCCGAGGCGGTGTACCGCGGCGTCGCCGTGGACCGCGGGGCCAAGGTGGTCTCCGTGGGCCTCGCCCGCGCGGGCACCGTACCCTCGCAGATCTGTTACGAGACCCTGAACGAGCTCCTGGAGCCCGACGGGGTACGCCAGGACCATCTTTTCATGTCCCGGAGCGTGAACCAGGACGGGCAGGTGACCGGCGTCCACTGGCACGACGCCAAGATCGGCCACCAGGTCCAGGGCCGCACGGTGCTCTTCCCGGACCCCATGGGCGCCACCGGAGGGTCCATCGCCGCGGCGATGACCCACTACAAGACAAAGCTCGACGGGGCCCCCGCGGCGGTGATCGCGCTCAACCTCATCGTGACGCCGGAGTACCTCCGGCGGGTCACCGCGGAGCACCCGGAGGCCCGGGTGTACGCCTACCGCCTGGACCGCGCCCTCACCCCGAGGGAGCTCCTGGCGTCGGTGCCCGGCACCCACCCCGAGGAGCGGGGCCTGGATGACCACCAGTACATCGTCCCCGGCGCGGGTGGCCTCGGGGAGTTGCTCAACAACGCCTGGGTGTGACCGTGAAGGACCTCGTCAAGCCCCCCGTGCTCCTGTCCGAAGAGGCCCTCCAGCGGCGCGTGCGCGAGCTCGGCCAGGAGATCACCGCGCACTACCAGGACCACGACGGGCAGCTCGTCGTGGTGGCCATCTTGAAGGGCAGCTTCCTCTTCGCCGCGGACCTGATCCGCGCGGTGGACCTGGACCTCGCGGTGGAGTTCCTGGGCCTGCGCTCCTACGGCGCCGGGACCGAGTCCTCGGGCGTCGTGCAGATCACCTACGACCTCACCACGCCGGTCACCGACCGGGACGTGCTCATCGTCGAAGACATCGTGGATACGGGCCTCTCCATGCGGTACCTCCTGGAGAACCTGGCCACCCGGCACCCCCGGAGCGTGAAGCTCTGCTCGCTCCTGCATAAGCCCGCCCGCACCCGCGCTGCGGTGCCCATTGACTTCCTGGGCTTCACCATCGAAGACCGCTTCGTGGTCGGGTACGGGCTCGACTACGCCGAGCGATACCGCAACCTCCCGTACCTCGGCGTCCTCGGAGAATAGCCCCAATGCCCTCCCGCCTGGAGACCCTGGAAGCGCTCTGCGCCCGCGCCCCCGCGGACCCGTTCCCGTACTACTGCCTCGCGCAGGAGTACCGCAGCCAGAAGCGCGCAGGCGACGCCCTGGCCGCCTTCGGGCGCCTGCGCGACCGCTTCCCGGAGTACGTGCCGCAGTACCTCATGGCCGCGCAGCTCTGCGTGGAGGAGGACAACCCCCGGGAGGCCCGCGCCTGGCTCACCCAGGGCATCGCCGCCGCCCGGGCGAAGCGCGACGCCCACGCCCAGGGGGAGCTGGAGGCCCTGCTCCAGGCGACCCCGGAGCCGCCGTGACCGTCACCTTCGACCTGGAGGCCCCGCCGGTGGAGCCCCGCGACGCGGCCACCGTGGTGCTCCTGCGGGACGCCACGTCCACGGCGGGAGCCCCCGGGCCGCTGCTGTTCTTCGTCCGGCGGAGCGCCGAGGCGCGCTTCATGGGCGGCGCGTACGTCTTCCCCGGCGGCCGCGTGGACCCCGGGGACGCCCACCCGGACACCCGCTGCGACCTCACCCCCGAGGAGGCCTCCCGGCGCCTCGGGGAGCCCGACGGAGCGCGCGCCCTCGCCCTCCACGTGGCGGCCCTGCGCGAGTGCCTCGAAGAGTCTGGTGTGCTCCTCGGGCGCCCCACCCCGGAGGACGCCACCCTGGACGACCTGCGCGCCCGCCTCGGGGTGCGGGGCGCGCCCCGCATCGGGGCGCTCCTCGGGCCCCTCGGGGTGACGCTCCAGGCGAGCGCCCTGGTGCCCTTCGCGCGCTGGGTGACCCCCACGGTGGAGACCCGGCGCTTCGACGCGCGGTTCTTCCTGGCCCGCTGCCCGGGCGGGCACCACCGCGCCGCCCACGACGGCGCGGAGACCGTGGCCAGCGCGTGGCTCACCGCGCAGGAGGCCCTCGCCCGCGCCCACCGCGGAGAGCTCGTCCTGGCGCCGCCGACGTACCGCACCCTGGAGGTGCTGGCCCTGGCGCGCTCCGTGGAGGACGCCCTGGCCCTCGCCCAGGAGCCCCCGCTGGACCCCGTGGAGCCCGTGGTGGAGCCCCTGGGCGACGCCCTGGTGGTGCTCCTGCCGGACGACACCCAGCACCCCGGCGCGCCGTCCCTACGGCCGAGGTTCCTCCGCGGCGCGTGGCCCCAGGGCGCGCTCCCCGCCACGCGCTTCACCTACCAGGACGGCTGCTGGGTGCCCGGCCGAGGGTGAGTTGCATTGTGTGGAAAACCCGCGTTCGCCCTTTGTGCACAAGGCACTTTTCATCGCGGGCGTGAACGCGGTAGGGTCACGTCGGGAGAGCGATGACGACACCTGACGAACCGCCGCGCCCACCACCTCCTGGCAGCGCACCGGGCTCCACGGCGCCGCGGCGTCGGAGCGGGCAGCATGCCGTGCTCTCCGACGCGCCGCTGGAGGCGCCGGTGTACCTGGCCTCGCAGCTCGCGTCCATTTGTGACGTGGACCTGAAGACCATCCACAACTGGTGCGCGCGCAACGACCCGGACGAGCCCGCGGGGCTGGAGTCTTTTCGTACGCCCGGTGGCCACCTGCGCTTCCAGCATGACGCGGTCCTGCGGTTCCTCTCGCGCTGGGGCTACCCCATCCCGGACGAGCTTCTGCGGGACCGGCCCCATGTGTTGATGGTCGAGCCCGAGGTGGGCGCGCGCCGGGAGGCCGTCCGGCAGCTCTCCATGGTGCGCCCCGGGGACGAGCGCCCCGCGGGGGGCGCCCTGCCGGAGCGCGTGCAGGAGGCCCTGAAGGACCCGTCCCCGGCGGCCACCCTGGGGCTGTGGTCCACGCCAGAGTACTACGTCCATGTGTGGGATGACCCGTACACCGCGCTGATCTCCCTCGGGGAGCGCAGCGGGGCGGGTGCGGCTCCGGAGCTCACGGTGCTCACGGTCCCCCTGCCCGGCGTGGACGAGGTCACCTGGCTGCGTACGGCCCGGGCGCACCTCTCGGGCAACGAGCCGCGCTTCGTCCTGGTGGCGGACGTGCGCGCCCCGCTGGCGGCCACCACGGAGCTCGGCGTGGTGGGCGTGATTGACATCCTCCGGCCGGAGACCCTCGGGCCGATGCTCAACCACCAGGCCGCGCAGCTCCGGGCCCTGGCGCGGCTGCGCCCGCCGAAGCCCCTGCCGTCCCCGCCGCCGTCCCCCACCCCCCTGGCACCAGACGCGGCCCCCGGCGAGGAGGCCCCGCGCCGGCGCCGCACCAGCATCGCGCCGCGGGAGCCCATCCTGGTGGCGTCGCAGGTGGCCACCATGTGGGGCGTGGACCTGAAGACCGTGCACAACTGGGTGGACGAGGGCGCCCTGGAGGCCTTCCGCACGCCCGGGCGCCACCTGCGCTTCCGCCGCCGGTCGCTCCTGTCGTTCCTGCGGCGGTACAACCAGCCCATCCCGGAGGCCCTGGCCTCACCGAGGCCCACGGTGATGCTCGCCCACGGGGACGCCGAGGTGCGCGCGCGCCTGGCCGCGCAGCTTGAGCCCTCGTTCAACATCATCACGGAGGCGGACACCGTGAGGGTGCTGGCGGCCCTCGGGGAGCAGAGCGCCGGGGCCTCCATGGTGGACGCGCTGGTGGTGGCGCTCCCGGTGCCCGGGGTGGACGACCTGCGCTGGCTCCGGGCCGTGCTCAAGCACCCGGACACCCGCTACGTGCGCGTGCTGGTGCTCTCCCAGGACGACGACCGCGCGCGTCGCTGGCAGGACGCCGGGGCCATCGCCACGGTGCGCCCGGGGGAGCTCGGCCAGCTCCGGGCGCTCCTGGAGCAGGTGCTCTGCGTGCCCTTCAGCGGCACCGGGTAAGCTGCACCCTCACGGCGCCACCCGTACTCCGGAGCGCCTCGCAGGCGCCCCCGTGGAAGAGCACCCCGTGGCGCCCGGGGTCCGACCAGTCCCAGCCGTCGCGGTGCGTCGGGTCCCGCGGGACCACGCGCCCGTCCACCGCCACGGCCACGCTCTCCGCGGGCGCCGCGGGAGGAGAGAGCGCCAGGGTGCAGCGGGTCACGCTGGCCAGGGCGTCTTCAAAGGCCTCGCCCAGGGCCCGCGCCTCGCGCACGGCGTAGTACCGCGCCTGGATGCCGTCCCTCCGGGGCCTCTGGCCGGCCTCCGCGAGGCGGTTGAGCACGTCCACCAGGGCCCCCTGGGAGGGGTCGTCCAGCCCGAGGACATAGGTCGGTACGCCCCCCTCGGCCAGGCGCGACAGCACCGAAAAGACCCTCGCGTCCAGGGAGGTCCCCGCGGCGCCGCAGTTGGGCCAGCCGTCCGTGGCGAGCAGGAGGGCCCTCGGGCGGTCCGGGGGGGTGCGCTCCAGGAGGTAGCGCCCGGCGCGCTCCAGGGCCGCCGCCGTGGGGGTGGAGCCCGTAGGGCCCGTGGCCCGGAGCCTCGCGGTGATCTCCCGGGCGCTCCCCGTGGCCGGCACCACGTCCAACACCTCTGGGACGACGCAGGCCCCGTCGCCATTCACGCTCCCGGTGCGGAGGTTCCCCGGGAAGAACAGCGCCCCGACGGCCACCCGGGCCTCGTAGCGCGCCAGGACGGGCTCCAGAGCCCCCCCGAGGGCCTCCCAGCGCGACGGCGATCGCGGCTCCGAGGCCGCCAGGGGCTGCCCCATGGAGGCGCTACGATCCAGCACCAGCACCACCGCAGGCGCGTCCCGACCGAGTACCCGTACCTCCGGTGTGCAGTCGGTGTCTGTATTTCCATGATCCACCGGCGGGAGGGGTGTCTCTTCCGGGGGTGGGTCACGGAGGCCCGAGCGGGCTCCACAGGCCACGAGGAGCGCCGCCAGGGCCCCCAGGCGAAGGGGGGCAAGCACGACGGGAGTGTAGCGCAGGAGTGGTTACACTGCCGTGGTGGTGCTCAGGGTGGCGTGGTGGAACCCGAGGCGGGGGTCCTCCCAGCGGGAGATGAGCCCCGGGAAGTAGTCCTGGATGGGGGGGAAGGGCACCCTGCGGTGTAGGGTGAGGGAGGGGTAGTGATAGACCCGGACCTCGTTCAGGCCGCGGTGGGCGCTCAGGAGGTGTCTTCTATCGGGGGAAAGGGCCAGTCCATAGGAGCCGTCCAGGGCGCTCCAGCGGGTGGCTCGGAGGGCCTTGAAGAGCACGTGAGGCTCGCCGGGGATGTTGGCGCGGGAGGCGGCCTCCAGGACGTTGCTCCAGGCGGTGCGCCAATGGCGGGCGGACTCCAGGGCGCCGACGCGCTCGTCCAGGTAGCGCACCCGCTGGAGGGTCTCCAGGTCCACGCGGACCACCACGGAGCTGGCGCAGGCGTTGTAGAGCACCTCCTCTTCGGTGACCACCACGTCCGAGGTGAGGTGCCCCGGGAGGTCCTTGGGGATGGAGCAGTGGCGGGTGACCGTGGCCGTGGGGCCGTCGATCTCGAAGAGGTAGTTCTTGAAGTGGGCGATGGTGTACTCGCTGAATTCGCTCCCTCGCTGGGGCTCGCAGCGCTGGGTGGGGGCGTAGAACACGTCCCGGGTGGGGTGCGTGCCCAGGTGCCACACGGTGGCCGGCAGGCGCACCACGCGGGCCTCACGGGTCTCCAGGTCAAAGACCCCGACCTGGTTGGCGTAGCCGTGGCGGTCGTGGTCCATGGCGCCGTAGAAGAGGTAGCGCCCCGAGGGCGAGCGCTTGACGGCGTGGGGGAGCGTGACCCCGTGGGGCCCGAGGCGCGTGGGGTGCTCCAGGTCGTCGAGCTCAAAGGCGTAGAAGTCCGGGCCGAGGACGGTAATGAATGACCGTTCAGCGGTCCAGACGACGTGGGTCTGGCTCTGGTAGAAGACCTCCGGGGCGCAGAAGCGCAGGGTGGAGAAGCGGGTGAGCTCGTCCTGGGTGCGGGGGTCGTAGAAGAGCAGGGTCTGGGCGAGGTTGCCGAGGTAACCGACGGTGCCCTGGGGGTTCACCTGCGTGGCGTGGCCGCCGGCCAGGCCGTGGAAATAGCGCACGGCGAGGGCGTAGGTGTCGCGCTCCGTGTCACACCGGAGGCGGGCGACGCCCGCGTAGCCCTCGAAGCCGTTGAGGCCATTGCCGTCGAGGGCGATGAAGAAATCAAAGGGCGCCACCGGGGGCCTCCTCTCCGAGGTCCGGGGCCTCGACGTGGCGGAGGAGCTCCCGGGCCAGGAGCCCGGCGGAGTAGCCGTCGATGATGCGGTGGTCGAAGGTGGCGCAGAGGCGCAGGACCTTGCGCACGGCGAGCTGGCCGTGGAGCACCCAGGGGCGGTCCCGAGCCTCGGTGACCAGGAGGAGCATGGGGCAGCGCCCGAGCGGCAGGAAGGGCGCGAAGGCGGTGTCTATGCCGAACATCCCGACGTTGGTGATCACCGCGGTGCCGAAGGGGTCACACGGCATGCCCTGGGCGGGGAGGTGCACGTGGAGCTCGTTGGTGAGGGTGTTCACCGCGCGCAGGACGGGCCTCAGGGCCCACCAGGGGGCCTTGTGGAAGAGCCCCCGGGAGCGCTCGAAGCTCGCGTCGCGCCCGGCGCGGATGCCCTCGGCGCGGGCGCCCACGGCGCGCACCAGGTCCCCGACGGAGAGCCGGTCGGCGTTGTCGATCCGCGCGCCGGAGAGGTCCTTCCCGCCGCCGGTGGCCACGGACACGAAGAGGTCCACGGAGCGCCGACGCTCGAGCTTGCCCCAGTAGCGCACCTTGGCGTTGAGCTGCGGGTGGGCGGCGAAGGCCAGGGCCACCCCCCGGGCCACCACGTGGGTGAGCGTGGCCTTGAGCCCGGTGCGGGCGCGGTACGCCTGGAGCGCCTCCAGGGTGTCGGTCACGTCCACGTCCATGGACCCGTAGATGGTGGGGTCGTCGGGGTTCTTCCACATCGCCGCGGCCATCTTGCGGAAGGTCGAGGCGTCCTCCAGGGTTTCGAAGCGCATGGTGCTCCCTCTGTGGGACCGGGAGTGTACGCGCTTGTCCCGCTACGGGGGGTAGGCTTCCACCACGGCGCGCTCCGGGCGCTCCACGCGCTCCAGCCTGGAGGTGATCAGGTCCCGCTCCTCCCGGCGAAAATAGATCAGGTCGCCGGGCTCGGGGGTCTCCGCCACCGGGAGCACCCCGTGGCGCTGGAGCCTCAGGGCGCCCTCCAGCGTGCGCCCCAGGGCCGGGTGGGCCAGGTCCCAGGCCCCGGTGGCCCGGGGCCTCACCGCGACGCACACCGCGCGTCGCACGTGGTACTCGGTGTTGCGGGTGACAAACACCCGGTGCACCCGTCGATCGTCGCCGTCGTATCCCATGGCGGTCTCCGCGCCTCCCTTCGGGGTTGAGTGCCCCTGAGAGAAGCGTGCGGCGCGCGCGGTGGGCGCGTCCAGTTCCGGGGCCTCGCGCGGGCCGAGAGCCCTGGAGCTCCGCCGGAGCTCCGTCAGGCCCGGGGGGCCTTGCGGCGCTGGAGGCGCTCGGCGCGGCGCCGGGTGGCGTCCTCGACGCGGGCGCGGTCCTCGTCGGTCTCCGGGAGGAGCGCGGGCACCGGGCGCAGGGCGCCCTTCTCGTCCACGCCCACGAAGGTGAACAGCGCCGTGACGCACTTCCAGCGCGCGCCGGTGGCGGGGGTCTCGCCCCAGACGCCCACCTCGACCTCCAGGGACGTACGGAACGCCGCGTTCACGCGGGCTTCGAGCACCACCATGTCCCCGACGGCCAGGGGCCTGTCGAAGACCAGGTCATCGATGGCCGCGGTCACCGCCAGGCCGCCGACATGGCGCATCGCGCAGATGCCGCCGCACATGTCCGTCCACGCCATGACCTGGCCGCCGAAGGCCTTGCCCAGGGCGTTGGCATGCTCCGGGAACACGAGTTGGGTCATCACCGTGCGCGAGCGCGACGGCGCCCGCGGGCTCAAGGGCTCCTCCACGGGAGGGGTCTGGTGCCTCAGGTCGCGGGCGCGGCGGGGGCGGCGGGGGGCCTGCGGGCGCGCGTGGGCTTCTTCTCCACGGCCGCCGCGGCGGCCTTGGGGGCGGCGGCCGCCCTGGCCATGCGCTCCTCGGAGAGGCGCCGCGTGCGGGCCTTGAGCTTCCGCTGCGACTTGCGCTGGATCATCTTCTGCGAGCGGCGCCGATCACCCTTGCCCATGATTCTGTGTGCTCCTCCGCGCGCCGGGCGCTCTACGCACCGTGCGGGCCGAGGGCCGTAGCACCCTCCTGGCGCGGGTGTCAACCGGCCCGTGGGTGCTATGCTAAGGCCAGACGGCGATGGGATCACCGGGCGTACGCACCCTGCGGAGCCTCGGCGCGGGCGGGATGGGCAGGGTCCTCCTGGTTGAGCGCTCCGTGGGCGAGGACCTGGTCCAGCGCTGCGTGCTCAAGCGCCCGCACCCCGGGGGCGAGCACGACCAACGGCTCCAGGAGGAGGCCCGGGCCCTGTGCCGCCTGCGCCACGGGAACATCATCGGCCTCCTCGGGTGCGGCGCGGACGACGAGGGCCCGTGGCTCCTCCTAGAGTACGTGGACGGCGTGGACGTGGAGGCCCTGGCCACCCATGCGCGCGCTGGCGCCGGGCTCACCCTGGAGGAGTGCGGCTGGGTGGTGCACGAGGCCGCCCGGGGGCTCTCCGCCGCCCACGGGGCCCTCGGGGACGACGGTGCCCCCGCGCCGGTGCTCCACCGGGACGTCTCGCCGCAGAACCTTTTGGTGTCCTGCGCGGGCGAGGTGAGGGTGACGGATTTCGGCATCGCCCGCGCGGCGGACCGTCCGTCCCTGACCACCACCGGCACGGTCCTCGGGAACGTGAAGTACTGCGCCCCGGAGCAGCTCGAAGGCCGCGCCGTGGGCCCCTCGGCGGACGTCTACGGCCTGGGGCGCGTGCTGGAGGTGCTCCTGGAAGCCTCCACGGAGGAGGCTCGACGGGCCCTCGGGCCCACGGCGTCCAGGGCCACCCGCCGGGCGGTGGAGGAGCGCCACGGGTCCATGGACGACCTGGCCGACGAGGTGCTCTCGGTGGTGCCCACGCTGGCCCGGGGGCGCGGCTCCCTGGGCCAGCGGGCCCGCGCCGTGGCAACCACCCGGGAGGGCGTCCAGGGCGCCCTGGCGAGCCTGCTGGCGGCCGAGAGGCTGGGTGACGCAGTCCCCTCCCTGCCCCCGGCGCCGCTGCCTGCTCCGGCCATCACGGCCCCCCGCAGGGTGCTCCCGAGGGAGGAAGCCCCGCCTGGCGCTCCGCCAGAGGTCTCCCAGGAGCGATTGATTCACACCCACAATGTAGGCGAAGGTAGGCAGCTCCGGGTGGCGCCTCGGAGGATTCCCTGGGTGTTTGGTGGGATTGGGGTGTTGCTGGTGGCGGTGGGCACGCTGGCGAGGCCCCGGGCGAGGGCGCGGGTGGTGCCTCCGCGCACGGACGCGTCGCTGGCGGTGGTGGGGCCGGTGCCGACGCTCCGGGAGCCCCTGACGCAAGCGCCGGAGGTGCCCACGGAGCCGCCGACGCCGGTGCCACCGCCGCTGGCGCTGACGCACGAGCCACCGAGGGAGCCTCCGGTGCCGCGGAGGCCGCACCGGGACGCGGCGACGCTGGTGGCGGCGCCACCGACGACTCTACCCTCGCGCGCGCCGGACGCGGGGGTGGCGGCGCCCTTGCCTCGGGGGACATTGATCGTGAACGCGAGGCCCTGGGCGGAGGTGAGCGTGGACGAGCGCCCGGCGGCGCGGAGCCCGGTGACGGTGCAGCTCGCGCCGGGCGAGCACCGGCTGCGCGTGCGCTTCTCCACGGGCGAGGAGGTCGAGCGCGGGGTGAGTGTGGAGGCCGGGCGCGAGCTGCGCCTCGGGGTGGCGGTCACCGACGCCGGCCTGCGGTGGACGGGCGGGCCGTAGCGTGAGGAGCGCTCTCGCAGCGCGCTGCGAAGGCGCCCGCTCAGGGTCAGGCCTCCACCCTGGCCAGGGGTCTCTTCACCGCGGGCGCTCGCTGGAGGGCGACGGCCTCGACCTCGGCGCGAGGCCCGCTCGCCACGCGAAGCTCCAGGCGCAGCGAGTCCAACGAGGCCGATGGATCGGTGACCAGCTCGAGGTACACCGCGTCGCCGTCCTTGAGGTGCACCGGGTTCGGGAAGGCGTTGAAGGCCTGCTGCCAGTGCGTCGGCGGATCCTCCGGGAGCGTGCGGAGCTTGATCGCTCCCGCGAGCGTGACCTCGAAGGCGCTGGCGATCCCCAGGACCTCGCCCTCGCGGAGCCCCGGGAGCAGCACCGGCGACGTCCGGGCGAAGGTCTTCCCGTCGCCGAGGGTGATCTGTTGCCAGCGCGCCCAGCCGCTGAAGAGCTCCGGCTCCCGCACCGGGAGGGTGTGCTTGCATGCGCGCACGCGCTCCAGCATGGGGGTGTAGTCCAGGCCGTACGCCTCCGCGAGGCTCTGGGCCCAGAGCGCGCGGCGGGCGCGGTACTCCGCGGGGCTCGCGAGGGCGACCAGGCAGTCCAGGCGCTCTGGGAGGAACACCCCGCCGGGCTTGAGGAAGCGCCTCGCGTCGTCCATGAAGGCCACGGTCTGCTCGCCCACGCCGAAGCTGTCGAGGGTCTCGGACAGCACCACGTCCACCTTCTCGGGGAGCTTCGCCCGGGTCGAGACCCCCCGTACGGGAAGGAAGCGGGTGCGGTCGAAGCCATTGGCGCGCAGGACCTCCGTGGCGACCTGCAGGGAGCCCTCGTCCAGCTCGATGCCGTAGACCCTCTGGGCGCCGGCCTTGAGGGCCATGAGGCTCAGCGGCCCGAGGCCCACGCCGAGCTCGCAGACCACCTTCCCCGGGCACACCGCCCGGATGGCCGCCTCGTAGGCCCGCATCCGGACCGGATCGTTCAGCATCGCGGCGTAGTCGAGGATGCGGCGTAGGTTCATCGCAGGTCCGAGGCTCCGCCCGAGGCTTAGGGGCACCGACCGGAAAATGTCCAGTCGGACACCCTCTCAGAAGGACCTGCGGCGAGCGACCCCCTCCACGCTGAAGGTCATGCTGTCGGCGAGGGCGCCGGTGGAGACCCAGCGGAGGTAGCGGTACAAGCGAAATCCACCGCTGGGCAGCGTCAACGCATAGGCACCCACGGTGGCCACCGACAGCTGGCTCATGGCGCGCATCCAGGAGGATTTGGGGTTGCTGAGGTCCAGGTCGTCCAGGGTGTTCTGGGATGAGGTCACGAGGTCGAAGGCAATCGGATTCTGGGCGGAGAACCCGCTCACGATGAGCTGCAGGTCGAACTCATCGTACTCGGTGATGTTATCAGCGTTGGCGATGGGCATGAAGACAGTGCCTTTTGCGCTCACAAATCCTCGCGTCAGACTATACGACATTCCCATGGCGTCCTCCCAGGATGGTCGCGACGCTTTGGTCAGCATCGCACGGTCCGCTCACCGCTGTCAGCTCGGGAGCATGGCCTCAGAGAAAAAAAGAAAGTCAAGGTCAATTTTTAGAAATCGTGTCGCTTCTGTCGATTTTTCGCAGGGCCGTTCCCCGTGGTCTTTGCGTCGGGTAGCTGGTCCGAGGTTGCGAGGTGCTCGGGCTCGGACGCTGGCGAGCTCACCCCAGGCGGAACTCGATCACCACGCCGCCGACGTCGAAGCGGTCTCCGTCCGCGACGGCTCGCGAGCCGTCGCACCACCCGGCGCTCTCGGACGCGGTCGTGGAGCGCTGGACTCGGTGACGCCGGCCTTGCGTGCGAGGAGGGTGAGTGGTAGCCACGGCGGGCGATGCCGGAGCGGACGCGGAGGGTGTACACGGCGTGGCACCCGTTGCTCGTAGCGCTCCTCGAGCACACACTGCCGGAGGGATACTACCAGTGCCTCTCGGAGTTCCAGCTCTCGCGGGAACCCTTGCGCATCGACGTGGTGATCGTTCGCCGCATGCGACCGGGCACGCCCCCCGCGGTGCGCCTCCTCGCGAGCGTGCTCGACGAACTTGCGGCGCACACGCTCGTGCATTTCAAGGGCCCGAGCGACGAGCTCGAAGCGACCGACGCGCCGATGCTGCTCGCGTATGCACTGTTGTACATGGTGGTGGCCGAGGTGCCGGACCCGGGGGACCTCGCGCTGCGGGTGGTAGCGCCGAGGCTCACGCCTCGCTTCGTCGCGTCGCTGGCGGCGATGGGCTGCGCGCTCACTCCGGGCTCGGCGACGGGCACCTGGAGGGGGCGGCTCGGCGTCTTCCCGTTGCACCTGGTCGAGGCGGAGCTTGTGAGCGCTCGACCCGGCGAACACCTGCTGTACACTGTGACCCGAGGGATGCTCGCCGATCCCGACGACATCCCGGTGTTTGACGCTGGCGAGATCGAGATCTTCTGGGCGCTGCGTGAGCACGTCGAACAAGTGCGACATACCCCGCCGGGCACGAGGAGGCGACGCATGAAGGACCAGGACAAGGTGGTCGAGAGCTTCGAGAAGGCCATGGCCAGTCTCGTCAAGCGCCTGCCGATCGAGCAGCGCCTCGCGGGCCTCGCGCCCGAGCAGCGCCTCGCGGGCCTCGCGCCCGAGCAGCGCCTCGCGGGCCTCGCGCCCGAGCAGCGCCT
>JACRDB010000093.1 GCA_016218725.1 Deltaproteobacteria bacterium
AGTGCTCCCGCGGGCACAGCACGCGCCTCTCCAGTCCGCGTCGCCATGCCTCCCCACTCCGCTTCCCTGCGAGCTCGCTCCCTGCAACCGCGCGGAGGCGCGGTGACCACATTCCGTAGCCCGGGGTGAGCGACGCGACCTAGGAGACCGTTGCGCTGGCGAACCCCGGGCAAAAAAGGATCAGAAGATAGGGCGGCGCGGCGGCGCGGTGGCCGACTGCGCCGTCCTCGAAGCCCCATCCGCCGCCTGAAGTGCCTGAAATTCAGACCTCGGAGCCCTTATCCTGGCGCCTATGGGCCGGGGGGTTGAGGTCGCCGTGAAGTGTCTCTTTTGAACCAGACCCTTACGGCTCGCTCCGCCCGTGGAAGCGCAGGTGCGCCACCAGGAAGGGCTGGGCGGCCCACCCGTCGCTGTAGGCGTGGGCCAAGACGCCGCCCTCCGCGGCCAGGCTCACCCAGCCGTTCAGGGCCCAGCGGTGGCCCACGGTGACCCCGGCGCCGACGCCCGCGCGCTTCTGCACGTCCCCGTCGGTCATGGCGAGGCCGAGGACCCCGGCGAAGTACCAGGCCCTCGCCTCCCAGGGCGCGAGCTCCACCCTGGCGCCGAAGGTGTGCAGGTGCCACGGCGTCCCGATGGGCGTGAGCTGCCAGCTCGTCAGGACGGCCGCCGCTGCCCACCTCGGCGAGAGCTGCCAGCCCGCCAGGACGTCCCACACGAAGCCTGCCCGGGGTCCCTCGGACACCTGCGGGTGCTCCAACCACCCCGCGCCGACGCCCATCGTGGTGCCGAAGAACAGCCCCGGCGCCCAGGGCTGGGCCGCCGCGCGCGCGCACACGCATGCGCATGCGAGCGCGCATGCGGCCGCCGAGGTGCGCCTCACGGGACGATCCTCCCGTGGAAGCGAAGCTCCAGCGCGCCGAAGGGCTCCACCGCCCGGCCTCCGTCGCCGAAGAGAACGTCCCACTGGGCCAGAATCCCCGCCTGCGCCGAGAGGGTCACGCCGCGGCCGAGGCCCCAGCGCCAGCCCGCGGCGGAGGTCACCGCCAGGCCCGCGCGCTTGGACACATCACCGTCCACCATCCCGAGCCCGAAGCCCCCGAGGAGGAACGGGCCCTCGCGGCCCAAGGGGTTGAGCTCCACCCTCGGGGCCAGCGTGTGGAGGTGGTAGGGCGTGCCCAGGAACGTGGTCTGCCACGTGGTGAGCGCCACGCTCAAGGCCCAGCGCTCGGCGAGGCGCCACCCGAAGACGATGTCCCAGGTGACCCCCGCCCGTGGGTCCGTGCTCACCTCGGGGTGCTCGGTCCAGGCGACCCCGCCCCCGACCGCGAGGCCAAAAAACAGCTCCCGCCGCGCACGAGGGTCGTCCCCTCGCGCGCGCGCAGGCGCGAGGGAGAGCCCCAGCGCCGCCGCCCACACCGCCCTACAGCGCCGTACAGGTCCGATGGCTCGCGGAGGGCGCACGCGCCCTGCACGGTAGCACTGCCCGAAGGCGGCTCTAGGAGATCCGCAGGACCGACGGGGCCCGGAGGCTCCCGAGGCGCCGCGGGGGGCCCCGGCGGCGGGCGCCCTCCAGGGCGAGGCGAGCGCGGGTGAGCTCCTCGGCGAGGCGGCCGAAGAGGGTCTCGGCCTCCAGGTCCGTGAGGCTCTCGGCGCGGCGTTCGAGGTCCGCGCACACCTCCACCACGCGCCTCGCGCCGACCGGACCGGAGCGGGCCTTGAGGGCCCGGGCCTCGCGCAGGACATCTTCCCTCGCGCCCTGGCCGTGGGCCTCGCGGAGCTGCTGCAGGTGCCTGGGCCCCTCGGAGAGCCACTGCCCGATGGTGTCGTCCACCACCGAGGGGAGCGCCCGATCCTGGCGGGCCCAGAGCTCCGAGAGGGCGCTCGGGTCCACCGGCGGCACCGTGGCGGACACCTCCCGGGAGTGGCCCCCCGCGAGCACCCGGGGGCGCGGCCTGAACCACTTCTGGAGGGCCTCTTCGAGCGCGTGGGCCGAGAGGGGCTTGGAGACGTGGTCGTCCATGCCCGCCTCCAGGCACTTCTCCCGGTCGCCCTGCATCGCGTTGGCGGTCATCGCCAGGATGGGCGTGCGGTGGCTCCGGGTGGCCTCCGCCCTGCGGATCACCTCCGTGGCCTGGAAGCCATCGAGCACGGGCATCTGGCAGTCCATGAAGACCAGGTCATAGTGGGCCCTCGCGATGGCCTCCACGGCCTCCAGCCCGTTGGTGGCCAGGTCCGCCCGCAACCCGAGCTTCTCCAGGAGCCGCAGCACCAGCTTCTGGTTCACGGCGTTGTCCTCCACCACGAGAATCCGGCCCGGCGAGGGCACCACCGGCGACAGCGCCGCGGGCGCTCTCCGGGGCCCCCGGGGGGTGACCGAGCTCGTGGTGCGGGAGAGCTTCACCAGGGCCTCCAGGAGCTGCGTCTGGCGCAGGGGCTTCTTCAGGTACACGGCCACGCCGGCCTCGCGGGCGGAGAGCTTGTCTTCGTCACGGGCCAGGGACGAGAGCATCACCAGGGCGGGCCGGGGCTCGGGCTCGGTCTGGAGCATCCTGGCGAGCTGGATGCCGTTCACCTCGGGCATCTGCATGTCCAGCACGGCGAAGTCCGGGGTCTCGCCCCGGGCCTGGAGCGCGCGCAGGAGCGCGATCGCCTGGGCCGCGTCCGCGGCGCCGTGGTAGGCGAGGCCCCAGGAGACGCAGAGGGCCTCCACCAGCCTGCGGTTGGTGGCGTTGTCGTCCACGGCCAGGAGCCCGAGGCCCCGCAGCACCGCCGGGTCCAGGGCCCCGGCGGGCTCCTGGGACCTCGGGAGTTTCGCCGTGAACCAGAAGGTGGAGCCTCGGCCTTCGGCGCT
This sequence comes from Deltaproteobacteria bacterium, assembly GCA_016218725.1. Classification (GTDB taxonomy): domain Bacteria; phylum Myxococcota_A; class Polyangia; order Polyangiales; genus JACRDB01. The sequence continues at coordinate 2,852 of JACRDB010000093.1, forward strand.
CTCTACGCCGATCTGGCCGTCCATCATCACGGCGAGCTGCTTGGAGATCGCCAGGCCCAGGCCCGTACCCCCGTAGCGCCGGGTGGTGCTCCCGTCGGCCTGGGTGAAGGCCGTGAAGAGCCTCGCCTGGGCCTCCGGGCGGATCCCGATGCCCGTGTCCTTCACCTCGAAGCGCAGGACGTGGGCGTCGGGCTGGGCCTCGTGCACGCGCACGCGCACCACGAGCTCGCCCTGGTGCGTGAATTTCAGCGCGTTGCCGAGGAGGTTGGTGAGCACCTGGCGCAGCCTCCCGGCGTCCCCGAGGGCCCTGGCGGGCACGTCCGGGTCACACCAGAGAATCAGCTCCAGGCCCTTGCGCTCGGCGGCGTCGGAGAACAGGGCGAGGACCTCGTCCAGGAGCCCATAGAGCGAGAAGTCCAGGAGCTCCAGCTCCAGGCGCCCGGCCTCGATCTTGGAGAAGTCAAGAATGTCATTGATGATGGCCAAAAGGCTCTCGCCGCAGCTCCGGACGGTCTCGCCGTACTCCCGCTGCTCGGCGGACAGCTCCGTCTCCAGGAGGAGGCCGGTCATCCCGATCACGCCGTTCATGGGCGTGCGGATCTCGTGGGACATGTTGGCCAGGAACTCGCTCTTGGCGCGGTTGGCGGCCTCGGCCTGGCTGCGCGCGGCGCACAGGGCGTCCTCGTAGCGCTTGCGCTCGGTCACGTCCCGGAAGAGTATCACCACCCCCGTGGGGCGCTCCCCGACGGTGAAGGGGCTGCAGATCACGCTCACCGGGAGGCGGCCCCCCTCGGCGTCTACGAGCACCGCGTCGTGGTCGCGCACTACCACACCCCCGAGGACCTCTTCCAACAGCGCCTGGGGCGTCAGGGGCAGCGCGTCGGTGGCCCCCTGGACCTCGAAGAGCCCGAGGAGCGGCACCGTCGCCAGCACCGCCTCGCTGCGCCCCAGGAGCCTCTCGGCCGCGGCGTTCATGAACAGGAGCCGCCCGTCCAGGTCCAGCGCGCAGAGCCCGTCGGAGAGGGCCTCGGTGACCGCCCGGAGCTTGTCCCTCTCGGCCTCGATGGCAAACGAAGCGCCGCGCCGAAGCTGCTCCCGCGCCGCGTGCAGCTCCGCCGTGGTGAGCTCCAGGAGCCGCTCGCCCGTAGCACGGTCATGGTCGGCCTCGGCGTAGTCCCGGCTGAGCACCTCCAGGAGCGCCCTCCAGGCCTCCCGGTCGGGCGCCCCGTCGGGGTCCAGACCCCCGAGCGCGAGCTGACGTTGGAGCCTCGGGTGCAGCGGTCCCTTCACGCCGCACCCCGGGAACTGAATGCACCGCAGGGACCGGGACTCCACGCCATCGATGCCTCCATGGGAGAACCCAGGCAAAGGGGCCTCTCAGGAGCGTTACGGTGGAGCTCCCCCGGACCTTGAGGGCTCCGACGCACGCCGCAAGCGATCGGTCACCGTGGCCCACGCGGGCTCGTTCGGTGGCTCTTCCACCAGGATCAAGTCACACCCAAGGTCCTCCAGGCGATGGAGCGACGCATAGAGCGCCGCACCGTAGCGCTCTGGCTCGGCCCCGAGGCGCTCGACGGGAGCCCGGTGGGTGCATTCATACCTTTCACGACAAAGAACCACACCTACGGTGAGGTCGGTATTTACTCGGAGAAACGCATGGATGTCACGCCCCGGGAGCACCCGGAGGGGGACCGAGGGCGCGTAGTGGCGGGCCTCCAGGCCCGGCGAGCGCGAGGGCTCCAGGGAGGGCGCCGGCGGCGCGTGGAGCGCCAGCGCGGGCACCACGGACTGGAGGCGCGCGAGGCAGAGGGCCCCGGGGCGCAGGAGCGTGGGGGGCGTGGTGGTGGTGTCCACCACGGAGGACTCCAGACCGAGGGCGCAGGGGCCTCCGTCGAGGATCCATTGGACGCGGTCCCCGAGGGACTTGTGCACGTGCTCCGCGAGGGTGGGGGAGAGGTGCTGGTAGCGGTTTGCGCTGGGGGCCGCGACGGGGACGCCCGCCGCGCGCACGAGGCCCAGGGCCACGGGGTGCGAGGGCACCCGCAGCGCCACCGTGGGACCTCCGGCGGTGACCTTCGTGGAGACCGTGCCGGGGACCCCAAGGGCCACCAGGGTGAGGGGACCGGGCCAGAAGGCCCTGGCGAGGGCCTCGGCCTCGGACGACCACGCCAGGGCCAGGGCGCGGGCCTCTTCCAACCCAGCCACATGGACGATCAGGGGGTTTCTCCCCGGGCGCCCCTTGGCGCGGTAGATGGCCTCCACGGGGGCGTCCTGGTCGGCGCGGGCCCCGAGGCCGTAGACGGTCTCCGTGGGGAAGGCCACCAGGAGCCCATCCCTCAAGGCCTGGCCCGCCCGCGCGAGGAGCTCCGGGTCGGGGTTCGAGGGATCAATGGGGTGGTGATGGCGCTCCATGGGCGGGGCCTGCGGGGGTATAACCCCGGGCCATGCGCCACGCACTGTTGACCGAGGTCTGGTTCCCCGAGATCGGCGGGTCCATCCATTTGTACGACCACATCTACCGGGAGAACTTCCCCCTCACGGACTCGGTGCACGTGATCGCCGGGGGCAACGACGGGGACGAGGTCCACGACGCCTCGTACGCCCTGCCGGTGACGCGCTTCTCGCGGAAGAAATACGAGTGGCTCAAGCCCGAGAGCGGGCTGGAGTACGCCCGGATGGTGTCCCGGGTGCTCCAGGTGCTGCGCCGTGAGCGCATCGAGGTGCTCCACTGTGGGCGGGTGATCCCCGAGGGGCTGGTGGCCTGGGGGCTACACAAGCTCACGGGCATCCCCTACGTGGTGTGGAACCACGGCGAGGACGTGGCGCTATACCTGAAGTACCCGGTGAAGAAGAAGCTCATGCGGCAGATCTTCCAGGGGGCCCGAGGGGTGCTGGCCAACAGCTCGTTCACGCGCGCCACGGTGCAGATCGCGGGGGCGCCATCGGACAAGCTCCACGTGGTGAACCCCGCGGTGGACGCGGACGCCTTCGCGGGCCCGTTCGAGACGCAGGACCTGGTGGAGCGCTGGGGCCTCTCGGGCAAGAGGGTGCTGCTCACGGTGGGGAGGCTCACCCGCCGCAAGGGCCACGACCACGTGCTCCAGGCCCTGGCCCGGCTCAAGCTCCAGGACGTGGTGTACCTGGTGCTCTCCGACGGCGAGCTTGAGGAGGAGCTCAAGGCGCTCTCCAACGAGCTGGGGCTCCAGGACGTGGTGCGCTGGGTGGGGCCCGTCTCCCGCGAGGACGTGGCCCGGTACTACCATGTGTGCGACGTGTTCGTGATGGCCAACCGCACCCTCTCGGACGACGACTGCGAGGGCTTCGGGATGGTGTTCCTGGAGGCCAGCGCGGCGGGCAAGCCCGTGCTGGGAGGGCGCTCCGGGGGCACCGTGGACGCCATCTCCCACGGGGTGAGCGGGCTTCTGGTGGACGCCAGCTCCGTGGACCCGGTGGCCGAGGGCATCAAGACGCTATTGGACGACGAGGCCCTGCGCAAGCGCCTGGGCGAACAGGGACGGGCCTGGGCGCGGACCTTCTCCTGGGAGCGGGCCGCGCGCCGCGTGAGGGCCATCGCCGCGGGCGAGCCCCTGACGCCGGACGCCCCGGAGGCGAGCGCTTCCAACGGCGTGGAGCGGGCCGAGGAGAGGGCGCCGTGAAGGTCCTGTGCCTGGGCACGGGCACCTGCTTCCCGCCGAGGCCCGAGCACCCCTGGCGCATGCCGCCGTTGTTCCTGGTGGAGCTCCCGGGGCTGCGCGTGCTCTTCGACTGCTCCGAGGGCGCCCGCTGGAGGCTCGCGCAGGCGGGCGTGGACCCGGCCTCCATCGCCCACGTGGCGGTGTCGCACCCGCACCCGGACCACGCGGCGCTGCCGCAGTTCGTGCAGGCGAGGGCCTGCGCCACCCGGGTTGCCGAGGGGGACGTGGGCCTGGCCATACACCTCCCGGCCCGCAGCCACGGGGCCATCAAGGACCTGTGGCGCTGGCACCACCCCGAGGACGACGGGAGGCTCACTTCGCGCCTGCCCATCATCACCCACGGGGCCTACGACGGCTACTGCGCGGTGCTGGCGCCGGGCGTCCTCCTCAAGGCCTTCTCGGTGCACCACGGCCACGGGCACTCGCCCTCGCTGGCGTGGCGCCTGGAGCACCCTGGAGGAGTGTTCGCATACTCCGGGGACACCGGGCTCTGCGAGGGCGTGCTCCTGGCCGCCACCGGGGCGGACCTCTTCGTGTGCGAGGCCAGCGCGGCCATCGGGACGGACATGTCCCGGGGCTACGGGCACCTGAACCCTCACCAGGCAGGCTCCCTGGCGAGCCTGGCGGGGGTGCGGGGTCTACACCTCACCCACTACACGGGCGAGGACAGCGCCGAGGCCATGGTGTCCGAGGCGCGCCAGGGTGGCTACGAAGGCCCGTGCACGGTGCTCACGGACGGGGATGTTCTGGAGGGTTGAGGCAGCGTGACGAGCTCCTACCAGCCAGCGGACGAGGCACGAGGGCCTCGGCCTTCAGGCCGGGGGTGAAGCGCCCCCGCGGACGTGGACAGAGAATGTCACCGTCCATCTTGCGCGAGGTGACGGTGTGTGGGAGGGGGTGAGGGCGATGGGGTACCGGGTGGTAGAGCTCGCGTGGAGGCCACGCTCCGAGGTGGCCTGGGCGCTCTTCACCACGGCCCGCAAGGCGGCAGCCGTCCTCTGGAACGAGATGCTTGTGCGCCACGCCTGCCTTCGCCGTCTGGGGTGGAAGTGGCCCACCCTCGCGCGGTGGATGCGGTGGGCCAAGGGACGCGCGACGGGCCTGTCCGCGCAGAGCGTCCAGCAGCTCGTGCGGGACTTCTGTGAGGCCGTCTCCGCCGCCACGGCAGAGCGAAAGGCGCAGAGGGCCCGCGGGGAGGAGGTCACGACCAGGTACCCCTGGCGCTGCCGAAGGTATCGGGACGTGCCGTACACCAACCAGGAGGCCAAGGTTCGAGACGGGTTCCTGCGCCTGCCCCACGGCAGGGGCCAGGGCGTGCTCCGGGTCAAGATCCCAGAGGGGGTGACCCTCCCCGGTCGCATCCTGGAGGCGACGCTCACCTTCGGCATGGTGCGTCTTGTCTGCGAGGTGGCCGACGAGGAGACGGTGCCCACCGGGGTCA
>JACRDB010000094.1 GCA_016218725.1 Deltaproteobacteria bacterium
CGTGGGCCTGGACGCCGCCCCAGTGCCCGGGGGCCCCGCCGCCGCCGCCGCCGGACGGGGGGTCGCCGCCGCCGCCGCCGCCGGGGCCCGGGGCGGCGCTCCGGGCCTTCCCGGGGGCCGAGGGCTTCGGGGCCGGGGCCACGGGGGGCCGCGGGGGCCGGGTGGTGTTCGTGACGAACCTGAACTCCAGCGGGTCCGGGAGCCTGGCGGACGCGCTGCGGCAGTCGGGCCCGCGGACGGTGGTCTTCCGGGTGAGCGGGGTGATCAGCGGCACCATTCAAATCACCACCCGGGACGTGACCATCGCGGGGCAGACCTCCCCCGGCGGGATCACCATCCGGGGCGGGCTCTACTGCGACAACGTGTACGACCCGTACGACTGCCGCAACGTGATCGTGCGGCACCTGCGCATGCGCAACCTCGGCGAGGACTGCATGCGCATGGGCGGCACCGAGCGCATCATGGTGGACCACGTCTCGCTGGAGAACGCCGGGGACGAGTGCATGGAGATCTCTCGCACGCACGACCTGACGTTGCAGTACAGCCTCCTCGGGGAGCCCGTGGGGGACCACTACCGCTTCGGCGGCATCCTGATCAACTACTCCAAGGACGTGATGACCTTGGACAACCTCACGCTGCACCACAACATCTGGAACGGCTCCCACGGGAGGGTGCCGGAGATCTCCTGCGAGGAGAACGGCGACGGCCGCGGGAGGACCAACTGCGCGGGGCGGATCCTGCACACGGAGATCAGCAACAACGTGGTCTTCGACTCCTTCGACCCGCTCTGGTACAACCGCTGCGTGGGGCTGGAGGGCAACGACTGCGCGCCCTCGTCGCGGGATTTCCTCCTGTACATGAACTGGATCGGGAACGTGACCATGCGCCGCGCGAGCCTGGCCGAGCCCATGTTCAGCAACGACGTGGGCCGCGGAGGGGCCAACCGGATCTTCTTCCAGGACAACCTGTTCCGGGTGGGCGGCGGGAGCTCGGCGCCGAGGATGGTGGTGGCGAGCCAGCCCTCGCGCTTCCCGTACCCGAACCTGACGATCCACCCTTCGTCGATGATCGTGCCGCTGCTGCAGCAGCAGGCGGGGGCCTTCCCGCGGGACCCGATGGACACCCGGATCCTGGGGTACATGTCCGGCTCCGTGGACGCCCGGCCCCCGGCCTGGGGCGGGGGTGTCGGGATCGACCGCGGGGACGCCTTCCGCACCAACACCCCCGCCTTCGCGCCCCCCGCGGACAGCGACAACGACGGCATGGCGGACGACTGGGAGCGCACCAACGGCCTGAACCCCTCCGTGGCGGACAACAACGGCACGAGCCTCTCCATGCGCTTCACCGGCGTCGAGGGGTACACCAACCTGGAGTGCTACCTGAACGCCCTCTCGGACGAGCGGGTACGCACCGGCCGGTGATGCCCCGCGCGGTGCTGGTGACCGGCGCCGGGGGCTTCCTCGGCAGCCACCTGGTCGAGCGCCTGGTCGCCCGCGGGGACCAGGTGCGCGCCCTGGTGCGCTACAACTCCCGCGGGGACCGCGGGTGCCTGGAGCACCTCTCCCCGGGCGTCCTGGCGAAGCTGGAGGTCCTCCACGGGGACCTCACGGACCCGTTCTTCACCCGCCGCGCCGTCGATGGTTGCGCGGTGGTCTTCCACCTGGCCGCGCTGATCTCCATCCCGTACTCGTACACGGCCGCGGCGCAGGTGTTCCTGAGCAACGTCCAGGGCGCGCTCCACGTGGCCCAGGCCTGCCTCGACGCCCGCGTCGGGCGCCTGGTGCACACCTCCACCAGCGAGGTGTACGGCACCGCCCAGCGCGTCCCCATCGCGGAGACCCACCCCCTGGTGGCCCAGAGCCCCTACGCCGCCAGCAAGATCGCCGCGGACCAGTGCGTGCAATCGTTCCACCGGGCCTTCGGCCTCCAGGCGGTCACCGTGCGGCCCTTCAACACCTACGGCCCCCGGCAGAGCGCCCGCGCGGTGCTCCCCACGCTCATCACCCAGGCCCTGACCCGCCCGGAGCTGCGCGTCGGGTCGCTGCACCCCACCCGAGACCTGAACTACGTCGCGGACACCGTCGAGGGTTTCGTCCTGGCGGCAGAAGCGTCGGACGCCTCGGGCGCGGTGGGGGGCACCTTCAACCTGGCCACCGGGCGCGAGATCACCATGGGGGACCTCGCCCAGCGGGTGCTCAGGCTCACGGGCAAGAGCCTCCCGATCACGCAGGACCCCGCCCGCATGCGCCCCTCGGCCAGCGAGGTCGAGCGGCTCTGCGGCGACGCCTCCCGCGCCCGGGAGGTGCTGGGCTGGGCCCCGGCGGTCACCCTGGACCAGGGGATCGCCCGCACGGTGGAGTACATCTCCACACACCTCCATAGGTATCGCCCGGAGGAGTACCAGGTGTGAGGGTGTAGGTGTCTCAGCGGACGTAGAGCTGGCCGTAGCGGACCTTGTCCGAGCGGTCGTAGGCGTTGCCGTTCATCCAACGGCCGAGGGTGTTGCAGGGCCAGCGCCCGGCGGGATAGTCCGAGGTGCAGGCGCCCGCCTGGCTGTTGAGCGTGGCCAGGTTGAAGAGGCTGAGGTCATAGGGCCGCCAGTCGCTCTGGCCGAGGGGGGTGTTGCCCCAGCCCCAGACCCACCAGGAGGGCCCGGCGGAGAAGCCGAAGGCGGAGTTCTCGTTGGTGCCGGCCTCGCGGGTGGGGGCGATGCCGGGGAAGCACCCGTTGGTGGCGCCGTTGACGTCCAGGCCGCGGAGGGAGAAGCCGAGGGAGCGGCGGGTGTCCGCGGTGATGCCCTCGGAGGCGAAGTCCACGCCGGAGCGGATCCAGGTGGTGCTGCATGCGTCCCGGGTCCACTCCGGGTGCCTGGAGACAAAGGCCTGGAAGGCGCGGTCCCCGAGGAGCCCTCGGAAGCCGAAGTGGTACTCGTTGGTGAGCACCAGGAGGTCGGCCCCCGCCACGGCGGCCCAGGCGGGGCTCTTGAAGTTGTCTGTGGTGCGCGCGGACAGCGCGCCGAAGGTGCCGGGGCCGGCGAGGGCCGCCTCGGTGTCCCAGCGCCGCGCCGGGGCGCCCGCGGGGGGGAAATTGTGGGCCGTGCCCAGGAGCGTCCAGCCGCCGCCGTCGATGGCCATCTCGCAGAAGACGGCGAAGGGCGCGGCGCCCTCGGCGCCGTCGGGGTCGATGGTGTACTCGCCCGAGGGGAGCGCCGGGAGCCTGCGGTGGATGGCCGCGCAGGACGCCAGGGGTGCGCAGGCCCCGGCCGTGCAGGCGCTGCCTGCGGCGCACGCCACGCCGCAGCGGCCGCAGTGGGCGGCGCTCGTACGCGTGTCCGTCTCGCAGCCGTTGGCGGCCATCATGTCGCAGTCCGCGAGGCCCGCGTCGCACACGCTGCCGCAGACGGAGCCCACGCAGGTGGCGGTGGCGCCGGGCACCGCGGCGCAGCTCCGGCCGCAGCCGCCGCAGTGGGCGGCGGCGGTGCGCGTGTCCACCTCGCAGCCGTCGACCTCGTCGCCGTTGCAGTCGGCGAAGCCCGCCACGCACAGGAGCGCGCACCTCCCCGCGGCGCAGGCCGGCAGCGCGTTGGGCCTGGAGGGGCACGCCACCCCGCACATCCCGCAGTGCGAGGCGCTCGCGCGGGTGTCCGTCTCGCACCCGTTGGTGACGTTGCGGTCGCAGTCCCCGAAGCCCGCGTCGCAGCGCGCCGTGCAGGCCCCGTCCACGCACGCGCCGGTCGCGTTCGGGGGCATGCACGCCCGCCCGCAGCCGCCGCAGTGGGCGGCGCTCGAACGGGTGTCCGCCTCGCAGCCGTTGGCGGGCATGGTGTCGCAGTCCGCGAAGCCCGTGGCGCATGCGTAGGCGCAGGCCCCGCCCGCGCAGGAGGTCGCGGCGTTGCTCCGGGCGGCGCAGGCCATGCCGCAGCCGCCGCAGTGGGCGGCGCTCGCGCGGGTGTCCGTCTCGCACCCGTTGGCGGCCATGGCGTCGCAGTCCCCGAAGGGGGCCGCGCACATCCCCACGGCGCAGGTGCCGTTCATGCACGCGGGCGTGGCGTTGGGCACCATGCACCGGTTGTCGCACCGCCCGCAGTGGGCGGTGTTGGCCAGCGGGTCCACGCAGGCCCCGCCGCAGCAGCTCTGCCCGGAGGGGCACGCCCTCGCGGCGGTGCAGCCCGCCACGCAGACGGAGCCCACGCAGAGCCTCCCGGCGGGGCAGTGCTCGTCGGCGACGCACTCGACGCAGCCGTGGGTCATGGGGTCGCAGCGGGCCCCCCGGGCCCCGGCGTCCCCCGCGCAGCCTCGGTCGTCCGCGCAGCCCGGCGCGCACGTCCCCGAGGAGGCCACGCAGTACTGCCCCGCCGGGCAGGTGTCCCGCGTCGTCACGCACCCCACGCAGCGCCCGGTGGCCGTGTCGCACACCGCCCCGCCCGGGTTGCCCGCGCAGTCGCCGTCGGCGCCGCACCGGAACGCCGCCTCCGCCGTGTCCGCCGCGCTGTCCACGGCCACCGCGGTGTCCTGTGGGGCGGTGTCGGGCGCTGTGGTATCCATCCGGACGGAGTCCTCGGGGGCCCGGTCTGGCCCCGGGGAGGAGTCCAAGGGTGCGGCATCCATACCGCTGTCGGTTGGAGGGTTCTGCACGACGCCGGCGCTGTCGCTGCACGCGACCAGGAGCGGGACCAGGGGCACGAGGATGGTCGTAAAGCGCATGGTGACCACGAAGGTACCACCGACCGGCGCGCGACCCCGAAGCATCTCACGTACTCGAAAACGGTGCGCGGGTGCTATAGGCTCCAGCGATCCTTCGGAGGTGCGCGACGGATGAACGGACGGATCTTCTCGCTGTCGTTCCTGGTGCTTCTCGGGGCCTGCGGGCCGGTGACCCAGGCCCCTACGCCCGATGGCTCCCCGGGTGAAGACTCGACCACCCCACAGGACACGGGCGCTCCCCCGCCCGACGCGGTCCTCGGGGACACCGGCGCCCCCCCGGCGGACACGGGCGCTCCCCCCGCGGACGGGGGCGGGATGGAGCGTCGGGAGGTGCTCATCCCTACGCAAATGGTGCGCCCCGGCGAGGAGGCGACCAAATGCCGCGAGGTGCGGCTGGGCAACAGCGCCGGGAGCCTGGTGCGGCGCATCCACGTGAGCCTGCCGGTGGGGAGCCACCACCTGATCGTGTACCGCTCGCGCGGGACCACGGAGCAGCCGGAGCTCACGCCCTGCCGGGGCCTGAGCGGGATCTTGACGGGCACGGCGCCGATCTTCATCGCGCAGCAGCGCGAGAGCGAGATCACCTTCCCGCAAGGGGTCGGGTTGACCCTTGAGGCCAACCAGATGATCCGGCTGGAGGAGCACTTCGTGAACACGGGCACCACGCCGTTGAGCGTGACCGCGCGGGTGACCTTCGACCTGGCGCGGGCCGAGGGGCTCACCCGCGCGGACATGATGTTCTGGGGCACGCAGACCATCAACATCCCGCCGCGCTCCATGGGGACGGCGCAGTATTTCCACGCGGCGCTCCCGGCGATCAACGTGTTCGGGCTCACGTCCCACACGCACGAGTACGGGGTCTTGTCCACCATCGAGGTGGCGTCGGCCCTCACGGGGCCCGGGCGCGAGGTGCACCGGAGCACGTCCTGGTCCGAGCCGCCGCTGACGCTCTTCAACCCGCCGCTGCGCTTCGGTGACAACGAGGGCCTGAGGCTCATCTGCCGGTACAACAACACCAGCACCCGGACGGTGCACTTCGGCGAGAGCTTCTTCGAGGAGATGTGCTTCCTGTGGGCGTACTACTACCCCTCTTCGGGCTTCCACCTGTGCTTCGACGGGCTATGCCGCGCGCTGCCCTTCTAGGGTCCTTCGTGCTGGCGGCGGGGTGCGCGTCGGAGCCCCCCGCGCCGCCGCCGGCGGCCACCTTCGCCAACGTCCAGGCGGTGCTCTCGCGGGCGTGCAATTTCAGCACGTGCCACGGCGGCAGCGCCATGAGCGGCGAGCTCCGCCTGGTCCCCGGCGAGAGCTACGCGATGCTGGTCAACACCCCTTCGTCGCAGGTGCCGAGGCTCCTCCGGGTGCGCCCCGGGGACCCGTCCACGAGCTGGTTGATGAACAAGCTGGACAACACCCTCACCGCTGTGCCCGAGTGCCGCGGAGGGGGCAACCCCTGCGGGGTCTCCATGCCCGAGCGCGGGGCCTTGCTCTCCGCCACCGAGCGGGACCTCTTCCGTCGTTGGATCGCCGCGGGCGCCCCGGGGCCCTGACGTCGCGCTCGTAAGCAGGCCAGAGTAACGAGCCGGTGCCACGCTCACCTCCTCGGGGCGCTCGCCAGGAGCGCATCGACGTCTTGGACCGAGGCTACGGCGCGGAGCCACGCGTCGAGCACGGTGGCGTCACGACAGCCGAGGACCGCGGCCACCTGGGGCTCCGTGGCCACCAGCCCCCGCGCCGAGAGCACCGCCAGCACGGCCTCAGCCTTTCCTTCGGCCTTTCCCCTCGCGGCGCCCCTGGTTTCGAAGGCGAGCCTCAAGGCTCGGGCCGCTGGGGATTCGGGGATGTCTTCGAGGTTCATGGCAGACTCCGTGAGGGACGCGACCATGGCGTCGCTGAGGGTGTTGAGGATGGCGCGGAGCTGGGCCTCCCGCAACGTGGGAGGGAGCGCCCCGGTGAGGGTCAGGGAGGTCTCTATGACGGCGCGGGCCTCGGGGGACTCGTCCCCCTTGACGGCCCAGGCGGCGTAGAACGCGAGCTCCGGGCGGGACGGGTCCAGCAGCCTCTGGGCCACCTCGGGGGTGAGCTGCACCACCAGCGGCGAGAGCGAGAGCACCGACCCCAGCGGCCCCCGATGGCGCACCACAACCTGGGCCCAGGAGGTGACCTCCCGCCGGGTGGTGACCACCACCAGATCCCCCATCACCCGACGCTGGTCCAGGAGCAGCGAGACGGCCAGGGGCCAGCGCCAGGCCTTGTCCGGGTCCCTCCCTCGCTGCACCTCCAGCACCACCCAGGGACCAGCGTCCGGCGCCACGAACACCGCATCGGGCCGCACCGCCTCGGAGTCCACCGCGCGCAGCACCGAGTCGTCGGGGACGAGCCCCGTCGCGACGCGCAACCCAGGATGTCGCAGCGCCACCAGAGCCCCGAGGTGCTCGGGGTGCGCCCGCAACATCGCTACAACCGTCTCATGCTCCGCGCCTTCCATGACCGCAGCGTCAAGCAGCGCCCATGCCACAGTGTGCGCTCAATGATTTCGCATAGTTACGCCACCATACGTGGCGGAATCGGGGTGGCGGGTGGCGGCGGCCGCCACCCACACCGCCAGGTGGACCGCGGTGCACGCCGTCTCCCGGGGTCATCCGTTCGCCCGGGGCCGCCCCCGGAATGCCCGAGGGTGATCGCCAGGGGCGGAGGTCACCGCACCTGTATGGTCACCGTGGCCACGGCGCTGCGCCCGAGGGCGTCGGTGCCGACGAGCTCCACCGTAAGCGCACCCGGCTCGTCGGCCACGAGCTCCACCCAAGCGGGCCCCGGAGGGGCCACGAGGTGCCCGCCGTCTACCCGCGCCTCCACGCGCTCCAGGGGGGTGCCCCGGAGCTCGACCCTCACGCGCTGCCCCGGGGACATCACCCCGGGCGCGAGGGACACCACCGGGGACACCACCGGGAACACCGGCGCGCCATGCGGCCCCAGGAGCGCGCGCACCCTCGCCAGCACCGACGCGGCCGTCGGAGCCGAGGGCCTCACCCGCTGCACCAGCACCGCCACGGTCCCGTAGGTGGCCGCGACGGTCTCTCCTCCGGAGGCGCTCTCCCCCAGGGCGAGGTCCGCGCCCTGAGGGTCCGCGAGCGGCACCGGCGGCGCCTGCCACCCTCGGAGGAGCCTCGCCAGGGCGCTGCGGGCCTCCTCCGGGCGCGGCGCTACCAGCACCCGTACGCGCAGGGCCACGGCCTCCCCGTCGCCGAAGGACAGCGCCACGCCGCCGTCGCGCGGGACGCGGTCGCGCCGGGCCTGGAGCTGGAGCCCCGGCACCGCGAGCGAGGCCAGCGCCACGCCGGCCCTCGGAGGCCCCGAGGGACCCCAGGACGGCGCCCCGAGGCGCGCGAGGAGGGCGCGCTCCATCGCCGGCTGCGCCAACACATACGGTGTTTCAAGGCATACACCAAGGCACAACAATGTCGTGATACGAGCGCGCATGTTACTCGATGAGGGTCTTGTCGTCATGGCTGACCTCGACGCGGGCGGGCGACAGGTGCCGGAGGTAGAAGGCCTGGTCCAGGCCGTCCACCAGGGTGTCCAGGTAGGGCGAGCGCGAGGGGTCCGAGTCCCCGTCCACCGCGAGCGTGGCGTCGAAGACCCGCCCGAGGCCCGACGGAGAGGTCACCGCGTGGTACGAGAAGCCGCCGGGGCGCCCGCGGCGGAAGGGGTCGCTGGTGAAGCGCGTCCCGCCGATGGCCCGGATCGCGTGGAGGGGGAAATCCTGCGTGAGGATGTTGTACCCGAGGTCGCACCCCACGAGGTTGGCGTACGTGGACACGATGGACGCGCAGTCCGAGCAGTTCACCGTGGCGCCGTTGTCCCTCGCCAGGAAGGCCGAGAGGTCGAAGCGCCCGCCGTCGAAGCCCTCGCCGGTGTAGTCCGTGTAGGCGCTGGCGCCCTGCACGGTGTCGTACCCGAGGCCGAGCTCCCGGTGCACGCCCCGCACCACCCGCGAGGCCACCTCCAGCGGGTCCCGGGTGGCGCCCCCGACCCAACCGGTGACAGCGTCCGCCACGGCCACCCAGGCCGCGTAGGGCGCGCGGGTCGTGCGCGCCACGGTCTGCGGCCCCAGGAGCCCGTACGCCCGCAGGGCCAGGGTCTCCGCGCCAAGCTCTCGCCACGCGCCGTCAGCGCCGCGGGCGTCGTAGCGCACCTTCACCGCGAGCTCGTAGCGGCCGACCTGGGGCGCCGGCGAGGCCGCCCAGCGGAAGGCCCCGGCGCCTCCGTCGGTGACCATCACGTCCGCGGCGGCGCTCAGGCCGTCAACCCGCGCCCTCAGGGGCACCGCCGCGCCCTCCACCCGGCCGAAGGTGAGCGCCAGCTCCGGCCGCCCCCCGGCCTGGAGCGCGAAGGGGAGGTTGTACCCGCTCGTGGCCACGGCGCCCGCGCCGTCCATCGGCGGCGTGGAGAGGTCACTCCACACCAGCGGGAGGGCGCGCTGGAGCGCGCTGGTGTTGGCGCCCCTGGACAGCACCGGGCGCGTCACCGCCGCCACCCAGTAATTGCGCGCGAGGCCCCCGGCGCGGTGCCACAACAGCGGCAGGCGCACACCGTCCCCGGCGTTCACCTGGGCCTGGAGAACGCCCACCCGAAGCACCACGAGGCTCGCCTCGCGGGTCGCGTGGACGCCCGCCAGGGCGCAGCCGTAGCGGGCCTCCACGGTGATCGGGCCGGGCTCCAAGGGCCGCGCCTGGGCGGTGCCGTCCCAGGCGAGCTCCAGGGCGCTCCCGGGGCTCAGGTCCTCGCGGGTGAGGAGCGCGGCCAGGGCGGTGCCCCCGCGGCGCACGGTCACCGTCAGCGGGTGGAGCTCGCCCGGCGCCCGACCGGCGTCGTCCACGCGCACGCGCACGCGCGCGGGGGAGCCCTCCGAGAGCCGCGGGTCCACCGCGGGCGAGAGCACCTCCAGGGTCACCGTGGGCATGCAACGCGCGGCGGAGTCGCTCGTTGCGTCGGCGCGGGCGTCGGGGTTCGCGTCCGCAGCCCTCGCGTCCGTGGCGGTGGCGTCGCGCCCGGCGTCACTCCGAGCGTCGCGCCCGGCGTCCCGGCGGTGGCTCTCCTGGCCGCTGGTGGACAGCGTAGAACCCAGCGGGTCGTCGGATGTAGGTGCGCAACCCCCCGCGCCCGCAAGGGAAAACAAGCACCCGAGCGCGGTGATGGAGCGAGAGGGACGCACGGCGCCAGAGGCCCAGAGCAAGCCCCGTACCGCTCGGCCGTCAGAGCGTCTCGAAGCGCCGGCCGCCGTCGCTGGACCCGAGGAGCCACGCGAAGGCGGTGCTCTCCACGCGGGCCGTGGGGCGGTTGGCGTTGGGGTTCTCCGGCGTGGGGCGGGCGCCCGGCGCGGGAGGCACCCACACCGTGCGGTTGCGCACGCCCTCCACCAGGAGCGTCAGCCGCGCGCCCTCGGCCTGGGCGCTCACGCGGGAGAGCACCAGGGTGAAGCGCTCGGGCCACTCCAGGAGCGTGGCCATGCCTTGACTCGTCCAGGCTCCGCCCCGGCGCGGTTGGAGGAAGGTCCGGAGCGACCCCCGCGAGGACACCGTGGCCAGCACCCCGTCGGGGTGCAGCGTCAGCGCCTGGACCCGCGCCTCGGGGCCGGGCACCAACGGCTCCAGGAGCCTCGGCACGACCCCGCGCTCGTCGAAGTCCGTGAGGTACCAGCCCCCGCGGGCGGTGGTCGGGTCCGTGCCCACCAGCACCCTGCGGGCGTCACACTGCACGCCCACGGCGCGGTCCCGAGGCCACACCCCCGTGGTGGAAGCCCGCGCGATGCGCCGCCCTTCGACCCGGAGGGTCGTGAGCGCATGCTCGGACAGCACGATCAGGTACCGCGCGTCCCCGGCGGCGCAGGTGGAGATCCTGGCGGCGGAGGCGTCCACCGCGTCGGTCATCACCTCCGGGCTCCGGAGCGGCTCGACGGGCTCCGGGAGGCTCGTGCCGTCGGGACGCACCAGGCGCTGCACCAGCGCCGCGTCATCCAACCGAGGCACCAGCATGCTCACCCTCCAGCCCGGCCCCAGGGCCGTGACCTCCGGCGCAAAGACCGCGGCCAGGACGCTCTCCGCGGGCCCCACCCGCGCCCCCCGGTCCGGCGCCCAGGCGAAGGGCCCGTCCGACGGGCCCGTGTAGAGCGTCACCGTTCCCCCGTCCTGGACCAGGAGCGCGCGGCGCGAGGGCGACACCTCCAGGGACCAGCCGTCAAAGGTCCCAGCGCCGCTCCGGAGCGCGTCGGGAAAGGGCAGGAGCGCCGTGGCCGTGGCCATCCTGGGCCCGTCGTCGGTCTCCACCCTCACGGCGCCGTCGCGAGGGGGCTCCAGCCAGGGGACCCCGGGGCCCACGACCACGTCACGGAACGAGCGCCCATCGGCCTCGTAGCGGTGCACCATCCCGTCCCGGGCCGAGCGGTAGCTCAGCGCGTCCGCCGAGGCCAGCACGGGCCGCTCCCAGGTGGGGTCCAGGGGCCTCCACCGCGGCAGGGGTGGGAGCACCGGCGCCACCAGGTCCGTCGCGGCGCGACCATAGACATCCCAGTGGGCCTCGGCGCCCGGGGACATGGCCCTCACGGCCACCAGCAGCGCCGCAAGGCTCCGGGCCAGGGACTCGTCCTCGGCGACGTCCAGCCGGCGCTCGGGCGTCGCGCCCCGGTCGGACAGGAGCCGCGCGAGGCTCCGGGCCACGCCCGCGGAGCCCTCCGGCGCCGTGGGGGAGTCCTCCAGCCTGCGGGCCACCCGGTCTGCCAGCGGCGCGCAGCGGCGGAACCAGCCCTCGGCCTGGGGCCGGGTCGTCAGGAGGCGCACCTGCGCGGCCAGGCGCCCGGCCCAGAGCTCCTGCACCTGAGGGGCGTTGTCCCCGGTGAGCAGGCTCCACGCGCTAGGGCCCACCACGCAGCGCGTGAGGCGCAGGGCGTCCTCGGCGATGGGCCCGTCCCGGCGCTCCACCGTGCGCTCGTGGCGCTCCCAGCCCCGCGCCGCGAGCACGCCCAGCGCGACGAGCCCGAAGAACGCCAGGGTCCCGCGGGACGGCCGCGCTTGGATCAACGCCATGGTGAGCCCCGGACCCTAGCACGCGCCCGGGTCCCCTTCACGGGCGCTCCCAGGTGCGTCCGCCGTCCAGGGAGCTCGTCACCCGGAGCTCGTCCCGCGCGCTCACGGCGAGCACCACCCGCGCGGAGTCCCCGAAGAGCCCCAGGTCCGTCACGGTCCCTCCAGGGTCCTCGCCCTGGGCGTCCCAGAGCACCACCTCGGGGCCCCACCCGGCAGCCCCTCGGTCCAGCCTCGCCACGGACACCACGGGCCCGGCGGCGCGCGCCCGGAGCGCCGCCCCGTCCGGCGTCAGCACGAACACCAGCGGCCACTCGGGGTGCGAGACCCGTTGCCCCGAAGCGCTGCGGGTCTCGTGCCCCCCGAGGCCCGCGGGCTCCGGCGCCAGCACCGCGGGGAGCGCCTCGCACCGTGGGCCCTCGGCGTCCGCGCCGCAGCGCCACAGGGGGCTCCCGCGGGGCCGCTCCTGGCCGTAGGCGAGCACCTCGTCCCCGCAGCGCACCGTGAGCTCCTCGCCGTAGGCCCCGCGGCTCCTCGGAGCGCGCAGGACCTCCCGCACGCGACCGCCCTCCACCACCCCCGCCAGCCAGCGGTCCCTCCCCGCCGCGAAGAGCCACAGCCCCGAGCGGCTCGCGCACAGCCCCAGGCCAGGGCGCCGGCCGGCCACCGCCCAGTCCTCTGGCATGACAACTCGATTGACCACACCGCGGGCGTTCGCGGTCACCCTGGCGACACGCACACTACGCTGACCATTCAAGGGTCTGTCGAGCCATGCCGCCACCAGGGAGGTGCCGTCAGTGGTCAATGCAATAGACGGTCTTGGGGCGCTCTGGGAGGGGCCCCGGGGAGGGAGGGCGGGGCCCAGGGGGGCGGCCTGCGGGGCCTGGCGCGGGGCCGCTCGCCAGAGCACCGGGGCCTCGTCTTCGACGGCGGAGAGCACCCAGGGGACGGCCCCGACGAGCTGGGCTTCGACGGCCAGGAGCCTGAGGTCCACGCCGAGGCCCGGGGGCAGGGTGATGTTCCCGCGGAGCGTGGTGCTCGCGGGGCCCTCGACGACGACCAGGGTGCGCTGGGCGCGGCCTGTGGCGGGCTGCTCGACGCGCACGAGGTGGTCGCCGACGGTGTGCCACTGGAGGGCGCCCTCGTTGGGGACGACCTCCTGGGAGAGCGCTCCGGGCAGGAGCCTCACGCGGGAGAACGTAGGCGGAGGGGTCCCGACCAGGAAGCGCGCGGGGGTGCCGCTCGGGAGAAATACCGCCCCGGGCAGGGGGAGGAGGAGCGTGGGGGCGGGGCGCCAGGGCCCCGGGGCCACGGGCCCCGAGATCCCCTGGGCCACCGGCCCCGAGATCCCCTGGGCCACGGGCCCGGAGGACCCGCGGGAGGCGCTCCCCGCGGGGGCCCCGTCCGTGGCGAGCTGGAGCTCCGCGTGGGTGGCTACCAGGTGTTCGGCGAGGGCGGCGAAGTCCTCCGAGGGGTCTCCGGCGCGGGCCTGCCAGACGGCGCCCACGCGCCCGAGGGCGGCGGTGAGGGCGCGGGCGCGGGACTCCAGGAGGGTGCCTGCGGCGTTGGGGGCGCGGGTGTTCTCCAGCTCCGGGGCGTGGACGGCGAGGCCCCGGGCGAGGGGCACGCAGCGGTCGAGCCAGGTGGTGCTGGGCTCGAGCGAGGTCCCGAGGGCCAGGGCCCGGAGGCGCCGGCGGGTGGCGCTCACGCTCCCGAGGAGCCTGGGCGCGTCGGCCCCGAGGGCGCAGCGGGCGAGGGCCGCAAAGCGCGCGTGCTCCGAGCGCTCCGCGGCGCGGGCGGCGTGGCGGCGCCAGGACTCCAGGCCATACACGAAGGTGCCCGTGACGCTCAGGGCGAACCACAACCGCCAGGACGGCCTCGCCCGGGTTCGCATCGCGCGGGAGTGTGTCCCGCGGGCTACGCCCGCGCAAGGCCGGGTCAGTCCGCCGCGTCGAGGGTGACCGTCACCGGCGAGGCGCGCCAGATCTCCTCGGCGTACTCACGGATGGTGCGGTCCGAGGAGAAGCGGCCCATGCGGGCGACGTTCAAGACGGCCATGCGGGCCCAGCGGTCCTCGTCCTTCCAGGCCTCGGAGACCTGGGCCTGGCAGTCGGCGTAGGCGCGGTAGTCCGCCAGGACCATGAAGGGGTCGTGGTGCAGGAGGTTCTCCAGGATGGGCTGGAAGAGCCCCGGGGTGCCCACGGAGAAGTACCCCGAGGCGATGAGGTCGAGCACCTCCCGGAGCTCCTCGTCGCGGTCGTAGTGGTCCCTGGGGTGGTAGCCCTCGCGCTTGCGCTGGAGCACCTCGTCGGCGGTCATCCCGAAGAGGAAGAAGTTCTCGGGGCCGACGGCCTCGCGGATCTCGACGTTGGCGCCGTCCAGCGTGCCGATGGTGAGGGCGCCGTTCAGGGAGAACTTCATGTTCCCGGTGCCGCTGGCCTCCTTGCCCGCGGTGGAGATCTGCTCGGACAGGTCCGCGGCGGGGAAGAGCTTCTCCCCGAGGCTCACGGAGTAGTTCGGGAGGAAGAGCACCTTGAGGCCCGGCACCGTGGGGTCGCCGTTGACCACCTCGGCCACGGCGGTGATGAGCTTGATGATCAGCTTGGCCATGCGGTACGCCGGCGCGGCCTTGCCCGCGAAGAGGAAGGTCCGCGGCACCGCCAGCACCGACGGGTCCCGCTTGGCGCGGAGGTACAGCCCCACCACGTGGAGCGCGTTCAGGAGCTGGCGCTTGTACTCGTGGATGCGCTTGATCTGCACGTCGAAGAGGGACTCCGGGGCGACGGCCACGCCGTACTCCGCGCGGATCCACGCGACCAGGTCGGCCTTGTTGGCGCGCTTCACGGCGGTGAAGCGCCGGCGGAAGTCCGGGTCGTCGGCATGCGCGGTGAGGCCCTCCAGGCGGTCCAGGTCCTTGGGCCAGCCCTCGCCGAGGCGCTCGGTGATGAGCGACGACAGCCGCGGGTTGCATGCGAGGAGCCAGCGCCGCGGGGTGACGCCGTTGGTCTTGTTGGTGAAGCGCTCGGGCATCATCTCGTGGAAGTCATGGAGGACGTCCCGCTTCAGGAGCTCCGTGTGGAGCGCCGCCACGCCGTTGACCTTGTGGGCGCCCACCACCGCGAGGTGGGCCATGCGCACCTGCTTCTCGGCGCCCTCCTCGATGAGGCTCATGCGCGCCGCCCGCACCCCGTCGTTGGGCCAGCGGTTCATCACCTGCCGGAGGAAGCGCCGGTTGACCTCGTAGATGAGCTGCAGGTGCCGCGGCAGGAGCCGCTCGAAGAGGGTCACGGGCCAGCGCTCCAGGGCCTCGGACAGGAGCGTGTGGTTGGTGTACCCACAGGTGGCCACGGTGAGGTCCCAGGCCTGGTCCCAGGGCAGGTCGTGCTCGTCCAGGAGCACCCGGAGGAGCTCCACCACGGCGATGGCCGGGTGCGTGTCATTGAGCTGGATGGCGACCTTGTCGGGGAACTGCTCGAAGGTGGCGTGGGTCTTCTTGTAGCGCCGGACGATGTCCGCGACGGCGCAGGCGACGAAGAAGTACTGCTGCTTGAGCCGCAGCTCCCGCCCCGCCATGGACGAGTCCGAGGGGTAGAGCACCTTGGAGATGGTCTCCGAGGCGTTCTTGTCCTCGACGGCGCGGACGTAGTCGCCCTTGTTGAACACGTCCAGGTCAAACTCCGCGCTGGCGCGGGCGCGCCACAGGCGCAGGGTGTTCACGTTGAGGGTGCCGTAGCCCGCCACGGGGGTGTCGTAGGGCACGCCCAGGACCTTCTGCGTGTCGATCCAGCGGACGTGGAAGCGCCCGCGGGCGTCCTGGGTCTCCTCGCAGCGCCCGCCGAGCTGCACGGTGACGGTGTACTCCGGCCGGACCAGCTCCCAGGGGTTGCCGAAGCGCAGCCACTCGTCCGGGCGCTCGACCTGGAACCCGTCGGCCAGGCGCTGCTCGAAGATGCCGAACTCATACCGGATGCCGTAGCCGTAGCCCGCCAGGCCCAGCGTGGCCATGGAGTCCAGGAAGCATGCCGCCAGGCGCCCGAGGCCGCCGTTGCCGAGGCCCGCGTCCACCTCCTCCTCCAGGAGCGCGTCCAGGTCCACCCGGGCGTCCCCGAGGGCGCGCTTGCAGTCCTCGTAGATGCCGGTGTTCAAGAGGTTGTTCTTGAGCGCCCGCCCGAGGAGGAACTCCGCCGAGAGGTAGTACACGCGCTTGGCGTCCGCGCGGTAGTAGCACTCCTGCGTGGCCATCCAGCGCTGGATGAGCCGGTCGCGCACCATGAGCGCCAGGGCCATGAAGCGGTCGTGGCCGGTGGCGGTGGCGGGGTGCTTCCCCTGGCTGTAGCGCACATGGTCCAGGAAGGCCCGCTGGAGCACCACCGGGTCCATGCCCGTGCGGTCGTCCTCGACCACGATCTCGACGTTCTTGTCCGGCATCAAACACCCTCCGAGGGGTCCGGAGGGTACCACGGCCAAGGCGCCTCCCGGGCGGGGAGAAAATCGTCCCGGGGGTCGCTTTTCGCGTCCAGGGGTGAACAAAACCCGTGGGAGTGACGTAGAACCCCCCGCGGAGCCACGGGACGCCCTGAACCTAAGGGGGCTCGTGTGGCCTCCGACGATCCCCCGGCGGGGGCACAAAGCCCCCACGGGTCACCATTTCGGAGGGAGTCTCAATGAATACGTCGAAGGTACTGAGCACGGTGGGTCTCCTGGGCGCGCTTGCGGTGTCAGGGTACGGGAGCCAGTTGACCGCCCAGGGGGCGCTCCAGGTCGGGGGGCGCACCGCCAATTTCGGGGTCCACGCGCTCTCGCCGGGCTTCATGCCGGATCCTCGGCACATCAACATCGTGTCCGGTGGCAACATCGACGCTCGCGGGCTGGGCCTGGGCCCGGGCTGCGTGGGCTGGGTCACCCGCCAGCCCGACGCGATCATCCGTCTGAGCGGCAACTCCCCGAACCTCCGGGTGTACGTCACCGCCGCGTCCGACACCACGCTCCTGGTGAACACCGCCAACGGCCAGTGGCGCTGCAACGACGACTCCTACGGCGGCACCAACCCCACCGTGGACCTCACCGGCGCGGGCCCCGGCCAGTACGACGTCTGGGTGGGCTCCTACCGCAACGGCGACCAGGCCCGAGGGCAGCTCCACATCACCGAGCTCAGCTCCAACCACCCGTAAATACTACGGTTTTCGCCCTCTCTGGGAGCCCCGGGCGTGGTCCGGGGCTTGAAGTCCGGGCCGCGATGCGCTAGCACGCCGCCCACCATGGGTGTACCGCAAGATCCCCGAGCCCGAGCCCGAGAGAAGCGTCGTCGGTTCCAGAAGGAGCTGCGCCTGCTGCGCGCCAAGGCCGCCAAGGCCACGGCCACCGCCACGGACCCGTCGGCGAGCCCGACCCCGACCCCGGCCACGACCTCCGGCGCGGCGTCCAGCGCGAGCTGACCGTTCAGGTCCCGCGGAACACCGGCGGGCGCTTCTCCACAAAGGCCGCGAAGGCCTCTTGAAGGTCCAGCGACGGCAGGAAGGCCGCGTTCCAGAGCGCGACCAGCGCGAGGTTCTCGCGCGTCTGGGCCTCGACCCGGGCGTTGAGCACCTGCTTGACGCCCTGCACCGTGAGGGGCGCGTTGGCCGCGATCCGCGAGGCCAGCGAGAGCGCCCTGGCGGTGAGCGCCTCGGGGGTCTCGCACACGTCGTTGACGAGCCCGATGCGCAGGGCCCTCGCGGCGTCCACGTCGTCCCCGGAGAGGCACAGCTCCCGGGCGACCCCTTCGCCCACCAGGAGCGGGAGCCGGGCCAGGGTGCCCACATCGGCCACCATGGCGAGGCGCGTCTCGCGCACGCTGAAGCGCGCGTCGGCGGTGCAGAGCCGCACGTCGCACGCGGTGATGAGGTCCACGCCGCCGCCGAGGCACCAGCCCCGGACGGCGGCGATGACGGGCTTGCGGCACCGGGCCACGGCGGTGATGGCCCCCTGCATCCTGGTGATCACCGCCAGGAGCTCGGTCCGCGCCGCGGGGCCCGCGCCGGGGTCCAGGAGCGGCGCGAGCTCGGCCCCCATGGCCGTGAGGTCCAGCCCGTAGGAGAAGTGCTCCCCGTCGGAGTCCAGCACCACGGCCCGCACCGCGGGGTCCTCGTCGAGGCGCCCGAAGAGCCCGGGCAGCTCGCGCCAGAAGTCGGGCCCCATCCGCGGGGCCTTGCCCGAGGCACGGAGCCTCACCCGCGCCACGGGGCCCTCCCGCTCCACCGTCGCGCAGGCCCACGAATCGTTCTGTGTCGCTTCCATTGTCCGGCACCCCGAGGCACACTGTGCGCCCTCGCGGCGCGCAGCCGTGAGGGCACCCTACCATGACCTCCAGCAAGCCCATGGCCGAGTGTTGCCCGCCCCCTGCGGAGGACTCTCCGGACCTGCGGCCGGTGGAGGGCTCCGCGGCGGACGAGGAGCTGGCGCAGCTGGCCAAGGCCCTGGGGCACCCGGCCAGGGTGCGCATCCTGCGGATCCTGGTGCGCCGCGAGGCGTGCATCTGCGGGGACATCGTGGAGGAGCTGCCGCTGGCGCAGTCCACGGTGTCGCAGCACCTCAAGGTGCTGAAGGACGCCGGGCTGATCCGCGGCGAGGTCGACGGCCCGAGGGTGTGCTACTGCATCGAGCCCCGCGGGCTCCGGAGGCTCAAGGCCCTGGTCGGGGGGCTGTAGGCGCCCTCAACGGTCCGCGCCGTCACCGATGGCGTCGCTCACGGCGTCGCTCACGGCGTCGGAGGCGCCGCCGTCGGCGCGGGCCTTGCCCTCGCAGAAGAGCGGGAAGCAGCCGCTGGGGCCCATCCCTCCGGGGCGGCGGCGGCACTGGGCGCCCTCACCGCACTGGGTGTCGTCCGCGCACGGGCGGGTGCAGAACGGGTCCGCCGTGGGGTCCGCGTCCACCGTGCAGAACGGCGACGGGAAGCGGCACTGGAAGCCCCCGGGCGTGCAGAAGCGCCCCACCCCGAAGTCATTGCCCCGCTCGCAGCGCCCGCCGCAGCCCATGGGGCCCACGCACGGCACGTCCGCGACGGCGGTGTCCGCGACCGCCGTGTCCGCCGCGCCCGCGTCCTGGGCGGAGCCCTGACCACAACCCAGCGCCAGGGCCAGGAGCCCCAGCGCCCTCAACCGAAGGAGTTCGCGCATGGCTCAGAGGGTGTCCAAGTGGTTTTTCCGAGGCACTTGCGAAGAGCCGCGAGCTGGACAAGGAATGTCAACGAAGCCGTGCTGGGGGCACGGCGAGTTGACATGACGCCGGCCAGCGAAGTGGATCTGACGCAAGTGCCCGGAAAAACCACTTGGACACCCTCTCAGGGCTGGAAGTGCCCCTCGCGCGAGTCACACGCCAGGAGCGCGCCGTTGTTGGACGGGTGGAACACCAGGAAGGTCGCGCACATCTCCTCGGGCCAGAGCATGCGGTGCGTGGTGGTGTTGTTGAAATCGCAGATGGTCCGCAGGTGGTCCGTGGGCATCACGTGCAGCTCCTGCGGGAACCGCACCACCGGGAAGTGGTCCCGCAGCGCCGCGGTCCAGTCCGAGTCGTAGAGCACCCGGGTGTTCCCGCCGGACACCAGCTCCAGCCGGAAATGGCTCCCGTACTCGTGCATGTGCGGGATCGCCCAGGGGATGTTCATCTCCGCCGGGAAGGTGCAGTCGATCACCCGCTGGGTCCGCGTGCGCGCCGGCAGGTCCAGCCCCAGGTCCACCTCGGTGAAGGCCCCCGCGATGCGCTCCACGCGCTCCCGCGGCAGGAGCTCCAGGTTGATGTAGTCCCGCGCCGCCAGCGCCGCCGTGCCGCTGTTCACGTAGTGGGACTGCACATACAGCCGCGCTCCCCGCGGGATCCGGAGGGCCATCCCCGGCGCCAGGGTGATGCCCACGCCGTCCGCGGTGCCCACCCCCACGAAGCGCACATTGCCCATGTCCTCCGGCGTGCACTCGTGCGGGTCGTCCCGGAAGGGGGTGGTACCCTCCACGTAGTACAGCATCGTGTGGTGCCCGCCCCGCGTCTGGTACGACGCGCTGGCCTGCACGTACAGGTCCTGCGTCACCTCGTAGGGCACCCTCATGCACCAGAACACCTCCCGACCCGCCGGGATCGAGAACCCCGGCGTCGCGAGCTGGATCCCGCTCCGCGGCCCGGGCGGAGGCCCCGCCGCGGGCTCCCCACCGCCGCAGGACAACAGACTCGCGAGGGCCGAAGCCCCAAGCCAGGGGTGCTTTCGCATGGTTCGCATGAGTACGGGCCGCACCGTGCACCGGATTCGCCCCGCGCACAACACCCCCTCCATGGACGAATTTCGGCCATTGTGGCCGAACATGGCCCTTCGGGCGTGGTTACATTCCGATGGCGGCGCACTCCGTGGAGCAGGCGCTGCGGCAGGTCCCGCACGAACACTCGATCACGGCGTTGAAGCGCGGGTTCGAGGCGCAGGCGGGGGGAACCGGGTTGGCCGTGAAGCACTCCAGGCACATGGAGTCCGAGACGCATGCGGACCCGACCGAGGCGCATGCCTCCGTGGCGCAGGCGCGGCACATGGGGGAGATAAACACCCCGCCGCCGTCCGGGGGGGGCGGGGAGCCCCCGCACATGCTGGAGGTCCAGGCCCAGGGCGAGGCGCCGCAGGAGGCGCCCGTGGGGCCGCTGGAGGTGCCCACATAGCACCGGTTGTTGCACCAGCCGCAGTTGGAGCGGGCGGTGCAGGTGGAGCAGTTGGTGGCCGAGCAGCCGCCCGGAGGGGGCGGCGGCGGGGGTGGCGTCACGCCCCCGTCCCGGGGCGGCGTCCCCATGAGCTCGCAGGGGCCGCCCGCGGTGAGGCATGCCGAGCAGCTCATGCCACACCCCGCGGCGCAGCTTGTCTGGACGCACTGGTGGCATGCGGCGGTGACGGAGCTGGTCTGGCAGGTGGAGACACATTGTCCCATGGTGCCCACGATGGTCCCGAGGCAGGCCACCAGGCTCGTGCAGGACCGCTCGCACTGCCCCGGGGTGCTGCCGGTCTCCGTCGCGGCGGCGTCTTCGGGGGGAGGGGAGAAGGTCCCTCCGGAGGCGCCTCGGGCGCTGCACCCGAGGAGGACGAGGAGCATGCACGCCCGACCCATGGACGACCCTGAAGTACGCATGGAGCGTACGCTACCAGGATCCGGGCGGCCCGCCAGAGGGGCAGCGGGGCCGACCCGGGGGCCACCCCAGCCCGTCAGGGGCGCTCATCAATCAGGGTGCCGACGTCCTCGCCCTTGAGCACCCGGGCGATGTTCCCGTGGGCGCTGAGCTTGAACACCCGGATCGGGAGCTTGTTGTCCCGGCAGAGGGTCAGGGCCGTGCTGTCCATCACCTTGATCTTGCGGGCCAGGAAGTCATCGAAGCTCAGCCGCCGGAAGAACTCCGCGTCGGGGTGCTGCTTGGGGTCCCGGTCGTAGACGCCGTCGACCTTGGTGGCCTTGCAGAGGGCGTCGGCGTGGATCTCCATGGCCCTGAGCGCCGCGGCGGTGTCCGTGGAGAAATACGGGTTCCCGGTGCCCGCGGCGAAGAGCACCACCCGGCCCTTCTCCAGGTGGCGCACGGCCCGGCGGCGGATGTACGGCTCGGCGATCTGCTGCATGGCCAGGGCGGTCATCACCCGGGTGGGCACCCCCCGCTTCTCCAGCGCGTCCTGGAGGGCCAGGGCGTTCATCACCGTGGCCAGCATGCCCATGTAGTCCGCCTGCGAGCGGTCCATCCCCGAGGCCGACGCCCCGAGGCCCCGGAAGATGTTCCCCCCGCCCACCACCAGCGCGAGCTGCACCCCGAGCTCCCTCCAGGCCTGCGTGAGCTCGTCCGCCAGGAGCCCCACGGCCCCGGCGTCCAGGCCGAAGCCCCCCTCCCGCGCACAGAGCGCCTCGCCGGACATCTTGAGCAGGATGCGCCGGTACTTCACCCCCGGCGCCAGCGGTGGCACCGGCGCGTCGCGTCGAGGTTCAATGGGCATGGTGCGGGGTTCCTACCGCATTCCCGGCCCGGTGGGAACTCACCTCTCCGCGGGCGTGGTAGAAGGTGCTCCATGCGTAGCTTGCCTTGTGTGTGGGCCCTGGCCCTGGGCTCCCTCCTCGGGTGCGGTGAGCGCACCCCCACGGACGGCGGCGTCGATGGCGCCGCCCCGGATGCCACGCCGGACACGCCCCCGGCGAGGTGTACCCGCACCTTCACCTTCGAGCCCGGGGACCTCAACGGCGCCCCGGAGCCCCTGGCGGTCACCGCCGGGCAGAGCCGCGCCGGGCGCCTGAGGGCCATGGACCTCCCCAGGGATCGCACCGGGCTCAGCGTGCTCTCCGCCGGGGACTTCGTCCTGGCCAACGCCCGCGTCGCCGTGATGATCGAAGACGCCGGCCCCTCGGCCCTCTATGACCCCTGGGGGGGGCGCCCCGTGGGCGTCGCCCGCGTCCGGGACGGGAGCCTGGTGGACGCCGCGGACTTCAACGAGCTGATCTTCGGCCTCGGGCGCTACACGGTCCAGACCCGCACGGTCTCCGTGCTCAGGGACGGTCGCGCGGGGGGCCCCGCCGTGGTGCGCGCCGTGGGCACCTTCCGGGCCGTGCCCTTCGTCGACGAGTTCGCCCGCGCGCTCGCCCCGCAGGACTACGGGGACATCGAGGCCGCCGTGGACTATGAGCTCGCCCCGGACAGCGACAAGGTGGACGTGGTGCTCACCCTGGGCAACCCCAGGCCCGACGCGGTCACCGTGCGCACCGTGCTCCACGCGTTCTTCCAGCGCTACCGCATGCCCTTCTACAGCCCGCTCACGGGCTTTGACAACAGCATGCCACGGCCCTCGCCGTGGGTGGGCTTCATTGATGACAACGCCATGTCCTGGGCCTGGCGCACCGCCGGGGGACCGCTCACCTCGCTGGTGTCCGTGTCGGGCTTCGACGCGTACACGGGCCCCGCCCTCACGCTGGAGGCCTGCGACCAGACGCGCATCCCCTTCGCGTCCCTGGTGGCCGGAGGCCCCGGGCTCGACGGGCTCCGCGAGGCCATGGCCCGCGTGGAGGGCGTCACCCTCCGGGAGGTCTCCGGCACCGTGGTGGACGCCTCGGGGATGCCCGCCGCGGGCGTCCGGGTGCACGCCACCCGCATGGACGGCGCCTCGCACCTGTCCCGCGCAACCACCGACGCCGCCGGGGCCTTCACGCTCCACGTCCCCATGGAGACCGTGCAGCTCCGCGCCTTCCGCCCGGGGCACCCGGTCGTCGGGCCCGTGGAGGTCCCCGTGGGCAACACCGCCGCGAGGCTCACCCTCGGGCCCTCCGGAGCGCTGCACCTCCTGGTCACCGAGGCCGGCTCCATGGCGCCGCTCCCGGTGCGCGTGCAGGTGCTCCCCGCCGCGGGGGACGCCCCGTCGCTCCCGCGCTCGCACGGCGAGCTGGACTACGGCAGCCGCAGGGTCCACGTGGCCTTCCCGGTCAACGGCGAGCTGCGCCTGCCGCTTGCCCCGGGGCGCCACCAGGTGATCGTCTCCCGCGGCGGAGAGTACGAGCTGTCCAGCACCGAGGTGACCGTCGCCGCGGGGATGACCGCGGAGCATGCCGTGAGCCTCCGGCGCGTGGTGGAGACGCCCAACGTGCTCTGCGCGGATTTCCACATCCACACCAACCGCTCGCCGGACTCGCCAGACCCGGCCCTCTTCAAGCTCGCCGCCGCCGCGGGCGACGGGCTCGAGATCGCCGCCCGCAGCGACCACGAGTACGTCGCCGACTGGGCCGAGCTGGTGTCGTCCATGGGCCTCGCCCCGTGGGTCTTCGGCTTCCCCTCGCTGGAGCTCACCACCTTCGCCTGGGGGCACTTCGGGGTGATCCCGCTCCTCCCCGTCGCGGGCCAGAACAACGGCGGCACCTTCGACTGGGTAGGCCGCCGCCCGCCGGAGGTCTTCGCCGAGGTGCGCCGCCGCCCGGAGGCCCCCACGATCATCATCAATCACCCGAGCGGCGCCGCCGTGGCCGGGGCGTATTTCACCGCCGCGGGCTACAGCGCCGCCACCGGCGCCGGCCGCGCGGAGATGTGGGACACGGCCTTCACCGCCGTGGAGGTCTTCAACGCCAGTGACTTCGAGGGCAACCGCATGGGCACCGTGCGCGACTGGTTCGGGATGCTGAGCAACGGGCGGAGGGTCTTCGCCGTGGGCTCCTCGGACAGCCACGGCGTGCACCCCAACTCCCCCGTGGGCTACCCCCGGACGTGCATGTACCTCGGCACCGACGACCCCCGCCGCGCCAGCGCCACCGCCATCCGTGACGCCGTCGCCCAGGGACGCTCGTACATCTCCGGCGGGATCTACCTGGACGTCCAGGCCCCGGGCGGCGAGGGCCCCGGCCAGAGCGTCTCGGGCACGGGCCCCATGGCGCGCCTCCGGGTCTCCGTGCAGGCCCCCGCCTGGGTGGACTGCAACCGCCTCGAGGTCTACGTGGACGGCGCCGCCCAGCCCGCCATGACCCTCGGCATGGCCCAGCAGGACCCCATGAACCCCACCGTGCGCTTCCGCGGAGAGGTCACCGCCCCCATCGCCGCGGGCGGCTCCTGGGTGCTCGTGGTCGCCAGCGGCACCCGGGACCTGGCCCCGGTGCACCCCAACAAGCGCCCCTTCGCCGTGTCCAACCCGATCTTCTTCCAGCGTTGAAGCGCCACGCCCTCGCCCTGGCCACGCTCTGCCTGGCCTGCTGGCGCGACCCCGCACCCCCCTCGCGCGCGCCCGCGCGTACGCCCGAGGGCGCGCTCGCGCGCGTGCGCGAGGCCCTGGTCACCGGGAGCCCCCCGCTGGACAGCACCGCGGACACGCGCTCCCTGGCCCGGGGGCGCTTCCTGGCGCAGACCGTGCGTATCGTTCGGTACGCCGAGGAGAACCCGCTGACGGAGCATGCCTGGGAGGTGGCCCTGGCGGACCTGGAGCCCTCGTCCGAGCCCTCGCGCGCGCTCGCGCACGCGCGACCGTGGCTGGGCGACGGGCGCTGCCGGCGCATGCGGGAGGTGCCGGTGCCCGAGGACCTCCGGGCGCTCCCGCCCACGGACCCCTCGTGGCCTGCGGCCGGACAGAGGCTCCGCGCGCTTGTCGGGGAGCGGCTCCGGGGAGTGGTCGCCGGGGACTACCGCTGCGGCAGCGGGCCCGTGTTCCGCGCTCATTTCCTCCGGGGCTCCGGCGGGATGTACCTCGTGGGCGCGCTGGAGGCGCCGCCCGGGGAGCCTGGTCGGCCTTGACCGGGTGGGGCCTCGGGTGGTCGTATCGCCCGCGATGAAGATCGCCGTCACCGGCGGGGCCGGGCAGCTCGGCACCGAGGTCCTCCGGAAGCTCCTGGCGCTGCGCGCGGTGACCGAGGTGCGCTGCCTGGACCTGCGGCCCCCGGCGGCGGCGGGGACCAAGCTCACGCACCACCCGGTGGACGTGCGCTCGCCCGCGCTGGAGGGGCTCTTCGAGGGCGTGGACGCCGTGGTGCACCTGGCCTTCCTGGTGGTCACCTGGGCCCCGAGGGAGCGCTTCTGGAGCGTCAACGTGGACGGCAGCCGGAACGTCTTCGAGTGCGCCGCCAGGCGTGGGGTCAAGCAGGTGGTGTACACGTCGTCCATCGCGGCCTACGGCGTGGTCAAGGGCCACCCGGTGCCCCTGGTGGAAGACTCGCCCCGGGTGTGCCAGCAGGAGTTCCCCTACAGCGCGTGCAAGCACGCCGTAGAGGCCTTCCTCGACGACTTCGAGCCGAGGCACCCGGGACTCGCCGTGGCGAGGCTGCGCCCGGCGATTCTCTTCGGCCGGGTGATGGACCACCCGCTCGGGTACGGGCTCCAACGAGGCACCCTCGGGGACCTCGGGGAGAGCCCCATGCCCGTGGTGTGGGACGAGGACGTGGCCGACGCGGTGGTGCTGGCGGTCAAGAAGGGCGCCCGCGGCGCGTTCAACCTCGGCGCGGAGGAGTGCGTGCCCGTGAGGGAGCTCGCCCTGGCCGGGGGGCTCAAGACCGTCAAGGTCCCTCGCCCCGTCGCCCTCGCGCTGGCGAGGGCCTCGCCCACGCTGGAGCGCATCGGGCTCGGGAGGGCCTTTGATCCCGCGTGGCTGGAGCACCACGAGCCGGTGATGGTGATGTCCAGCGAGAAGGCCCGGAGGGAGCTCGGGTGGGCCCCCTCGTGCCCCACGGCCCGGGACGTGATCCAGCGGCACGTGCGCGTGGTGCCCCGCCGGACGGACCCCAGGATCCGCGCGTTCTTCGCGGCGGTGGGCCTCGGGGCGCGCGTCAAGCCCCTGCCCGCGGACGCCCAGAGGCTCACCGTGCGGCTCCATGTGAACCTCACGGGCCCCGGGGGGGGGGACTTTGCCCTCCGCGTGGCCGAGGGGAAGCTCACCGTGGGCAGCGGGGTCCCCAGGCCCCCGACGTGCGTGTTCACCTGCACGGACAAGGTCTTCCTGGATTTGTGCGCGGGCCGCGTGGACTACGCCTCGGCGCAGCTCACCGGGAGGCTCCGCGTCGAGGGCTCGCCCATGGACGCGATGGTGCTCCAGGGCGCGCTCCAGCAGTTCCGCCGGGACGAGCCCGGCCCCGGAGGCGCCGTGGCCCGAGGCCTCCGGCGCTGGATCGCCGCAGAACCCCAGGGAGGAGCCCCCACGTGAAGTTCTCGATCTTCTTTGAGATGCAGCTCTCGGAGCCCACGCCCGAGCGCGAGGCCCAGTGCTTCCGGGACTGCGTGGACCAGGCGGTGCTCGCCGACGAGCTCGGCTACCACTGCGTGTGGGAGGTCGAGCACCACGGGCTCTACGAGTACTCGCACTCGTCGGCGCCGGAGGTGTTCCTGTCCTTCGTGGCGGCGCGCACGAAGCGCATCCGGGTGGGGCACGGGGTGACGCTCCTGCCGTGGCGCTACAACCACCCGATTCGTATCGCGGAGCGCATCGCCGTCCTGGACATCCTCTCCGGGGGGAGGGTCAACTGGGGCACGGGAAAGAGCAGCTCGCTGGTGGAGCAGCACGCCTTCGGGCTGGACCCGAAGGAGCTCCACGACCAGTGGGCCGAGGCCCTGGAAATGATCCCGCGGATGTGGTCCCAGGACGTGTTCACCCACAAGGGGCGCTTCCTGGAGGTGCCCCCCACGCAGGTGATCCCGAAGCCCGTACAGAGGCCCCACCCGCCCATGTTCGCCGCGTGCTCCAAGCCCGAGAGCGCCGCCGCGGTGGGGCGCCTGGGCCTCGGGGCGCTGAACTTCGCCTTCGGCGCGGACGACTACCTGGCCGACAAGGTGCGGGAGTACCGCAAGGCCGTGGCGGCGGCCAGCCCCGTCGGGCGCCAGAAGAACGACCATTTTGCGTGTACGCCCGCCACGCTCGTGCTGGACGACGACCGCAAGGCGTGCGCCTACGGCCTCCGTGGGGCGCGCTTCTTCCTGGAGAGCCTGTCTACGTATTACCTCTCGCAGAGCCGCCCGGTGGGGCCTTTGAAGGTGCCTCGGGACTTCCTGCCCGATGATGAACTGGCCCAGGCGATGGCCCTGCGCAACACCGAGGGCTCGCAGGTGGCGACCATCGTGGGGGACCCCGGGAGCGCGCGGGAGACCGTGCAGCGCTTCAAGGACATCGGCGTGGACGAGCTGATCCTGGTGATGCAGATGGGGACCGTGCCCCACGCGCTGATCATGGAGTCCCTGCGCACCTTCGCGGAGAAGGTGATGCCGCACTTCGGGTGAGGCAGGAGGTCAGTAGTCGGTGACGGTGGCCAGGAGGCCGAAGCCCAGGTTGTTCCAGGCGCTGCCGTCGCGGTCCGGGACGCGGGAGTAGAGCACCTGACCGGCGACCCCGAGGGTCCAGCGCTGGGTCAGGAGCCACTCCTTGCCGGCCAGGATGTTGACGCCGCCGCCCACGAGGCTCTCCCCGTAGGAGGTGACGCCGCCGGGGGTGGTGATGGAGGTCTCCACCACGGCGAGGCCCGCGACGATGGAGATATACCCCAGGAAGGGCATGAGGTAGTAGGTGAAGCCGCCGCCGACGAGGGCCTGGGTGATGGTCCTGGCGGTGATGGCCGCGGTGGTGGTGCTGCCCGAGGTGGTGTACTCCGCGGACGGGGAGAAGGTGCCGGTGAAGGCCACGTTCCCGTGGACGGCGAAGTTGTCCGCGACGGTCCAGCCGCCGGCGACCTCGCCCAGGAGGGCGGGGCCGGTGAGCCGGAAGTCCCCGGAGCTGGTGTTCACCAGGTGGATGCCGACGCCGCCGCCGAGGCCCCCGCGGAAGAAGAACCCGGTGCGCACCCAGGTGGCGGTGTTCACCTGGTAGCTGGCCGGCTGGACCACCGTCTGGGTGGTGTACACGGGCTGCGCCTCCACGGTGCCCTGGTAGTACACCTGCGCCCCCGCCGCGCCCGGGATGGCCGTCAGGGCCGCGCCCAGCACCACCCCGAGGAACCCTCTTCGAAGACTCGTCCGTTGTCCCATTGGTCACTCCTCGCGGGGGAGCATACGCCAGGGCACCGGGGGATTGCTCCCTGTTCAGAAATCCCCGAAGAGCTCCTGCACCCGGGCGTCCAGGGCCACGGCGATTTTGTACAGGGACGAGATGCTCGCGGAGGACTCGGCCCGCTCGATCTGGGACAGGAGCGACACGCTGAGCCCGGTGCGCTTGGCCATCTGCTTCAGGGTGAGGTCCCGCTCCTTGCGGAGGTTCCGGATGGTCTCCCCGAGGACCCGGTGGAGCTGCTCCTCGGGGGTGCGGGTGAGGCCCTTCTTCTTGAGCACCCGCTCGACCACGGCGCGCAGGTCCTCGACGGTGAAGGGTTTGCGCAGGTAGTCCAGGGCGTCGAGTTTCATGCTCTCGACGGCGGTCTCCAGGGAGGGGTACCCGGTGATGATCACCACGGCCAGGTCCCGGTCGATCTTGCGGATCTTCTGGAGGGTCTCCAGGCCGTCCTGCCGGGGCATCATCAGGTCCAGGAGGCAAAGGTGGAAGCGCCCCTCCCGCACCACCTCGGCGGCCCTGGTGGGGTCCTCCAGGGTGGTCACCTCGTAGCCGTCCCGCTGGAGCACCGTCTCCAGGAGCTCACGGATGGCGGCTTCGTCGTCGATCACGAGCACCCGCAGGGGCTGCACCGGGCTTGCCATGGCGGCCCGGACTGTAGCACCGGGGAGCCTCGGGACGGGCCTTGCGTTTGTCCGGGGGTTCCCTCATAGTCCGCGCCCCCGCCAGCACTCGGCGGCCATCCACAGGAGTCCAAGGTCTTGGCAGGGAACAGCACCCCCCCCACCGCGCCCACCACCGCGCCCGCAACCACTGCGCCCGCCACCACCGCGCCCGCCGCCGTCGCTACGGCCACGGCGGGTCCCGGCGAGGCCGTCGTCTGCAAGCCCCTGGAGGTCGCCGTCGGCGACAAGGGGATCGAGCGGGCCATCAAGAACCTCAAGCGCAAGATGGCCGCGGAGGGCGTCCTCCGCGAGCTCAAGCGCCGCAGGCACTACATGAAGCCCTCGGTCAAGCGCCGCAAGAAGGCCTCCGAGGCCGCTCGCCGCCGCAGGAAGCGCACCCGGGCGGAAATCGGTACCCCCTAGGGTAACGCACACAGACCTACACGCACCTACCTGCGTCTTGTGGTCCCGGGTACGCAACCTGGGCGAGGCTGGGTGCGATACCGGTGCTCTCCAGAGCGAGGTGCCGGATGTTGCTGCTCACGGTGAGGGATGGGGCCACGCGCACGATGGTGCGCTGCGTGGACGGGCCGGTGTGTGTCCAGGTGTCCGAGCGGGACGACCCCTGGCTGGCCTGGCCCGACGACGACGGTCGCGCGGTGACGGTGCTTACGGCCCTCCACGAGCCCGTGGGGCGTCTGGCGCCGGGGGATGCGCTGATGCGCGGGGGGGTGACGCTCTCGCTGGACCGGGGTACGCGGCGGGACGACACGGACCGGATCGTCGCGCTGCGGAGGCGGCGTCCGGGGCTGTGCCTGGTGGCGGGTGGGGGCCGGAGGCACATCCTCGGGGTGCGGCCGTTGGTGCTGGGGACGGACCCGCAGTGCGACGTGGTCCTGGCCGACGGCGCGGTGAGCGCGAGGCACTGTTTGGTGAGGCCCCACCGAGGGCAGTGGCTGGCCCAGGACCTCGGGAGCACCAACGGGCTCTGGGTGGGCGGGGCCCGGGTGCCCGCGGCGCTGCTGGCGCCCGGGATGACGCTCACCCTGGGGCGCACGACCCTGGCGGTGGAGCCCGAGACGGCGCCGGAGCCCTCGGGGCACCACGCGATCGTGGGGCGCTCGCCCGCGGTGCTGGCGCTCCGGGAGCACATCGAGCGCTACGCCCGGGCGCCGTACCCGGTGCTGATCGAGGGCGAGAGCGGCTGCGGCAAGGAGCTCGTGGCGCGGGAGCTGCACGCCCGGAGCCCTCGCGCGCAGGGGCCGTGGGTGGCGCTGAACTGTGGGGCCATCGCGCCGGAGCTGATCGAGAGCGAGCTCTTCGGGCACGAGAAGGGGGCGTTCACGGGCTCCACGGGGCGCCGCCGGGGGGTGTTCGAAGAGGCCCACGGGGGCACGCTCTTCCTGGACGAGCTCGGGGAGCTGCCGATGCCGCTGCAACCCAAGCTCCTGCGGGTGCTGGAGACGGGCGAGCTGCGGCGGGTGGGGGGCGAGGGGGCCCAGAAGGTGGACGTGAGGGTGCTCAGCGCGACCTTGCGGGACCTGCGGGCCCGGGTGGACGAGGGGCTCTTCCGGGAGGACCTGTATTTCCGTCTGGCGGATCTGCGGGTGAGGGTGCCGCCCTTGCGGGAGCGTCGGGCGGACCTGCCGCTGCTCGCGGAGCACCTCCTGGCGAGGATCGAGCTGGAGACGGGGCACTACCGTATCTTGGAGGACCAGGCGCTGGCGAAGCTCCTGCGATACCCCTTCCCAGGGAACGTGAGGGAGCTCTTGAGCGTGCTCAAGCGGGCGGCGTACGTGTCCCAGGGGACGCGGATCGGGCCGGAGCACCTGGAGCTGCCGACCTCCGGGCCGGCCACGAAGCCCCCGGTGGTAGAGCGCTGGCCTCGGAGCCTGCCGCCGGGGGACCTGGCCGGGCTCCTGCGCTGGTGCGAGGGGAACATCTCTCGCGCGGCGCAGATCGCGGGGCTGGCGCGGAGCACCTTTCGGGAGCGCGTGGCGCGGCAGCAGCAGCGCGCCTTGACCGGGGGCTCCGGGGTTCCTACGGTGTGTACGGACGATGATCCCGATCCGTGACCTGAACCCGACGCGCAGCACCCCGTGGGTCACCTGGGGGATCGTGCTGGTGTGCGGGCTTGTCTACCTCTGGCAGGCGATCCTGCCGGACGGGGCGTACCGGGATTTCATTTTTACCTACGGGCTGGTGCCGGCGCAGCTCACCCACGGTCGGGACCCCGGGGTCTTCGTGACGGTGCTCACGTCCATGTTCATGCACGGGGGCTTCCTGCATGCGGCGGGGAACCTGTGGTTCCTGCACGTGTTTGGGGACAACGTGGAGGACAACATGGGGCCCGCGCGCTTCGCGGTGTTCTACCTGCTGGTGGGGGCGGCGGCGGCGGCCACGCAGGTGGCGGTGAGCCCGGCCTCGGCGGTGCCCATGGTGGGCGCCTCGGGGGCCATCGCGGGCGTTCTGGCGGCGTACCTGGTGCTGTTCCCTCGGGCGCGGGTGGTGACGCTCCTGCCGCTGTTCATCTTCATCGAGTGGTTCGAGCTGCCGGCGGTGCTGTTCATCGCGCTGTGGTTCTTCGTGCAGTTCTTCGAGGGCGTGGGGGCGCTCGGGCACGGGGGCTCCGGGGGGGGCGTGGCCTACTGGGCGCACATCGGGGGCTTCCTCGCGGGGCTGGCGCTGGTGTTCCTCTTCCGCCGAAGGGACCGGCTGCCGAGGGCGAGGGCGGCGGACGAGGGGGGCTATTTCCGGCGGCTCCCGGGCCGCCCGGAGCGCAAGCGCTGGCAGGACGAGGGCTGGTAGTCGCCGAGCGCGGTCACTTCCCCCAGACCACCCGGCCCGCGCGGCCCAGGAGCTCGCCCCCGAGGCCCCCCACCACGAAGCCCACGATCAGCGACGCCAGCAGGCTCGACACCAGCGCGGCGGGGTTCAACAATCGATGCAACAACAACGACGCCACCAGCGGCACGCCCAGCGACGCCGCGAAGG
This sequence comes from Deltaproteobacteria bacterium, assembly GCA_016218725.1. Lineage (GTDB taxonomy): Bacteria > Myxococcota_A > Polyangia > Polyangiales > JACRDB01. Next base: position 31,898 of record JACRDB010000094.1, read on the forward strand.
CCGGCTCGTTGCCCGTGCGGAACAGCGCCGCGTCCACCCACATCACCAACAGCGCCAGGAGCGCGTACACCGCCGCCAGCATCCACTCGGCCACGGGCTCCGTGTACACCCTCACGGTCACCGGCGGTCGCACCGCCGAGGGCACGTGGTCCAGCGTCACCGCGTAGTGACCCGCACCCCGGAGCGCCCCCAGAAGGTGACGGTTGGGCCTCGCCCGCCGCCCGCTCGCGCCCCCCGCGAGCGTGCTCTCGGCCACCGTCAGCGTGCCCTTGAGGTTCTCGTCGGCGTCGGTCCCCTCGCGCGTGACGTGGAACCGGTACTCGCCCTGGAGGGCCTCCTCGGTGGTGGACGCGAGCCCCACGGAGCTGGTCACCACCACCGCGCGGGCGTCCGCCCCGAGGTCGAACTCCTGCCGGTCCCCCTCGCGCGACAGCGTGACCGTGCGCACCAGGTGGGGGTTGAAGAACGCCAGCCCCAGGGGCGCCAGGCACGCCAGCGCCACCGCCCCGGACACCGCCGTCACGGGCGCCCGGAGCGAGTCCCCCGGCGGGAGGGTGATCGTGTGCTGCCAGCCCACGTACCCCAGCGCCAGCACCACTCCCGCGGCCAGCACGGCCCCGGCGTGGAGCCCGTAGCGGTCGCTGCCGGACACCGTCGCCAGGAGCGCCAGCACCACGGCCCCTCCGAGGACGTACGGCAGGTAGCGCTCCACCACCGAGGGAGGCCCCTTGGTGTTGGTGTTGCCGTTGCGCCGGGGGGCGCGCCTCGTGTCTTCCGCGGCCATGACGGCCGCGCGTACCACACCCTCAGCGTCCTTGCCAGAGCCTCAGGCGAAGCCCCACCAGGTCCCGGGCCACGCCCACGATGCGCTTGAGCCCCGTGCTCTTGCTCACCCCGGCCCGGCGGGGCACGCACTCGATGGTCACCGTGGACGCCGGGATCCCCGCCCGGAGCGTTCGGATCGGGAACTCGAAATTCAAGAAGAACGTGTCCGGCACCAGCAGCGACGGGTCAAAGAGCTCCCGGCGGAAGAGGTACGGCCCGTCCGAGCGCAGCTTCACCAGGTGCACCGCGAAGATCAGCGCCCTCACGCCAAAGGACAGCACCTTGCGGTGCAGCCCGTCGTCCCGGTCCCGGTACACGGAGAACACCACGGGGCGCTCGTCCCGCTCGGCGGCGGCCAGGAGGTGCTCCAGCTCCGTCACCGGGATCTGCCCGTCGCAGGGCAGGAAGGTCACCCACGGGAGCGTCGCCGCCCGCACGCCGGTCTTGAGCGCCGCGCCGATGCCGCGGTTGCGGTCGTGGGTGAGCACCCTCCCGTGAGGGTCGCCATCGAGAACCTCCAGGGCCTTCGCCCGGGTGTCGTCGGTGCTCCCGTCGTCCACGAAGAGGAGCTCGTAGGGCGCCCCGCGTGCGCGCAGCCACCGGAGCATTTCAGGCAGCACCGTGGGCACGTTCATCGCCTCGTTCATGGCGAAGACAACCAGGGACAGGGGCAGGGCGCTCACGCTCGGTACCTCAAGACCCGCGCGGGCACCCCAGCCACCACGGCATACGGGGGCACGTCCTGGGCGCACACGGCCCCAGCGCCCACGATGGCCCCGCGGCCCACGGTGACCCCCGGCAGCACCACGCTGTTGATCCCGAGGTCGCTGTCGTCCTCGATGTGCACCGGCGCCGTGGCGACCGGCGAGAACAGCACCGGCACCGCGCGCCCGGCCTCTTCATGGACGCTCGTCAGGATCTTGACCCCCGGGCCGATCCCCACGCGCTGCCCGATGACAAGCCCCCCGGCGCTGTGGAAGAAGCACTGCTGCCCGATCCAGGTCTGGTCACCGATGACCATCTCGTTCTTGTAGTAGCCCTTCAAGATCGCGTAGTGGCCCACGTACACGTTGCGCCCGAGGGAGATGTTCTCCGGGTGGAACACCAGCACGCCGGCCTCGAACACACACCCCTCGCCCAGCGCCCGGAGCTGCGACGGCTCGAAGGCCCCCGTCCCGTGCGATCGATGGAGCTTCTCCATGGCGGTAGTCTACACCGCCCCGTCCCGCTCCCACCCGAAGACCCTCTCCAGGAGCAGGCACAGCGCCCCGAGGGCCCCCAGCACCAGGAACAGCGCGAAGAGCAGGAGCGACGTGGCCGTGGCCGCCGACGGGGGCACCCTCGCCAGCGCGAACAGGTGCACCGCCACCACCTCCCGCTGGCCCACGCCCCCCGGCGTCACCGGCAGGTACGTGAACAACACGATCGCGGGCACCACCCTCGCGCACACCGCCAGCGTGGCCTCCGGCGCCAACGGGGCCAGGAGCGCGGCCATCGCCGCCACCAGGGCCCCCTGGGCCAGCACGCTCAAGGGAAGCGCCAGGAGCGCCCTCCCGGGGCGCCTGGCCGCCGGGATGCGCAGGAGGAGCGCCCCGGCCACCGGGACCCTCGCCAGGAGCTTTCTCCAGGTGGGCAGGCGCGTCAGGAGGTACGGCGCCACGAACGCAAGGAGCGCCAGCCCCAGGGCCCCCAGCACCGCAAGGTCAAAGGCCCGCAGCACCAGGTCCGCCCGAAGCCCCGGGGTCCCCACCATCGCCGCCCCCGCGATGGCGCAGAGCCCGAAGAGCCCCGTCAGCCGCTCGATGAACAGCACCGTGTAGCTCGCGGCCAGGCTCCCCGCCGCGCGGCGCACCCGCGCCCCGCGCACCGCGTCGCCCGCCAGCCCCGTGGGCAGCAAGCTGAAATACTGCCCCACCAGGTAGTGGCGAAAGAGCGCCCCATACCCTGGTAGAGGCCCCGGCCCGTAGGCCCCCAGGAGCACCCTCCAGCGCACGCACCCCACCGCGAGGGCCCCCAAAAGGCACCCCAGCGCCACGGTGAGCGGCACCAGCCCCACGGCCCGAGCCTCCGCCAGAACCTCCCGGGCGCTCACCCTCCGGGCCAGCCAGGCCACCGGGAGCGCCATCACCAGCACCCTCGCGGCGCTCCCCCAGGGGCCCGCCCACCAGCTCCCCGAAGGCGCCGGAGCCGGGTCCGCGCCCGCGGAGTCCACCGTCAAGGGAAGACAATCCGTACGCGCAGGTCCTGCCCGGGGCCAAGCTCCACCCTGCGGGTCTGCGTCGGCCGGTCCGGGTTCGTACAGACAATCGTGTGACGCCCCGGAGGCAGCGACACCCCCACCACCGGCGTCTGCCCCCGTCCCTGACCATCAATGGTTACATTGCACCAGGGACTCGCCCCCACGGTCAGCCGTCCCGGGGTGTGGTCCACCGTAGGTGTATGTGGGCGGTCCCGGGTGAGCCGGATGGTGCCCAGCGCCAGGGTCTGGCCCGACTGGGGCCGCACGGAGCGGGTGTCCCGCTCGTGGTCCGGGGCCGTGAGGGTGAGGTCCAGGGCGCGGCCCGCGCTCACCCTCACGTGGTAGGGGCTGCCGCCCGTGTAGTCCCGGTCGCCTACCCGGAGGTGCGCGTCCGGCGGGTCCGTGGTGAGGTCCAGGAAGGCCTCCCCGGGGCCCAAGGGGCGCTCCCGGAGCACCACCGCGCGCTGCGCCACGGCGCCGGCCTCGGCGTTGAAGGTGAGCCTCTCGTCGGAGTAGTCCTCCAGGCGCAGGAGCACCGTGTGCTCCACCTGCGGGGTGAGCTCGGTGACCGCCAGGGGCGTGCGCCCGGGCACCTCGCGGCCGTCGACGATCACCTGCGCGCCCGGCGGGGTGGTGCCCACCTGGAGCACCGCGAAGGAGCTGGCCTGGGTGCGCCGCAGCGCCGCGGTGATGGTCTGGTGGGCCCTCGGGGTCGGGAGCGCCACCTCCTGCGTGGCCGGGTCGTAGCCCTCGGCGGTGAGCTTCACCCGGAGGCGCACCCCGGGCCCGGTGAGGAGCCCCCGGAGCTCGTGCGGCGTGCGAAACGCGGTGGGCGCGTCGTTCAGCCAGATGTGGGCGCCCTCGGGGATCGAGTGCACGGCGATCACCCCGGTGCGCACCCGGGCCGCCACGCGCTCGTTCTCCCGGGCGCGCTCGCGGTCCCGGAGCGAGAACCCCACGGCCCCGACGGCCACCAGTGCCAGGAGCGCCACCAGCGCCCAGAGGCCCCGGCGGCTCTGCGGCGGCGCCACCATGGTGTAGCCCGTGCCCTCCGGGTCCAGGGCGGGCTCGTCCAGCGCCAGCACGTCCGCGAGCTGCTTGCCCTGGGCCAGGGCCTCCTTCTGCGCGGCCAGCTTCTCCTCGAAGAGGAAGCCCATCCAGTTGCCCAGGGCCACGTTGGACACGGCGATGCGCTCGTCCCGCGCCACGCCCTCCAGGTCCGCCTGGAGCTCCCTGGCGGACTGGTAGCGCTGGGCCCGCTCCGGGGAGAGGGCCTTCAAGATCACCGCCTGGAGCGCCGGGCTGATCCTCGGGTTGAGCTCCGAGGGCACCGGGTAGCGCCCATCGGTGATCATCTTCAGGGTCTCGAGCTCGTTGGGGCCCCGGAAGAGCCTGCGCCCGGTGCACAGCTCAAAGAGAATGATCCCGAGGGAGAAGATGTCACTGCGGGCGTCCAGGAGGTCCCCCCGGGCCTGCTCCGGGGACATGTACGGGATCTTCCCCTTGAGCTGCCCCTGGCGCGTGTGGTGCTCGCTCACCTCGGGGCGGGCCACCACACCGCTCTCCACCGGCGGCTCGGGGTCGCTGGTGGCATCGTGGATCCGGTGGTCCCCCGCCTTGGCGATGCCAAAATCCACCACCTTCACGTCCCCCGTGAAGGTCACGAGGATATTCTGCGGGGAGATGTCCCGGTGCACGACCTTGAGGGCGTTGCCGTGGTAGTCCGTGCGCTCGTGGGCGTAGGCCAGCCCCGCGGCCACCCCCTGGGCGATGGCCACCGCGTGCTCCAGCGGGAACTCCCCCACGCCGCGGGGCTTCATCGCCCGCACGATGGAGCGCAGGTCCTCGCCGTGGATGTGCTCCATGGCGATGAAATACGTGCCCTCGACCTGGCCCACATCGAACACCGTCACGATGTTCGGGTGCGAGAACGTGGCCGCGATGCGGGCCTCCTGGAGCAGCATCTGGATGAACGCCGCGTCGCGCCCGAGCTCCGGCAGGATGCGCTTGATCACCACCAGGCGCTCGAAGCCCGCGATGGACCGGTGCAGCGCCAGGTACAGCTCCGCCATGCCGCCCTGGGCCAGCCTGCGCAGGAGCGTGTACTTCCCGAACTTGCGCGGGAGCACCTCGCCCGGGACCTCCGCGGGGGCCTCCGGCGGGGCGCCCGGCGGGGCATCGGACGGCGCGTTGGGGGCGGGCTCGCTCACGGGTTCATGGGCTCACAGGCACGGGATCATCAGCCCCGTGTTGGGGTCATTGTAGCCGCAACGCCGCTGCGGCGCAGGGTTTCCGTTGGCGTTGGCGTTCGCGTGGGCTGGGGCGCGCGCGCCCGCGTCCTGCGCTCCCCCCGGCCTCCCCGGCCGGTCCCTCCCGGCGCCGTTGCTCGCCGCCCCGAGGGAGAGCGTCAGCGACGCGTTCTCCGGCGAGGGCGTAAAGGTCCGCTCCACCCTCCGGCGCCCGCTGGTGGCCACGAGCTGCACGGGCACCCCCGCCAGGAGCACCCGGTCGCACGGCGTGGGCTCGCAGGCCTCCACCGGGCTGTGGTCGGCCGTGGTGATGCGCAGCGTCGCCGCGGGCTGGACCTCGAAGTGCACCGTCACCCGCGGGGGCCCCGCGTCGGTGACCACCGGCGTGGGCGTGAGCGCCGCCGGGTGCTGCTCCGGCACCGTCCGAGGCGGAGCCTCTGGGCCGGTGTGGGTGGATGTGCGCGGGGGGTTGTGGGTGCTTGTGGGCTCGGGCTGGTTGTTCATCCCGGCCACGGCGGCCACGGCGGCCAGGACGGCCACGCCGGCCACCACGGCGCCCAGCAGCAGCCCCCGGCGGGATCCGTTTGGGAGCTCGGCTTCGATGGTGCGGGCGACGCCCACGGAGACCACCCCGGAGGGCCCCGAGGTGGTGTGGGCCCTGGGCTCCTGCGGGGCGACGGAGGCCACCGGCGGAAAGGGCGCCGAGGGGCGAGCGCCCGCCCGGAGGCGCTGGAGGTCCTCGGCGAGCTCCTGCATGGACGCGTAGCGGTCGTCGGGCTTCTTGGCCAGGGCCTTGGCGATCACGGCTTCCAGGTCCTGGGAGACCACCGCCTCGGGGTTCACCTCGGTGATGGGCGGCACGGGCTCGAACATGTGCTGCGTCAGCACGCCCATGAAGGTCTCCCCCACGAAGGGCACGCGCCCGGAGAACATCTCGTACAGGATCACCCCGGTGGCGTAGACGTCCACCCGGTGGTCAATGGATTTCCCCGCGGCCTGCTCCGGGGACATGTACTCCGGCGTGCCGAAGATCATCCCCGTGCGCGTGAGCTTCTTGCCCTCGCTGGCGCCGGCGCCGCCGGAGATGTCCTTCATCTGCGCGATGCCAAAGTCCACGATCTTGACGACCTCGCGGGCGTCGTCGGAGTGCACCAGGAACACGTTCTCGGGCTTCAGGTCCCGGTGCACGATGCCCTTGCCGTGGGCCGCCGAGAGGGCCCGGCACACCTGTAGCGCGATGTCCAGCGCCCGCTCAAAGGGGACCGTCCCGGACACCCGCAGGAGCTCCGCCAGGTCCGTCCCGCTCAGGAGCTCCATCGCGATGTAGAACCCGCCCTCGTCGGTCTGGCCGTAGTCCGTCACGTCCAGCACGTTCTCGTGCTTGATCCGCGCGGCGCTCTTGGCCTCCTGGGTGAAGCGCGCCACCACGTCCGTGCGCCGGGCGAAGTCCTCCCGCAGCACCTTGATGGCCACCTCCTTCTCCAGCCGCTCGTCCACCGCGGCGTACACCACCCCCATGCCCCCCTCGCCGAGCCGCCGGGACACCCGGTACCTGCGCGCCACCACCTGGCCCGTCAGGTCAGGCTCGTCCTCCTCCAGGGGCATCCCCTCCTCCACGCCGTCCATCTGCGTGCGCCCGTGGAGGTTCACCCCACCTACATTCCCCGACCCGTCCGCCGAGGGAGGGCGCTGGGAGGGGATGTGCGTGCGAGAGATCTTCTGGAGTCTGACACCGTGCTTCGGGCAGAAGCCGATGTCTTCCTCGTAGTTGGTGTTGCACTGCTGGCAGAACTTCATGTGTCCCTAAGGATCCCCGATGTGGACACGTCGTTGGGACCGTAGCACCGGGCCAAAGGTAAGGTCAAACCCTGCGGGTGGGGCCGCGAGGGTGTAGGGTGCCCGGCGTGGGACGCATCGCCCTGTTGCCGTCGGACGTGGCCAACCAGATCGCCGCCGGGGAGGTGGTAGAGCGCCCGGCCTCGGTGGTCAAGGAGCTTGTGGAGAACAGCCTGGACGCGGGCGCCGAGGTGGTCACCGTGGCCGTGGACGGCGGGGGCCTCGGGCGCCTGGCCATCACCGACGACGGCGCGGGGATGCTCCCGGAGGACCTGCGCCTGGCCGTGGTGCGCCACGCCACCAGCAAGATCCGGTCGGTGGACGACCTGGTGGGCGTGAGCACCTTTGGCTTCCGGGGCGAGGCCCTGCCGTCCATCGCGTCGGTGTCCCGGATGCGCATCGTCACGCGGCCGAGGGGTGCTGATGAGGGCACCGAGGCCGTCATCGAGGGCGGCGCCGAGGCCGTGCTGCGCCCCGCGGGCTGCGCCGTGGGCACCACCATCACCGTCGAGGACCTGTTCTACAACACCCCGGCGCGGCGGAAGTTCATGCGCACGCCCCAGACCGAGGGGGCCGCCTGCGTCGAGGCCCTGGTGCGCCTGGCGATCCCCAGGCCCGGGGTGCGTTTCGTCGTGCGGCGCGACGGCCGCGTGGCCCGCGAGCTCCTGCGCCACAAAGACGTCGCCTCGCGCGTCAAGGAGCTCTGGCCCGAGGAGCAGCTCGCCGAGCTCCGCGGCGCCCGCGGGGCCGTGCAGGTCACCGCCCTCCTCGGGCCCCCGGAGCGCGCCCGCACCGGCGCCACGCAGCTCGCCCTCTACGTCAACGGCCGGCACGTGCGTGACCGTATGCTCCTCAAGGCCGTCCAGAGCGCCTACGGCTCCACCCTGGACGGCGGGCGCTACCCCGTCGGCGCCCTCCTCCTGGAGCTCCCCGCGCAAGACGTGGACGTCAACGTCCACCCACAGAAGACCGAGGTGCGCTTCAGCGCCCAGGGCTCCGTCTTCGAAGCCGTCGCCTCGGTCCTGCGGGACGCCGCCGCGGGCGCCCCCTGGGCCCAGGCCATGGCCCGCCCAAGGGACTTCTGGAGCAGTCACCTCGCCCCGGGTCCCTCCCTGGACACCCCTGCGACAACACCTCACGTCCCCCCACCTCCACCTACAGCTCCCCACAGTGAACCACCGGTAGCCCTCCCGGCGACTGCTTCCGTGGGGGCCTCTCCGGCGGCCGCTGTGCCAAGGGCGCCAGGGCGCGAGGGGGGGAGCCCCAACGAGTACCTCCCGCAGGTGCTCAACGCCTGGGTGGACCCGGCGGGGGAGGGCGCAGACCCGTGGTCCCGGCTGGTGAAGCCGCCGTATCCGCCCTCGGGGTACGGGCCCGCGGAGGCCGCCCCCGCCACGCCCGCGGGCACCTTCGGGGGCCTGCGCTACGTGGCCCAGCTCCGGAGGATGTACCTCTTGTGTGAGGGCGAGCAGGGGATGGTCCTTTTGGACCAGCATGCCGCCGCGGAGAGGGTGACCTTCGAGCGGCTGCGCAAGGCCTACGCCGCCCGCAAGGTGCCCATGCAGCCCATGTTGGTGCCCGAGAGGGTGGAGCTCTCCCCCGAGGACGTGGCCCGGGTGGAGGAGCACCAGGCGGAGCTCCTGACCCTGGGGCTGGAGCTGTCGGCGCTGGGGCCCACCTCCGTGGCGGTGCGGGCGGTGCCGGCGCTCCTGCTCCGGGCGGACCCTCGGAGGCTCACCCGGGACCTGGTGGCGGAGCTCGGGCGCCAGGGGCAGGACTTCTCCCGGGCGGTGGACCTGGTGCTGGCCACCATGGCGTGCCACGGCAGCGTCCGGGGCGGGGACGTGCTGGCCGACGACGAGGCCCGGGGGCTCCTGGCGGCGCTGGACGCGGTGGACTTCGCCGGGCACTGCCCCCACGGGAGGCCCGTGCTCTGGTCCATGAAATGGTCGGAGCTGGACCGCAAGGTCGGCAGGGTTTGACACGGGGCGGGGGCTTCCGTATGGTGCCGTCCCCCTTCCGTCGGGCGGAGCCTTGAAGCGCGCCCGGGACAACCTGGAGAGGTTTGATCATGTATGCCGTCATTCAGACGGGTGGAAAGCAATACCGGGTGAGCCCCGGCGAGCAGCTCCGGGTGGAGAAGCTCCCCGGGGACCGCGGCGCCACCCTCACCTTTGACAAGGTCCTGATGGTGGGCGGCGAGGCCGTCCGCGTGGGCAAGCCCTTTGTCGACGGGGTCAAGGTCTCCGCGCAGATCATGGCGCAGGATCGTGACAAGAAGATCATCGTGTTCAAGTTCCGTCGGCGGAAGAACTACCGCCGCAAGAACGGTCACCGGCAGCCGTACACCGAGCTCCGGATCACCTCCATCGAGGGCTGAGGCACCGCCATGGCACACAAGAAGGGCCAGGGGTCTTCCCGCAACGGCCGCAACAGCAACGCCCAGTTCCGAGGCGTCAAGGTCTATGACAGCACGGAGATCCGCGCCGGCGGGATCATCGTGCGTCAGGTCGGCAGCACCATCCACGCGGGCCGCAACGTCGGCCGCGGCAAGGACTTCACGCTCTTCGCCCTGGTGGACGGCGTGGTGAAGTTCGAGCGCCTGGGCCGCGACCGCAAGAAGGTCAGCGTGTACCCGCCCGCGCCTGCAAAGGCGCCGTAACCCAAGCCGGCAAAGACCGCGTAGTCAGCGCGCGGAGGCGGCCCGCACCCTGGGGCACTCCGGGTCCGGGGCGAAGCACCCCACGAGGTGCTCGCTCACAACCTTACAACCCCCGCGGCATACACCCCGCACCGGACACGACGCGCAGGGCTCCGGTGGAGCCGTGACCCACCGACGGAAGCCCTCCACCGCCGGGGAGGTGTCCCAGAGCACCGCCAGCGCGCGGCGAGGTGGCTTCACCGGGCTCACGGGGGGCGTTACGAAGCTGCACCCGGCCAGGGCTCCGTCCCGGCGCACGGCGCCGAGGTGGGCGCCCGCTTCACAGCCAAAGACCCCGAAGCGCCGGAGGGCCTCCGGGTCCGTGAGGGCCTCCGAGAGCAACGGCACCAGGGCGCAGTCCACCCGGAGGGAGAGGGCGCCCTGGTGGGCCTCCGCGAGCGCCTGGAGGGTGCCCCCGAGCGCGTCCACCTGCGAGGGGTCGAGGCGACGGGAGAGGTACGCCTCGGTGGCGGCGCGGCCCGCGGGCTTGTAGCGCAGGAGCTGGAGCTCCCTGGCGCCCAGGGCGCGCGCGTGGGCGGCGGTCTCCGCGAGGCCCGCGAAGTTCTGGCGCGTGAGCACGTGGTTGACCCCCACGGGCGTCCCCTGCGCGACCAGCGCGCGCACGGCGCGGTCGGCCAGATGCGCGCCGTCCACGCCCCGGACGGCCAGGTAGCCGCCGGAGACGCCGTCGTGGGAGACGTTCACCTGGGCGTAGCCCCGGAGGGCCTCCAGGCGCTCCGGCGTGAGCCCCACCCCCGAGGTGGTCACCACCGGCGTGAGCCCCCGGGCGAGGGCCTCCCGCGCGAGGGGAGCCAGGTCGGGGTGCAGGAGCGGCTCTCCGCCGCCGAAGGCCACGGTGAACACCCCGAGGTCCCGGAGCCCGTCCAGGGTCTCGCAGAGGGCCCCGAGGGGCACGTCCCGGCCGTCGACGGTGGCGTCCTGGTAGCAGCCCTCGCAGCCCACCGGACAGCGGGAGGTGATGGCGACATGCACCTCCAGGGGACCTGTAGGGGGATGTGCGACGGTGTCGTCCCAGAGAGGGCCTCCATCGAGTCCGAGGGCACGGGCTCGGGGGCGGTCCACGGCCACCAGGGTGTGGTCTGGCAGCCGGAGCCAGAAGCCAAAGGGCTCAGGGCGGGTCTTGACGGTCGCCGGGAGGGCCATGGGACTCGGGGGGAGAGTTCGGAGAGGGGGGCGCGTCGGTGGAGGGGGGCTCGGGCTTGAGCGCGGCGGAGACCGCGAGGAGCACCGCGGCGCCCACGGTGGCCGAGAGGAAGAGCATCTCCACGGCGCTGCCGATGGATGAGCAGTTGGCGCCTGGTCCTGCGCGCACGACAAGAATCCCGCGCGCGTCCGCGGCCACCTCGGGGCTCACCCGCGGGAGCGTAGCATCAGCCCTTCACCACCGCGATGGGCTCCAGGCGAAGGACCGGCTCCACCAGGTCGGCCTGGTCTTCGAGCACCTCCCGGAGGTCCCGGTAGGCCCCGGGGGCCTCCTCGACGAGGTCCCGGGTCTTGCGCGGGTCGTACACCACCCTCCGCAGGGCCTGGGCGAGGGCCTCCGGGGAGATCTTCGCGCGGGCCTCGCGGCGAGTGAGCACCCGCCCCGCGCCGTGCGAGCACGACCCGAAGGCGTGGGGGTGTCCGCGGCCTCGGACGATGTACGTGGCCGTGCCCATGGAGCCCGGGATGATCCCCCAGTGGCCCTCCAGCGCGCAGGTGGCGCCCTTTCGGTGCACCACGCGCGGCTCGCCCTGGTGCTCCTCCACGCGGACGTGGTTGTGGGGGACGTCCCCGCCCGCGCCCTCGGTGGGGGCGCAGCCGGTGAGGTCGTGCACCACCTCCAGCACGCGCTCCCGGAGGCGCTCGCGGTTGGCGCGGGCGAAGCGCTCGGCCCAGGCGAGGTCCGCGAGGCATGCCTCTCCCTCTGGCGTGCACAGGGAGAGGGCGGCGAGGCCCGGGGCGCCCCCCGCGAGGCTCGTGGCCACGCGCTGGTGGTGGGCGGAGATGGCGGCTCCGAGGCCCCGGGACCCGGAGTGGTACACCGCCCAGAGCGCGCCGTCGGCGCCCCGGTCGAGCTCCACGAAGTGGTTGCCTCCGCCCAGGGTCCCGAGGTGCCGTGGGGCCATGCGCTCGCGGGCGCGCTCCAGGGCGCGCGTCGCGAGCGCGTCGGCGAAGAGCGCGTCGGGGACCGGGACGCCCCGGCGGTGCACCGCGTCCCCGAGGGGGATGGCCCCGGAGAGCATGGCCACGGCGCGCTCCAGGGCCCTGCGGTCCAGGCGCGCCGCGGGGTACTCGAAGCGCACGGCCCCCATGCCGCACCCGAGGTCCCCCCCGAGGGCGGCGGGGACCACGTCCCTGCGCGTGGCGAAGACCGTCCCCACGGCCACGCCCTCGGCCACGTGGGCGTCGGGCATGGCGGCGATGTGGTCCACCACCCAGGGCCTGGACGCCAGCGCCAGGAGCTGCCGCTCGGTGCCCGCGTCGAGCGAGCGCGCCCACACGAGCACGGGCACCGAGGCCCCCGTGAGCGTCCTCACGAGGGCACCTCCAGGTCCACGTCCACGCGGAAGGCCAGCGCGGGCGTGTACTTCATGGCCAGCGCCTCCGTCAGGGCGTGGCGGAGCCCCGGCGACGCGCGGGCGAGCGCGGCCTTCGCGTCCTCCTCGCGCCGCCCGGCGGGCACGCGGACGTGCACCCGGGCGCCGCGGGCGTCCGCCGGGGGCGCCCCGGCGGTCACCGAGGCGCCCTCCAGCGCGGGGTCCACCAGCGCGGTGCGCACCAGCGCGTCGAGCTCCTCCGCGACGAGCTTCTCCAACCGAAGGAGCCTCACCGCCGCGCTCTCGGGCGCCGTGGTGGAGGGCTCCAGACCGCTGTCCTCGATCTCGACCTGCGTGACCTCGGGCGCCTTGAGCGCCCTCGGGTTCCTTCGACGACTCATACACCGCTCCCTGCGTGGGCGCTCCATGGAGCGCCCGGGAATCACCAACGATCCCCCCGCTGCGGTGCTGGCGTTGTCTCAGCCGTCGCGGTGGGAGGAGACCCGGAGCGTATGTGCTGCACGATCGTACACGGGACACCTCCCTCCTGGCGCGACGACGCCTGGACCGGAAATGTAACCACACTGCACGGAGCGCGCAAGGGGGGCGAGCGCTACCACCCTCCGAGGGAGCGCCAGGGCCCTTCGAAGCCGATCCCTGGCAGGCGCTGCCAGAGGCCCCGCTGGAAGGCCTCCAGGTGCACGAGCGCCTGGTGCGCGGCGAAGAGCCCCTCGGCCAGCGCGCCCGGCGCCGTGACCCACCCGGGAGCCCCCCCCGCCAGGGTGTATGCGTCGAGCCCCGCGTCCCAGCGCTTGCGATCGAACACCACGGCGTCCTCGTCGCGGCTCACGGCGTAGAGCGCCGTGGCGAGCTCCGCGCTCGGGGCCCCGAGGCCCGTGTCGTCCAGGTCCACCACGCCGGTGACGCGCTCGCCCAGGAAGAGCAGGTTGCCGAAGTGGTAGTCCCCGTGGAGCCCCTGGGCCTCCACCGTGGGGAGCGCGCCCTCGGCCTCGTCAAGCAGCTCCGTGATGCGCGCCAGGGCCCTCTCCTGCGCCGCCAGGGCCACGCATGTCACGAGGCCCCGCGCGCGCACCCTCGCGAGCCGCTCCTGGAGGAAGTGCGTGGCGCCGACCTCACCCCGCGCGCCCGCCCATGGTGAGGTCGCCAGCGCCCGATGCACCAGCGCCAGCGTGGTCAGCGCCGCGCGCACCCGCCGGGTGTTGGTGCTCCGCGCGGCGGGGGCGCCCGGGAGGCGCCGGAAGAGGTGCCACGCGGTGCTGTCCGGGGCTTCCCCTTCGAGCACATACGCCGCGCCGTCCAGGGAGGTTACGACCTCCGGCGCGGGCACCCCGGCGCCGCGCAGGGCGGCCAGCGCGTGGAGCTCGGCCTGGAGCCTCCCGGGGGCCTTGGCCGCGAAGCTCCGGCGGAGGACATACGCCGCGCCCCCGCTGGAGACGAACCAGCTCCGGTTCGTGTGCCCCCTCGCGCAGGGCGACAACCGAGCGCCCCGGAGCCCGTAGGCGCGCGCCAGCACCGCCCTGGGGCTCCCGCGAGCGACACCCGACGCCGCGCGGTGTACCGTGCCCACCATGCGACCGTACCAGAAGATGCGCGCGCTGAGCCTCCAGTGGCTCCAGGCCTCGGCGCCGCTCAAGCACCTGTACCAGCACCGCTGGCTCGGGGAGCGCTTCTACCACCTCCCCGGGGACATGATCGCCCTCCAGGAGGTGCTCTGGGCCGCCCGGCCCCGGCTGGTCATTCACACCGGCATCGCCGCGGGCGGCGGGCCGCTGTTCCTGGCCTCCGTGCTGAGCCTCCTCGGGGGCGACGGGCGCGTCGTGGCCGTGGACCCGAAGCCCCGCGAGGAGGGCCTGGACGCTCTCCGCAAGCACCCCCTCGCGGCCATGGTCGACGTGCTGGTCGCCAACCCCGCGGAGGAGAGCACCCGCGACCTCCTCGCGCAGCGCGCCAGGGACCACGGGCCCGTGGTGGTCGTGCTGGACCTCATTCATACCCATGCGCACGTCCTGCGCGAGCTGGAGCTCCTCGGGGAGCTTGTCACCGTCGGGAGCTACGTGGTCGTGCTGGACACGGTGATGGAGGACCTGCCCGAGGATTTCTTCGCGGGGAGGCCCTACGGCAAGGGCAACAACCCCGGCACCGCCGTGAGGGATTTCCTCGCCCGGGACGCGCGCTTCGAGCAGGACCCGCAGTTCGAGGACCGGGTGCTGCTCACCCTGGCGCCGGGAGGGTTCCTCCGGCGAGCGCGGTGAGGAGCCTGGCGCACTCCGCCGCGCCGTCGACGCGGTAGCTCTCCCGGACGCGCGCCGCGCGAGCCCTCACCCCAGGGTCCCAGAGGAGCGTGGAGAGCGCGCCCCAGACGGCCTCCGGGGTGGCGAGGCCAGGGTCCAGGGTGACCCCCACGCCCGCGCGCTCCACGAAGAAGGCGTTGTGGTGCTGGTCGTTGCACAGCGGCGAGACCAGCATCGGCACGCCGAAGGACAGCGCCTCCATCACCGCGTTGGCGCCGCCGTGGGTGACCAGCGCGCTCGCCCGGGCCAGCACCTGGAGCTGCGGCGTGTAGCGCACCGCCACGGCGTTCGGCGGGAGGGGCCCCAGGGCGTCGGTCCCCAGGAGCTCGCTCACCGAGAGCGCGAGGTCCACCGGGCGGCCTCGCACGGCCTCCAGCACCAACCGGAAGAGCCCCGGCTGGTGGTACACCTGGCTCCCGAAGGACACGTACACCAACGGCCTCTCGGGGCGCAGGGACTCCCAGGGGAAGGGGGCCTCGTCCCCGCGCGGGCCCCGCGGCAGCGAGGGCCCCACCTGGCGCACCCCGGGCACCTCCCGGCCCACGAAGGTCGGCGTGGTGAAGGCCACCGTGAGCCACGGCGAGAGCGCGTCGCAGCCCCGGAAGGCGCCGCGCGCGCCGTGCCGCGCGAAGAGCGCGTCGCGCGCCGGGGCGAGCGCCCGCACCGTGGCCAGGAGCTCGGAGTCCAGCCCCTCGGGGAGCACGGGGTTCAGGGAGTTCGACAGCGCCGCCCAGGGGACGCCCTCGCGCTCGGCCGCCAGCACCGCGGCGTAGCGCAGCGGATCCAGCGCCACCACCGACGGGCGGAACGCGCGCAGCACCGCCCTCAGGGGCTCCACCTCGGCCTCCGGGGCGTCCACCAGGAGCCCTCGGATCCAGGTCCGGAGCCACACCGGGTCCCGCACCCTCTCGGCGAAGAGGGCCCCGCGGTTCCCTTCCGGCGCCGGGCCCCGGTCGCGCCCTCCAAGAAAGGTCCCGAGGCCCGCCCGCGAGAGCTGCTCCGTGAGGTCATGGCGGGCCTCGAAGGCCACCTCGCAGCCGGCGTCCCGGAGCGCCTGCGCCGGGCCGATCATCGGGTTCACGTGCCCGCGCTCGGGGACCACACAGAAGAGCACCCGCGGGGTCAAAGCCGCACCCCATGGATGCGCGCCCAGCGCGCGAGGCACAGCACCCGGAAAAGGAGCGCGCGCTCCCGCTCGTCGGGGCGGTGCTCCGGGGCCGAGAGCGTTCGCAGGGCGTCCAGGTCCAGCACCGCCCCGAGGAGGTCGCCCTCGTCGGCGATGGCGCGCGCGGCGAGGCGCTGGTACGCGCTGCCCGCGCCCTGGTCCTTGGGCAGCGCGGACTTCTTCCGCAGGCGCAGGTCCTCCGGGAGCACTGCCCTGGCGGCCTCGCGCAGGAGGGACTTTTCCGTTGCCCCGGCGAGGGCCTCGGACGGCGGGACCGCGCTCGCCACGGCGAGGAGCCCTCGGTCCGCGAAGGGCACCCGGGCCTCCAGGCCGTGGGCCATGGTGTGGGCGTCGCCGTTGTGCAGGAGCCTCGGGAGCCAGCGCTCCAGCACCAGGAAGCTCGTCGCCAGGAGCCTTGCCTCGGGGCCCTCCCAGCGGTGCCCGGAGTCTTGTGCAAGTATGCGATATTTCTCGGAAAAATGCTCGATGGGCCGGGCCATCACGGAGGCCTTGACGGGCGCTCCCCCGAGGCGCCGGAGGATGGCCTCGGGCCCGGCGGTGGCCTCCGGGTCCAGGAGGAAATGGTAGCCGTAGTGGGTCTCGTCCGCGGCGTCGCCGACGAGCACGGCCTTGACGCGGCGGCTGGCGGCGCGGGCCAGGTGGTGCTGGGCGAGCTCCTGCTCCCAGACAGGGAGCGCGTCGTTGTGGCGGCAGAGGTCGTCCAGGTCTCCGTCCAGGCGGGCGCGCTCCACGGGGACCAGGTGGTGCTCGAGGCCCAGGCGCTCGGCGCAGGCGAGGGCGAAGGGGGTGTCGTCGGAGCCTACGATGTGTGAGCGGGTGTAGTCGTAGCGGTCCTGGTCTTCGAAGCGCACGGTGAAGGCGCGGGGGCGGGCGCCCTGGCGGCAGGCGAGGTGCGCCAGGAGGCTGCTGTCGAGCCCGCCGGAGAGGAAGAGCCCCACCGGGTGGTCCGCCTGGAGCGTGCGCGCCACGGCGCGGTCGAGGGCCTCCCGGACCCGGGAGGCGAGCGCTCGCCGGTCGTGCGCGTAGGGCCCGGTGAGAGCGTGACGGCCCCAGCGCCATACGCGGACGCCCTCGCGGGTGACCCGGAGGCAGTGCCCCGGGGGGAGGAGCTGCATGCCTTCAAAGAGGGGCCTCTCGACGCCGCTGAAGCAGGGCGCTACGAGCGCCTCCAGGAGCGCTTCACGGTGGGCCCTTGGGGGTCCCGGGAGGAGCGCCAGGAGGCCCTTGGCCTCGGACGCGAAGACCATCCCCCGGGGCTCCGTCGCGTACACGAAGGGCTTGACCCCGAGGAGGTCCCGGGCGGCGAAGCCCTCCTCGGTGACGGCGTCCCAGACGAAGAAGCTGAACATCCCTTCGAGGCGCGGCACGCAGCGCTCGCCCCAGGCGGCGAAGGCGGCGAGCACCACCTCCGCGTCGGAGCGGCTGCGAAAGTCCCACCCTGGCGAGAGCTCCGCCCGGAGCTCCGGGAGGTTGTACACCTCGCCGTTGAACACCAGGGTGAAGCGCCCGTCGGGGCTCGCGCGGGGCTGGGCTCCGCCCTCGGCGTCGACGAGCGCGAGGCGCGTGTGGGCGAGGGAGGCGTGAGGGAGGCTCACCAGGCCCTCGCCGTCCGGTCCGCGGTGCCTCAGGCGGTCTCGGAGGCGCCGGGCCCGCTCGGCCCTCGATGCCTCCGGGAGGTCGTACCCCACGACGCCTGCCAGGCCGCACATCACCAGGCTCCCGCGCGGTATACGAGCGCGGCGAGGGTGCCCTGCCGCGTGGCCTCGGCGGCGTCCCGGGGCACGTCGAGCGCGCGGCCGAGGGCGCCTTCGAGGGCCTCGCGGGCGCCCTCGGGGACTACCGTACGGACGTCCATCGCGGGGGCGAGGCGCCCCACCGTGGGGCCGTGCACCAGGGGGGCCGGGATGGCGTAGCGCGCGGCCACGGCGCGCAGGCAGCGCTTCTCCCGGTCCGGCGGGAGCGCCAGGAGGTGCTCCACCACCCGCGCGTCGAGGAAGGGTGAGCGGAGGCGCAGGCCCGCGGCGTCGAAGAGGTCCTGGGTGAGCGGGAGGTAGTCCGCGGAGCGGTCGCGCCGGAGGACGTGGTCGGCGCCGTCGCCCGAGAGCGCCAGGTCCACGCCGTCGCGCCGCAGGGCCCTGGCCAGGAGCAGCTTCGCCACGGGGTGGAGGTTGTACAACGGCGCCTCCATCGCCTCCAGGGCGTCGGGCAGCGCGCCCAGGAAGGCGTCCTCGTCCGCAGGGACCACGACCAGCTCGGCGTCCAGGGCGCGGGCGGTGCGCCGGGCCTCGTCGAGCTCGCCGTAGCCCTCCATGGTGGGCGCGAGGACATACGCCGGGACGCGCGCGCCCGCCGCGCGCACCAGGGCCAGCACCAGCGCCGAGTCCAGGCCCCCGGAGAGCGCCACCGCGGGGCTCCGGGCCTCGGCGAGGGCGCCCTCGACGGCACCCGCGAGGAGCGCGGGGAGGTCCCCCGAGCGCGAGACCTCCGCGGCGGGGGAGACCCTCGGGGGCGCTCCGGGGGTGAGCGCGTGGCCCGGGGGCACCTCTGCCACGGAGGCCAGGAGCGTGCGATCGGTGGGGACCCGCCCGCCGAGGTGGGCCTCCAGGAAGCTCCGGTCCAGGGTCCGCGAGAGCGCGGGCCGCGCCGTCAGGAGCGCGCGCACGGAGCGCGCCCAGGCGCCGTCCGAGCGGTCGTAGCAGAGCCTCCGGAGGCCGAAGGGGTCTCGCGTGACCGTGTTCACCCGCGGCCTCCGCGGAGCGCGAGGAGCTCAGCGCGCGAGAGGAGCCGGTGCGGCGCCAGGGGGGCGTCGCCGCCGAGGCACAGGGCGCATGCGGCCAGGGGCTCCGGGCGCGACAGGTACGCAAGCACCCGCGGGAGGGCGCTGTCCGTGGGCTCCAGCGGGACCCCATCGCCGCGGGGGTCGAAGGCGGCGCCGTGGTAGCTGCCGAAGTGCACCGGGCGGGTGCAGGCGTAGAAATACCCGTCGCGCACGAGGTGGCAGCGCTCGCGGAGCCAGCAGCGGTCCCACACCCGGCGGTTCTCCTCGGGGTCTTCGCAGCGCGCCGCGCGGTCCATGGTGACGAAGTGGTCCTGGCGCTTCCAGTTCAGGCGAACCCCGTGCGCGCGGGCACGGGCGGTGATGTGTGCGATGGCGTCCTCGGGCAGGGCGGGGCGGGGATAGAGGGATACGGTGAGGGCGTCCAGGGCGTCGAAGAGTGCGTCTGGGGCGCGCTCCAAGAGGAAGCCATGGGTGGTGAGGGACACCTCCGGGGCGACCCCCGAGCGGCGCGCGACGCGGGCGAGGGCGACCACCTCGGGGTGCAGGAGGGGCTCGCCGCCGACGAGCTTGAACACCCTCGGGGCGACGGTCTTTTTGGCGAGGTCGAGGTCCCGGGCCAGGTCCTCCGGGCGGGTGAAGCGCGGGGGCAGGGCGGGGGAGAGGGAGCAGCACCCGGCGCAGGAGAGGTTGCAGTGGTCCACCACGTGGGCCTCCAGGGAGCGGGTCTGCACGCGGCCGTTAAGCACGGGCCAGGCGCGCTCCAGGGGCGGGGGGACGGTGTGGGGGACGCCGCCGTCCGGGGCCATGGGGGGAGTGTAGGCCCGAAGGACCCCCGGCGCGCAACGCTCCGGTGGCGCGATGTCACAGGCCCGCCCGGTCCGGCGATCTCCCGCTAACGGCCTGGCCATCGAATTCAGGCGCGCGGCCGGAGCTGGTCCTCGGGAGTCGGGGCGGTCAGCGGACGCCAGTTGACAAGACCCGCGATCGGCGGCGTACTGGCGGTGTGTATCTTGGCGGAGACACTCCAATGGAGGACATGGTTGCTTTGCCCATCCCCCAATTCGGTGCCGGGTCTGGAGGCACCGGAGCGTGACCATTGGCTGGTCGCCGGAAGCGCGTAGGGCGGTCGCCGCCGCGCTGGCGAAGCACCCCGTGAGGAGCGGTCGCTGCGCGGACGCGGCGCGGGAGGTGCTCCCCTTCGCCCTCCAACACGATCCTGTCGCTCAGCCTAATCTCGTGCGTCCCGGGCCCAAGGCGCCGCGCGCTTCGTACGTGCTCCCTCGCGGTGTTCTGCCGACGCCGCGGTGGACGCACCATGTGACGGTCGGGGTGGAGGCCCACTGCGTGGACTCGCTCACCGGCCCGGACGGCACCGCCCGAGAGGGATATCTGACCGAGCACTTCCAGTATGCTGAGTACCTCGAAATGGCCGACGTAGACCTCGCGCGGGAGGATCTGTGACTGCTCTCCGACGGCAGCTCGAGCGGTGGATCGACGAGACCCTCGACGGCATCACGCGCGCGCCGATGATGTACGGCGGACCCGAGGCCATCGAGCTCCAGGCGTTGCTACTGCTACAGCTACGGGCGTTCGTGGCCCATCCGAACGCAGTGGTCCCGGAGGCGCGCGGCGTGTTCGATGCGTGGGCGGGCGAGGTGCGGCGCAGGCACCCAGGGCACGGGCCCGTGCTCCTGCACGCGGTGTTGGCGGCGGGCGGCCACGACGAGGCCGAGCAGGCCGCCGAGTTGGCGCGGCAGCTCGCCGTGTTCCGCGAGGCGATGGTGCGGGACCTCCAACCCGAGAACCCGTTCTCCGTGCACGACCTGGCGCTCGCGGTCCGGATGCGGAAGGGTCGGCCGCTACTGCCGACTGCGCGGATCGGGGCGCTCTATGGGCTCGTTGGGCAGGTCCTACGGTCCGTCGCGAGGCAGGGAGCGCGCCGGGGGCGGCTGCCCCGCGAACTGGAAAGTGCGATCACCGTCAGGCCCGCCGCGGGCTTCGAGATCGTCCCTGAGAACGGGATCGGCGCGCAGGTGATCCTTCCGATGGTGTGGCCCCGGAGCCAGCAGGTGGCGCTCCCGGGCGCGCAGACCGCCGACGACGTGGTCCGTGAGGCGTTCAAGCGCTTCGTGAGCGTGGCGACCTGGGCGTCGGAGCGGGAGCCCATCGAACGGCTCGTGCAGGCAGTCCCTGAGAGCGCGGCCAGGACGCGCATGGCGCTGGACCTGATGCGGTTGTTGCCGCCGATGCACGGTGACATCGAGGCCGTCGAAATCGGCGGCCGGGTGATCGAGCGCGACCTGCCGGTGAGCCTGCACCCCGAGGCGCGCGAGCGCCTCGTGGAGGTGATCGAGCGCGACCTGCGGCCGACGCCGTTCGACGGCACGGGCACGCTCCGCATGTTGGACCTCGACGAGGGGCGCCTGCGGCTCCGGCAGGAGGGTGGCGGCACCGGACACTCTCTGGAGGTCTGGTTGACCAGCGCGGAGGCCACCGAGGACGCCGCCGCGCTGCTCGGCAAGGAAGTGCGCGTCGAAGGCAAGAAGTTCGTACGGTTCGGAGGGAGCGCGTTCGTCGTCGCGGCGCGGGTCGAGGCCCAGGGCGACGACGACCCCACCGAGGGCGAACTGGAGGGCGCTCGCTGAGTTGCGGCAGGGACTGACTCTTTGGTAGGTCTGGCGGCATCCACCAGACGACCTCATCGCCACCGGGCGGCTGGTGCAGCTCCCCGAGAGGTAGACCGCCGCTAGGACCCGCCTCTGGCTTGGCTCTCCGACGGATGCCGCTCCGGTACGGCCTCCAGCGAGTGGCTCAGAGTGCAGAGGCGAGCGAGCGTACTTACAGCTCCCAGAAGGCGCCGAGGTCGAGGTCCACGGCGTCGAACGGTTCCGCGCGCACGGGGTCGTTGCCCTCGTAGGTGTCCAGGAGCGTGTAGCGCTCGTTCTCCAGCTTGTAGACCTCCAGGGTCTTTAGCGTGGGCGAGACCAGCCAGACGTAACTCACCTTCTCCCGACGGTAGATCCGCATCTTCTTCCCGCGGTCGGTGGCTTCGGTGCGCTCCGAGAGCACCTCACAGACCCAGTCAGGCGCGAGGGTGAGGGCTGCTTCATCGGGGAGTGCGGGCATGCGCTCCCGGCGCCACCCCGCGAGGTCGGGGTCCACGATGTCGGGCCTTGGCCCCAGGTGCAGCTCGGGTTCGGGCAGGAGGACCCACCCTCCAGGTCCTCCTCGCGCGCGACGGAAGGGCGGGTCCAGCACCACCAAAACCGCCCCGGCCGCGTTGGCGTGAAGCGTGCGCGGCCTCGGCATCGTGAAGAGTTCTCCGTCGAGCACCTCCGCCACCAGGTGCTCGGGTGCGTCGAGGTAGCTCTGCACCACCTCGGGGCGGAGGTTCGGGAAGCGCGGATCCAACGCTGGGGCAGGTTCGCTCACAGCCGCACTGTACCACCCCTGGAGAACCCGAACGCCCCCCGAGACAGACCTCATGGCTCCCGCGGCGCGATGTCACAGCCCCGCCCGGTCCGGCGATCTCCCACCGGAGGCGACGATGATTCTGAAGACGCTGTTGGCTCTTACGCTCGTGGTCGGGGTGGGCTGCGGGCCCGCGACCGGGTCCTGGCCGAGTGCCGAAGACGACGCCGCGCCATCGGACGCCGGGGGTGCGCCCGAGGGGTCGGCGTCGCCGGACGGCGCTGCGGAGGTCGCCGTGGACGCCTCGGTGGCCGCGGACGCGCCCGAGGACGCTGCGACGGACGAGGCCAGGGACGGCTCCGCGGGGGTGACCTACGGCCTCTGCGGCCCGACGGCGCACCGGTGCGTCTGCGCGTGCGCCACGCGGGACCTCTCCTGCGCGTTCACCTGCGCGCGCGGCGACGAGGCTTGCGGCGACTGCATCGAGGAGGCGCTGCCGGTGTGCTGCTCGGGGGAGTACGCGAACTTCCAGCGCTGCGTGGCCGCGGCGAGGGCGCCTTCGGACGCAGGTCCGGCGTGTACGACCAACGAGTGTGTGGCCTCGCGGTGCGCCCTGGAGGTGCGGGCGGTGAACCTCTGCGGCCAGCGGGTGCTCACGGTCGGCGGCGACGCGGCGTGCCTCGGCGCGCTGACGCGCTGCGCGGGTACCGCGCGCTGCGCGGCGCCTGCGGACGCCGGTCCACCACCGGACGCGGCGCCGCCGGGGTGCACGCTGATGTGCTCCTGGGGCGACGGCCTCCTGGCGGGCCTCTCCTGCGGGACCAGCAGCCGGAGCTGCATGTACGGGTACAACGGCGTGGGTCAGGTGAGCAGCGTACGGTGCACGTACAGCAACGGCCGGAGCTTCTCCTGCGCGATCCAGTACAACGGGTTGGGGCAGGCGCGCGGGACCTGCAGCGGTGAGGGCGGCTCCTGCGCCTTCCAGGAGCGGTGATGCGCGGGCGAGGGCGCTACAGACAGCCCGGGGGTGAGGCCGGGCACCCGTGAGGCGTAGGCTCGCAGCGGGGGGCCGGCGGGGAGGGGTCCGTCGTCGCGGTGACCCGATAACGGATCGTCCCCGTCGCTCCCGCGGCGATCGCTGGGGGATCCTGGTGGAGCCACTGGGAGAAGTTGTCCTGGGTCGGGTCCGTGGTGCCGTCGAAGCGAGCCCGAAGCACCAGCGGGGTCGAGAACGGCGCTTCTTCCATGCGTATCCGAAGGGAGGGCGTATCTCCGTTGGGGCAGCCTTCATTCTCGGTGTGGAGCGCCTCCATTTCCACCGGAGGTCGACCGAGGACCGGCAGGGACGGAGGGATCAGCGCCCCCTTGTCGGACGGCCGCAGGCACACCTGGACCGGGACCCCCGACGCGGTGTACCGCAGCGAGTCCACGTCGTGGCACCTGCTGCTGATGTACATCGCCGACACCTGCACCAGCCGGAACGACTGCTGCTCGCCCGTCCTGGCCGGGTCCGGGGCGATGTCCCTGGTGCTTCGGTACGTTGTCGTGACGGTGACCACCCCGGAGCTCGCCGTGGGCTCGTGGAGCTCCATGGTCCAGTCGGCGTCCAGGAGCTCGTTGAGCCACACCTGACCGGGCCTGCGCACCGGAGGGATGCACGAGCCCCGCGCCGAGAGCCTGAGGCGCAGCGACCCGGTGCCGTCGGGCCGAAGGCCGCTGGTGTCGATGTCCACGGTGTTGAGCTGAGGGCTGGAGTACAGGAGCCCGCCGGCATAGACCGCGGGACCGAGGATGACGCTCGCGCCGAAGGGCAGCGCGGGGCTGGGATCGGCGCCGACCTTGAGCCTGAAATACCCTGAGGAATACAGCACATACACCTGCGGGAACCCCGATGATCCCTCGTCCCTGTTGGAGAACGCGAGGAGCCGGGTGTCGGCCCCGGGGACCGCTCGCCCATTCAACGAGACCACGAAGGGGCGCTCGGGGATCGTCGCGGGCAGCGCGGTGACAACCCAGTTGCCGTTGTTGAAGAGCTCCACGGGAGAAGCGATCGCGACGGCGCTACAGGCGCAGGCTCCCGCGGCGCAGCTTGCGTCCGGCGCGGGCCTCGCCGCGTCGGAGCGGTCTCCCTCCCACCGCCGCAAGGGCACGCACGCCAACCCCGACACGAAGAGGTAACGGATCGCCAGGGAGGGCCTTCGGTTCATGACAACTCGCTCAGAAGGTAGCGGCGCAGGCGACACCCACGTCCCCAGGTCCCGGGGCGCAGGTCAAGGCCGCCGTGCCGCGGTGCGCGGGACCTCGACGCCACCGCAGCAACTGCCATACCCCAGCGGCCAACAACCCACCGCCCACGACGCCGGTCGCGATGAGCACCGAATCCGCCGTGTCCACCCTGGTGTTCCAGGCCCGACAGCCCTCCGACGGCGCCGGGTCGCCTACGCCGAAGCACTCCGCGTTGAAGGCCAGCGCGGTGCCGTCCCGGATGCCCCAGGTGACCAGCGCCGTCAGGCCCACTGCCCCGATGCCCGCGGCGGTCACCCACAGGAGCACTGGCACGCGACGAGGAAGGTCTGTAGGTGGGATCGGCGGCGGCGGCGGCGGCGGAAGGTCAATCGTCTCGCGCGTCAGGCGTCCGCTGCCTTCCGAGAGAGGGTACACCGTCACCTGATGGACCTCCGAGTCGTCTCCGCGGCTGACTCGCACCGCGACCCGTCCCGCGGGGACGATGAGCATGGTACAGACACGGTGGTCCTGGCGACCCTCCGGCGACGTCGTGGGCAGCGCCGTCTCGGTGGCGCCGACCTGGACGCTGGCGCCGGGCCGATTGCTGCACACCTCCAGGCGACCCACATGGTGACCGACGTCGCGGAGGTGACCCTGGAGGTCTCCGGGCCACGACCGCACCCACTGGTCTGAACGGGCCAGCGCGGACTCCAGGTTCCGGTACGCCTCCACCCACCGGCCCAGCGCCTCGGCCGCCAGGCCGCGCAAAGCGATCACGCAGGGCGCTCTCTCATCGAGGCCCTGGGCGAGCGCCATGGCCTCCGCATCCCGATGGCTCCGCAGCGCGTCGTAGGCGACGGCAAAGGAAGGTTGATCGCAGACTGCGGCGTCCTGAGCCGTCGCGGCGGAAGCGCTGGTGAGCAAAGCCGCCCCGCAAGCGAGGACCGTTGGAGCTCTCACGGGCCCCCTCCGGCCGCGGGCAACGGAGGCAGCACGCGCGTGGAGTTGGTCATGGGCTCCTCCGGCGGGGTGCCTGGGGCAGGCTCCGTGGGGGGCGGACGGGCCTCGCTCGGCCCGAGGACCGCCGGAGCCTGCGCGACGGGAACACGCGGCGCGGCGGGCGCCTGGGTAGGGATGGTCCGCGGGCTCACCTTGGAGCCATTTCCCCCACGCAGGGGCGGGGCCACGGCGTCGCCCTGCTGCCGAGGCGCCGCCGGGACTTCAGCGCGCGCCTCTACGGTGTGGATCGGCGCGACGTCGACGATCCTCGTGGACACGATGACTCCCGGAGCCGGTGAGTCGACACGTCCCCAGAGCCCGAGCCACAAGCCCAACCAGACCCCCACCCCAAGGAGGAGCACCGCGAGCAGGGCGAGCACCAGGACCCGCTCCCAGCGCAGGCTCCCGGGTGCGTGCCGGCCGTTCACGGCGCGCGCCCCGCAGCGCCCAGGGGGTGCCTCGCGAGCAGCACGCTGCCTGCCGGGAGCGCCATGGAGCCGAACTGCCCGGCGTCCACGCGACCGCGAACGACCTGCTCGCCAGCGACCGTGAGCCGGACAAGCCGCACCGCCACGATGCCCCCACAACGACGAAGGCCGGGCATCGTCCACCGATTCCCGGTGAGCGTCGCCGGCGGATCCTGGGGGTACAGCGCCCCGAAGCGATCCTCGAGGAACGCCCGCACCACCGCGCCGGGAGCGAGGGTGTGGGTGCCCTCGACCGAGAGTCGTGTGCACGGCCCGTCGCGGCCCAGCGAGGTCACCCGCGTGACCGTAAACGTCGCCCCAGGCTGCGCCACGAGCGTCGACGGGTCCGTGGACGACGGGGGCTCGGCGGTCACGCACACATGTATGGCGCTGTGGTTATCATACGCGCACCCCAGGGTGCCATAGCGATCACAGCCGTCATCCGCGTTCTCGTTGGCAGCGAGGACGAGCTCCCCGCCGCAGGTGCTCGTGTGTGCTGCGTCGTCGCCAAGCCCGAACCAGGCATTGGGACAACCCGTCGTCGCGCCGATGAGGGCACCGAAGGGGTGTCCCGCGACACGGCTCACGAACTCGCCCTCGCGCACCGGGAAGGGCGAGTCCGCTGCGCGGCCGGTCGGACCGTCGGCCGGCGGCCCCGCCTGGAGGGACCACGCGTCCCCCGGCCGCGGCGCCGCCCGAAAGCGCTGTCCGGCGGCGACGCGCACGCCCGTGGGGCAGCTCCGGGCGCGCGCGGCCACGCGAACCGGCACGCCCCGCGGGCACCAGTCCCGGGCCTCGTCGGCGGTGAGCACCGCGCAGGTGTCGGCGGCCTCGGCGGGTGGTGGGAGCGCGGGGGCGGCGTCGACGACCGGTCGCGGCGTGGGGCCGTCGCCCCGGAGGGCGAGGGCCGCCGCGGCGCCGAGGGCCGCGAGCGCCCCTACGATGAGCGCCACCCAGCGGAGCGAGACGGCGCGCGGAGCGGGAGGTGCGTCCGACGCTTGCGCCGTGGGGGTGACGGGCTGCGGTGCGCCAGCAGGCGCAGCGGGCGTCGGGGGCGTGGGGCGGACGCCGCCCGGCGTGCGGTCGCGGATGGCGTCGCAGAGCGTCGTGTACAGGTCACCGTAGAGGAAGCGCTCCGCCTCGTCGAGGCTCCCGATGGGGACGATGGTCACCAGCGAGCCGGGGATGTCATGGAAGCTGATCGCGCGACCCTCGGTCTCCGTCGCGACGCCGAGGTCCCTGTACGGATGTGCCCTGGCGAGCAGGCTCAGCTCCGTTGGGAGCTTCGCGTGGCTGCCGACATCCAGGGTGTTCTGTCGTGGGATGAGCAGCAACGCGCGGCGGGATGGGAGGGCCGAGAGGCGATGGAACAGCGCGTCGAGCTTGGCCGCCAGCCCGTCAATGGCGTCGACCCTGAACGCTCCATCGCACTTCGAGAGGATCCCTGTAGCGAAGACCCCCTCGACGGCGGCCGCAAACCTCGGGTCGATGTGGTTCACCCCCGGGAGGGGCGCCTCGCAGACAGCGATCGCCGCCCGGTGGTGAAGCGCGAACGCCAGACCGATGGAGGTCCCATACACCTGCAAGGGTCGATGTCCGGCCCCGCCATGATAGATCCAATGGAGTAGGGTGTAACCCTCCGGGAGAAAGGATGTCCCCAGCGTACGGCGCGTCTCTCCAAGCTCGGGAGGGTGGTCGCCGCCACGCGCCGTCGGGTCGAACTGGAGCCCCACCCGGAAGGAGGTGCCCTCGACCAGCAGCCCTCCCCTCGCGCCCTCGACGACGGTAAGGTAATCGAACCACACCCTGAGGTCCGTGGCGCCTCTGGCGACCTCGAGCCGCTCCCGGAGGGCGCCGCCAAGCACGGATAGCTCCAGGAGCGCCGAGAACACCGCCCCGGGGAGCGCGCGGACGGCAGGGCGGTCCTCGGCCAGGCGCCACAGGTGCTGCCGGAGCATCAACGCTGCGGTGGGCGGCGGGTCCTCCAAGAGCACCGAAGCCTTCACAAAATCAACCCAGCGGTTCGCCTCGGCGCAAGCGACCGCGGAGAGCACCGAAGGGGTGACGTTCGTTGGCGCGAGGGGGAATTTCGTTGTCCCGAGGACGAGGTGCCACCCTGTCTCGGGGAGCACCACGGCCTCGATGTCGCCGCCGGCCTCGAACCACCGTGACGAATGCAGCTCCGCCAGCGACTGCGGGATCAGCGACTGGAGCCTCGAGAGCGCCACCGGGTGGAGCTCGAAGGAGGCATCGCCGTGGCGCAGGGCCACACCCTGCGCGGAGCGCCCTGGCGCCTCGAGCCGGAGGAAATACAAGACCTGGAGCTTGTGCCTGACCAGGACCAGCCAGAGGGTGATGGCGTCCTCGGGCAGCTCCAGCAGGCACTGCGCGTGGACCCCGGAGGCCAGGGTGCTCGGCCCGGCAGTCTGCGCGGAGACGGTGATTGCGTCCCCGTTACCACCGCGACCAGGCTGCGCCCAACCGGGGAGCCCAGGCCGCGGGGCGCGGCGCCCACCCCAGGTATCGCGCCCGGGTGCGCCGACCCGCGCCCAGCCGGGCAGCACGGGCGCGGCGTCCGGACCCTTCGCGGCGCGGGTATCCAGCGCGCTCCACTCCCCAGACACCCGGACTTCGTTTGCGCGGGGTCCGGCGACCCCCACCGCCGACGCGAGCTGAGCGAGGACCACGTCCGACCCGTAGAGCGTCGGGACTTCGTCATTCAGCTCGTCCGCCGAGCAGACCTCACACGAGGCCAGGTGCTCCTCGACCGCGCCACGCAGTGAAGCGTCGAGCACCTCACCGTCCGCGAGGCGCTCGATCGCCGACTGTGCCTCCTCGCAGCGGAGATTTCGCTCGGCCCTCATGGCTCCTCCGGGTCTCGTAGAAAGTCTGCAAGAGCGTCACGGAACCTACCATACCTCTCGGCGCGAAGCAGCTCGTACGCCCTGCTCGATCGCTTCCTCGCCCTCGCCTGGTCCGCGTCGCTGAGGGTCATCCCCAACCGCTCTGCGATGTAGGGACCTCGCTCTTCCTCCGGGGTCGCCGAGACCCACGGCTCCAGACCGAAGGCCCACGCGACGTCGCCGAGGAGATAGAGGCTCTGTTCATCGCCGTAGCGTTGCCAGAGATCGTCCAGGAGCTTGACAGCGTCTACAGCGAAGACCTGGGCTAGGAGCGGGTACATCTCACGAACCGTCTCCGCCAGCGCAAGGAGCACCTCCGCGGCGCCTGCCAGCCTCACCCGGCGTCCGACCCAGGGGTTGGAAATGCCGGGAGAGTCCTCGATGCTACCCATCCGTCGGCGCCTCTCACTCCTTACCTCGTCGGACAGCCGCCGCCTCGCCACGGCGAACAGGAGCCCCTCGACCGCGTTCTCCGAGAGCACCTCGATGCGAAAGAGCACCACGGGGCTCTGGGCGGCAGCCCGCTGGATGGAGTTCCCGACGAGGTCGTCCGCGCGATCAGCCAGATCCCTGGGAACCCTCCGGCGGAGCTGCTCCCACCGCTCAGTGCGGAGCCAGACCGCCGCGGCGAGCTCGATGTCCGCGTCGGCGGACCCGCCTTCCGAGACGACGAGATAGGGATGTCGGTACTCCAGTGGAGGGACCACGGCGCTACCAGCTCCCCGTACCACGGACACCAGTCGCGGCACCAACCCTGGTGGGGGCGGCGGAGCTTCCTGACTCTCTGCGGGCTGCGGAACCATGGAGCCTCCTCTCTGCGATGGTCGCCCCAGCCCCGCGGAGTGTGACAGGTGCGTGGAGAAAATTGTAACCACACGAAATTATTGTATTTTTTGGTGCGTTCCAGCGCTCCGGGCATGGTCGGCCCTGGGTCGCCACCCGCGCTTCCAGCGTAACGCCGTGGTCGGCGCTGACCCCTAGATTGCGCTACGCTCAAGCGATGTCTCTCAGCCTCCCAGAGGAAGCGCTCCAGGCCATGCCGATCTTTCCTCTGGAGGGCGTGGTGCTTTTTCCAGGGTGTCCATTGCCTCTGCACATCTTCGAGCCGCGCTATCGGGCGATGACACGCGAGGTCCTCGCGAACTTTGGCGCGATGGCGGTGGTGCCCATCGCGCCGGGCGCGGCGGACGCGCACGGGAACCCACCCGTCGCGAGGATCGCGGGCGTGGGCCTCGTGGTCGAGCACGAGCGCTTTCCCGACGGGCGGTACCACCTCACGCTCCGCGGGGAGGCGCGCGTCGCGCTGGAGGAGCTGCCCTTCGAGCCGCCGTTCCGCAGGGCCCGCGCCACGGTCCTGGAGGACCACGGGCCCGACCCCGATGCGTACGACCTGCGCGCGGCCCGCGCGCTCGCCGGAGAGTTCCTCGCGCTCCTCAAGAGCAAGCGCCCGGACCTCAAGATCGAGCTGCCAAGGGACGAGCCCGGCGTCCTCGGCGCCGACCTCCTCGCGCAGCGCATGGTCGCGGACCCCGAGGAGCGCCAGGCCCTCCTGGAGACCCGCAGCCCCAGGGAGCGCGTCCGGAGGCTCCTGGGCGCGCTGGCGGCGCAGCGGGCGATGTTTCACTCCACGCCCCCCGGCCGGGGCAACTGAGCTCACCAAACCGCTGGAATCTCCGACCCTCCCGCGGTCGTTACCGCGCAGTAACGACCGCGCTCACGCCGCCTGGAGGGCGCCCCACAGGTCGTCCGTGAGGGCCGCCAGGAGCCGCGCCGCGTCGGCCTCGCGGGGCCAGCCCGCGAGCGCCACCAGCGCCCCGTCGACGGGCCTCACCGCGGCCTCGCGCAGCGCGCCTGCCGCATGCGCCCGCGCCGCGGCGACGCGCGCC
>JACRDB010000096.1 GCA_016218725.1 Deltaproteobacteria bacterium
CAGGCGAAGTCCGAGCTCCGCTCCGCCTTGGAGGAACGGTCCCGACCAGACCGCAACGTGATGGCGCTTAACGCCTATGGGGCCGGGGGGGCGAGGTCACCGCGGAGAGACGCTCTCGAAATTGGCCCTAACTGAGGGGCCTTGGCCCTAAGCCCAGCGCCCCAAAGGGGCGCCGCGAGTCAGGGCGCGGCGACCAGCACAGGTGACAGGGTGGTCAACCCTGGGGACCTTCCCCAGCACCACAGGGTCCCGCCGCGGCGAACCATGCACGCACCACCGGCTCCAGCGTGTACGGACACCGCGTCGCGGAACCCACCCACGCCGTGCACCACCAACCCGTCTCCTCCCAACATGCCCGTACCGTTATAGCCCCAGCACGAAACCGTAGCGTCCTCGAGCCTCGCGCAGGTGAAGTATTGGCCTACGGACAGCGCGCTGACCGCGGACGGCCGAGGCGCTGGCGAGAACTCCAACGCGTTGTGAGCGGCGAGATAGCCGCGACAGTGCACAACTCCGGCGTCGTCGCGCAGGCACAGCCCGCCATGACCCACGGAGAGATCCACCACCGCGAAGGGCACCGGCAAGATCCCGGGCCGCGTCGGATCCTCGCCGACGATCGCGGTCGGCTCCATCAGGGAGCCCCAGCACTGGACACGCCGGTCACTCTGGAGCACGCACGCGAGGTTGCCTCCGGCGTCCAGCGCCACGGCCCTCGCCGACAACGTGACGCGAACGGGACGCTCCGAAGCGTTCCGGGTACCATCGCCAAGCTGGCCCGCGTAATTATGTCCCCAGCAGGAGACCTCACCCTCCGACCCCAGCGCACATGCAGAAAAGGCCCCAGCCTCGACGCGCACCACGCCGGTCAGGCCACCGATCACCACCGGGGTCGACCGGATCTCGGGGGGTCCCTCGAAGCCGGTCGGGGTCATGGATCCCCAACAGGCGACGCTGCGGTCCTCCAAGAGAGCGCACACGTGGCGAGTTCCGGCCGTTACCTGCAAGGCGCGCTGCGGTAGCGGAACCTGGGCAAAGGTCGGGACCGAGGTGAGCACCCCCACGCCGCACTCTCCCGTCGTGTTCGCGCCTCGGCAGAACACTCGACCATCCGCCATGAGCACAATGAGGAAGCCCAAGGCGGGCACAACCGCAGCGACGCCTCCAGGCGAGGGCGTATCCGGGGGCAGGGAGGGGACATCGGTGATGGCTTCCGGGGCGCCGCCGTCCTGTTGGAGGGTCGCCACCGTATTCGCACACGCCAGCGCTGCGATCCCAGTCATCCACGACCAACGCCGCATAAACGCAATTAATGCATGCGCGGGGCGAAGCGGCAATCCCTGGCGTCGGGTCAGTCCGAGCTGCGGTCCGAAGTCCGCACCGCGGTGATGCCACCGGCGGCGCCGTGGCCCTCGCTCACCCCTCGCGAAGCACCGCGGAGAGCGCCCCGAGCGCCTCCTCCAGCGCCTCCGGCGGCACCGCCGTGAAGCACAGCCGCACGTACTCCGTGAAGTCCTCCCCGCACGCGGTCCCCGGCGTGAGCAGCACCCCGGCGTCCAGGCAGCGCCCCAGGAAGCCCGAGCAGTCTCCCTCGCCCTCCCGCAACCACCGCCCGACGGGCACGAAGAGGAAGGTCCCGGCCTCCGGCGCGGGCACCCCGAACACCTCTGCCGCGCGCGCCCCCGCCGCCTGGTAGAGCGCCCGGGCCCGCGACACCCACGCCTCCCCTTCGCGCAGCGCCCTCCCCGCCGCCACCTGCGAGGGCCTCGACGCGCAGTACGTCTGGAAGGTCTGCGCCGCGCGGATCGCCCCCAGCGCCGAAGGAGGTCCGTGCGTAAAGCCCACCCGGAGCCCCGCCAGGCCGTAGCCCTTGGACAAGGTGTGCGTCGCCACCGCCCGCTCCCGCAGCGAGGGCCTCGCCCAGAAGGGTGGCTCCGCCGCGGGCGTGAAGTGCAGGTCCTCGTAGGCCTCGTCGGTGAGCACCCAGAGGTCATGGCGCAGGGCCACACGCTCCAGCGCGTCCAGCGCCCCCCGAGGGAGCACCCTCCCGGTCGGGTTGTTGGGCGTGTTCACGTAGAGCGCCACCGTGCGCGGGGTCACCCTCGCCTCCAGCGCCGCCTCGGGGTCAAAGCCCGGCTCCCCAAGCCGCGTGTAGAACGGCACCTGCACCGCCACCGCCCCCCGCGCCGCCACGATCCCGCGGATCAACGGCCAGTACGGCGAGGGCAGGAGCACCTCGTCGCCAGGATCAAGCAGCGCGCTCGCGACGACAGACAACCCCGAGGTCCCACCGCTCATGACCTGCACATACATGGGATCCAAGGTAATCCCATATCGCACCTGCACCCGGTTGGTGATGGCCTGGAGGAGCGAGGGGTCTCCTTGCACCGGGGCGTACTGGTGGAGCCCCGGGTGCGCCTGGGTGGAGAGGGCCTCGCAGCGGGCGCTCTCCAGCGGTTCGAGCCAGGTGTCGCCGACGTGGAGCGGAAAGACCGGCCCCTCGCGCGCGCGCGCCCGCGCGACCAGCTCGCTGAAGATCCTGTCCGAGAGCTGGCGCGCGGTGGGCGATGTGTGGGGCGGCCGGGGCACGCGGGGCGCGCTCTAGGGCGCTGGCGGACGGCGGGGCGCGGTGCCCGGCGGGCGGCGGGCGCCCTGGGGCTGCACGACCCGGAGCTGCGTGGGGTCGATGCGGGCGGGGATCGCCGGGCCGTTGCCCGGGATGGCCACCGGCACCGGGGCGTTGGAGGCCCCCACGGGGTTGCCGATGGACGGCGCCACCTGCGGCGCGAGGCCCGGCACCTCCGCGGCCAGGGTGACGCGCCCGAAGCGCTCCAGGGTGTGGAAGTCCCCGCGGTGCGGCGCGCTCCAGCCCGCGGCGCGGTGGCCGCCGGTCTTGTCCTCGTCCATGACGAAGAGGTTGAGCCGCAGGGCGTCCCCGGCCACCGGCGGGTTGTGCGGCAGGCCCTGGGAGATGTCCGACCAGGCGATGGCCATCTCCACGGTGTAGCCCGTGTCCGTGTCGTCGCTGTTGCCGATGGTGCCATTGGTGACCACGCCGCTGCGGTACGCGGGGTTGTAGTCCTTGTGGCCCTCGGGCTGCGGGTCCCGCGGCGCGTCGTAGCGCGTGTCAAAGCGCTGGTTGCGCGGCGACACCTGCAGCTCGAAGTAGTTCCGCCCGTCGCCGTCGGGGTCCACCATGACCTCCACGGTGTCGTGCTCCCAGAGGTGGGCGTCGCGCTCCGTGGCCGGGTCCACCAGGTTCTCGTCGGCCACCTCGAAGGCGACGTACAGGTTCTGGTCGTCCCAGAGCATGCGCGCGCTGGCGTGAGCGTCCGTGGCCCCCGGGGGGTTGCCCGAGCCCGTGTTCACGAGCTGCGGGATGCGCACCGCGCCCGCCCAGGCGGGCTCGTCCAGCCGCCCGTCGGGGGTGATCGTCCCCGTGGCGCGGCCCACGGTGAGCTCCGCCACCTGCACCCGCACGCCGGTGTTCAGCACCATGGTGCGCGCCCGGCGCGTGCCGTCGGTCTCGCCCTCGGGGGTGACGGCCATGCGGGCGGTGTCCTTCCAGACGCCCACGTGGATCTTCACCACCGGCGAGTCCCAGTCCTGCGGCAGCTCGAAGGTCTGCGCGTCCCGGATGAACTCCCCGGCCCGCCAGCGCTCGGGCTGGTACGCCCGGCGCACGTCGCCGATGTTGTCCTCGTTGGTGCGCGGGCCGTTGGAGTCGTCCAGGTGCGTGAAGAGCCGCCACCCGTCGCCCACCGGGGCCAGGCACTGCCAGTACCAGGTGATGGTCACCCGCTGCCCGGGGCGCAGCTCCGCCTGGTCGATGTCGTACCCCAGGAGCCGCACCTTGCCGTCCCAGTTGAAGGGCAGCGCATGCTGCGGGTGGGGCTCGGTCCGCGACGCCACCCGGCGCCGCACGGCCTCCAGCTCCGACTGCGACACGCCCCGAGGGCCGCCCTGCGCCGCGGGCTGCTCCACGCAGGCCCCAGCAAGGGCAAGCAACATCATCCAACGCGCTACGTTCGTCATCGCTCTCCTCGGTCGGTTGTCCCCCGCGGCGCTCTGGCCCGCTAAGGGGGGCCTCTCACTTCCTACGGTTCTTCTTCCGGGCGTCGCGCTCCTGCTTGCGCTTCGCCTTGTTGCGGTCACCCCCGACGGGCCCCGGCGCGCCGCCCGCGCCACCGAAGCCCCCGAAGGCCGCGCTCCGGCGCCCGCCCTGCTGGTCCATCAAGAGCTTCATCAGCCCCTCGGGGTCCTGCATCGCCGCGCCGCCGCCCCCCGCCACCGCCGCCTCCAGCATCTCCTGCGCGATGCTGTTGAACGCCGCGTCGGGGCCCTGCACCTCGATCATCTGCTTGAGCTTGCGCGCCATCGCGAGCTGCTTCGCCCCGGGCATGCGGGACAAAAACCCCGCCTGCTTGGAGATCCCGCCGATCATGTCGCGCATCATCATGAATTTGGCCACGAGCTCCGCGACCTGCTCCTCCTTCACGCCGCTGCCCCGGGCCACGCGCGCCACGCGCGAGGGCTGGGTCTTGAACAGGTCCGCGTCCTCGCGCTCCTGCCGGGTCATGGACCCGATCATGGCCTTGACGCGGTCGAGCTCCCGGTCGTCCAGGTTGGCCTCCGCGGGGACCCCCTCGGGGAAGAAGGGCATCTTCTCCACCAGCTCCTTGAGCGGCCCCATGCGCTGGATCGTCGAGATCTGCTCGAGGAAATCGTCGAAGGTGAAGCGCCCCTCGAGGATCTTCGACGCGTTGCGCTCGGCCTCCTTCGCGTCGACGACGTCCGTGAAGTCCTTCATCAGCCCGACGATGTCGCCCATCCCAAGAATGCGCGACGCCATGCCGTCCGGGCGGAAGGGCTCCAGCTTATCGATCCCCTCGCCCACGCCCGCGAACTTGATCGGGACCCCGGTCACCTCCCGGATGGAAAGCGCCGCGCCGCCGCGGGCGTCGCCGTCCAGCATGGTGAGGGCCACGCCGGTGAGCCCCAGCATCTCGTGGAAGGTCTGCGCCGTGCCCAGGGCGTTCTGGCCGATGGACGCGTTCACCACCAACAGAATGTTCTGGGGCTTCACCTCGCCCTTGATCTGGGCGAGCTCGTTCATCAGCGTGGTGTCAATGGCCAGGCGCCCGGCGGTGTCAAGAATCACCAGGTCCTTCTTCTGGACCTTGGCCACCACCAGGGCCCGGCGGCACACCTCCACGGGCGTGCTCCCGGGCACCGAGAACACCGGCACGCTCGCCTTCTGGCCCAGCACCGTGAGCTGGTCCACCGCGGCCGGGCGCTGCAGGTCCGCCGCCACCAGCAGCACCTTCTTGCCGTCCCGGGCGTAGAGCCGGGCCAGCTTGGCGCTGGTGGTGGTCTTGCCCTGGCCCTGGAGCCCCACCATCATCACCACCGTGGGAGTGCCCTTCGGGGCCATGCGAAGGTCCGTGTCGTCCGAGGACATCATCGCGATGAGCTCGTCGTGGCACGCCTGGATGAAATGGTCCCCGGGCTCCACCAGGGCCTTCTGGCCCTGGTGCTCGGCCCGCAGCGCCACCTCCTTGCCCAGGGTGCGATCCTTGACCCGCCCGAGGAAGCGCTTGACCACCCCGAGCTCGACGTCGGCCTCCAGGAGCGCCATGCGCACGTCCCTCAGGGCCTGATCGATGTTGTCCCCGGTCAGCTCCGCCTTGCCGGTGAGCCGGGCCTTGGCGGCCCGGAAGCCCTTGGTCAGCGTCTCAAACATGGACCCGCACTTTCGCGGGGTGCGGGTTACCACGGCCCCGGGGGGGCCAGCAACCCCGGGTAGCCGTTGCTACACTCCCCCGGAATGACCCCCCGCGCCGCCCTGGGTGCCTCCGTCGCGCTCCTCGCCCTGCCCGCCAGGGCGGACACGCCCCTGCGCTTCAACGACCGAGGGGCGAGCGCCCTGGTCCTCGACGGGCGCCTTCGGGACTGGGCCCCGGTGGCCGAGCTCCTCGCCGTGGACGAGCCCCGGAGCGGCGCCTCCACCTGGCGCGGCGCCGACGACGCCTCCTTCGGCTTCGCCCTGGCCCGCGACGACGGGGGCCTTTGGCTCGCCGCCGAGGTGCGCGACGACCACCTGGTGCGCTCTCGCGCCCACGGCCCCCACGACGACGCCCTGGTGCTCACGCTCTGCCTCCCCTCGGGCGCCCGCCCCGTGGTCCGGGAGCTCACCTTCCTCCCCGGCGAGCCCGGTGCCTACGCCGGGGTCGTGCGCAGCAACGGCAGGGCCATCCCCAGCGCCCGAATCGTCGAAGAGGACCTCCCCGGCCGCACGGGCTTCACCCTGGAGGCCTTTGTCCCCTGGGGGGCCATGCCCGAGGTGAGGGACGGCCAGGCGAGCCTCCGGGGCACCCTCGGGTACCGCGACGCCGACGCGGGCGGGGGCGTGACCCTCGTGGCCACGGGCCCCGGCAGCGCCCAGAGCCCCGCGCTCCTGCCACCCTTCGCGGGGAGCGTGGGCACCGTCGGGCCCGCCAACCTCCTTCAACGCTTCCAGCTAGATCGGGGCCTCGGGACCGTGCCGCCGGTCTTTGACCGCGGCGTGGACCTCACCGGCGACCGCGTCCAGGAGCGGGTGGTGGTCTTCCCGCAGTACCTCCTGGCCTTTGGCCCCGGGATCGCCAGCGGCGCAAGCTACGCCTGGGCCGAGCTCCCCTCGCGCCGCGCCGAGGACGTCCTGGAGACGCTCCTCCGGGACTTCAACGGCGACGGCCGCCCCGACGTCGGGCTCCGGGTGAGGGTCTCCGCCGGGGCCTTCGAGCGCGAGCTCCTGCTGCTCTACGGCCTCGGCGCCGGCGGGAGCCTGGAGCGCTGGTTCGCCCACGAGCTCGGCCGCTCCTCGGGCGCGAGCCGCCTTGTCAACACTGTAGCCTATCCCGCCGGCGGACGGCTGCGCATGTCCTTTGAGAGCGTCCAGGGCTTTACAGCTACAACGTTTCCTGGCGCCACCGAGGCCGGGGTGGAGCCCCCCTTGAGCCCCTGGGGCCCCGCCCGTCAGCGGGTGTACGCCTGGAGCGCCGCCGCCCGGGGCTTCACCCTGGAGAGCCAGGTCGCCAACCCCGCGGCCCCCGCGGCTCCAGCGCCGTCGGGTCCCTCGGCGCCCCTGCAGCCACCCGCCGGGGCGCCGGACGTCACGGGTGTCCTGGCGCTCTTCCGCCAGCGGGAGCACGTCCCCGAGGGCGCCAGGCCCGAGCACCGCGCCGTGGGCGACGTGGCCGAGGACCCCACCCCCGAGGAGGTGCTGGTCTTCGGTCGGGTGCTCCTGGTGGTGGGCACCCGCTACCAGGGGGGCCGGAGCTACTACACCATGACCCTCCCGATGAGCGACGGGGACACGGTGCTCTCGGTGCAGCTCGCGGACCTGACGGGCGAGGGCCGCGCCGAGGCCTGCGTGCGCGTGCGCCGCGCCACCACCGCGAGGGTCCAGGGCACCGACCTCCAGGTCCAGCGGGAGAACCTGCTCGTCTACTCCTTTGAGCCGCCGCACCGAGGGAGGATCTTCGCCGCCGAGGTCAGCCGCCGCGTCGGCGTGGACACCATCGAGAACCGTGTGCGCATGCCCCCGCGGGGCTCCATGGACCTCGTGCTGGAAGCGGGTACGGCCCGCGGCTGGACCGTCGCGAACTACCCCTTCCACGACCAGCCCTCGCCCGGGATCGCCCCGCTCCTGCTGCCCTGGGACGCCACCCAACGCCGGGTCACCTACCGCTGGAACGGCACCGCCGTCGAGCGCGCCCCGTGAGCCGGGTATACACCGTGTATACCTAGCGCCTCTTGCGGGCGTCCCTGGGCATCTGGAGCCGGAGCTTGCTGACGTGCGGGGCCTCCGTGGGGGTGCCGTCCACCAGGACCCCTCGGAAGTAGTTCTTCTGCCAGCCCTGCTTGACGGTCTCCTCGTCGCGGCCGCGGAGCTTCTGGATGAACTGCTCGCGGTTCGAGCGCCACTGCTCGTACTCGGCCTTGAGGTCCTGGTCCTCGTGGATGCTACGAATGACGGGGCTCACCTCCTGGAGGACGTTGGCCTTGACCAGGTACACATGACAGAAGGGCTCCCCCGCCTCGAAGCGCACGGTGCCCGGCCGGGTGAAGTGCCAGTTCATGGTGAAGGGGAAGGGCAGCCAGTCCGTCTCGATCACGCCCGTCAGGGCCTGGATGCCGTCCTTGGGGAGGTTCATGGGTCCGCTGGCCACGGTGTGCCAGCCCGGCTCCGTGCGGAACAGATACCCCGTATGGAACGTCACGATCCCCCGGGCGAAGAACGACTGCACGAAGTGCGTAAGCTGCTTGAACTGCCCCTCGCCCCGGAAGGTGATGTCCGTGGCGTCCGGGCCGCCGTTCCAGGTGGCCTCGAAGCTGCCGGGGCACAGGAGCTCCCAGCCGTAGGTGTTGGCGATGGCCAGCGGGAGGCAGCGGTACGGGTGGCGGTGCGGGAACACGTCCATCCACTCGCGGGTGGGCTCCGCGGGGAGGATCTCCGGGGGGTTCTCCGTGACGGCGAAGAGCTCGAGCTTCATGACGGCGCCGCACTATCCCAGAAGCGCGCTCACGGCGCCAGCGGCCTCCAGGTCCCGCGCGGTGAGCCCGCCCGCGTCGTGGGTGGTGTACGCCACGCGCACCTTGCGGTACCCGATGGTGAGCGCGTCCGGGTGGTGGTCCCGGCGCTCGGCGTCCAGGGCCACCCGAACCGCGAAGGCCACCCCCTCGGCGTAGCTGCCGAAGGCGAAGGTCCGGGCGATGGCCTCGCCCTCACGCGCCCAGCCCGGCAGGGCCGCGAGCCCCGCGGCGAGCGCCTCATCGGTCAACAGTGTCCGCGCCATGGTGCGGCGCAGCATACACGAACCCGCCCGCTAACGCACCCGCGCCGCGGCGCAGACCCCGTCCCCGTCGATGTGCCCGTTGGTCCCGGTGGACTCACGCAGGAAGCCCCCGAGGGTGGTGGCGCGCCCCAGCGGGTTGAACACCCCGTCCGCAGGAGGGATCTGCGCCAGGCCCACCCGCTCGCACTCCTCCAGGGTGACCTCGCCGTCGCCGTTGCCCGCGTACGGAGCCATGGCCGTGTCCGCGTTGGCGATGGGGTCGAAGCGCACCGGGGAGCCCTCCTGCCCCAGGGTCTGCCACCACCAGTGGTCGCCATGGATGGACAACGCCAGCACCGTCGCGCCGCCGGAGGCCGCCACGAAGCCCCGCCCGGGGCGAGTCTCCGGTCCTTCGCAGTCGCTGTAGCGCCACCCCTCGGAGAAGCGCCAGGACAGGCGCACCGAGCGCGCCCCACGGGTGGCCGTGACCTCGATCCAGGTGGAGCTCCCGAGCATCGCCTGGCGGTCCGCCATGGACGCCCCGGCGGGATACTCCGTGGAGGCGTCCGCCGGGCGGCTCTCATAGCTCACCCGGTCGTAGCGCGCCGGGGCTACCCCCTGCACGGTGAACGCGTCCTGGGTGCCCGCCCGCAGGTCCACCACCCGGGACCCCGTCGCCCAAGCCGTTGGCACCACAACGCGCGCCCCCGCCGCGCTGGAGAGCTCCACCCGGCCCAGCACCACCCAGAAGCGGGTGTACGTGAGCGCCCACCCGTCCTGCACGCCCTCCCCGCTGGTGCCCACCCGCGCAGGGATCCCCTGCGTGATCGTCTCCTCCGCCTCCAGCACCACCCGCAGCGTGCCCGGCGCCTGCCCGGGACCCACGCCACACCCCGCCGCCAGCGCCCCGCAAATCAACCACTTGTTCATGGTCCGAGGGTTTCGCATAGATGCATCACAGTTGCAATAGTAATTGGATCTCGATTTCTCCCCGGGGACACCCTTCCCACCCGCCCTCGGACCCGCTATAGATGCAACTCAGTTGCAATCGTGCTACCACCCAATTTTCAGCGCAAGGTAGGCTCTACACCTACACCTCTGTTCTTTCTGGGGTTGATCCTGGTGGTGCTGGTCTTTGCGCCAATGGCGCGGGCCCAGGACGCGGGGGTGGTGGACGGCGGGGGAGCCGCGGGGGACGCCCCGGGGACGCCCCGGGTGGTGTCTCCGCGGCTCTTGGAGCGGGCCAGGCCGGCGTACCCTGCGGACGGCGGAGGGCGCCGGGTGGACGTGGAGCTCCTGCTCACGCTGAACGAGCTCGGGGCGGTGACGCACACGGAGGTCCTCGGGCACATCCCCGCGGACGCGCCGGAGAGCTTTGACCACGCGGCGCGCGCGGCCTGCGCGTCGCTGCGCTTCGAGCCCGCCCGGCGGGAGGGGGTGCCCATCCCGGTGAGGCTGCGCTTCCACCTCGCCATCGCGCCGCCGGTGGTGGCCCACGCCGACGCCGAGGTGCCCGAGCTCCACGACGACGAGCCCGGCGCCGGGGCCGAAGGGCTCACCCACGCCCACGACCAGGCCCACCCACCGGTGAACGCTGGCGCGGCGGACGCTGGCGCGGCGGACGCTGGCGCGGCGACGGACGCCACCGCGGCGCCCGAGGCGGGGGTGCCTGCGCCCGAGGGCCCCGCGGCGGAGGCCGTGGTGCGCGGAGGGACCCGGGACCGCACGGCGTCCCACTACGACCTGGAGCTCGGCGCGCTCCGGAACGTCCCGCGGCTGACCGGCGCCGAGGTGCTGTCCCTGGCGCCCGGGGTGATGCTCTCCAACGAGGGCACCGAAGGCCACGCCCAGCACGTCTTCCTGCGGGGCTTCACGGGCGAGAACGGCCAGGACATCGCGTTCTCCGTGGATGGCATACCCCTCAATGAAGAGTCCAACATCCACGGCCAGGGCTACGTAGACCTGTATTTCCTCGTCCCCGAGCTGGTCTCGCGGCTGGACGTCACCGAGGGCACCGCGGACCCCAGGCAGGGGAACTTCGCCGTGGCCGGGTCCATCGACTACCACCTGGCGCTGCCCACCCGAGGGCTCACCGTGCGCTCCACCCTGGGGCGCTTCAACTACCAGCGCCTGGTGGCGCTCTACGGCCCCGGCGGCCACCCGGACGAGACCTTCGCCGCCGTGGACCTGGTGCACTCCGACGGCTTCGGGCCCTCGCGCGGCTTTGACCGCGCCAGCGCCGTGGCCCAGTGGGTCACCGAGGCCGGGCGGAGCGGCCTCCTGCGCCTCCTGGCCACGGTGTACGCCACGCGCTTCGTCTCGCCGGGCGTCGTGCGCGAGGACGACCTGGACGCGGGGCGGGTGGACTTCTTCGGCGCCTACCCCGAGGCCGGGCGCCAGGGGGGGCTCTCGTCCCGCGCCCTGGTCGCCGCCGCCTACGACTGGCGCCGCGCAGGCGAGAGGGCCGAGCTGCGGGTCTTCGGCCAGGCCCGGGACCTCTCCCTCACGGAGAATTTCACGGGCTACCTCCTGCGCGCCCACGAGGGCGACCTCATCGAACAACGGTACGGCGGCGGCACCGTCGGGGCCAACGGGTACTACCAGCGCACCGCGGAGCTCTTCCACCGAACGCACGCCGTGGAGCTCGGCTGGTTCACGCGCCACGATCGCTACGCCCTTGCCCAGCGCAGGCTCCAGGCCCTGACCAGCGAACCCTCGCGCCTGCGGGACAACGGGGACGTGTCCGCGGACGTCCGCGCCACCCACGTGGGGCTGTACCTCGACCTCACCGCGAGGCTCCTCCCCAGGCTCACCCTCCGCGGCGGCGCTCGCCTGGACGCCCTGGCCTACGACGTCTCCGCGGACGTGTTCCGCGCCGTGGACCAGCGCACCGAGCGCGTCAACCGCAACGCCCTGGGCGTGCACGTAGGCCCCAAGGCCACCGCGGAGCTGCACCTCGGCCGCGGGGTGACCCTCCTCGGGAGCCTGGGGTCGGGCTTCCGCTCGCCAGACGCCCTCACCCTGGCCGACGGCGAGAGCGCCCCCTTCGTGTCCGTGCTGGGCCAGGAGCTCGGCGCCCGCTGGACCCTCGGCAACGAGCCCCTCGCCCGCGCCCGCCTGGCGGTGTCTACCGCGGCGTACCACACCCTCGTGGGCAACGACCTGCTCTTTGACCCCACCGTCGGCAGGAGCGTGCCCATCGGCGCGTCCCGGCGCCTCGGGGCCGTGCTCTGGCTGCGCGCCCGGCCGAGGCCCTGGCTCGACGTCAACGCCTCGCTCACCTACACCCGCGCCACGGTGGAGAACGACGCCCTCGGGAGCACCGTGCCCGCGGGCTCGCTCCTGCCGTATGTCCCCGCCGTGGTGGCCCGGCTGGACGTAGGCCTGGAGCGGGACCTCGGCCGCTGGCGGTCCTGGGCGGTGCGCGCCCGCGGGGGCCTCGGGGCGAGCTTCTATGGTCCCCGGCCCCTGCCCCTCGACGAGCGCAGCGAGCCCGTGTTCCTGGTGGACCTCTCCGCGGCCCTCCGCGTGGGCGCCCTGGAGCTCGGGGCCAGCGCCAAGAACCTCCTCGACGCGCGCTGGCGCGACGCCCAGCTGAACACCGCGTCGAATTTCAACCCCGGCACCGCCTCGTCGTTCTTCCCGGTCAGGCACTTCACCGCCGGGAGCCCGCTGACCTTCTTCCTCACCCTCGGGGTCTACCTGTGAAGCGCCCTGCGATGTGCCTTGGTGTATCCCTTGGAATGTGCCTTGTCGCCCTCTCCGGCGTGCGCTGCGCGGGCTCCACGGGTGACCACCGCCTGCGCTTCCAGGGCGCCGTCACGGGCTCCGGCGCGGCCGGTGTCACCGCCCTCGGCTGGACCCTCGCGCTGGAGCGCTTCGTGGTGGCCTGGGGCCCCACCCGGGTCTACAGCGACGCCCCCATCGCCCGCGCGCGCACCAGGCCTCGCTCGCTCCTGGCGGGGCTCTCCGTGGGCACCGCCTGGGCCCAGCACTGCCACGGGTGCCCCCGCGCCCCGGTGGCCGAGCTCGGCTTCGAGCGCGGCGGGAGCGTCCTGCGCGCCGTGGACCTCCTGGCGCCCTCGCCCTCGCCCCTCGGGGCCGCCAACGCGCGCAACGGGCTCTACCGCAGCGTGTCCTTCGCGTTCCCGGGGGGCTCCGCGGTGCCCGACGGGGGCGTCGTCGGCGCCATGCTCGGCGGTCACTCCATGGTGGTCCGCGGCACCGCCACCCGCGGGGCCGTGTCCATCCCCTTCGAGGGCTCCCTGGATTTCAACACCCAGGGCGGTGAAGATGGCGCGCCCACACGCCCCTACACGGTGTATGGTGTGGCCTTCGATCGCCCGGAGGGCCTGCACCTGGAGGCCACCCAGGAGGCCACGGACCGCGTGGTCGTGCGCGTGGAGCTCGCGCGCTTCTTCGATCAGGCGGATTTCGGTTCTCTCCCGGAGCCCTCGGAGCCGGGGCGCCCGAGGGCCATCACCGCGGCCTCGCAGGTGGCCACGGCGTGGCGCCTCGGGGTGCGCGACCCTCGCTCCTACCGCGTCGGGTGGACCGGCGCCGGCGGCTCCGGCGAGCCCCGCCCGGGGCCGCAGCCCGCGCCCGACGCGGGGCCCTGAGCGCGCCGGGGCGCGGGGACACTTCGTGGGGGCGGGGCCGTCTGGCGTCGCAGCGTCGATCGGTCGGGGCGACCCCAGTGTGCCAGGGTGTTCCCCTGAGGGCCTTGACGCGGGGGGGGAATGGGCGTTCGATTCCGGCCCCATGGGAAGCAACAACTCCAGGCAGGATGCCATCGTCGCAGCGTACTCGTGGAAGGACCCGAACCCCGAAGGGGTCGGTACGCAGCGCGTGGACGAGCTCTACGGCTCCGACGTGTTCAACCTCGACGAGATGCGGCGCAGGCTCCCGAAGCACGTGTACAAGGCCCTGCTGCGCACCGTCGACCAGGGCGT
This sequence comes from Deltaproteobacteria bacterium, assembly GCA_016218725.1. Lineage (GTDB taxonomy): Bacteria > Myxococcota_A > Polyangia > Polyangiales > JACRDB01. The sequence goes on from JACRDB010000096.1 coordinate 13,769, forward strand.
GCGGCTCGACGCCCAGGCGGCGGACATCGTCGCCGCGGCCATGAAGGACTGGGCCGTCGAGAAGGGCGCCACGCACTACACCCACTGGTTCCAGCCCCTCACGGGCAGCACCGCGGAGAAGCACGACGCGTTCATCACCCCGGACAGCCACGGGCACGTGGTCATCTCCCTCTCCGGCAGCGAGCTGGTCCAGAGCGAGCCCGACGCGTCCAGCTTCCCCTCCGGTGGCCTGCGCGCCACCTTCGAGGCCCGGGGCTACACCGCCTGGGACCCCACCAGCCCGGCCTTCGTCACCCGCGGGCGCAACCACGTCACCCTCGTGATCCCCACGGCCTTCGTGTCGTGGAAGGGCGAGGCCCTGGACCACAAGACCCCGCTCCTGCGGTCCATTGACGCCCTCGCCGTCCAGGCCGGGCGCGTGCTCAAGCTCTTCGGCCACGCCGAGGGCACGCGCGTCGTGGCCACCCTCGGCTGCGAGCAGGAGTACTTCCTCGTCGACCAGAACCTCTATTACCAGCGCCCGGACCTGGTCACCTGCGGCCGCACCCTCTACGGCGCCAAGCCCCCAAAGGGCCAGCAGCTCGAAGATCACTACTTCGGTTCCATCCCGGGTAGGGTGTTGTCCTACATGGCCGAGGTGGAGCGGGAGATGTACCGCCTGGGCGTGCCGGTGAAGACCCGCCACAACGAGGTGGCGCCGGGGCAGTTCGAGGTGGCGCCGGTGTACGAGAACGCCAACATCGCCGCGGACCACCAGATGCTGATGATGGAGACCCTGCGCAAGGTCGCCAGCCGCTACGACCTGGTGGCGCTCCTGCACGAGAAGCCCTTCGCGGGGGTCAACGGCAGCGGGAAGCACAACAACTGGTCCCTGGCGACGAACACCGGCGTGAACCTGCTGGACCCGCGGGACGAGACGCACACCAACACGCAGTTCCTGGTGTTCCTGTGCGCCGTGATGCGCGCGGTGGACCGCTACGGGGACCTCCTGCGGTGCACCGTGGCCAGCGCGGCCAACGACCACCGCCTGGGCGCCAACGAGGCGCCCCCGGCGATCATTTCCATCTACCTCGGGGACATGCTCACGGACATCGTGGAGCAGATCGAGCAGGGCCGGCCGATGCGCACGCTCAAGGGCGGGCAGATCGACCTCGGGACGCACTCGCTGCCGCAGATCCCGCGCGCCAGCGGGGACCGCAACCGCACCTCGCCCTTCGCCTTCACGGGGAACAAGTTCGAGTTCCGCGCGGTGGGCTCCGGGCAGAGCGTGGCCTGGCCCGTGACCGTGCTCAACACCATCGTGGCGGAGAGCCTGGACTACGTGGCCACGCGCCTGGAGGCGGCGGTGGGCCCGCACCCGGAGCCCGCGCAGCTCACCGAGGCGGCCATCGCGGTGGTGCGGGACCTGGTCCACGAGCACAAGCGGATCATCTTCAACGGCGACGGGTACACCCAGGAGTGGCACGCCGAGGCCGAGCGCCGGGGCCTGCCCAACCTCCGGGACTGCATCGCCGCCATCCCGGTGATGGTCGCCGAGAAGAACCTGGAGCTCTTCGAGAAGTACAAGGTGATGACCCGCACGGAGCTCGAGAGCCGCGAGCACATCTACATCGAGCTGTACGCCAAGCAGCTCCTGATCGAGTCCGAGGCCATGGTGCTGGTGGGCCGGCAGCTCATCCTCCCGGCGGTGCTCCAGCACCAGACGCTCCTGGCCCAGACCGTGAGCGCCACCACGGCGGCGGGCGCGGACGCCTCGGTGCCGCGCGCCCAGCTCGACGCCTTCGCGTCGCTGTCGTCCCGGTTCATCACGGCGCTCGACGCCCTGGACGCCGCGGACAACCACCAGGAGAGCGACCCCTTCGAGCACGCCCGGTACTTCAAGGGCACCGTGCTGCCCCTGATGGGCGAGCTCCGGGCCCTGGCCGACCAGCTCGAGACCCACGTGGCCTCGAACTACTGGCCGCTGCCCTCGTACCGCGAGCTACTGTTCATCAAGTGACCGCCCGGGCGCTGTTCTTGCGCTCCCACTGGGTCCCCGCCAGGTAGTCCACGAAGGCCAGCCCGAAGCCCACGAACCACGCGTAGGGGTAGAGGGCGTCGAAGAAATCCCTCGGCCCGTGGGTGAGCCCCGAGGCCTTGAGGAAGCCCGGCACGTTGGGCAGCACCCCCAGCACCAGCGCCCGGATGGCCACCCAGTTGACCCCCGCGTAGCGCCCGTCCGGGCGGTAGAGCTCCCGAACGTCCAGGGTCTTGTCCCGGTGGAGCCAGTAGTCCGCCACCATGATCCCCGCGATGGGACCGAGGAGCGCGGAGTACCCGATGAGCCACACGAAGATGTAGTTCCCCGCGCTGGCCATGAGCTTCCACGGGAGCATCAAGATGCCAACGACGCCGGTGATCAGGCCACCGGTCTTGAAGGAGATCCTCCGCGGGGACAGGTTGGCGAAGTCATTGGCCGGGCTCACCACGTTAGCGGCGATGTTCACGCTGATGGTGGCGATCCCCACGCCCAGGAGGGCGACGACCGCCACCAGGAAGCGCAGCCCCCCGCTGGCGATGAGCGGCCCCGGGAGCCCCTCCGGGGCCGTGGGGGACGTGAGCTGCGACAGGATGAACACCGGGTCCCAGAGCTGCTCCACCCGGGCCCCGCGGAGGATGGCCTGCGAGGCCGAGGTGATCACCACGCCCATCATGGAGAAGGCGATCATGGTGGTGGGCAGCCCCAGGGTCTGGCCGAGCATCTGCTCGCGCTGGCCCTTGCCGTAGCGGGTGAAGTCCGGGATGTTGAGGGACAGGGTCGCCCAGAACCCGATCATGGCCGTGAGGCTCGGGACAAAGACCCGCCAGAAGGCCCCGAAGGTCGGGAACGCCGAGGGGCGCGCCAGGAGCGGCCCCACCCCGTGGGCGGTGCTCACGGCCCAACCGAGGAGGAGCGCGGCCATGACAAGCACGATGGGCGCCGCCCAGTTCTCGAAGACCCGTACGGCGTTCATCCCCCGGAAGATGATGAAGATGTTGAGCCCCCAGAAGGCGAAGAAGGTGATCGCCGCGGGCGCCGTGAGCCCGAGCAGCGAGGCCCCGCCCCCGAGGTGGGCGTAGCCCGGCCAGAGGGTCTCCAGGAAGGTGCGCACGGCCTCGCCGCCGATCCAGGTCTGGATGCCGAACCACCCGCACGCCACGATGGCCCGGAGCACCGCGGGCACGTTGGCCCCGCGGGTGCCGAAGCTCGCCCGCGCCAGCACCGGGAAGGGGATGCCGTACTTCGTCCCGGGGTGCGCATTGAGCAGGATCGGCACCAGCACGATCACGTTCCCGAGCCCGATGGTGAGCAGCGCCTGCCACCAGTTCATCCCCGCGGCGATGAGCCCCCCGGCGAGCATGTACGTCGGGATGCAGTGCGCCATGGAGATCCAGAGCGCCGCGAAGTTCCAGGTGGTCCAGTTGCGCCGCCCCGCGGGCACCGGCGCCAGGTCGGGGTTGAACAGCGGGCTCTCCGCCAGGTCCTCGCCAAGCTCCGCCAGGGCCTCCTTCGCGAGCGTCGGGTCGTGCATCGTGGTGCGTTCTCCGCGCACGAGTCTACCCGCGATGCCCCTTTGGTCCGATGCTATCCTCGCAGCGCACACGCAGGACGTTCGTTCCGTGGTGTAGGGAGGTGTAGGCGTGAAGCGAGACCTGGACACCGTGGGGCTGGTGGCGCTCCTCCTCGGGTACAGCGCGGCGGCGCTGCTGGTGCCGGACTTCCGTCCCTTGGAGCTGCTCCTGGAGCCCACCATCGGCGCGGTGGCGGGGACCGCTGCGCTGGTCACGGTGGTGGTGGTGCAGCGGTCCAAGGGGCGCCGGGGGTCGCTCCTGGAGCGGCGCGTCATGGCGGCGTTCCTGGCGCTGATGCCCACGGTGTACCTGTCGAGCTGGCACCTGCACCACGGGGCCGGTGGGTGGCTGGGCCTGGAGCTCCTGGGCCTTGGGGTCTTCGCGGCGCTGGCCTGGTGGGGCTTGAAGCGCTCGCCCTGGGTGCTCGCGGCGGGGATCGCGGCCCACGGGGTCCTCTGGGACTCCTGGCACCTGGGGCGTCAGGGCTTCATCGCGGACTGGTACGTGGTGGCCTGCGTGGTGGTGGACCTGGCCTTCGGGTTCTACGTGGCCACGCAGGCCCGGGCCTTCACCGAGGCCCTCCAGGGATCCGCTCCGGGTAGCGCCGCTGGACCTCGACCCGGGTCGGCGGGATGAGCTGATCGAGCACGGGTCTCAAGGCCCTGACGCTCAGGGTCCCGAGGGGGATGCGGTCCGTGCCGTCATTGGCGCCGGAGGTCACGTGGAGCCTCTCGCCGGTGGCGCGGCGGTAGAGCCCGATGAAGACGTTGTAGGTCCCCGGCGGCATGCCGATGGGGAGCTGGAAGAGCACGCGGTCCTCGACGATGTCCCCTGCGCGCCAGCGGTCCGCGGGGTACATCCAGTCGCCGGGGGGGTGGTCCATGGTGGCGCGGTAGTCCGGGCGGTCTACATGGATGAACACCGTGGTGTCCGCCGGGAGGGGACCCGGCGCGCGCCACCAGGTGGTGATGAAGGCCTCGTGGCGCTCGATGGTCTGGGCCTGCACCTCGCTGCCGAGGAGCTCCACGCCCTGGGTGAGCGTCGCGCGGGCGCCGCGCAGGTCCGCGGGGGGGCGCTCCAGCACCACCTCCCGAGGGACCTGCTCCCAGAGGTCCCGGCGCCGGAAGAGCGAGAGGTAGTAGCCCCGGGAGCGGGGCCAGGTGCGCACGTGGACGTAGTCCCGGTGGAAGCGCCGGTCCTCCCAGATGCCGAACTGGTAGCCGTTGTTGCCGTAGGTGTCCAGCAGCGCCTCCGGCGAGGGGTTCTCCAGGAAGTTGTTGGCGATGCGCTCCTGGAGGTGCGCCGGCGGGTACACCGTGAGGATCGCCCACTCGGGGCTGCGTTGGTAGAAATACGCGCGCATCTCTGCGTCGTAGCGGGCCTCCTCGGCGGCGTCCCCGAGGGGCACGAAGGCGTGGAGCCCGTGGGCGTGGCGGGCGCGGGCGACGGTGCGGTCCACGAGGCCTATGAAGTCCAGGAAGGGCAGGTCCGGGGCGTGGTAGGGCGTGCTGCCCATGTCCTGGAAGGCCACCAGGCCCCCGGGGCGCGTGTGGCGAGTAAGAAACTTCCCCATGTCCGGGTGGTAGGTGCCCGCGAGGTCCCCGTGGCCGTTCAGTCCCGAGTACTCCATCCAGGTGGTGACCTCGTTGAGCCAGGCCCCGTACCCGAGGAGGGCCCAGAGGCCCAGGGCCAGCGGGAGCCTTGGGGCCTTCAGGAGCGCGACGGCCGCGTCGGCGAGGCTGCGCGCCCCACACGCGGCGAGGCACACCAGGAAGGGCAGGGCCGGGAGGTACAGCCGGTGCCAGTGCATCTCGTCCACGCCGACCTTGACGACGTAGGCCATGAAGCCGACCACCACGGCGAGCATGACCAGCTTCTCCCGGCGGCGGCGGTCGTCGAGGAACGCGAAGGGCACGAGCGCCACGAGCCAGGCGAGGTGGTTGAAATCGAACATGTCGCGCAGGGTGCGCACGCCCGCGCGCCAGATCATGTCGCCGGTGCCGGTCTTTACGTAGAAGGTATTGGGCAGGAGGTCGCCGTAGTACGTGAGCCGGAAGACGTGGAAGGGCACCACCGGGAGGAGCACCCCGAGGGCGTACCACTTGAGGGGGTCGGTGAGCCTGCGGGCCCGCGCGGCGTCCCAGAGGAGCGGGAGCCCGACCAGGGCGGTGATGAGATGGACCTCCGGGCGCGTGGTGCAGCCCAGGCCCAGGAGGAGCCCGGCCCCGAGGGTGCGCCTGCGCGCGTCCCCGTCGGAGGCGGTCCACAGGAGCCAGGCGCCCGTGAAGGGCAGGAGCGTGGAGAGGGGCTGCTCAAGGCCGCTCTTGGCCCACACGGTGAGGCTCGACGAGGACGCCAGCCACAGGGGGCCCCAGAGGTGCGACAGGTCCCTGCGCTCGCCGTGGAGCGCGACGGCGGCGCGCGTCAGGCGCCAGAGGAGCACGGCCACGAGCGCGGTGCCGAGCCACTCGCACACCTGGAAGAGGTCCCAGCCCAGGGCCTCGAAGGGGACCATGAGCAGGGTCCAGAGGAAGTTGGTGTAGCCCTCCAGGCGCTCACCGGGGTTGAACACCAGCCCCTGGCCCGCGACGAGGTTGTGGGCGTACCGAAAGGAGATGTACGCGTCGTCCTTGACGAACTCCAGCACCACGAAGAGCCCGAAGACGAAGAGCCCTACGGGCACCAGGGGGGCCCCGTAGCGCAGGGCCCTGGGGAGCCGTGGCTCCTCGGGGGTCTCGCGCTCGCCGAGCCTCCAGCGGGCCAGGAGCGCGAGGAGGAGGGCCACCCCGAGGGCCGCCAGCACGGGCCTCCAGGGGTCCAGGAGCGCGACGTTCTCCTGGCGCCGCAGGTCGCTCCCGCGCAGCGTGACGGGGTTGGGCGAAGCGGGCGCCGGGACGATGTCCAGGGCGCCCACATGGAGGCGGTTGTCGAAGCTCCTGGGGCTCCGCAGGGCGAGGCGCTGGCCCGTGTCGCGCTCGTAGATGCCCGCCAGGACCTCCAGGCGCCCGGGGCGGCAGTTGCTGGGGAAGGTGACGTGCACGTCATGGGTGACCGCCTGGGTGCCCCACTGCGAGGCCGGGGGCGACGGCGGGTGGTCCTCGACGACGCGGCAGTTCTGCTGCCCTCCGACGGTGCCTTCGATGTGGACGAAGACCCACCAGTTGCCCTGGAGCGGGCGCGAGGGCTGGAACCTGAAGCGCAGCGTGGCGCTATCTCCCGGGGCGGCCTGCCTGGGCACCTGGGCCTCCGTGAGGCGCACGCCCTGGGCGAAGTCCACGGTGCCCCCGACGAAGTATGGCAGCCCCGAGGGGATCAGGAAGAACAGCGCGGCGACCAGCGCGAGGAGCGCGGCTCTGCGAGCACGGGGCGACAAGGTAGGCATCTTCGGGCCGGGATGGCACCAGCGGGCACCACCCCTGTCAAGGCTCCATCAGGAGGTGCTCCTGCCCGGCCGGGAGGGCGCCGGTGCGCTGAACGGTTCCGTCGGGCCACCGGACCTCGACGGCGTCCACCTGGCGCGCGGCGCCCAGGCCGAAGACCACCCTCCGAGGGTCGTAGCCGAAGGGCCTCCCGGTGGGGTTCAGGCTCTGGACCAGGCGCCTGGGGCCCGCGGTGACGGTCACCGTGGCGCCGACGCCCTCGGTGTTGGCGCGGGTGCCGCGGAGCCTGAAGGCGATGTAGGCTCCGCCTGGGACGCGGTTTACGAGCACCCTCGGGGCCTCGCCGGAGCCGCCGAGCCAGAGGTCCTGGCGGCCGTCGCGATCGAGGTCAAGTACGGCCAGCGCCTCCTGGGCGTGGGGCCGAAGCTGTCCGAGGAGCGCCCCGCGGTCTTCGAAGGCGCCCCCGCCGCGGTTTCGGAACAAGAACGCGAAGGGCGGGGCGCGGTTGTCGCGGTCCACGGAGCTGGTGAGCAGCAGGTCCGGGAGGGCGTCGTTGTCGTAGTCCGCGAAGGCGCAGGAGAAGCCCACGGTGCGCCCGCCCTTCGGGGGGCTCTGGGCGGCGACGCCCGAGGCGTGGGCCACGGAGCGCCAACGCCCCTCGGGCTCGGCCAGGAGGAGCGTCTGGGCGCCGACGTCCGTGAGGTACACGTCCAGGTCGCCGTCTCCGTCTACGTCACCCTGGGCGGCGCCCATGAGGCTGTGAGTGGTGGCCGCGGGGCCGAAGAGGTCCGGGTCTGGCACGACCTCCCGCAGCGCCGAGCGCCCGTCGCCGGTGAGCACCCGCGCGGGGGGGCCGCTGGCGCCGTCGAAGAGCAGCCACAGGTCGGCCCGCCCGTCGCCCGTGGCGTCGGCGAAGAACGTGGCCCAGAGCTCGCCGCGCGCGTCCCCGAGGAGCCGCTGGCCGTCCTCGCGCCAGGCGCCCCGGCCGTCGCTCAGGTAGACCCTGGGGCGCGCGTCGGCGGCGAACTGCATGCCCGCGAAGACGTCGAGCCAGCCGTCGTTGTCCAGGTCGTACAGGGTGAGGTTCCCGACGAAGGCCGGGGACTCCGGGGTGAGCGCGCCGAAGCCCCAGGCGTCGCTGCGGTCCTCGAAGCGGCAGCCCCCGAGGCCCCGGAGCGCGCGCACGCGCAGGGGCACCACCGCGGGGCGCTCGGCGCGCACGGTGTCCAGGAGCGCGTCGAGGCCCGAGGCGACCACCAGGTCGTCGCGCCCGTCGCGGTCGAGGTCCCCGGCCGCGGCCGCGGAGAGGGCGCCCAGGGCGACGTTTGCGGCGCCGGTGCGGTCCTCGAAGCGCAGGCCGCCCACGTTGCGAAAGAGCCTCGCGGGGCCGATCCAGTTGGTGACCAGCACGTCCGGCAGGCCATCTTCATCGCAGTCAAGCACCGCGGCGGCGTTGTTGGGGTTGCGGTCTCGGGTGACGTCCCAGCGCACGGGGCCGACGTCCACGCCGGTGTTTGCGCACTCGGCGAAGCCCTCGGCGGGCCCCTCGCAGCGCGCGCCCTCGGGCGCCACGGGGGCGGGCGACCCACACGCTGCGACACCGAGGATGGCACCGAGGGTGCGTGACCTCACCCGGCGAGCATGCTCTCCTCAACGGGGAATCGCCACCACCGAGGGCCCCCGGGAAAGTCTCCGCGATGCCCTGTCCAGGGGCGCTACGGAGCGCCTTCCCGGCGGGCTCGGACTCTGGCCTGTAGCTCAGCGGGAAGAGTCTTGAGGTACTCCTCCGAGAGGCCCCGCAGGACCTCTGCCGGGAGGGTCAGGAGCACCTCGGCGGGGCCCAGCCCCGCGAGGCGCTCCGCCGGACTCAAGCCCGAGACACGGACCTCTGGCGAGAGGCCCTCCACCAGCTCTCGCATGGCTTCGTCCCCGGCCCGCAGCCCCGCGAGGCGCTCCGCCGGACGCAACCCCGAGACACGGACCTCTGGCGGGAGGCCCTCCACGATCTTCTTCAGCATCTCATCGTAACCTTCGAGGCTCTTGAGCTCGATCATCGGAACTCTCCCACTCCAGGTAGTCTGCCTCACCCACAGGTGTCCTTCCAGCGTCCGGAGAGCCTCGGTCCCGAAATACCGCAGTCGGTCGTCGTCCTCGGCCTCCGCGATGTGCGTAAGGTCCAGCACCACCAGCGTGAGCGGTCCCGCCGCCATGACGTGGTAGCCGTCCGTCGAGGAGGGCAGCCTCCACCCGAAGGCCTCCAGCTCCTCGTGGAGCACTTTCGTGAGGCTCGGCACCGCGAGGAGGAGCGTGAGGTCTTCCGGGCGGAGCGAAGCCTCGTCGTCCGAGACAGACTCCCCCTCGGAGGTTCCGACGACCTCCGGCTCGACGGCCTTCGCAGGCTCCTCGGCGAAGGAGCGCGCCCGCCGGCGGAGCCTCGGGACAAGCCACAGGTACCCGTAGGCCAGGAGCCTCGCCAGGTCCCCGCGGCGCAAGGGGCGCGTAAGAGACTTCACCTCCAGCAGCCCTACGCGACGGAGCGAACGCCACAGACCCCGAAGGGTACCCCCATGGTCCGACGGATCCCGCGGGATCTCTGCCCGCAGCTCGATCACGTCGTCCACTCGCAGGGGCTCCCGCGCGAGGGAGACCTCCGCCGTCACCTTCACCCACCGCGGCCGGAACTGCTCCAACAACGCTGTGAACACGGGGTGCCACGCTGTCCTCTCCGTACCCATCTCGCGCTGCTACCACCGCGCCAACCCCTGCGCCATCCCGCCCTCACGACGTAGGGACATATCCTGACCATGGACCATCCACCCACCGCGGGGTTGCCGTCTCGACGGCCCCCGTGCGAAACCCTTTGGAGGCATCTGGAGCCATGACGGAGCTCACCATGAAGGTCCTGGGGCCGGGGGTCTGGAGCCTTCCGTGGCTGCCAGAGCTTGTGGCGTTCGCGCCGGATGAGCGCTCCGTGGCCCTTCACGCTCGCGCCGACGGGTGGCTGCGGGTGTGGCGCCTGGCCGAGGCCCGGGAGCTCCTCCGGTGGCGCGCGCGCAAGCCCCCCTCGGACCTTGGCTGGCTGGGCACCGAGGACCTGGCGGTGCTCCACCAGGGTCCGCCCGCCACGCTGGAGGTGCGCGCGGTCCCCGACGGCGGCCTCCTCGGCGCCTGGAGGGTTATGCAGACCCGGTCGCCGCTGACCCTGGCGACGGCGCCGTCCCGCGCGAGGGCGCTCCTGTCGTCGGTCCTCCCCTCGGTGTATGGCAGGGAGGGCGCCACGGCGCTCCTCTTCGATGGCCCCGAGCTAACCCCGGGTCCGACGCTCGACGCGATCAATACGCCCGCCAATGGCCCTGCGCCTCGACGCCCCGGCCGGATGCTCCAGCGCGCCTGGCTCCGGGCCGACGGAGACGAGGTCGCGCTCGACGTCGCCTACTCCCTTCGGGAGGACGACACCCGAGGCCCCTCGGTGCTGCTCTGGAGGCCCGGCTCTGCCGCGCTGCGGGAGCTCCCACTGCCACTGGGGGCGCGCCTCCGGCAGCTCTTCTGGCTCGACGCCCGGCGCGTGCTGCTCGCCCGCGCAGACGCGCTGGAGGCCCTGGTCCCTGGCGACCCCTCCCCGGCCTGGCGCCTGGACACCCTGGACCGCTCGGACCTGGAGGTGCAGCCCTCCCTGGAGCGCGCGCTGCTGATTGATCCTACGCACCGCCAGGCGAGCTGGAAGGTGGGCCTGGTCACCGGCGCCGCGCGCAAGGTCACGCTGGAGGGTCGCCGCCTTGCCTGGAGCGTCTGGTGCCACGGCGACGACGCCCTGGCCACTCTGGGCCACGAGCCCTCGGCGCTGATCATCGCCCGCTGGGACGCCGCGAGGGACCGCTACGCCGTCGCGCACCGCGTCCCCACGGGGCCCGCCGGCGCCGCGCGCCTGCGGCGCAGCCCCGGGGGGCGCTACCTTCTATGTCCAAGCGGCGCCGGGGCCCTGATGGTGGACACCTCCGCGCTCCCCGAGGGCCGCGTGGACGTGCTCTATTGAACGCTCACACGATACGGAAATAATCCGTCAGCGTGCAGCGCCGCTCGCGGGTGAAGGTCCGGCAGGTGGTGAGCCCCTCCCCCGTGGGCGACGCGATGGTCCACGAGGTCCACCCCTCGCCGCCCACGCCGATGCCCGCGTAGTTGGGCCCGTTCTTCACGAAGATGGACGTGTTGATCTGCCGCGCCATGCTCGACAGGTTCTCGATGTTGGTGCTCCACATGGTGGCCGTGTGCCCGAAGCCGTGCTCCACGCGCTTGGCGCACGCGATGGCCTCGTCCACGTCCTTCACCCGCACCAGGCCCACCAGCGGCATCAGCAGCTCGTGCTGCACGAAGGGGTGCTGCTCGTCCACCTCGGCCCAGAGGAGCCGCAGGTCGTCCCCGGCGCTCTTCCCGATGGCCCGCAGGAGCACGTTGGCGCTCTTGCCCACGAAGTCCCGGTTCACGTGGTTGTCCGCGGTGATCAGCACCCGCTCCAGGGCCCGCACCTCGCCCGCGGACAGCTCGTGCGTGGCGCACTCCTTCAGGTGCTTCTTGAGCTTGTCGGCCACCTGGGCCACCACCACGATCTCCTTCTCGTCCGTGCAGATCACGTTGTTGTCAAAGCTCGCCCCCGCCACGATGCCCCGCGCCGCGGCCTCCAGGTGCGCCGTCTCGTCCACCACCGCCGGGGGGTTGCCCGGCCCCGCGGAGATGGCCCGCTTGCCCGAGCGCATGGCCTCCTGCACCACGGCCCCGCCGCCGGTGACCACCACCAGGCGAATGCCCTTGTGGCGCATGAGGTTCTGCGCGCTCTCGATGGTGGGAGAGGCCACGCAGCACAGGAGGTTCTCCGGCCCCCCGGCCGCCACCGCCGCGTCCGCCAGGAGCGAGATGTACCAGGCGCTGGTCTCCTTGGCGAGCGGGTGCACGTTGAACACCACGGCGTTGCCGCCGGCCACCATCCCGATCCCGTTGTTGATGATGGTCTCCGTGGGGTTGGTGCACGGCGTAATGCTCGCGATCACCCCGAAGGGCGCCCGCTCCATCACCATCAGCCCGTGGTCCCCGCTGGCCGCGACGGGCTCCAGGAACTCCGGCCCCGGCGTCCGGGTGATGGCCACCCGGTTCTTGATCCGCTTGTCCTCCACCCGCCCGAGGCGCGTCTCCGCCACCGCACGCTGGCACATCTCCTCCAGCACCCCCAGGGCCGCGTCCCGCATGGACTTCACCACCGCCCGGCGCGTCTCCAGGGGCATCTTCTCGTACTGCTCGAAGGCCCGGCGCCCCGCCGCCACCGCCGTCTCTACGTCGTCAAATACCCCGCGACGGTGCACATGCACGGCCGGTGCGGTGCTGTGGTGCGCTGTAGGGGAAGGTGCGTGACCCCCGGCGGACTGCTTCTTCAGCCGGTCCACCACGAGCGAGACGATCTGATCGATCCTGGGGTCCTCGGGCTTCATCGCCCGCGGAGGGTACACACAGCGCGAAGGCCCCCGCAAGGGCGCGCACACGCCCTACGCGCCTGGGCCCCGTTCAGGGCGGGACCGTGACCGGGACCTTCTCGAAGGTGGTCTCGCCATCGACCTCCAGGAGGTCCACGATGGCCATGATCACGGAGTCCACGGGGCGCTCTTTGGTGGCCTCGGTCTGCCGGGCGGAGCTCCCCGCGGCCAGGAGCACCACCTCGCCCAGGCCAGCGCCCACGGCGTCCGCCGCGATGAGGGCCGCGCCGGAGGGGTTGCCCTTCACGTCGCAGGGGCGCACCACCAGGAGCTTGAGCCCCTCCAGCGTGGGCTCCTTGCGGGTGGCCACGAGGGTGCCGGTGACCTTGGCGAGCAGCACGGCGGGTGCTTCAGCCGTCGCCCTTGGCGGCGGCCCCCTGGCGGCCCAGGGGCAGGACCTGGTCGATGTTGCCGTGGGGCCTCGGGATGATGAGCACGCTCACCATCTCCCCGATGCGCTCGGCCTCACGCTGGCCGGCCTCGGTGGCGGCCTTGACCGCGGCGACGTCCCCTCGGACGATCACCGAGGTGTAGCCCCCGCCGACCTTCTCGTAGCCGACAAGCTGCACCCTGGCGGCCTTGACCATCGCGTCGGCCGCCTGCACCGCCGCCGCAAAGCCCTTGGTCTCAATGATTCCCAGCGCGTCGCTCATGACGTGTCACCACTCCCTCGCCGGCCGCTGGATGTCAGCGGTCGAGCTTCGTCTCCTGCTTGCGTCCGGCCACGGCGCCGAGCGCCGCCCGCGCCGCCGCCGCCGCCGCGTCGATTTCCGCCTCGGGCCCCGAGAGGTAGAGCCTCCCGAAGGCCCCGTAGGGCTGCACATGCACCAGGGACACCCGGGCGGCCTTCTCGGCCTCGTTGGCCGCCAGGACGATGTACCCCGCAGGGTCCGTCTCGAGGATCCACAGGGACTCCCCCGGCAGGATCATCATGCCCTGGGAGTTCTTGTTGATGATCTGCGACTGGTACGGCTCGATGCCCCGGATCACCTGGTTGGTGGGCATGTTGGGCGCCAGGCGGTCGGCTTCCTTCAGGTCCAGGGCCTTCAAGATGGCGCTGCCGGCGTCCATCACCTGGCCCTTGTCATCATGGTGGACCTCGAGGAGCCCGTAGGCCCTCTCCACCACCTGCACCGCGGGCTGGACCTTGCTGGCCTTGAGCGCCAGGTCCGTGACCCGGTTGATGGCCATCCCCGGCGCGATCTCGATCCAGAGCGACGCCATCCCCGGGACGGGCAGGAAGCCCCGGGCGGTCTTTCCGATGAAAGACGCGAGCTGGGGCTGGAGGCTGTCCAGGAAGATGTACGTCCGCAGGTTGACGGCGGCCATGGCGAGCCTCGGTACCACGGTCCCGGCCCCCACCGCAAGGGAGACCGACCAGGGGGCACCCTGTATGGTGTTTTCAGTCCCCGCGCGGGGACGGGCCCACGGTGATCCGCGAGACCCCGCCCGGGTCGTGGCGCACCTTCACCGAGACCCCGAGGGCCTGGGCGTGGCGGGCGACGGCCTGGGCGACCTCCTGGGTGCTGGCCTGGGCGCCGAGCCTGGCTTCAAAGCACGAATGGACCTCGCCGCAGACCCTCCGGACCCGGTAGAAGCGCTCGTCGGCCTCCACCAGGTAGACCGCCGAGGTGGTTCCCCCGTCGGTAAAACGGGACTGGAGCCACCCGGCGGCCTCCCGACCCAGCGAAAATCCAGCGCCCACCCCGTTCTTCAACGCCAGGCCCGCGGCCGCTTCCGTCGCCATGGGGCGAGTGTGACCCCGATGTCATGGGTCCACAAGGCCCCAGCCACGGAGAAAGCGCACGAAACCTCGCGGAAGGGTCGGGGCGTAACCCTAGAAGGTCCCGGTGAGCACCGGGATGCGAACCTCGGTCATGGGGCTTTGCCCATACTGCCGCGTCTCCGCCGTGGAATAGACGTTCCCCACGCTGATGGAGGGCACCCCAAGCTGGAAGCCCCCGTTGCCCAGGTGCAGGAGCCCCGGGGCGATGGGCGCCCGGGTCGCGAGGGCCCTGGGCGCGCGCCGTGGCAGCGCGCTGGTCCCCCCGGCCGGAGCCGTGGTTGCGGGAGCCGGGGTGGCCCCGCCCTCGCCGCCGCCCGCGGCGGGAGCGCTTGAGCCTCCGCCCGAGGGAGCGCCCTCGGCGGGGGCTCCACCCGTGGGGGTGGTCTCCTCGATGGGGCCGGTGGGGGCGTTGTCCTCGCTCTCGGCCTCCTCCGAGGGGTGGTACGAGGTGGCGTTGACGTACACGATGGTGGTGGGGATCACGAGGCCGAGGCCGGCCACCAGGGTGGCCACGGCCACCCCCGTGAGGGTCCCATCGGGGGTCGCGCCGGTGCCCCTGGCGGCGGATTCGAGGACGTAGCCGCCGACCCCCCCACCGATGGCGCCCAGGAGGGGAAAGACCGCGTAGGTCCAGCGGGCGCGCACACCGGCGGCCCCCTGGATGAGCGCCACGGTCTCGGCCCCGAGGAGGGCGCAGCCCGCGATCCCCTTGCCGTCCGGCGAGACGGAGATCCGGGTCTGGGCCTTCGCCTCCCGGGGCGAGGCGAGGAGCACGGTGCCCGAGACGAGGGTGGCGACGATGACAGACTTGAACATGGGGAGCTCTGCCTCCTGCTGGTCCTGGATGAAACCCATTGGTTTCACGGACCCCGAAAAGCGTTCGGGACGCTACAACGCCCCCCCGGGCCGAGGCAAGGGCGAGCCATCGATGGGGGTCGCCAGGAGCGTCACCGCCCGGTGGTTTACGTCCCAGAGGCCGTAGCCCGGCGCTCCAGAGCCCCAGCACCGGCTCGAAGACGTCAGGGAGCTCCCGGAGGGGCACCCCCTGCCATGCCTCGGGCACCAGCAACCTCCCGGTCGCCCAGGCGCACCGTGGCGCCGTAGAAGAACCGTCGGGTACCGTCCGAAGCCCAGCCATCGGGGATCAGCCCCCGGGCGGCTAAGGGTCTCCCAGAGCTCCGCCACACTGGCCTAGGGCTCCCGCAATCGGCCCGTGAAGCGAAACACGGGCCTCCCATCGGGGCCCCTGCCTCGCCACTCCAGGCCGTTGTGCTCGGACCAGCGCCACGAACCCGAAGCCAGCATCTCCTCCAGGTCCTCCCGGCAGACCCCGTTCACTGCCTCCATCGCATTGGAAAGATGTGCGCGGACTAGTGCAAGGAACGAAATATTGTCGAAGATCGTCTCGGTCATGAGGAGATTTCATCACCGCGTGGCGTTGACAAGCGAGGTCCTGGAATCGCAGCATCGCCGCATGGCCGAGGACGAGTCAAAGCGGTCCGGGATCCCCCCGACCCGCCAGGGAGACTCGGAGCCCTCGGGACCAGTCTGGAGAGAGGCTTCAATGCCCTTTCAACCTCCCACCACGGTCGCGGGGAGGTATCACCTCGGGAGGCGCCTCGGGCGAGGCGGCCACGGCGAGGTATGGGAGGCAAGGGACGCGCTCACGGGCCGCTCGGTGGCGGTGAAGCTCCTGGTGATGGGGGCTCGAAACCTCACTGCGGTGACCCGGAGGGAGATCGCCGCGCTGCGCTCGGTGCAGGTCCCCGGGGTGGTGAGGCTCCTCGATGAGGGCGTGCAGGACGGCCGGCAGTTCCTGGTGTTGGACCTCGTCACGGGGACACCGTTCCCTGGGATGGCAATCCCGGCGCCCTGGGAGGCGCTTCGGGAGCCCAGCCTGGCGCTGTTGGAGATCCTCGGGAGGGTCCACGCCGTGGGGGTCGTGCATCGGGATTTGAAGCCTGGCAACGTCCTGGTGACGTCCGAGGGGCGACCGGTGGTGCTGGACTTTGGCGTGTCCTGGGGCACGCTGGACGCGGTGGCCACGCCCCTCGGGGAGGTGGTGGGGACGCCTGCGTATGTGTCCCCCGAGCAGGTGCAGGGAGAGCGCGCCACGGCCGCGTCGGACCTCTTCACGCTGGGGGTGATGCTCTTCGAGGCGCTCTCGGGGCGGCTGCCCTACACGGGGGTCCTGCCCCTGGCGGCGATGCTGTCTCGTTGCCACGTGGACGCTCCTCCGCTTCGGTCGGTCTGCCCGGACGCTCCCGAGGCCGTAGCGGCCACGGTGGACGCACTCCTCAAGCGCGCGCCGGGGGACCGCCCGGGGAGCGCCCGGGAGGTGCTTGAGCGCCTCGCGGGGCGCGCTTCGATGCGCGCCGGGGCATTGGACCTGGAGGGCCCCGCGCTGGACCGCGCCGCGCTGGAGAGCCTGATCCATGGCCCTTCACGGATCTTCCATGTCCCCGAGGACGCCGCGGCGCTGCTGTGGGAGCGCACCGGCGGGGACCGTCGGAGGGTGCGCGCGGAGCTCGACGGGTGGGTGCGCACGGGCCTCGCGCGTCGCGACGGCGAGGGCGTTGCGATGGACCGGGCGGCGCTCGATGTGTTGCTGGAAGAGCAGGCTCTGCCATCGTTTCCGGCGGCTACGGCCTCGCTGCGGGCGAGCGCCCACCGGGTGGCCGCGGAGGCCCTGGCCCCGGGCACCGAGGGCCGCCTGCGGCACCTGGTGAGGGCCCTGGCGGGGGCGGATCACGGCGCCGAGGCCCTGCTGGTGGAGGCCGCGGCGACGGCGCGGAGTCGCATGGCCCAGGGGCGCAGCGGGGCGGCGCTGGCGGCGCTCTCGGAGGGTTGGATGGCCGCCGTGAGGCTCCGGGAGGAGTGTCCGGAGGCGCCCGTGCGCGCGCTCTTCGCGACCTGGGCCGAGTGCGCCCTGTTGGATGGCGTCCCTGCCTCCGTGGACCGGGTGCTCTACGAGCTTGCCAGAGCGCCCTCGGGGTATGCCCTGAGCGACCTTGAGGGGCTCCTGCGGGCGTCGCTGGCGTCCCGCACGGGCGGCGAGCAGGGCCTCGCCCTGGCGAGCGCGCTGCGCTTCGAGGAGCTGGGGCTGGAGCTCTGCCGCCATGCGGTGCGGCTCCAGGCGGCGCGGCGGTGCCCGAGGGAGGTCGAGGAGCGGGCCCTGGGGGAGTTGGAGGCGTGGGCGGCCACGCGCCCGGACGATGCGGCGGTGGGGGCCTTCGTGGCGGGCTGGCGGGGGCGCTACTCCTACCGCCTGCATGCGTTCGAGGACGCGGCGCGATGGCAGGAGCTCGCGGCGGAGCGCGAACCGGCGATGCTCCGGCGCTTCGGGTGGCTCGCGGGGGCGGCCTCGGCGTGGCTCAACGCGTGCGAGCCTGCTGCGGCTCAGGCGCTTGCGTCGAGGCTGCTGCGGCTCGCGTCCAAGGCGCGGCACCTCTACGCCGAGGCGTGGGCGGAGTATCTGGAGAGGGCTTCGAGCTACCAGTCATGCGCGGCGCTTGTAGTGGACGAGGCGCTGCTCTCGGCGTTTGCGCTGGTGCCTGTCGACGACCTCCGGGCGCTCCTTGTCATCAATGAAGCGATGGTCGCCTTCCGCCGAGGGGAGCATGCGCGGGCGCGGGACCTCGCGTCGAGCGCCGCGGACCATTGGCACACCTCGGACTGGCAGGGGGGCTACGCGCCGTGCCGGGCGCTCGCGCTCCACCTTGGGGCCCCTAGCGAGCCAGGGGAGGTGGAGGGCCTCGCCGAGCGGGCTTTGGGCCTTGAGAACCAGCGGCTGGCGGTGCAGGTCCTCGCGCTACTGGCCGGGGGCGTGCACACGGTGCCGACTACCTGGCGCGCTGCCGCGGAGCGGTGTGCGGCGACGATCCCTCGCGACCGCTGGCAGCGCCGGATGAAGCTGCTCTCGGTGGACGAGGTGCTGGAGAGACTCTCCGGAGGGCGATGACCGCCGCTCCGTGACGCTGGAGGAGACGACAATGTCTGATCTTAAAAACAGGGGGTTCGATCCTGGGTACTTCTACGGCTTCGGCCCCAACAACGAGCCCCTCGCCGTCTTGAAGGTGGAGGGCCTCGACGCCAACGGGAATGTGAGGAAGGAGACGTGGATCGAGAGGGCCCCCCCAGTGGCGCTTGATCACGGGCCAATTACGAGGGAGTTGCTGGACGCTCACGATGCCGAAGGCAATCCGTTGATTGGCTCTTGGATCACCAACCTGGGACCAAATACACTCACCACGGTGAGGATTTCCGTCAGGTCCTGCTGAGCAGCGGCGACCTCACCCCCCGGCCCCCTCTCCCTGTAGAGAGAGGGGGTGAAAGAGTTGGAATTGCTGGCTTCCCCTCCCCCCTCTCCCGACAGGGAGAGGGGAGTTGGGGGGGGTGAGGTCGCCGTGCGCGGTCTTATGTTGGTAGCCGTCGCGCCGCACCGCCTCAAGGACCTCGCGGACGTCCAGGAGCTGATCCGCAGCGCGCAGCTACCCGAGGCCCTGGCCCTGGAGCTCGACCCCGGGGTCCGGCCTCGCTTCCTGGAGCTCTGGCGCGCGGTGACCTCGGCGCAGGACCCGTTCTAACCGCCCCATGACATCACCGACTGCAGCCCGAAGAGCCCAGGAGCCGTCTTCCGCGAAGCGGCTCAGATCGTGTTGCGCAGCGATCCGAACAGGTGCCGCGTCGGCCAGAAGCGGCTCCGCCCATCGCCGGGGAGGTCGCCCAGGCTCGCCACGGAGTGGCCGAAAAAGATGGCGCCGGCGGGGGCCATGAGGATCGTCGGGGGCGCGCTCAGCCCGCTCGCGCGCCCGAAGTAGAGATGCGTCGGGTTGGTGCCGCCGACGATCAGGTCGGCATAGCCGTCGCCGTTCACATCCCCCGCGCCCGCCGCCGCGCCGCCGAAGCCCCTGGGGCCCGTGACGGTCGTCGAGGTCGTGCTCAGTCCGCTCGCGCGCCCGAGGTAGAAATACGCAGCGTTGAGGTCGCCCGAACCCACGACGAGGTCGGCGTAGCCGTCGCCGTTGAGGTCCCCCGCGCCTGCCACGACCCGTCCGAAGCTCAGGTCGGGGCTCGCACTGCTCAGGGTTGTCGGGGTCGCGCCCAGTCCGCTTGCGCCCCCGAGGTAGACGTAGACCCTGCCCTCGGTTGGAGGGAAGAGCATGGATCCCGGTGCACCTACGACAAGGTCGGCATAGCCGTCGCCGTTGAGGTCCCCGGCGTTCGCCAGGTGCTGGCCGAAGTTGCTGCTCCCGGTGGGACCCGTGAGGGTCGTCGCGGTGGCGCTCAGCCCCCCCGCGCCCCCGAGGTAGATGTACACCATCCCAGCGTAATATGCGCCCACGACGAGGTCGGCGTAGCCGTCGCCGTTGAGGTCCCCGGCGCCCGCCACGGACCATCCGAAGCGGACGGCGCTCGGGCCCGCGACGGTCGTCGGAGTCGCGCCCGGACCACCCGCACCCCCGAGGTAGATGTACGCTGCGCTGGTGCCGTCGGAGCCCAGGACGAGGTCGGCGTAGCCGTCGCCGTTGACGTCGCCTGCACTCGCCACGTTGGAGCCAAAGTAAGTCGTACCGGTGGGGCCCGTGAGGGTCCTCGGGGTCGCGCCCAGTCCGCCCGCGCCCCCGAGGTAGACGTACGCCGTGCCAGAGCCGACCGCGCTCACGACGACGTCCCCGTAGCCGTCACCGTTGACATCTCCCGCGCTCGCCACGGAGTTGCCGAAGCTGCTGCCGCTGGTGGGGCCCGTGAGGGTCCTCGGTGTCACGCCCAGTCCGCCCGCGCCCCCGAGGTAGACGTACGCCGTGTCGGAGCCGACCGCGCTCACGACAACGTCCGCGTAGCCGTCACCGTTGACGTCGAGCGTCGTCCCCCAGGACGTTGCGATGGCGGCGGTGCGGGCGCCCACCGTGAACTCCCAGGTCGGGGACATCACTGTCCCAGTGACGGTCCCGGAGCGGCTCGCGAGCGCCCAGAACCACACGCCGGCGGCCAGCTCCGCGGAGGGTGCGGCGCTCGTGCCGACCGCATCGATGGCCGCGAGGCAGCCGATGGTCAACGCGCGGTTGCGGCAGAGAGTGACGCGGGCTCCGGTCGCGCCGCCCGGGAGGATCCAGCGCAGGGTCGGGCGCCGCGAGGTCACGGCCGCGGTGGACAGGGGCGCGAGCGCCCGCGGAACCGGCGCCGCGCAGGCGCCGCCGTCGCACACCAGACCCGAGGTACACGCCCGGCCGCAGGTGCTACAGTTGGCGCTGTCTGTCAGGGTGTCCACGCACCTTCCGCTGCAGAGGGTCATCCCGGTGCCGCAGCCACAGGTGCCAACCGCGTCGCAGACGCCGCCCGGTGGGCTGGTGCACGCGCCCGAACTTCGCGGTCCGACGCTGCACACCGTCGTCGTCCCGGCCGACGCGCAGACGATGGTGCCGGTCTGCTGGCAGCCGCCCGTGCCCGCTGACATGCAACTCGCCCCGGTGGCCCGACACACGCCGCCGCAGTTGGACTGCCCGGGCGGACATGCAGGCACGCAACTCGACGCGACGCAGGCCACGCTGCCGCCGGTCGGGGCCACGCAGACGCGACCGCAGAGCCCGCAGTTGGAGAGGTCCGTCGCCGTCGAAACACAGGCGCTGCCGCAGAACGTCTGCCCGCTCGGGCACGCGGGCGCGCAGCCCGATCCGACGCAGGCCACGGTGCCGCCGGTCGGGGCCACGCAGACGCGGCCACAGACCCCACAGTTTGAGGGGTCCGTCGCCGTCGAGATACAGGTGCCACCGCAGAGCGTCTGCCCCGAGGGACATGCGCAGCCGACGGTGCAGGTGGTGCCACAGGGGCCGTAGCCCTCGTCGCAAGTGATGATACAGCGACCCTCGAAGCAGATCCCCGCGCCGCGGGACGGCGGCACGGGGCAGACATGCCCGCAGGTCCCGCAGTTGTTGGCATCCGTCATCGGGTCGCTGCAGGCACCGTCGCAGCTGCGCTGCCCAGCCCGACAGGTGCAGCTCCCAAGGGGGCCGCAGACCCCTCCCGCCGGGCTGGTGCAGGCGCCCGAGGTGCGCGGGGTGGTTGCGCTGCACGCCGTCATCGTCCCGGTCGGCGCGCACGTGATGGTGCCGGTCTGCTGGCAGCCGCCCGTGCCAGGAGTCGTGCAGCTCGCGCCGGTGGCCTGGCAGACGCCGCCGCAGTTGGACTGCCCGGCCCCGCAGACGCACGCGCCAGTGGAGTCGCAGACGCCACCCGCGGGACTGGCACACGGACCGGAGGTGCGCGGGGCCGTGGCGCTGCACGCCGTGGCCGTCCCCGTCGCCGCGCACGCGACGGTGCCGGTCTGCTGGCAGCCGCCAGTGCCAGGAGTCGTGCAGCTCGCGCCGGTGGCCTGGCAGACGCCGCCGCAGTTGGACTGCCCGGCCGGGCACGCGGACACGCAGCTCCCAGCGACGCAGGACACGCTCCCGCCCGTGGCCGCGACGCAGGCGTTGCCGCAGCGCGAGCAGTTGGCGGCGCTGGTCATGGTGTCCACGCACACCCCGCCGCAAAGGGTCAGGCCAGCGGGGCAGGCGATGACGCAGGCTCCGGCGGTGCACGTCTGGCCGACCGGGCAGGCTGTCGATGTACGGGCCAGGCCGCTGGCGTTACATGTCTGGAGCGTGCTCGCGTCGGCACACGACGTGCTTCCGGGTGTGCAGATCCAGGGCGTGCAGACGCCGCCCGCGCAGCTTGTGCTGGGCGGGCAGGCAGTCGGCGTGTAACCCTGCCCGTCGGGGTTGCACGCCTGGCGCGTGTTCATGTCGACGCAGGTGGTCGGCGTAGTGGGAAGGCAAATCCGATTCGTGCAGATGCCCTCGCCGAGGCATGCCTGGCTGGTTCGACAGGGATTCAAGGTGTAGGACAGCCCGTCGCGGTTGCACTCCCGCATCGTCGCCAGGTCGACGCAGGATCTCGACCAGGGCACGCACACCCGCGGCACACAGGCGGTGCCCCCGACGGGACAGGTCTGGCCGGCCGGGCAGGAAAAGGGGCCGCTCCATTGAAAGTCGCTGCCAGCCCGGCGGCAGTCGAGGCGGAAGCCATCGGAGCAGAGCGATGTCCCGAACGTGCAGGTGAAGGGTTCGCATCGTCCGCCGCCGTGGCAGCCTTGCCCGGCGGGGCAGGGGGAGCTCGTGTAGATCCCCCCGACGCAGACCCCTAGGGTCGTGAAATCGATACAGGCCTGGTCCCCGTTGCTGCATGCGGGGCTCTCCCAGCCGACGAAGCCGTAGCTGAAATGGTTCACCGATGCCTGCATCGCCCCGTCGACGACTACGCTGGGCAGGGTGTCGAAGCCGCTGCCCGACGCCGACGACCACAGCAACGCCGGTGTCCCCGATCCCGGCGCGAAGGGGATGGTGACGATGACCGGCACGCGGAAGGTCAATCCCGCGGGGCCATACTGGCAGACGGGCGAGCGGGCGATGTAGCCGTCCGGCGCGCGGTAGGTGACCGTCGCGGTGATGTCGCGCGGCTCTGCGAGTGCGCCGGGCGGGATCACCAGGGAGACCCCGGCCACCGCCACCGTACCGCCCGCCGGACCGACGGACACCGTGATGGACCGGGGCGCGAAGAGCGGCCCTGCATCGAGCCCTGCCACGTCCGGTCCGTTCGCAGAGTCCGCCGCGACGTCGCGGCCCGCGTCGGCTGCCGCGTCGGCGGCTGGGCCGACGTCGACCGTGGCATCAGGGCCAGGGCCCGTGTCATCGCAGCCCGCGAGGAGAGCCACCGCCAGCAGCACCCCAAACAAACCCAGGGGTGGCGGCGCCCGTCCGGACACCTCAGCTCCGGCCTTTGCGCGAAACTCCATCATGCACCTTCTCCCGGCCAGGAACGAGAAAGTCCCAGCTTCCTGTGAGGTGAGCGCTGCTTCGTGCGAGCGCGCGACTGTTCAGGACGGAGTTTACAGGCCGACTCGAGGGTGCTTCGTTGACCTGCGACAAGTCACGCCTGCCCTGGTAGCGTTTCGGAGCGTGCCGCCTTCTTGGGGATCCCGAAGGGGGTCCTCCCCCCATAGGCGTTAAGCGCCATCACGTTGCGGTCTGGTCGGGACCGTTCCTCCAAGGCGCCGGGGAGCTCGGACTTCGCCTGGGGTTGGGCGGTGGAGCCCCGGGGTTCGCCAGGCTTAGGGTCTATGA
>JACRDB010000011.1 GCA_016218725.1 Deltaproteobacteria bacterium
GACAACGCTCCAAACCCTTGCTACGGCGACATCCTCGCACCTCACGTAAGCGCCCCCCGGCAGGGGGGCTGGCATTCGTGAACAGGCCGGCCCAACGGGCCGGTGGGCCGCACCGAGGACGGTCACCCAACGGCGCTCACGCGCGCCGAGGACGGCGCGGAACCGGGGCGGACGCGCATCGAGCTCGGTCCTCAACGCCACAGAAGCGCCACCAGGGCGCCGTGGCCGTCGCCTCCACCGATCACCTTGATTTTACGGCCCGTCCTGAGATGTGTCCCGACGTGAACCATTCATGGAGAGGGGGGTTGGGGGGTGAGGTCGCCGTGCGGTGGCCTCATGGTTAGGGGCGGTCACCCCGCTGAGTATCCGATGAGGAGGAGGAAATTCCTTACCTGCTCACGACCATAGATCGGTTGGCGGAAGTGGTGAGCCTTGGCGAAGGGCCTGGCAACGGTAAATCCCAGGGCCCTGAGCAACCCCTGGATGCGATGCAATTCCTCTTCGGAGTGGGCAGTGAGGCGAACCTCATAGCCCTTCTTATAGAGCTGATAACCCACCTCGTGGAGGCGTTCATGGTTTTGAATGCGAACGTAGCCGTTACGCTGAAAACGCTCAGCCAGTTCGGCGATGGCTTCTCGTCTGGTCGGCGGCTTTGGCATTGTCTTACAGGTGGTTGGGAGCAGGATGATCCCGCTGAGAGCTGCCCCTGTCAAGCGCGACGCATCCCCCCCCGGAGGGGCCTCGGCGGCCGCGCCGCATCACCGCCCTCCGCCCACCAGGAACGGCCGCACGTCCACCCCGGCCTCGGCCTCGCCCGCCAGCGCCGCGGAGAGCCCCGCCAGCTCCCGGGACTCCGGCGCCAGCGCCAGCGCGCGACGCACCGACGCCCGGCCCTCGGGGCGCGCGCCCCTCGCGGCGTAGAAGAGCGCGTCGTTGTAGTGACGCCACAGGAGCGCCTCCTGCGCCTTGGGGTTCTCCGCAGGCCCCCGCCGGAAGTGCGCGTCCAGCGCGTCCAGGGCGACGAAATGCGCCGTCCCCGCGCCGCGCACCGACGCCATGGTCGTCGGCTCCGCGCGCACCTCCGCCAGCGGTCCCCGGGGCACCACCAGCGGCAGCACCACCAGGAGGTCCCTCGGATCGAGCTCCACCCACAGGGGCCTCCGCGCCGCCAGCCCCGCCAGGTCCTCCATCCGCGGAGCGCCCCGAGCGAGGTAGTCCCGCAGGAGGTCCAGCACCACCTCGTCCTGCCGCCGTAACCGATCGGTCATCCCGGGGTAACCGAAGAAGGGCACCTCCAGCACCGTCACGTCCGGGCGCTCACCCTCCACGTTGGCCAGGTACCGCAGGCGAAACACCGTCTCTGGCGCGTACGCCAGCACCATCGCCCGCGGGGGAAGGGGCCCTAGCTGCGCCTCGCCCAGCGCGTCCGCCGCCGGGAAGCGGTCCTGCGCCGTGGCCTGCCAGCTCCGCAAGACCAGGTACGGCGGCACCAGCCACGGCCCCCACACCAGCAGCAGGGTCAGCGCCCAGCGGGCCGCGGGCGTAGGTCCCGCGGGGTGGGGCCTCGCCAGCTGCAGGGCGCGACGGATCACCGCAGGGAACACCGCCGCCAGGCTCCCCACCGCCGCCACCGCGGGCACCAGGTACCCCGCCGCGTCAGGGTTGCCTCGCACGAAGCCCAGGAGCGCCCGGGCACCGCCCACCAGCACCGCCACCCCGAAGCACCGCAGCGCCGCCCGACGGCCGACCTCCCCGAGCACCCCCCTCGCCCCAAGGAAGAGCGCCCCCAGGAAGAACAACAACCCCACCGGAGAGACCCCCGCGCCAATCCATTCCAGCACGTCCAGGGCGCGGTCCCCGGCGAGCCCCGGGACCCCATTGCCCACGTTCTTCTGGAAGGTCTTGGCGCTCACCGTCCAGAGGAAATCGGAGATCGTTCGTATACGAACCATCCCCGCCCAGGCCTCCGACCGCAGCGGCAGGAGCGCGTAGGGGACCATGCCCAGGAGCGCCAGGAGCCCCCAGGAGGCCACCGTGCGGCGCCGCCCCGGGGCGTCCAGGGGCTTGAGGGCCAGGTAGCAGGGCTCCAGCGCCAGGGGCGCCACTGTCAGCGCGATGAAATGGTGGTTGGCCAGCCCCAGGGCCACGGCGAGCACCGCCCCCCGGGCCCTCACCGCGGGGGAGAGGCGCTCGGCGCTGGCGAGGCGCAGCACCCACACGGCCAGCGCCGCCGCCAGGGCGTAGACCTCCACCCTGGAGCCCTGGCGCAGCACCGCCGGCCCCAGCGAGGCCATCCAGGCCCCAAGGAGGGCCCAGGGGGTGTGCCTCCGGGGCTCCGGGTCCACGGCCTCGGCCAGCGGGAGGGCCACCAGAAACGCAAAGCGTGCCACCAGACCCAGGCTCACCGCCCCGAGGAGCGCGATGCGAAACGGCACCGGCCCGACGGGCAGCAGCGAGGCCAGCGCGGCCAGGGAGACCCACAGGGGGTGCCCCGGGGGGTGCGTACACCCCAGGCCAGCCCCCGCCGAGGCGAGCTCCGGGGCGTCGTAGAAGCCCATCCCGTCGCCCGCCAGGAGGATGCTCGCGGCGCAGGGGACCGTAAAGGCGAGGACCTCGGCGAGGACCCCGGGGCGGGCGGTGGGCGGCTCCAAGGCGACGGGACCTATACTCCCATTCCACCGCGGAGCGGGTATCCTCCCGGCCAGAGCAAAGGTGGTGCGATGAACCGGAGCGTTTCCAGGGTGCTTCTCCTCGGGGTGCTGGCCGCTTGCAGCGGGGGGCGTCGCAACGCCAGCTACCGCTACACTGCCATGGACACCGTGACCAACCAGCCCGTCACCGTGGTGTCGGGCCCCATGCCCGGGGGGGAGACCTTCACGGGCCTCTTCCACTCCCAGGAGATCGGCGACGTCAGCCTGGAGCAGTCCGGCGACACGGTCATCGGCTGCTACGAGTACGACCGGGCCCAGTGCCACGTCCGCGGGCGCATCGAGGGCCGCGTGGAGGGCAACCTCCTGCGCTTCTCCTGGACCGAAGACCACCGCGCCTGCGGGCGCCTCTCGGTGCCCCCGGGCCGAGGGTACTTCCTCTTCTGGAAGGACAGCGCCAACAACGGCCGCGCCTCCGGCGAGTGGGGCTACAGCGACAACGAGGACGGCAACGGCCAGTGGCTCCTCTTCCGCGTGCCCAACCGCCGCCCCAGGACCTGCGGCAGCTCCGGCGGTCAGGGCCCCGCGGAGGCTACCGACACCTCCACCTCCGGGAGCTCGGCGAGCGGGAGCTCGTCCACGGGAAGCTCCTCCACGGGGAGCTCCTCTACCGGGACCTCCGGCACGAACTCCAACGACCCGCTGTCGGGCTTGTGAAGCGCCTCGCGCCGGCGCTCCTGGCGCTGGCCCTGGTTGCTTGCAAGGGCCCTGGCGCCGCCAGCGACGCCGCGAGACCCGCCCCGGAGCCGCCCCCCACCGCTCCCGCGGAGGTCCTGGCCACGGTGCACCTGGCGCACCCGAGGGCCACCTCCGAGGCCCTCTCGCAGCGCACGGAGCTCTCGATCCCGGTGGACCTCACGCTGGCCGCGGTGCTCGGCGTGGACGTCGCCGTCCTCGGGGCCGTCGAGACCGAGCGCCCCGTGGACCTCCTGGTGCTGGGCCCCGTCGAGCGCCGCGAGGTGCTCCTGTCCCTCACCCCGGGGAGCGCCGCCAGAGCCCGCAGCGCCCTCGGGTCCCGCTACCGGTTCCTTCACGCCCGGGGCCTCGGCGAGCGCCTGGAGCCTCGCGGAGACCCTGGCCTCTCCGGCGGGCGAGCGCGCGCCCCCTGCGCGCTGGTGACCACCCCGGGGCGCATCACCGCGAGGGTCGTCTGCGCCTCCAGCGATGAGGCCCTCCAACGCGCCGGGCGCTGGCTCGCCTTCACCGCCGCCGAGCGCGCCGAGGACCCTCGGGACGTCTCTGGTGAGGTGCGCGCCGAGGCCCTCTCGGGGCTCCTGGTGCCGTCCCTCCGCGAGGGCTGGGCCACCGTGCGAGGAGGGCTCCTGGCCGACGCCACGCGCGCCCGGAGGGAACACGGCCGCCCACCGGAAATCGGTGACCCCGAGGCCGCCGTGCAGGTCCTGGGTGAAGTCGTCGACGCCCTGGCCGAGGGCGCTTCGGACCTCACTCGGCTCACGTTCTCCGCCACCCTCGGCGCCGCGGACCTGCGCCTGGAGCTCCAGACGGAGCTCCGCCCGGACGGCCGAAGCGCCCTCGTGGCCGACGCCCTGGGCAGGCTCCAGGCTCCCGACGGGCACCCCACCGCCTCGCTCCTGCCCGCGGACGCGCCTCTGGTTCTCTCCTCCCGAGGCTCGCCCGAACGGGTGCGGTCCGCAGCCCGCACCCTTGTAGACGCCCTCCTTCGGGTGCTGGGTCCCCGGGTGCCGGACCCCACCAGCGCGCGCAGAGACCTCCTGGCGCTCGTCTCCGACGCGGGCGACGACCTCTCCGTGGGCTTCGCCGAGGACGCCCCGGAGGGCTTCGAGGCCACCTTTGCCCTGGGGCTCTCCCGGCCCGAGGGAGCCACCCGCGCCGTGGCCGCCCTGGCGCAGAGCCCCTGGCTCCGAGCGGTTCGTGTAGGTCCACTTCCGGTGGTGTCGGGAATTGCAGGTGGAGGTGTGCGAATCGTCTGGCCCGAGCCACTGCGTGCGGCGGTGAGTGGTCCGCCGAGGCCCCCGAGGGTGCTGGTGCTGGCCGTGCGCGAGGGGACCCTGGTGGCGGTGCTGGGGCGCCACGCCACGGACTCGCTTGCGGCGATGGGTCTGCGGCGCCGGACGGGCGCAGGTGCGGCGGTGCCCGGAGCGAGCCTCGCGGCGGCGCTGGCCGTCGGCAGGAGCCGCACGGAGCTCACCTATGGCGCGGCCCGGGAGGGCGCCGGCCTTCGCGGGACGCTGCGGCTGCGGGCGCCGGACGAGGCCCTCAGGGCGCTCCAGGCGGTGCTGGCCGAGGCCTTCCGCCCGAGCCTGCCGTTTCTACGGTGAGGGGCACGTTGCAGGGGCCGCGGTGATCGCGTAGGAGCCCCTCGCGATGAAGCGTCTCGCGTGGGCGGTGCTCGTGGGCGTCGGTGGTTGTGGGAGCGAGCCGTCGCCCTTTGTCCAGGGTGACGCGTCGGGTGTTCAAGACACCGCGGAGGAGGTCTCGGACGGCGCCGTGGAGGACGCACCGGGGGACCGCCCGGTGGTGCCCGTACGGGACACGGGGCCGGGGCTCGACCAGACGGTGGTGTATGCCCACTCGGACACGGTGCTCTACTCCGTGGACCCGCGCTCCCTTGCGGTGCGCATGGTGGGCACCTTCAGCTTCCTCCCCGGGGACATGAACCAGCACGGCATGACGGACCTCGCGGTGGACGCCGAGGGGCGGATCACCGGCGTCACCCGCGACGCGCTCTACCGCATTGATGACCGCACCGCGCGCTGCACGCTGATCACGGCGCTGGACCGGGCCCTCACGGGCAGCGACGCGTTCGTGGGGTTGACGTACCTCCCGGCGGGCACGCTGGACCCGGTGAACGAGGCCCTGGTGGGCGGCACCACGGGCACCTCGGGGGGGACCCTCTGGAGGATCGACCCTGCCACCGGGCGGTCCACCATGCTCGGCAGGCTGCGGGCCGGGGGCATGAGCTACAACCTCTCAGGGGACCTGGTGAGCGTCCTCGGGGCGGGCACCTACGTCACGCTCCGACGGCTCAACGCCACGAGCACGGACAGCGACCTGCTGGCCACCGTGGACGTGCGCACGGGCGAGCTACGGGTGCTGGGCGCCACGGGCTTCGATCGGATCTTCGGCCTGGCCTACTGGCGCGCGACGCTCTACGGCTTCACCCGCGAGGGCGAGTTCCTGACGCTGGACGCGCGCACCGGGCGGGGGATGCGCGCGTCCATGCCCGCGATGCAGTTCTCCGGCGCGGGGGTGACCACGCTGGCCCCGACCGCGCCGCCGTGAGGGGTTCACCCCGAGGCGCGTCGCCAGGAGCGCAATCGAGCCCGCTGGCGTTCCGCCGGAGGGGAAGAGTCGCCCTCAACGCGCCGCGGCGGCGGCCTGATCGAGCCTCATGGTGAGCTGCCGCTCCAGCACCCCGAGGGCCTGGAGGTAGGGCCCCTGGCGGTGGGACACCAGCGCCGTGACCATCCGGGTCTCGTAGAGGGCGTCCTCCCAGCGCTCCTGCTCCAGGGCCCGCTCCATCCGGAACTGGTGGGCGCGGTAGTCGTCCTCCAGGCGGGCCTTGAGGCTGTTGGCCAGGCTCATCGCCGTGCGGGCGTGGGACTCGTCCCCGGCGTTCCGAAAGCACGCGCTCGACTGAGCGTAGTAGTTCACCGCGTCGATGCCGTCCCGCGTGCGGAAGGGCATGCGCTCGGACTTTGACAGCGCGATCCGGGCGCTCTCCTGGGCGGCCGCCAGCACGAGCTGTGGGTCGTTCTGCGGACACGGGCGGTTCAGCTCATCGAAGAGCGCCGGCGCCGCCTGGCGCACCCGCTGTGGGGCCGGGCCCGCGCTGTCACCAAAGCTCATGAAGATGCACACCGGCACCACCACCGCCGCGAGGATCAGCACCAGGGGGTTGCTCTTCTCTTCCTTCTTGGCCGAGAGGCCCTGGTTGAGCACCATCCGGACGCTGCCGATCAGCACCTCCTTGCCCCAGGGCACCATCCCCCGCTCGAAGGGCGAGCCGTTCACCAGCGTCTGCGTGGTGACCCCTCGGGCGATGGCCACCCAGCACCCCTCGGGCCGGGGCGACAGGAGCAGGTGCTCCGCGGAGAGCTCCGGCCGGTCGAGCTGCACCTGGCAGCGCGAGGACGTGCCGACAATCACCTTCTCCTCCGTCAGGGGGAAGCTCTGGATCGACCCGTCCGGCATGTACACGTCTAGCTGCGGGGTTGCCATGGGTGTCCCTTCAGATCCCGTTGCCCGAGGCGATTTGCACCACGAAGGGCCCCAGGATGATCAGCATGATCGTCGCGAAGATGAGCATCAGGGGCCCCATCATCATCACCCCGGCGCGGGCGGCGCTCTCCTCCGCGGCCACGGAGCGCCGCATGCGCAGCATCGTGGCCTGGATCTGGAGCACCTCCGCCAGGGGGTTTCCCTTCTCCTCGGCCTGCACCACCGAGGAGACGAAGTCCTTCACCGCCTCCGTCGGGCACCGCTCGCCAAAGGACAGGAGCGCCTGCTTCCGCGTGCGCCCGAGCTCCAGCTCCTGCAGGATGCGCGTAAGCTCTTCGTACAAAGCGTCGCTCTTGTCCGCGGTCTTCTCCGTCACCTGCCGGAGCGCCCCGGGGAAGTCAAGCCCGGCGCTCATGGTCAGCGCCACCAGGTCAATCGCGTGGGGCAGGCCGCGGTTCACCTGCCGGAAGCGCCGCTCGATCTCTCCCGACACCTGCATGTGCGGAAGGATCGTCCCGAACGCGAAGAGCATGAAGACAAAGATCCCACCGATGTTGGCCATGGCATCCAGCAAGAGCCCGCTCAGGAGCATCCCGATGCTCGCCAGCACGCAGAGCGCGAGGTACTCGTCGGCGCTCAGGCCGAGGTACTCCCCGGCCTGGCGGAGCTGGTCATTGATCCTGGCGCGCAGGTCGGCAATGGGGAGCGACTGGAGCCGACGCGCCAGCCAGCGCATCATGGGCTCGATCTGCACGAAGAGCCCCCCCTCCTCCATCACGGCCTTGCGCTTGAGCCCGCGGACGCCCACCTCCGGGGCCAGGTCCGCGGGGCTCTTGCCGAACTCGAACACCAGGAGCCCGAGGCCGAAGACCACGAGCCCGATCGCCAGGAGCCCTATCGCGTTGGTGGCGGTCATCGCAGAGCCTCCCTCAGATGTCCACGGCAAGGATCTTGCGCGCGGCGAACACCGCGGCCACCCAGAACGCCACCGCCACGCCGACCACGATGTACCCCACGAAGGTGGTGGACAGCGGGCGCAGCCACTCCGGGTCGATCCAGTTGAGGAGCCCCACCAGCACCGGCGGCAGGCACCCGAGGAGCCACGCCTGGGCCTTGCCCTCGGCGGTCTTGGAGCGCACCACGCCCTCCAGCCGGGCCATTTCCCGGAGCGTGGCCGCGGCGGTCTCCAGGATCCTCGGCAGGTCCCCGCCGGTCTGGCGCCCGATGAGCACCGTGGACAGGCACCCGGAGAAGGCCCGGGAGTCCACCCGGCGGGCCATGTTCAAGAGCGCCTCGTCCAGCGGCACCCCCAGGGTGTTCTCCTTCATGGTGAGCTCCAGCTCCTCCTTGATGGGAACCCGCATGAGGAGCGTGCACGCGTTGAGCGCGTCCCCGAGCGACGGCGAGGCCTTGAGGGCGTTGGCCAGGCACAGGAGCAGCGTGTCCATCTGCGCCTCGATCTTGGTCTGCCGCTCGCTACGCTGGTTGATGAGCCACACCTTGGGCCCCACGGCGATCAGCGGCAGGAACACCAGCGCCACCGGGTCGTCCATGATGAGCTGCATCACCAGCGTGAGGGACCCCAGACCGAGCTGCCAGCCGGCGATCACCTTCCCGGTGGTGGTGTGAATGAACAGCGCCCGGAGCTCTCCGTCCAGGTGTCGGGAGTAGTCGTGGTAGAGCTTGGCCAGGGGGCTCTCGGGGTCCGAGAGGGTGATGTAGATCGCCCCCGTCACCCCGACGAAGGCGAGGAACAGCGCCAGCCACCCGAGGAACAAGGTCTGCGGCGTGGCGGTCATCATGGCGGGGGCCTCACAGGTAGTCCCGGCCCTGCACCAGGCCGTACGCGATGAACTGATCCAGGAACGATGGCAGGTAGCCCGTGGCCCGGTACTCCCCGAGGATCTTGCCGCCCTCGCCGGTGCCGGTGCGCACCCACTCGAAGATCGGCCGGAGCTGCACCTCGAAGTTGTCGTCCAGGCCCGTGATCTCGGTGATGGCCGTCACGCGCCGGGAGCCGTCCGCGAAGCGCGACTGCTGCACCACGATGTGCACGCTGTTGGCGATCTGCTCGCGGATGGCCCGCGCCGGGAGGTCAATCCCGCTCATCAGCGCCAGCACCTCCAGGCGGTTGATGGCCTCCCGGGGGCTGTTGGCGTGGGTGGTGGTGAGGCTCCCGTCGTGGCCGGTGTTCATGGCCTGGAGCATGTCAAGGCACTCGCCG
Source organism: Deltaproteobacteria bacterium (assembly GCA_016218725.1). Classification (GTDB taxonomy): domain Bacteria; phylum Myxococcota_A; class Polyangia; order Polyangiales; genus JACRDB01. The sequence continues at coordinate 9,136 of JACRDB010000011.1, forward strand.
CCGCGGCACTCCCCCACCACGATGCGGTCCGGGCGCATACGCAGCGCGTTGCGCACCAGGTCCCGGATCGTGTACTCCCCTTTGCCCTCCATGTTTGCCGGTCGGCTCTCCAGCGAGACCACGTGCGGCTGCCCCATCTGGAGCTCCGCGGCGTCCTCGATGGTGATGATCCGCTCCTCCGAGGGGATCGCCGCGGAGAGCACGTTGAGGAGCGTGGTCTTCCCGCTGCCCGTACCGCCGGAGATCACGATGTTCTTCTTGCACACCACCGTGCGCGTCAGGAACCGCGCCATCTGGTCGGTGATGGCCCCAAAGGAGATCAGGTTCTGGAGCGTGAGCGGCGTCTTGGCGAACTTCCGAATGGTGATGCACGCCCCCTTGATGGCCAGCGGGCGGATCACGGCGTTCACCCGGGAGCCGTCCTTCAGGCGCGCGTCCACCAGCGGCGTGCTCTCATCAATCCTCCGCCCGAGCGGCGTCACGATGCGCTCGATGCAACTCCGCACGGCCTCGTCGTCGGTGAAGCGCGCCTCCACCTTCTCCAGCTTGCCGCGGCGCTCGATATAGATCGACTGCGGGTCCACCACCATGATCTCCGAGATCAGCGCGTCCCCGAGGAACTGCTCCAGGGGGCCGAGGCCGAGCGCCTCGTCGGAGATCTCCTGCATCAGCTTGTCGGTGTTGGTGTTGGGCGGCACCTCGCCCTGCACTTGCCCGAGGATGAGCTTGAGCGCGGCCTTGACCTTGGGGCGCATGACCCCGTCGGCCATTTTTCCACGGTCCAGCACCGCCAGGTCCAGGTTGTCCAGGAGCATCCGGTGGATCTTCCTCCGGAGCTCCACCGGGACGTGCATGGTCCCGCTGGCGCCGCCCACCGCGGCCCTCGCGCGCCCCTGGCCGTTGGCGAACTGCCCCGGGGCCATGGTAGCCCTCATGGCCTCGGCGCCGGCCCGGTCCAGTCCCGGGAGGCTCCCGACGTTGGCCCCGGGGGCCATGGTGGCCATGTTGCCGCCGCCCCCGCGGCCCGGGATGGACGGCAGGCCCGGGGGGGGCCCTCCGGGGGGCATCGGCGGGGCCGCCGCAGCCCCCTGGCGCACCACCCGGATCAGGTACGGCCCCACCTGGATGCCCGTGCCGAAGGCCACGTTGGCCTCCGTGCGGAACACCCGCTGGGTGCCCACCTGGGTGCCGTTGCTCGACGAGTCCCGCACGGCGATCCCCGCGGACTGCACAGTGATGGTCACGTGCCTGCGGGAGATGTCCGGCGAGGCCAGCACCACGGTGCAGGTCTCGTCCCGGCCGATGGAGATCTCGCCGGTGGACGGCACCATGTAGGTCTGCGCCGGGGCGTTCGGGGTCTCGATCGAGAGGAGAACCTGGTCCATGACTCCTTCGCCGTTGCGCGGGGTGAGGGCCCCGCGGTGGTGGGTGCTACCGGTATTGTGCCCCCGTCGGGTCGTAGAGGCGAACCTCGTCGATGTCGCCGGAGAACTGCTCGTACTGCCTCAGGGCCTCGGCCACGCGGTCGGTCTGCGAGCGCCCCAGCCCCTCGACCACCGTGGGCACGATGAAGATCATCCCCTCGCGCTCCTGCGAGCGGCCCTGCTCGGTCCCGAAGAGGTACCCCAGGATGGGGATCTGGCGCAGCCCCGGCAGGCCGCTGGAGCCCGTGGTCTGCGACCGCGACCGGAAGCCCGACATCACGATGGACTGCCCGAGCTGGAGGTTCACCAGGGTGGTCAGGTGCGAGATGTCCCGCCCCGGGAGCTCCTGACCGGAGAACACCGGGTCGGAGATGTCCGTGTCCACCCGGATGTCAATCCTGGAGCTCTGCGGGTCGAAGCGGGGCGTGACCGTGAGGGTGGTGCCGAACTCGATCCGGGCCAGCGAGGCGCTGCCGTTGGAGCCCACCAGCCGGAAGTTGAACTCGCCGCCGTTGCGGTACGTGGCCTCGGTGCCGTTGGCCGTGATGATGGTGGCCTGCCGGAGGATCCGCGCGTAGCCGCCGTTGGAGGCGATGTCCAGCCGGGGGAGGGCCTGGTTGGTGATGAGCGCCTGGGCCTGGGCGATGCCCGCGGAGCCCCCCATGCCCATCGGGGCGACCAGGTTGATGGTGGACTGGAACTGCGTGTTGGGGGGGTTGCCGCCGATGGAGGCCGGGTAGCTGATCCCGAACTGGTGCCCGCGCTCCGCGGAGAAGTCCACGAAGTAAAGGTCCAGCCGCACGTTGATCCGCCGCTCGACGATGGTCCCATCGATGGTGACCAGGCTCTCCACCTGGCCGGCGTAGTTGGCCGCGATCTGCTGGATCCGGCGCTGCTGCACCTCCGAGGGCACGCCCCCTTCGATGTACAACCTGGCCCCGACGCGCCGCACCTGGACGCCCTGGTAGGCCTCCAGGAGGCCCTCGAGCTCCGTCTGGATCCGGGCGGGGTTCTGGGCGAAGACCGACACCTGGTAGGTCTCCTGCGAGCCGTTGGAGCGGATCAGCACGAGGCTCGTGGTGCCGGGCCTCTGCCCCACCAGGATGAGCCTGGTCTGGTCCCCCGAGACGCGCACCTCCACGATGCCCTCGGTCCCGACGGAGAACGACCGGATTCCATCCGCGGGGATCACCCGCTGCTCGCCCACCGCCAGGGCCAGGTCCCGGTTGGTGTTCTGCGTCGAGGGCTGGGCCAGCGCCCCGGGCGCCCACACCCCCCCCGCGAGGCTCGCCGCGAGCGCCACCCACCTTGCCGTCTTCCGCACGCCCATACGCTCTCCCTCAGCCTCCGTGTCGCGCCTAGAAGCCCCGGCTGGGGCCGATGCGCTCGATGATCTGCACGCGGCGCCGCTGGGCGATCTCTCGCCGGGCGGGCACGAAGATGTCGTCGATGTTGGTCTCGGGCAGCCCCTCGATGATGGCGATGTCCTCGGGGTTGCGCAGCACCATCACCAGGCCCGTGTGGCGCCCTCCCCCGCCGCCCCGGTCCCCGGCGTAGGTGAGGAGCGCGGCGTCTTCCATGCACACGCTCAGGGTCACCTGGGCGACCTCCACGCTCTGGTTGGGCGCCGCCCCCGTCCCGTTGACCGTCTGCCGCTGGGCCTCGCCGCCGGTGTCACGCCCCGCCGCCAGCACCAGCACGTTCTGGAGGAGGGGAATGGTCACCCGCTGGCTGTCGTCCGAGGTGCGCGAGAGCGTGGCCAGCACGTCCACCCGGTCCCCGGGGCGGATCAGCCCCCCGAAGGAGCCCGTCACGTTGGTCTGCACGGTGATGGCCCTCATGCCCGTGGACACGAGGCTTGACAGGTCCCTCCGGGCGTCCGACGCCGTGGCCAGGTCCGTCCAGAGCACCACCTGGTTGGCCCGGAGGCCCATGCTCACCCGCACCCCGAGGATCCGCCGGGCGTCCGTCTGCCGGATGAACCGGTCCTCCACGTACGCCTGCGGGATCCTCCGGACGCCCAGCATGTTCTCCGATAGGGCCGTCCCCAGGGGGATGTCCTGCACGGCGATCAGCACCTGGATGGGCGGGCCGCCCGAGGCCTCGGTCTCGAAGCGCTTCTTGTACAGCAGCAGGAACATGAGCCCCAGCGTTGCGGCTCCGATGGCGATGACGAGCGCTTTGGTGTTCATCCCGGCACCAGTGGGGTGACCGCCGGCGGTGGGACGCTGCGCGCGCGCACCGGGCGGTCTATGGCCGCTGCGGAAGATACGCCCGTTCCACCCCCGGAGACAACGCTCCATCCACCCTTTCGGCCCACGGGCGCCCCTCGGCGGGGTCCGAGCCCCAGCGCAGCGCCGGGGCGTAGAGCGCCCGGAGCACCTCCTCGGCGTCCCGGCCCCGGGGCGAGAAGCCCCAGGCGGGCTCCTGCGAGCTGTCCATGGGGTTTGCGTAGTACCGCCACACGAAGGCCCCGGCGAACCACCGCCGCCCCGCGAAGGCCTCCAGGAGCGCCCGGTAGGCCACCGCCTGGGCCCTCGCGTCCACGGCGGCCCCGGGGTGGTCCTCGGGCCACTCCCAGGGCCGCAGCGTCGGGTCCGGCCGGGCCGTGTAGCCAAACTCGGAGAACAGCAGCGGCTGGTCCTGCCGCAGGACCTGGCGCTCCAGGGCGTCCGCCCGGCGCACCGCGGCCCGACGCAGCGCGTCCAGGCCGTCCCCCTCGCGCTCGGCCAGGGGGTAGAAGGCCTGGATCCCCAGGAGGTCCAGCCGGTCCCAGAAGAGCACCGTGTCGGCCTCGTCCCAGTTGGCGGAGTAGGTCAAGGGCCCGTGGTACACCGCCCGCACGCTGGCGATGGTGTCGAACCACTCGCCCCGCGTGGCGCTGGAGCTCTTGAGCTCGACCCCCACGGAGAATAGGTCCGCCCGGGCCTCCTCGGCCACCCGGGCCCAGGCCAGCACGAAGCGGGTGTAGCTCTGGAACCACCGCCCCCATTCCTCGTCGGTGAAGGCCCGGGGGCTTCCGCGCTCGTCCTTCTCGCCGATTTCGCCCCGCCAGCCCGCCCGGTCCATCCAGAGGTGCGGGATGAGAAACACCCGCAGCCCCCGGGCGTGGGCCTGCTGGATCACCCTCACGATGTTCCTTCGGTTCTCCGGGAAGGGCGCCTCGAAATCCAGACGGATTTCCGTGGAGCGCAGGTCCCACTGGCGCCCGAAGGGGGTGATGCTCACCCAGGTGCACCCGAGGGCCCGGAGCTCGTCCAGGGCCTCCTCGCTGGCCGGGGTGCCGTAGCCAACCCCCGGGTGCTGCGAGCTCTCGATGGGCCCCAGGGTGGCGCCCCTCACGGCCCCGAGGCCCAGGGTCTGCCAGGCTCCGGCCCCGTAGCCCACCCCCGGGCGAAGCGCCCGGGCCCGCTCCACCTGGGCCCTCGGGGGCAGGGGCTGGGCGCCGGGCGCGCCCCCGACCAGCAGGAGCGCCGTCAGGAGGCCAGCAGCCGGTCCAGCTCGCCCGCGCGCTCCAGGGCGTAGAGCTCGTCGCAGCCGCCCACGCTCCGGCCGTTGATGAAGATCTGCGGCACCGTGGTCTGCCCCGTGGCCTCCACCAGCCAGCGCCGGCGCTCCGGGTCCCGGGTGACGTCGATCTCCGTGAAGGCGACCCTCTTGCGGTTCAGGAGCCCCTTGGCCCGGACGCAGTACGCGCAGTAGCTCGTCACGTAGACCTTCACGTCCGCCATGAGGTGCTCCTTGAACCTTCAACATGGGTCCGCCCGACCGCCCGCGCAAGGCTCAACCGCCGGAGCCTCGCTTGAGCTCCGTGAGCACCAGCTTGGCGACGGCCTTGAGCGTGTCGAACACCCCGTTCCCGCGGCTGGCGACGGCCTCGAACTCCGGCACGCGGGTGGGGTTCAGGAGCTCCCGCAGCTCCGCCACGGGCGCGATGTTGGGCAGGTCCCGCTTGTTCCACTGGATCACGTAGGGGACCTTCTCCAGCGCGTAGCCCTGCTCCGAGAGGTTGAGCTGGAGGTTGTCCTGGCTCTCCATGTTGGCCTCCATGCGCTCGATCTGCGAGTCCGCCACGAAGACCACGCCGTCCACGCCCTTCAGGATGAGCTTGCGCGAGGCGTCGTAGAACACCTGCCCGGGGACCGTGTACAGGTGGAACCGGGTCTTGAACCCGCGGATCTCCCCGAGGGACAGCGGCAGGAAGTCAAAGAAGAGCGTGCGGTCCTGCTCCGTCGCGAGGGAGATCATCTTGCCCTTGGCCTCCGGGGCGGTGCGCTGGTAGATCCACTGGAGGTTGGTGGTCTTCCCGCAGAGCCCGGGGCCGTAATACACGATCTTGCAGTTGATCTCGCGCGACAGGTAGTTGATGAACGACATCTACGGCGGTCCCTTCAGTCGTTGAACAAGCTATCGATGTCGTCGTCGGTGATCTCCGTGATGGCGCCCAGGTCCGGCGCCCGGCGCAGGAGCGCCTCGAAGATCCCGTTGAGCTCGTCGCTGGCCTTCTTGACCCGCAGCCGCACCAGCCCCAGCGTGGCGCGGGCGTCGAAGATCACCGCGAGGATCACCCGGTTGCCCACGAGCTGGATGTGAATGTTGGCCTTGACCCCCTCGTGGAACTGCGTGGGGAAGTCGTTCTCCTTGAGGAGCTTGGCCATGCCCCCCATCGCCGCGATGGTGCCCGCGATCAGCGAGGCCAGGCTCGTGGTGTCCAGGTTGTCCGTGTCCCCGCTGGCCGCGATGAGCTGCCCGTTCTTGTCCACGATGCAGACCACCCGCGCGTTGGCGTCCCGCACGAGCTTGTCCACCACGTGCTGCACCTGGTGGAGCTCGTCCTCGTACATCACCAGGTTCATGGCAGGCGCCCCGCCCCAGGCTTGTGCCCGCGCCCGCGCCGGCCCGGCGTCCCCCCGGGGAGGGCCTCGGTTCTCCGCTCCACGTCGTGTCGTCCTCGCTCCAAAGCCTCTGTTGCATACCACCCGGGGGAGCGCCGCGGCAACAAGGACCGCCTCACTGCGGCTCCAAGGCCCTGGCCACCCGGCCCGCCACCGCCGCCAGCGCGGGCGGGAGCTCCAGCGCCGCGGCCCCTCCCCGGGCCGTCAGGGCCCCCAGCACCGCCGCCGCGTGGTGCTCCGGGCCGACGGGCAGCGCCACCCAGCGGGCCCCCCAGGCCGTCACCCTGGCCACGGCCTCCGACGGCGCCTCGGCCCCCAGCCAGAGCACCACGCTCCCGGGACCAAGGCCCCGGTGCTCCCAGCGCAGGGCCTCCGGGTGGTCGGCCACCAGCACCCGGAAGGCGCTCCGACCCGGCACCACCAGCTCCGCGGCCCCGGGCTCGTGGCCAAAGGCCGCCACGGCCCTCCCGGCCTGGGCGAGCCAGCGAACCGCCGCGCGCACCACCGGGTCCCTCGCGGGCTCCTCCAGCGCCACCGCGATGCGCGTAAAGGTCCCCGCGAAGCCCGCCACCAGACACCGCGGGGGCTCGCCTACATCCACCGCCCTGAGCGCAGCGCGCCACACACCGGGGTCCGTCACCTCCCCAGAGGGCCGCAGGGCTACCACCGGCGGCACGCGGCCGATGCCCGAGAAGCCCGGGTGCCACGAGATCGCGTCGGCCAGGGCGGCCTTGACGGTGTCCGAGAGCCTCCCCCCGGAGCCTACCGCCGTGGGGAGCGACTCCAGCACCACCACGGCGCGGGCGCGCCAGATGGTGCGGGCCACCTCCACCGAGGGGAAGGGCCTCCAGGACGAGACGCGCACGCGGGTGACGGTGGCGGCGTCTTTTCCGAGGAAGGCCGGCTCGAACCACCGGGCCCCGGCCCCGGAGGCCACGAGGGCGACGGAGGCGTCCCGGGCGCCCTCTGCGGCGAAGCCCGAGGCCGACACCTGGGCTTCCCGGGCGAGGTCCCGGAGCGCGGCGCCCAGGGCGAAGCCGTAGCGAGACACCCCCCGGGCGAGCTCCGCGGAGGCGTCCTCGGCCACCATGGCGGGCAGGGCGCTGGAGCCCCCGGGGACCGCCAGGAACGCCCTCACCCGCTCCGGGTCGGGCAGCGTCACGGCGCTGTATGACAGCCCCACGGCGGACAGCTCGAAGGCCACCACCCACGGCGCCTGGCGGTCCCTGGAGGCCCTGCATGCCGCCAGGGTGAAGGCCACCAGCTCGTGGGCGCTCGCGGCGACCAGCGCGCCTGCGGGCAGGTCGAGCACCAGCGCCAGGTCCGTGAGCTCCGGGGACGGGGCGCTGCGCCCGGTCTCGGCGCCGTGGGAGGGCACCAGGAGCACCACCGGCAGGCCCTCGCGGCACAGGTCGTGGAAGGCGTCCAGCACCTCCGCCAGGGCGCTCCCGGAGGCCAGGAGGGCCACCGAGCGCCCCGCCGCCGCGAGGCCCTGGGCGGCCCTGAGGGCCCCCTCCCCGCGGCCCTCCACGGGCCTTGCGCGCCCGTCGGCGATGGCCTCGACGCAGCCCCCGAGGCGCCGGGCCCCTTCTCCCCCGACCAGGGCCCAGTGGTCGTAGCCGTGGACGACGGCCCAGGCGCAGGCTTCGAGGCCCGTACGCACGGTGACTTCGGAGTTCTCGTCGGCGAGGCTCACGACCACCAACGATACCCGTTGCGCGCTACCCCGGGGTGATCAACGCACCCGAGGGGCCTGCCGGGTCATCGAAGGGTGCGATCATGCAAGCCGTGCTCTTCGAGAACAACCGTGGCCCGACCCCCGTCCTCCGTGGCCGCCCGCTCGTGGGCAGCCTCCTGGACTTCCGCAGGGACCGTCTGGCCATCCAGGAGAAGCTCGCGTCCCTGGGAGATGTCGTACGTTTCCGCATGGGACCCTACATGGTCACGGCGCTGAACTCCCCGGAGGCGGCCCACGAGCTGTTTACCGAGCGGGCGGGGGACACGGTCAAGAGCCTCGGGCTGGCGCGCTTCGGGCGGCCGGTGCTGGGCGAGGGGCTCCTGGTCTCCGAGGGCGCGGTGCACAAGCGCCAGAGGAAGCTCCTGGCGCCGGCGTTCCAGCACAAGCGCATCGCGGGCTACGCCGCGGTGATGGCCGAGCGGTGCGAGCGCGCCGCGGAGCGCTGGGGGGACGGCGAGGAGCTGGACGTGGCCGAGGCGATGAACCGCCTCACGCTGGACATCGTGGGGCGCACGCTCTTCGACGCGGACGTCGAGGGGGACGCCCGGGCCATCGGGAGCGCGCTCACGGACGCCATGCGGTACATGGTGAACGGGGTGACCTCGCCCTGGGGCTTCTTGATCCCGTACGCCTGGCCCACGCCGGCCAACGAGCGCATGCGCCGCGCGGTGCGCGCCCTGGACGAGGTGGTCTACCGGCTCATCGCCGAGCGGAGGGCGAAGGGCGGCGACCGCGGGGACGTGCTCTCCATGCTCCTCCTGGCCCGCGACGAGGACGACGGCCACGGGATGACCGACACGCAGGTGCGCGACGAGGCCATGACCCTGCTCCTGGCCGGCCACGAGACCACGGCCAACGCCCTGGCCTGGGCGTGGCACCTCCTGGCGCAGAACCCTGGCGCCCTCGGGCGCATGGCCGACGAGGTGCGCGGGGTGTGCCAGGGCCGCCCGGTGCGCCCGGAGGACCTGACGCTCCTCCCGTACACGCTCCAGGTCTTCAAGGAGACGCTGCGCCTGCGCCCTCCGGCGTACATCGTGACGCGCGAGGCCGTGCGAGACTTCACCATCACGGGCCACCCGGTGGCCGCGGGCGGCGTGGTGATGGTGGGCGTCCACGCCCTGCACCGCCGGCCGGACACCTTCCCGGACCCGCTGGCCTTCCGCCCCGAGCGCTTCGCCCCGGAGGCCGAGAAGAAGCTCCCTCGCGGCGCCTTCCTGCCCTTTGGAGGGGGTCCGAGGGTGTGCATCGGGAACCACTTCGCCACCATGGAGGGGCAGCTCGTCCTGGCCACGCTGGTCCAGCGCGTGCGCTTCACCCCGCGGTATACCTCCGAGCCCGTCGCCGAGCCGATGGTCACCCTCCGCCCGAAGGGTGGGCTCCCGATGCGCGTCACGCGGGTGTGACGGCGTCCCCGAGGCGCGGCAGGAGCACCGCCTCCACCGCGCGGAGGAACGCCCCGAGCCCCGCTGCCTCGCCGCGCGAGGCCAGGAGCTCCAGGGGCGTGTCGAGCCAGCACTGTCGGCCGCGCTCGTCCAGGGCCGAGCAGGGCTCTCCCCCAGAGAGGAGCGCCCGGAGCACGCGCTTGGCGTCCCGGGGGTCCCCCGTGCGGTCGGACATCAAGCGCTCCGGGGCCTCCGTGGGGTCAAAGCCAAGCTCCCGGTGGAGGGCCTTCAACCTCGCGATTTCAATGGAGTTCTTCGGCACGAAGCCCGCCAGCACCCAGGCCTCCGCCTCGCGGCAGGGCTCGGCGAGCACCACCGCGAGGCCCTCGGCGGCCAGGGCCACGCCGGCGCCACGGAGGCGCGAGGGGTCCGTCTCCCCGTCGGTGTCTCCAGAGAGCACCACCAGGGCGGGCGTCGGATCCAGGGTGGCCGCCACGCGGAGCGCGAGGAAGGCCTCCGAGGCGACGCCTCGGGGGCTGTAGAGCCTCCCGGTCTCACGGAGTCTCACGTGGGGGCGGAGCCTGCGGGCGCGGGCCTCGCGCTCCACGCTGCCGCGGTCGGCCCACCAGACGTCCGGGCGAAGGCCCGTCCAGGTCCGCTGGGCGTCCCGGGCTTCCGGGGCCCAGAGGGCGCGGAGCCAGTCGGAGCGCGCCCTCTCGTGCACCACCCGGTCGCACAGGTCCCTCGCCAGCGTGGCCGAGAGGAGGTCCTCGGCGCAGAGGAGAAACCGCAGCGCCATAGCTCAGCGGGTGGTGGCTGTGGGTGTGGAAGGAGCCCCGGGGGCGACCGGGCGGGGAGACCACCTTCTCGGCTGAAGCACTGAAGCTCTGGACCTCGCAGTCGGAGCTTCGCGCGGCCACGATAACTCGTTAGCGTGGCCGCGCTGCTTCCTTCTCCCTGGACGTGCATGCTCGGTCATGGCGTAGCGCCGTGATGGATGGCTGGGCTCTGGGTCGCTCCTTCGGTCGCCTCCGGGGCTCCCGCGAGACTCCCACGGACCGCCCGGTGGCACAAGCACGCCAAGGCTTTACGGCGCCTCCGAGTCCCGAATCGGGACCTCGCCCCGGGCGGCCAGGGTCACCCGGCGGTGGGCGAAGCGCCAGGCTCCGTCCTCCCGGCGGACCAGGTCCGTGTACGAACCGACAGCCACCACGCCCGGGGTGGTGTGCGGATCGATCAGCACGAAATCCGCGTCCACCCTGACGCCCTCGGTCACGGCGACCATGACGTGGTGGAAGGTCACGTGGCGCTTGCCACGGATGAGCTCCAACACACCGGTGAGCAGCACCCGGAGCTGCGCCCGCCCTCGAAAGACCCCCCGGAGGCTCTCCAGGGCTCCATCCTCGGTGAAGGTCTCGAGCACCCGGACGAGGTCCCCGGCCTCCTCGGCCCGGGCATGGCGGGCGTAGAGCTCCAGGATGTCCAGGCGATCCTCGGCGGTGAGCTTCGCGGGGTTCGACATGGTCCCTTGAGCATACCCCCGGCGGGCGAGTTGATGGGGGTCATCGCCCGCCCCGAGGGCCATCCTCAGGACCACACCGAGGTGCCCCATGCGGACCCAGGACGTGATGACCCGAGCGCCCTACGTCGGCACGCAGGAGATGCGGCTCTACCAGGCCCTGCAGCTCATGGACCGCGAGGGCTTCCGACACCTCCCGGTGACCGAGGGCCGCCGCCTCGTGGGGCTCCTCTCGGACCTGGACGTCAAGCTCGCGATCTCGCGCAACTACGGCACCCAGGACGAGACCGTGGAAGACCGCGCCACGCTCCTGCGCACCGTCGGCGAGGTGATGGTCCGCCACCCCTTCAGCGTCCGGCCCGACACCCCCGTCCGGGAGCTGGTCTTCGCCTGCGTGGAGCACAAGCTCAGCGCCGTCCCCGTCGTGGATCCGGAGGGGGACCTGGTCGGGATCGTCACCACCGTGGACCTCCTGGCGCTGCTCCTACCTCACGTCTGAGGGCTCCAACCAAACGTATACACGGTGTATCCTCACCTCAGGGTTGGCCTCCGTGGTGGCGGTGGTGCCGAGGGTGGTGACGGTGATGGTGGCGGTGGTGATGGCGCCCATGGCGCCCGTGGTGCCGGTGGTGCCGGTGGCGTGGGACGGGCGACGGGGCCTCCGCGGTGGGGGCCTCGACCCGGCGTTGGTGTGAGGACGAGCCCAGGGGGGTCCTCCCGCGGACCCTGAGGACGGTGCCCTCTCCGGGCGCGAGGAGCACCGCGCGCCAGCCGTCTGGGAGCGAGCCGGTGAAGGCGAAGAACCAGGCCGCGTCGGTGAAGGACAGGTTGATGCACCCGTGGCTCCGCGGCTGGCCGAAGCCGTCGTGCCAGTAGACGCCGTGGAGGGCGCGGCCGTCGTCGTCGAAGAACTGGGTGTACGGGACGCGGGCCAGGAGGTGGCCGTGGCCGGCGCGGAAGCCCATGTCCCGCGCGAGGTGTCGGCTGCGGATGTTGTACACGCCCGGCGGGGTCTCGGCCTCCGGGGAGCCCGTGGAGGTGAGGGTGACGTACACCAGGCGCTCCCCCTCGAAGGCGGCGATGACCTGCTGGTCCAGGTCCACATCGATCCAACGCTGGCGGGCGGCGAGGTCCACGCCGGGCGGCGCCGGGGACGGGGTGAAGACCCGCAACGCGGCCGCGCGCACCCAGCGCCCGCCGTCGATGCGTACGACGTCCCGGCGGGCCACGGTCCGGCGCTCGAGGACGCGCAGGGCCTCCAGGTGCGCCAGCCGAGGCCCCTCGCCGCGCCCGAGCGCGGCCTCCTCCGGCGTGCCGTAGCTGGTGGCGCGGCCGACGAGCACCCACGCCGCGAGGGCCTCCGGCGCGTCGCGGTGGAGGTCCTCGCCGGTGCGGCCGTGGAAGCCCGAAGGGTGGACCCCCTGCACGTCTCGACGCAGGAGGAACTGCCCCGCGGCGGTCTCCGTGACGGCCACGCCCCCATCCCGGTGGACGCTCCGAACAACGAAGCCCTGCCACGGGGCCCAGGTCTCTAGCGCTCGCCCCGCGCGCGCGTCGGCGGCGGAGGCGAACACCTGCGCCGGGCGCAGGGTCACCCCGTACCTCCAGCGCAGGGGGTGCGCCACCAGCGACGGCGGCGTCGGCGCGGGGTCCGTGGAGAGCAGCACCTCGGAGCCGCAGAGCCAGCGCCCCTCGCCGAGCTGGAACCACCAGCGCGAGCACCCGGAGCCCGCGGGGCTCACCGCCAGGAAGGGAAAGGCCACCGCGCCCACCACCCCCACCTGCGGGCTGTGACGCTCGGGGAGCGCGCGTACGGCGGCCTCCCCGCGCGGGATGACGGACCTCACTGTGGGGGGCACGGGCCCGTCCCGCGGCACCGGCAGCGTCCCCGGCGGGTCCGCGAGCGCCGCTCCCGCGACGAGCACCAGCGCCGCGAACGCTTGCCCCGCCGCGCGGAAAGCGCCTGGACAGGATACGTCCACGAGCACAAATTACCGATCAGAATCCCAATGTTGCAAGCGAAAACGGGCGTCTCTTCGCGCGGCGACCGCCCCCCGCTGCCGCGCGCGCTCGAGGTTTGACGGGGCAGGGCGCGGTGGCTAGCGTAGAGGAATGCGCGGCACGGCAGCAAGGGTCTCGGTCCCAGCAGGGGAGGTGCCCGAGGGGTGGGTGCTGGAGGACGATTTTCACATGCCGGACAGCCGGGACCAGGACAAGGGGAGCGAGCTGATGGTGTCCTGCCTGGAGCGCCGAACGGGTCTCGGGTGGGTGGCGCGCAACATGGCGCTGCGGTGGTCCGAGGAGCATCCGCAGGTGGGCGTGGACCCGGACGTCATGCTCCTCCCCTCGGAGCCCCCGGGGGCGGAGCACCTGAAGAGCGTCCGGACCTGGATCCCAGGGCACCTTCCCCCGCGGGTTGCGCTGGAGTTCGTCAGCGAGGGCACCGCGGACAAGGATTACGGCGTGGGCATCGAGAAGTACGCCGCCAGCGGCGCCCGCGAGCTCTGGATCTTTGACCCCTTCTTGTATGGCCCCGCGGTGGACGGTGGACCCCACCTGTTGCAGGTGTACCGTCGGCGCCCAGCCACCCGAGGGCGCAGGGAGCGCTTCGAGCGGACCTACGCTGGCGACGGACCCGCTGCCACCGAGGAGCTCGGCGCCTGGCTGGTCGTGACGGACGGAGGGTATCGCCTGCGCCTTGCCGACGACCGCGAGGGCGTTGTCCTCTGGCCCACCGGCGAAGAGGCCGAGCGCGCGGAGAAGGAGCGCGAGCGCGCGGCGAGGGTCACCATCGAAGCCGAGCTGGCGCGCCTCCGGGCGGAGCTGGACGAGGCCCGCAAGAGGTAGCGCTCAGCGCCCCGGGCTCGCTTCGTTCTTCCGCGGGGTGGCGGAGTCTTGCGGCGGCGCGCCGCGGCCCAGTTGCAGCACGCGCTGCATGACATAGCGCTGGAGCTCGGCCCGATCCGTGTCGCTCAGGCGATCGAACTCCAGGGCCGCGGTGCCCTCGCCGCGGCGCACCACCCGCGCCTCGCCGTAGACCGCCGGGGCGTCCGCCGGGCCCACACCTCGGCCCGCGACCAGCTCGAACACCACCCGGTCCTCGGCCTGGGCCTTGAGCCCCACGGCCCCGAGCGCCACGAGCATCCCCCCCGCCGAGAGGTTCTGCGCCACCCCCGGGACGATCTCCCCGTCGTCGTAGAGCCTGACTTGAAGGTGCGTGGGCACCCGGACGTGGTTCCTCCGCTGGCGCCGGAGGAGCTCCGCCCCGAGAGACAGGACCACGCACGGCACCGCGGCGCAGGGGGCGTAGCGCTCCACGGTGGCCGCGCACACATAGAGCCCGCCCGCGTCGCCGAGCTCCACATCGACCCGGCTCCCGAGGGGGAAGGGCCGCGGCGCCACGCCCCGGTCCGTGGGCAGGCGCGCCCAGACCCTGCGCCCCGAGCGGTGCTCCACCACCGTGCGGCAGCGACCCTGGAGCGCCCCGTCCGGCTCCCGGCGGAGGGTGACCGTGACCGGCCGCCGGAGCGCGAACAGGCTGTGCCACTCCATCGGGTGCTCCTTCAACCCCTTCAACGGCGGAAGGGGCTGGAACCTGTAGCGCCCCGGGGGGCCGGTGCGGTACGACCTCCGAGCGGGCGCGCCCAGCGCCCCCGAAGGGACGCCCATGAACACCACGCACTACTACGGGCCTTCGCTGTCGCTCCTGACCGACCTCTACCAGCTCACCATGGCCTACGGCTACTGGAAGAGCGGCGTGCACGAGCGCGAGGCATGCTTCCACCTGCACTTCCGGAAGCACCCCTTCCAGGGCGGGTACACCGTCGCCTGCGGGCTCGCCTACGCCCTGGACTACCTCCAGGGACTGCGCTTCACCGCCGAGGACCTCGCCTGGCTCGGGACCCTGCCGGGCAACGACGGCCGCCCCCTCTTCGACCGAGGCTTCCTCGACCACCTCGGCGAACTTCGCTTTCAGTGCGACGTGGACGCTGTCCCCGAGGGCACCGTGGTCTTCCCGCAGGAGCCCCTGGTGCGCGTGCGAGGCCCGATCCTCCAGTGTCAGCTCGTGGAGACGGCGCTCCTGAACATCATCAATTTCCAGACCCTCATCGCCACCAAGGCCGCCCGGGTGTGCTCCGCAGCCCGCGGGGACGGGGTGCTGGAGTTCGGCCTGCGCCGCGCCCAGGGCATCGACGGCGCGCTGGCCGCGAGCCGCGCGGCCTACGTGGGCGGCTGCGACGCCACGAGCAACGTGCTGGCCGGGCGGCTCTTCGGCATCCCCGTCAAGGGCACCCACGCCCACTCCTGGGTGATGTCCTTCGACGACGAGCTCAGCGCCTTCCACGCCTACGCCCAGGCCATGCCCAACAACTGCGTCTTCCTGGTGGACACCTACGACACCCTGGAGGGCGTGCGCCGCGCCGTCGAGGTGGGCACCGCCCTGCGCGCCCGAGGGCACGAAATGGTGGGTATCCGCCTGGACTCCGGGGACCTCGCCTACCTCTCCATCGAGGCGAGGAGGATCCTTGACGAGGGCGGGTTCCCCAAGGCCGCGGTGGTCGCCAGCAACGACCTGGACGAGCACCTCATCGCCACCCTCAAGGAGCAGGGCGCCACCATCACCGTGTGGGGCGTCGGGACCAAGCTCGCCACGGCCTATGACCAACCCGCCCTGGGCGGCGTCTACAAGCTCGCCGCCATCCGGGACGAGCACGGTCGCTGGAAGTACCGCATCAAGCTCTCGGAGCAGGCGGTGAAGGTCTCCACCCCGGGCGTGCAGCAGGTGCGGCGCTACCTGCGCGACGGCGCCGCCGTCGCCGACATGATCTACGATGAAGAGAGCCCCCCGGCAGGGGAGGCAACCCTGGTGGACCCGCTGGACCCCACGCGACGCCGGTCCTTCCACCCCACGGACCCCCACACGGAGCTCCTGGTGCCGGTGTTCCGCAAGGGCCAGCGCGTCTACGAACCTCCCACGCTCGCCGCCACGCGGGACCACGCCCGGGCGCAGCTCGCGGCCTTCCACGCTGGCGTCAAGCGCTTCGCCAACCCGCACCAGTACCCGGTAGGGCTCGAGGCGGGCCTCCAGGAGCACAAGACCCGGCTCATCCTTGAAGCGCGGAGCCAGCCCCGCGGATAGCGCCCCCTACGGCGTATGCACCGGGTCCGGCGGGCCGTACTCCGGCCACACGGGCGGCTCCGGCGCGTCCGCCAGGCCCTCCGGGCGAAGCCCCGCCAGGTCCCCGAAGACCCGGTCCGTGTCGTCCGCGAAGAAGGTCTCGCGCCCGTAGATCGAGTACACCCTCGCCCGGCGCCCGTACCACGGGAGGTAGAGGTCCTGGCCGCGGTGCAGGGTCACGGGCCTCAGGTGCTCCAGGGGCTCGCGCAGGTCCAGGGCCCACTCCCGCACGCTCTGCCCCGGCCGGAGCCTCGCCCGCCGGAGCCACACGGTGAAGAGCCCCCGGCCCGTGGTGAGCACCACCGCGGGGCGGCTCCCACGCAGGACCTCGTGGTCCACGGAGCCGTCCGCGTGGCGCCGCGTCACCCCCACCTCCGGCGTGCGGAGCTCATAGCGCCGCACCTCCGGGAAGCCATCGCTCCGCCGCACCCCCGGCACGGTGATCCTGCGCCAGGCCCGCAGCGGCACCAGCGCGCGGTCGTACACCACCTCCACGTCGGTGATGGCCATGCGCCACGCCTGGCGGCTGGTGCCCACCACCAGGCAGTCCCGCGCCCGGAGCTCGTAGCGCTCCACCACGTCCCGCTCCAGGGAGGTGCGCCCCGAGCGCATCCGTAGCCCCGCCAGCACCTCCCCCGGAGGGAGCTCACCCACCCCGCACGAGGGGTAGGGCAAGGTAGGGAGGGACGCGACCGGGACGTGCTTCCTGCGACACCCCGGGGCGCACGCCGCCAGGGCGATGGTTACACTGAGCGGGAGGAGCCTCGGGGGCTTCAGTGGTGCTCGGCCGCGGGGGCCTGGTGACCCCCGCCGTGCTCGCCGTGGGACGGCAGCGGCGTGGCGGGCGGGACGTAGTCCTCGTCGCGCATACCGCCGGGGGCGCGCTCGGCGTGGCGCAGGTAATGGCGGCCGCCGTTCATGCGGTCCACGGCGCCGCGGGTGCCCAGGTCGTTCATGGTGTATGTGAGGAAGATCCCCAGGAACACGAAGCTCATCACGAAGACCAGCGCGTGGAAGGGCTTGTCGTGCCTGAGGTGCATGAAGAACGTGGCCACCAGCGAGGCCTTCACCGTGGCCACGGCGATGGCCACCACGGTGTTGGCGCTCCCGAGGTCCACGTAGGACACCGCGACGGTGAGCACCGTGAGCACGATGAGCGCCGAGAAGATCGCGCAGAGGAACCACGCCGCGGTGATGTGGGCGTGGACCTTTCCGTCATCAGCGTGGGCGTGGGCGTGGGCGTCGCTCATGGTTCAACCTACCAGGTACAGCAGCGGGAAGAGGTAGATCCAGACCAGGTCCACGAGGTGCCAGTAGAGCGCGCCGATCTCCACCGCGGTGAAGTACTCGGGGCTGAAGTGGCCCTTCTGGTTGCGCCAGAGCACCCAGGTAAGGATGGCCATCCCCACGACGACGTGCACCCCGTGGAGGCCCGTCATCATGAAGTACAGCCCGAAGAACATGTTGCCGCGGGCCGGCAGGTCCAGCACCTGGAGCGGCCGGGCCATGGTGCGGTCGAAGCACCCGTCGCCCTGGAGGATGTGCATGTACCAGGGCGTAGACGACCCCGAGAAGCCCCCGTGGCCGTCCGGGCTGCCCGCGAACCAGGGGTGCCCGAAGCAGCGCCCCGGGAGCAGCCCGTCGTGGAACTTGTGCGTGTACTCGAAGTACTTCACCACCAGGAAGATCGCCGCGCAGGCGATGGTGATCACCAGGTACAGCGAGGTCTTCTTCTGGTTGCCGAGCTGCGCCTCGCGCACCGCGAGGGCCGCCGTCAGCGAGGAGAACAGCAGCACCACCGTGTTCACCGCGCCCATGATGCGGTCCAGGTGGTGGTGCGCCATGGTGAACACGTCGGGCTCCAGGCTCCGGAAGATCCCGTAGGCCACGAAGAGCCCGCCGAACATCAGGATCTCCGTGCAGATGAAGACCCACATGCCCAGCTTGGCCGTGTCGAACTGCTGCTCCGGCGTGTCAAAGTGGTGGGCCAGGTACGGCGGGTGCTCGCCATGCCCGTGCCCGGCCTCGGCACCGTGTCCGGCGCTCATGGGGTCCTCCGTGCGGGTGTGGTGCTCTCAGCGCTCATTGGTCACTTCTTCGCCCGGTCTTCCGGGAAGCCGTCGAAGAGCTCCTCCTCGGTGGCCAGGTGGTAGTCGTAGGGCCCGCGGGTGATAGTAGGCACCTCGGGGAAGTTCAGCACGATCGGCGGCGACGCGCTCTGCCACTCGTAGCCCGCGGAGCCCCAGGGGTTCGGCGGCGAGGGAGGGCCCGACCGGAGGCTCTTGACGAGCACCCAGGCCATGATCAGGAAGCCCAGGCCCAGGATCCAGGACCCCACCGTGGAGAACGCGTGGTAGCGCCCGAACTCCGGCAGGTAGTCAAAGTACCGCCGGGGCATCCCCTGGGAGCCCATGATGAACTGCACCAGGAAGGTCGCGTTGAAGCCCACGAAGACGAAGAACCAGCTCACCTTGGCGAGCCGCTCGTCGTAGAGCTTCCCGGTGATCTTGGGCCACCAGTACAGGAGCCCGCCCAGGAAGCCGAAGACCGTGCCGCCCATCATCACGTAGTGGAAGTGCGCCACGATGAAATACGTGTCGTGCAGGTGGATGTCCACCGAGAGCGTGCCGCAGAAGAGCCCCGTGAGCCCGCCGATGGTGAACTGCACCAGGAAGGCCAGGGCGTAGAGCATCGGCGTGGTGAGCCAGATGGAGCCCTTGTACAGCGTGGCGGTCCAGTTGAAGACCTTGACCCCCGAGGGGATGGCCACCAGCATGGTCAGGGCGGAGAAGGCCATGGTGGCGAACTCGCTCTGGCCGCTGGTGAACATGTGGTGGCCCCACACGATGAACCCGAGGAGCGCCAGGCCCAGGGAGCTCATGGCCACGGCGAAGTAGCCAAAGATCGCCCGGCGCGTGAAGGTCGCGAAGAGCTCGGACACGATGGCCATCCCCGGCACGATCATGATGTACACGGCCGGGTGCGAGTAGAACCAGAAGAAGTGCTGGAAGAGCACCGGGTCGCCGCCCAGCGCCGGGTCGAAGATCCCGAGGCCGAAGGTGCGCTCCACCGCCAGGAGGAGCAGCGTGATGGCGAGCACCGGCGTGGCCAGCACCTGCATGATGCTGGTGGCGTACATGCCCCAGAGGAAGAGCGGCATCCGGCGCCAGTGCAGCCCCGGCGCCCGGAGCTTGTGCATGGTCACCAGGAAGTTCAGCCCCGTCAGGATGGACGAGAACCCGAGGATGAACACCCCGAGGGTCATGGACACCACGCTGCCGTTGGTGCCCGTGGAGTACGGGGTGTAGAAGGTCCAGCCCGTGTCCACGCCGCCCGAGATGATGCTGTACAGCGCGAAGATCGCGCCCACCACGTAGATGTAGAAGCTCAGGAGGTTGAGCCGCGGGAAGGCCACGTCCTTGGCGCCGAGCATCATCGGCAGGACGAAGTTCCCGAGCGCGGCGGGCACCGACGGGATGATGAACAGGAACACCATGATCGCGCCGTGGAGCGTGAAGGCGCGGTTGTAGGTCTCCGGGCCCATGATGGTCCGGCCCTGGAAGAGCAGCTCCAGCCGCACGAGGAGCGCGAAGACGCCCCCCATGAAGAAGGCCGTCAGCACGGAGATGAGGTACATCACCCCGATGCGCTTGTGGTCCAGGGTGACGAGCCAGGACAGCACCCCGCGGCCCGCCTGGAGGTAGTTGAGGTTCGGGTCCAGCTCGTGCCCGTGTCCCTGGTCCGTCACTGCGACGTCGGTTGCCATTGGGGTTCCTCTTCGGTCCTCTTCGGTCGGCTCAGGTTCAGTGGAGCGTTCGGATGTAGGCGATGATCGCGTCGATCTGCCGGTCGTTGAGCGTGCCGCGGTAGGTGGGCATGACGGGCTGGAAGCCCTCCACCACGCGCGCGCTCGGGTCCAGGATAGACTGCCGGAGGTAGTTCTCCTCCACGGTCACACCGTTCCCGTCGCTCATGCGCTCCTGCCGGCCGAAGAGCCCGCGCCAGCTGGGGCCCGCCATGCGCGTGCCATCCGTGGAGTGGCAGGTGAAGCACTGGTTCTCGCGGTACATCCGCTGGCCCCAGTCCGCGGTGCTCTCCCCGGGGTGCGGCCCCAGGAGCGACTCCTCGAAGGTGAGGTACTCCTGCATCGTCTGGATGGTGATCTCGCCGCGCATGTTGAAGTGCCCCGCGTAGGAGCCGTCCTGGGCCGGGGTGTTGCCCGCCGCGCCGCAGTACTCCGCGCAGTAGAAGGGCGCCCGCCCGGTGCGCGTGGCGCGGAACCAGAGCGTGCCGTACATCCCCGGCACCGCGTCGCGCTTCACCCGGAACACCGGGATGAAGAACGCGTGGAGCACGTCCTCCGAGGAGATCAGGAGCCGCACCGCGCGCCCGACGGGCACGTGCAGCTCCGGGCTGTGCCCGCCGTTGGGGTACTCGAAGTCCCAGGACCATTTTCGCCCCCGCACGCGGATGTCCAGCGTGTCCGCCGGGGGGCTGGTCATGCTCACGTACTGCTCGAAGCCCCAGTGGAAGATCAGCGCCAGGAAGATCACCGGCGCCACGGTCCAGCCGACCTCCAGCGGGAGGTTGTGCCCCGTGGGCTCGGACTTCGGGTGCTTGCTGCGCTCGTACTTCCAGACGAAGTACAGCGCCGCGCCGATGATGCCCACGAAGAGCACCACGGACATCCAGTAGATGAAGTAGTACGTCCAGTCGACGCTCGGGGACAGCGTGGACCATCCTCCCGGAAGCTGGATCGTGGGTTCTGTCGGGTTCATCCTAGTCCCTGGCCTGTGATCCTTGGCGCGGTGTCAGCGTCAGCGGGCTGCGGCTCCTTGCGGCGGCGGTCGCGCAGCCAGAGCGTGCCCAGGAGCCCCGCCATGAGCACCACGGTGACCGCGCCCCCAAGGCGCATCACCCTCGTGGCCAGGAGCGCGTAGCGCTTGCCCTGCGGGTCGTAGTGGTAGCAGTACAGTATCAGCCGCTCGACAGTGGTGACGCTCCGGCCCTCGGAGGCCTCCAGGAGCCCGAGCCGCAGGTCCGCCTCGCGGTACTCGATCCCGTAGAGGTAGCGCCCCACCCTGCCCGACGGCGTCAGCAGCGTGGTCACCGCGGGGTGCGCGTACTGGCCCTGCCGCGCGTCGTAGCGGTACTGGAAGCCCACCGCCTCGGTCACCCGACGGATGGAGGCCTCGTCGCCCGTCAGGAAGTGCCAGCCCCGGGCCGCCGTCGTACGGTTGTACGTGCGCAAGACCCGCTGGCGCTTCTGGGCGCTCACCTCCGTGGTGTCCCGCGGGTCGATGGACAGCGTCACCACGTCGAACTCCTGGCCCACGCTCCAGCGCGTCTGGGCCAGCACCCGCAGGACCGCGTTCAGCACCATGCTGCACAGCATCGGGCAGCGGTGGTACACAAGGTTCAGGAGCACCGGCCGGCGCCCGTCGAAGTACTGCCCCAGCCGCACCGCCCGGCCCTCGTGGTCCCGGAAGGTCACGTCCGTGGGCACCTGCGCCCCCAGGTGCTCCACCACGGTCACGTCCGCCAGCTCCGGCGGCAGCACGTTGATCTGCGCCCACGCAGACCCCGGCGCCGCCAGCAGCATCGCCAGCAGGAGGAGCGCGGAGGTGACAGCCCGGGTGGTCATTGGTTATACTTAAGGGTTCGTCCCCGGCGGCGGCCTGGAGGCGGCCGCGGGCCTCGCGGCGGGGGCGGGCGCCCCTCGCGCGGGGAGGTGGATCTGAACCCCTGGCACCGCGGGCGGCGACGGCCTCCCGAGCAGAGGCCGGACGGCTCCGCGAAGACCGGTCGCCGTGGGGGTCGGCGCTGCCGCCGCGGGCGGCGCGACCTCGGCGGGCGGCGGCGCAGGCGGCGCAGGCGGCGCAGGCGGCGTGAAGTCCCGGTGCAGGAGCGACCAGCCCACCATCGGGTCGTAGGTGGTGGACGGCTCCGGGGCGATGGCCCTCGGGCGCCCGCCGGAGGCCACCGTGCGCAGCGCGGGCTCCAGCCGGGCGAGGGCCTGGGCCTCGCGGGCGCGGGCGTGGTCGAGCTGGTCCGTGGGCGCCTCGAAGACCTTGGCGCGCTGGTCCCGCTCGTACATGATCGTGAAGTACGAGTGGAACAGGTACTGCAGGGCCAGCAGCGTCCCGAGGGAGAGCCCCGCGAGGACGATGATCCTGCCGATGGGTGGTTCCGTGCGGTCCGTGGCCATGGTCCGGTCCCTCAGAAGTTCTCGAAGCGGAGCGACCGCGACAGCCGCGGGTCCCCGATGGGCACCAGGGGGTGCCGGGTCATGCGCTGGAACACCACCGCGAGGTACACCCCGCCGACGCCCACCAGGCACGCGAGGTCCAGCCAGTGGGGCTGCAGCGAGGCCGGGTCCTGCGGGGTGAGCTCGAGCACGTTCCGCGCGAAGTTCGGCAGGACGGCCCAGTAGCACTCCACCACGTGCATCACCAGCATCCCCGCGGCCCCGAGGCTCAACAGCGACAGCCGCCGCTTGATGTTCCGGGACATCAGGAACACGAAGGGCAGCGCGAAGTGCCCGAGGCAGATCAGGAGCGACACGTTCTTCCAGGGGCCGTCGCCCCAGCGCGCGTGGAAATACGTGGTCTCCTCGGGGATGCCCGCGTACCAGATCAGGAAGAACTGCGAGAAGGAGATGTACGCCCAGAAGCAGTTGAACCCGAAGAGGAGCTTGCCCAGGTCGTGGTAGTGCTCCACGGTGACGGCCCGGGTCAGGGGTCCGTTCGCCCGGAGGGAGAGCGTCGTCAGGATCAGCACCGCCATGGCCGCCACCACGCTGCCAGAGAAGAGCTGCACGCCGAAGATGGTGGAGAACCAGGTCGGGTCCAGGCCCATGATCCAGTCGACGCCCGCGAAGGTCAGCGTCAGCCCGAAGACGAAGGTCGCCGGCGGCGCCAACCTCGCCGAGCGCACCGTCAACCCCTCGGCGCGGCTGCCGTCCTGCGCGGTGCTGTTGCGGTAGAAGCTCCACGCCAGGAGGCCCCAGGCGGCGAAATAGATCAGCGCCCGCAGGAACCAGAAGTTGCGGTTCAGGTACGGCGCCTTGTGCTGGAGGAGCTCGTGGTGCACCGCGCGCTCGATGTCCTCCTGGGAGTACACCCCCGCGCCGTGGCCGCCGCCGTGCTCCGTGGCCGCCGCCGGGGCGCCGTGCTCTCCATGGCCGCCCTCGTGAGGGGCGCTCTCGTGACCGCCGCCGTGCTCCGCGGAGACGTGGGTCCAGGGGTACAGGTGCTCCATCCCCAGCACCACGGGGACGAAGAGCGGGGCGAACACCAGCAGCCCCACCATGAAGAACTCCGCCGTGCGGCGCACGGTGACGCTCCAGCGCGCGGAGGTGAGGTACTGCACCAGGACGAAGAACAAGCTCCCGAGGCCGATGGTCAGGAAGACGAGGAACGCGAAGAGGTACGAGTACGCCGCCCGCTGGGGGTTGCTGGAGTGCCCCGCGGCCCAGCCGCCGAGGCCGAGCACGCCGGCGCCCGCGGCGAGCTTCCAGGCGCTGGCCCAGGGGCCCCCCTGGAGCCGGTAGTCCCCACCTTCGTCGGTCTTGCTCTCGGCGCTCACGGCATCGCTCCGTCGTTCGGGGCCTGGCTGAGCTCCAGCGCGCGCACGTACGCGACGATGGCCCAGCGGTCGTTCACGGGGACCTGCGCGGCGTAGGAGGGCATGTTGCGGACCCCGTTGGAGATCGTCGCGTAGAGCTGCCCGTCCGGCATGTGCCGCACGCGCGCGTCGTGGAGGTTCGCCGGTTGCGGGTAGGGGAAGCCTACGCTGGGCCTGCGCGACCGCAGGTACACCATCCCGAGCCCGTCCCCCGCGCGGCCGTGGCACGGCGCGCAGTAGATGTTGAAGCGCTCGTGGCCGCGCAGGGTGAGCGCGTCCATACCCTCGTGGCGACGGCCCTGGTCATCGCGGTAGGTGGCCTGGGACACCACGGGCTCGGGCACCGTAGGCACGTAGGCGCTGTTGTCCTCCTCGCGGCCGGTGGCCACCCGCGCGTCATCGATGAGCGAGCCGAAGGGCACCGTGCCCTCCACCGGCGGGCGCATGGTGCGGCCATCGGCGAACATCCGGCTCCGGGCCTGGGGGTTGTAGCGCTGCTGCTGGTGCATGTTCCGCAGGAGCGCCACCGGGGGCTCCTCGGAGGTCTGCCCGCGGCAGCCCAGGGCGCTGAGAACTACGATCGCGGCCAGGCGCTTCACGGCACTTCGTCCTCGATGACCTCGACGTGCGTCGCCTTGGCGCCCTCGAGGAGTTCACGGGTCTTGGTCAGGTCGAACTTGGGGTCTTCGCGCTCCACCGAGAGGAAGAACCGGTCGTCCGTCGCGGACCGGAAGCGGTCCGAGAAGAACACCGGGTGGTGGTGCCGCGGGAGCTTGTTGAGCCCCAGCATCCCGAACACCGCCCCGAAGGCGGAGAACAGCACCGTGAGCTCGAAGGTCACCGGCGCGTACGCGGGGATGGACAACGGCGGCTTGCCCCCCACCACGAAGGGGTACGAGATGTGGTTCGCCCAGGTGATCAGCGCCACCGCCGTGGTGAAGCCCGCCGTGGCCATGGCCGCGACGATCCACCCGAGGCGCGAGTCGCTCATCCCCATGGCCCGGTCCATGCCGTGCACCGGGAAGGGCGTGTGCGCGTCGAAGCTCTTGTAGCCCGCGTCCCGCAGGGCCTCCGCGGCGTGCAGGACGCTCCCCGCCGAGTCGAACTCCGCCAGGAGGAGCACCGGGCGCCGCTCGCGCTCGGGCTGCGGTTCGTTGTGCGTGTCGCTCATGGGACCTTATGCCCCCTCGGTGGCGGCGGGGGCGGGCTCTCCGCCCTCCGTCGGCGCGTCGCGCTTGTCGTGCTTGTCGTGCTTGCCGTGGTGCTCGCCGTGGTGCGGGTCCGCCTGCGGGAGCACACCCTTGAGCTCCGCGATGGCGATCATGGGCACCCACCGGATGAAGAGCAGGAACAGCGTGAAGAACAGCCCCAGGCTCCCCATGAAGGTCGCGATGTCCACCGCCGTCGGGTGGAAGTACCCCCAGGAGGCGGGCACGAAGTCCCGGTGGAGGCTCGTCACGATGATCACGAAGCGCTCGAACCACATCCCGATGTTGATGAAGATGCTCAGCACGAAGCTGAACGGGATGTTCGTCCGGAAGCGCTTGAACCAGAAGAACTGCGGCGAGATCACGTTGCACGAGATCATCGTCCAGTACGCCCAGGAGTAGGGCCCCAGCGCGCGGTTGACGAACACGTACCGCTCGTACGGGTTGCCGGAGTACCACGCGATGAAGAACTCCATCGCGTATGCGTACCCGACCAGGCTCCCCGTCGCGAGCATGATCTTGTTCATCAGCTCGATGTGGGTCATGGTGACCAGGTCGTTGAGCTTGTACACCACCCGCGCGACCAGGATCAGGGACATCACCATCGCGAAGCCCGAGAACACGGCCCCCGCGACGAAGTACGGCGGGAAGATGGTGGTGTGCCACCCGGGCTCCACGCTCGTGGCGAAGTCAAAGGACACCACCGAGTGGACGCTCAGCACCAGCGGCGTAGAGAGCGCCGCGAGGATCATGTACGCGCGCTCGTAGTTGGACCAGTGCCGGTTGCTCCCGCGCCAGCCGAGGGCGAAGAGCCCGTACACGTACCTGCGCACCCCCTGCGCCGCGGTGGTGCAGCGGTCCCGGAGCGTGGCCAGGTCGGGGATGAGCCCCACGTACCAGAAGAGCAGGCTCACCGTGAAGTACGTGCCCACGGCGAAGATGTCCCACAGGAGCGGGCTCTTGAAGTTCGGCCACAGGCTCATGCTGTTGGGCAGCGGGAACATGTAGTACGCGTGCCACACGCGGCCCACGTGGATGCCCGGGAACAGGAGCGCGCAGATGACCGCGAAGATGGTCATGGCCTCCGCGAAGCGGTTGATGCTCGTGCGCCACTTTTGCCGGAAGAGGAACAGCACCGCGGAGATCAGCGTCCCGGCGTGGCCGATGCCGACCCACCAGACGAAGTTGGTGATGTCCCAGGCCCAGCCCACCGGGGAGTTGTTCCCCCAGACGCCGACGCCCTTCCAGAAGAGCCAGCCCACGGCGGCGCCGAGGATGCCCAGGAAGGTGGCGGCCGTGAGGAAGGCGATCCACCACCCGCGGGGGGCGCTGGTCTCCGTCACCACGGAGATGGAGTCGGTGATCTCGCGGAAGGTCGCGCCCGGCCGGACCAGGTGCTTCTCGCCGATGGAAGTGATGGGTCCGTCGCTCATCCGAGCATCTCCGGGTTCGGATTGCGGATGCGTGCCAGGTACGTGGTCCGCGGCTGCGTGCCGACCTCCCCGAGGAGCTTGTAGCGCCGGTCCTCGCGGGACACGCGCGCCACGCGGCTATCGTGGTCGTTCAGGTCGCCGAAGACCACCGCGTCCGCGGGGCAGGCCTGCTGGCAGGCGGTCTTGAGCTCGCCGTCGCGCAGCTCCACCGCGACGCCGGGCTGCCCGTCGTGGGCGAAGCCCTCCACCGCGTGGACGCGGCCCTCGCGCTTGGCGGCGATCTTGTGCGTCTGGATCCGCTGGATGCAGTAGGTGCACTTCTCCATCACCCCGCGGAAGCGCACGGTGACGTTCGGGTTCATCTGCATCCGGACGGTCTCCGGCGTGTCCGCGTGGCCGGGCTGGTACACCCCGTCGTTGTGGTAGTTCAGGTAGTTGAAGCGCCGGACCTTGTAGGGGCAGTTGTTGGCGCAGTACCGCGTCCCGATGCAGCGGTTGTACGCCATCTCGTTGATGCCCTCGGTGGAGTGCACCGTGGCGGCCACCGGGCACACGTTCTCGCACGGGGCGTTCTCGCAGTGCACGCACGCCAGGGGTTGGAAGGCCACCCGCGGGTCGCTCGTGGCCTCCGGGTCGGCGTCGGTCCCCCGGGGCCTGGGGCTCACGAAGTACCGGTCCACCCGCAGCCAGTGCATCTCCCGGCCGCGGGCCACGTACTCCTTGCCCACCACCGGGATGTTGTTCTCCGCCTGGCAGGCCACCACGCAGGTGCCGCAGCCCGTGCAGGCGTTCAGGTCTATGGCCATGCCCCACTTGTTCCCGGGGTACGCCGCCTGGCGCCACAGGGGCAGGGTCCGCGGCGTGGGCGAGAGCCGCTCGGCCAGGTTCGGGTGCTCCCGGTACTCCGCCAGCGTGGCCTCGATGGCCACGGGCCGCCCCTCCATCCGGTGGTTCTCCTGCGTCTGCGAGAAGCGGTAGCGCGAGCCCTCGCGCTCCACCCGCACGCCGTCGGTGAACCACAAAGCGTCGCTCGCGCGCAGGGGGCCTACGTCAAAGCCCCGCCCGGTGCCCACGCGCCCGGCGGTGGCGCGGCCCCACCCGAGGAAGAGCGCCACGGAGTTGTCCGCCTGGCCCGGCATGATCCACACCGGCGCCGTGAGCATGCGCTCGCCCTTGGAGAGCCTCAGCTGGTCGCCGTTGTCCACCCCGAGCCGGTGGGCCGTGGCCTCGGACACGTACGCGCAGTTGTCCCAGGAGATCCGCGTCAGCGGGTCCGGGAGCTCCAGCATCCACGCGTTGGCCGCGTGGCGCCCGTCGTACATCTTGGCGTCGAGGGCGAAGGTGACCTCCAGGTTGCTGTCCGTCACCGCGGCGGGGACGGGCCTGCGCAGGTGCGCGGCGATGTCGCCCGCGCGCAGCGAGGGCGCCGGCGCTGGCCCGAGGGACGGGGCCAGCACGCCCGTGTTCAGCGCCCGGAGCCAGCGCCGCTCGAAGGCCGGCCCCTGGGGCTCGGACCGGCTGGCGGTCTCGCGCACCAGGTCATGCCCACGGTTCGTGCTCGCCCCGGCGGCCACGGCCAGGAGCTCCAGCTCGCTGCGGCTGTAGAACAAGGGCGCGATCAGCGGCTGCTGCACGCTCACGGTGCCGTCCAGGGCCTGGGCGTCGCCCCAGGCCTCCAGGTAGTGGCACGCTGGCGCATGCCACGTACACACCGCGCCGGTCTCATCCCGGTGCATGGACAGGTGCACGCTCACCCGCGCCTGACGGATCCTGGCCGCGACCTGCAGGTCCGCCGGGGCGTCGTAGACGGGGTTGCCGCCAAGAATCACCAGGGCCTGCACCTGCCCGCCCTCCAGGGCGCGGCACAGGTCCCGCAGGTCCTGGGCCTCGTCGCCCAGGTCCTGGTCCGCCGCGGGGAAGTAATCAATCGCCGCGTGGTTGCCGAGGGCCGCGTTGAGCGCGTGGACCAGCGCGTGGACGCCCACCGGCTGGCGGCTGCCGGCCACCAGCACCCCGTTGCCGCGGTGCCGCGAGAGCTCCTCGGCCACCACGTTGATCCAGCGCTCGCTCACCCCGGCGGGCGGCGCCGCGTTGCGCACGGCCTCGGCCACGGGGCCGAGCTCCAGGGTGTGGTGCGCCACCCGCCGCGAGGCCAGGGCCCGAAGGTACGCCTCCACGGCGCTGGCCGGCAGGCGCAGGCGGTGGTCGGCGTTGGCGCCGGTGAGCGACAGGTGGGGCTCCACCACGTAGAGCCTGGAGGGGTCGCGGCCCTCGCCCACGCGGCGGCCCTCGGCGTAGCGCCGGGTGCTGCGCACGGCGCCGGGCTCCGTCTGGAGGAAGTCCGCGTCGAGGGACACGATCACCCGGGCCCGCTCGTACCGGGGCAGGGCGTTCAGGGCCATGCCGAAGGCCAGCCGGCTCCCGAGGTGCGTGTTGGCCGTGGTCCCGGCGCTCCAGGTGTGCACCCTGGCCTCCGGGAGCCGCTGCGCGAGCAGCGCCTTGAGGCGGTGGAAGGTCGGCGAGATGGAGGGCCGCACGAGGAACCGGAGCCCCGCGCCGCGGGTGGCCACCTGGGCCTCCAGGAGCGCGCGGTAGGCCTCGTCGAACTGCGTGTAGCTCCTCTCCTGGCCGCCCTCGGTGGGGTTCTTGGACCGGTCGGGGTCGTAGAGGTCCAGCACCGACGCCTGCGTGAGCAGGTCCGTGGACCCGAGGCTCCCGGCGTGCCCGGGGTTGCCCTCGACCTTGGTGGGGCGCCCCTCGTGGCTCTCCACCAGGAGCCCCAGGGCGTCCCCCCGGCGCTCGTACACCGACGCGTACCACGTGGCCGTGCCGATGTTCATCCCCTCCGGCATGCGGGTGTACGGCAGGATGTTGTCCACCGGCCGACGGCACCCGGCCAGGGTCCCCAGGGCGATGGAGGCCCCCATCAGCGAGAGGAAGCCCCGGCGCGAGACCGGGTCCGTGAACTCCGCCACGCCGCCCGGGAACTCCGCGCTATACGTGGCAGTTTCATCAGTGATTTCCGCGGGTTCCGTTCCCTGGAGCTGTTGGTCGAGCTCGGGGCGGTCCATCCAGTAGATGGGCGCGTCGGGGGCGGGGGCGGCGAACTCGTAGGGCTGGCGGCGGCTCATCGGTGGCACCCGGAACACGTTTGCGGCGGACGGACCGGGCGCGCCTGCTGCGTCGGGCCCGAGGGCTCCCAGTTCATGTTGGTGACTTCGCTCGGGGGGCGCAGGCGCCCGGTGGGGTCTCGGTGGCAGTCCAGGCACCAGCCCATGCTCAAGGGCTGCTCCTGGCGCACCACCTCCATGCGGTCCACGCGGCCGTGGCACTCCACGCAGCCGACGCCCGCGGTGACGTGCACGCTGTGGTCAAAGTAGGCGTGGTCTGGCAGGCGGTGCACCCGCACCCAGGGGATCGCCGCCTGGGCTACGGTGAGCCGCGCGCGGCGCTCGGCGGGCACCCCGGGGCAGTTGGCGTCCGTGCGCTGCGCGGGCGGGAACTGCGCGCACCAGCTCTCCCGGACGGGGGCGAGGGCGCCGGAGTCCAGCCGCACCTGGGCGTGGCAGTTCATGCACGTCTGCGTGGGCGGGATCATCGCCTCCGGCGACCGCTCGACGTTGGCGTGGCAGTACCGGCAGTCCATGCCCAGCTGCCCGGCGTGGAGCCAGTGGCTGTAGGGCACCGGCTGCCGGGGCGCGTAGCCCACGTGCGTGTGCTTGGGGGTGAAGTAGTACCAGACCCCGGCGGTGGCGGCCCCGCCGCCCACGGCGAGGCCCAGCCCCAGGATGGCCGGCAGGAGGTTGAAGGAGCGCGGAAAGATCTGCATGTCGGTTCGTCGTGAGTTGCAGCCAATGCGCGCGCCCGAGAGCCGCCGCGGGGCGCTAGCACCATTTCGTCAGGGACCTGTCAAGATCCCCGGGGCGTGAATTCACCCGCCGGGGTCCTTCTGTGTGACTCCGCAGCCACGCCGAGGGACCCGCCGGCCACCTGTCGGCCGCGGACCCTAACAGCTTTGCCGTCGATCACAAAGCACAGAATGCAGTGCCGCCCTGCGACCGACCGCCTTCGGCCATGTAGGGTCCCCTCCCCCGGGTCGGCAAGACGCTCGCCCTGCGCCCCCTCGCGCACGGCGTTCGTGCGGTTCCTAAGTCTCAACCTATTGAAATTACTGCTCTTTCTGGGAATTCTGGACATTCTCCGTCCAGTGACGTTTTGACAACTCCGGGGGTTGCGTTAGGGAGAGGGCCCTTGGACGCAGGAACCTTGTAGGGGCGATGTGATGCGAGTGAACGCACGGATCTCGATGCTTGTGCTGGTGCTGGGAGGTTGTTCAGCGCGGGGGGGCTTCAACAACGCCCCGCCACCGGTGACCGACGCGGGCGGGGAGACCGCCACCATGGCGGACACGGAGACACCGGACACCGGGACGCCACCCGAGGACGGGACCCCGCTGCCGGACAGCCCCCCTCCGCCCGACGGCCCTCCGCCGCCGGACACCGCGCCGCCGCCGGACACCGCGCCGCCGCCGGACGCGCCCATGGCGCGCTGCGGGGACATGCGCTGCGACATGGCCGCGGGGGAGACGTGCCGGTCCTGCGAGCGGGACTGCGGGCCCTGCGCGCCCATGTGCGGCGACGGGCGCTGCCAGGCCGAGGCCGGGGAGACCTGCGACAACTGCTCGCTGGACTGCACCTGCGCCCCGCGGTGCGGGGACGGGCGCTGCAACGGGACCGAGAGCTGCGCCACCTGCATGATGGACTGCCCCTGCACGGACCCGTGCGCGGGGCGGACCGTCTGCGGAGCGTGCACCACCACCGCGGGCTGCGGCTTCTGCCGCGCCACCAACCGGTGCCTCCAGGGGGGCGCCGGGGGGTCCATGGACGGCACCTGCTCGGGCCCCAACTGGGTGGCGCCGGCGGGGGTGTGCGAGGCGCCGGACCCCTGCGGGGCGGTGACCTCCTGCGCAAGCTGCACCTCGTCCACGAGCTGCGGCTGGTGCCGCACGACCAACGCCTGCGTGCGGGGCACCTCCACCGGGGCCACGGACGGGACGTGCTCGGGCACCAACTGGGTGCACACCTCGGGCACCACCCGCACCTGCCCCACCCCCACCATGGGGAGCTACCGGGCGGAGCTCACGCCGGTGCCCTTCATCGACGCCTGCACCGCCGTCGGGCGGGTGACCGTGCTGCCGTCGCTGGACGACTCGGCCACGCTGGTCCCGCTGCCCTTTCCGTTCATGTACTACGGGAGGAGCTTCACCATGGGCAGCATGGTGAACGTGGTCACCAACGGCTGGATCGGCCTCGGGGCCACCACCACGGACCCGTCCTACGGCTTTCCCATCCCGAGCGCCACCGTGCCCAACGGCGTCATCGCCGCGCTGGAGGCGGACCTTGACACCCGCACCCAGGGCATCTGCGTCGCCACCACGGGCAGCGCCCCGGCGCGGCGCTTCGTGGTCGAGTGGGCGGGCGCCGGCGACCACGGCAGCACCACCACTTCAACCAATTTCACCTTCGAGATCGCCCTGAACGAGGGGTCCAACGTCATCGAGTACAGCTACTCCTCCATGACCGGCGGCACCCGGACCTACTACGTCGGCCTCGAGAGCCACGACGGCGCCTCGGGCGTCGGAGGCTGCTCCGCCGGAGGCTTTTCCTGCCGTCCCACATCGGGAGCGGGTGTACGTTTTACACCTACAATGTAGGTACTGACGCAGTGCGGGGGTGAACCGCCCCCGGGGCTGTGTTACGAACCCTCGCCGGATGTGAGGGAGCGCCGCCCAATGGTCCAAGCGTACATTTCCGGCACTGGTTTTCATGTCCCGCCGACGCGGGTGACCAACGACGACCTGCGGACCCGCTACGGGCTCGAGACCACCGACGAGTGGATCGTGCAGCGCACGGGCATCCGCGAGCGGCGCTTCGCCGAACCCGGGGTGACCACCTCGGACCTGGCGCTGCCGGCGGCCCGGGACGCGCTGGCGCGGGCGGGGCTCAAGCCCTCGGACCTGGACATGATCATCTTCGCGACGCTGTCCCCGGACCACTGCTTCCCGGGCGCGGGGGTGTACCTCCAGCGCAAGCTGTGTCTGGAGGGCACCGACGAGCCCCACTTCGTGCCCGCGCTGGACGTGCGCAACCAGTGCACGGGCTTCCTCTATGGCCTCGGGTGCGCGACCTCCATGGTGCGCTCCGGGGCGTGCCGTCACGTGCTCCTGGTGGGGGCCGAGACGCACTCTGCGGCGCTGGACCTCTCCAGCCGGGGGCGCCAGGTGGCGTCGCTCTTCGGCGACGGGGCGGGGGCCGTGGTGGTGAGCGCCACGGAGGAGGACCGCGGGGTGCGGGGCTGGTACCTCGGCGCCGACGGGCGCCACGCGGACGTGCTGGCGCAGAAGATCTGGGACATCTCCAAGAGGCCCTTCATCCCGCAGGATGCCGACGGGTGGGGGCGCGTGGCGCCGGAGATGATGTGGGCCCAGATGGACGGCAAGGTGGTGTTCAAGAACGCCGTGGAGCGCATGCTCGGCGTGGTGATGCAGGCCTGCTGGTCCCAGGGCATCGGCCCGGCGGACATCGACCTCTGGGTGTTCCACCAGGCCAACCTCCGGATCAACCAGTACGTGGCCCAGCAGCTCGGGCTCCCGGAGGAGAAGTTCGTCCACAACATCGAGCGCTACGGCAACACCACCGCGGCGACGATCCCGATCCTCCTGGCGGAGTGCGAGCGGGACGGCAAGCTCAAGCGCGGGATGAAGGTCGCGATGGTGGCCTTCGGCTCAGGATTCACCTGGGGCGCGGCCATCGTAGACTGGTGACCTCCAGCGCAGGGCGAGCGCGCTGCCGAGCTCATCGCCGATGGTGCCTCGGAAGGTCACCCGGGGCGTAGCCATCACCGCCGAGCCGCCGAAGAATACGTACACGCTGCCGGGCCCGCTGCGCCCCGCGAAGGGCGCGAAGCGCGCCCCGAGGGTGAAGTCCCCGAAGCCGTCGCGGTTCACGTCCCCGGCGGAGGCCACGGCGTACCCGAGCTGGTCGCCGGTCATGCTGTTGCTGAAGGTCGCCGCGGCCACCGGCGCGGGCGCCGCGGCGCCGAGGAACAGGTACGCCCTCCCGGCGCTCATGCCCGCCACGCCGTTCTCCGGCGCGCCCACCAGCACGTCTCCGAAGCCGTCGTTGTTGACGTCCCCGGCGCCCGCCACGGAGAACCCGAGCTTCTCCCCGGAGGCGCCACGGAGTACCAGGTCCGCCGTGGCGTCCAGCGTGGCACCGCCGAAGTACACCGCCGCCATGCCCGTGTTTACGCTCGCCCCGGCGGCGTTGGGCCCGCCCACCACCACGTCGGCGTAGCCGTCGCCGTTGACGTCCCCGCACCCCGCCACCGAGGACCCGAAGGTGTCCCCGGCCGCCGCGCCGGGGAGGCTCAGGTCCGCGTTGGGGTCCATGGTGGGGCCCCCGAGGAAGACGTATGCTTGGCCGGAGTTCTCGCCGCCGCTGTCGTTCCTCGGGGCGCCCACGACCACGTCGGCGTAGCCGTCGCCGTTGACGTCCCCGGCGCCCGCCACGGAGAACCCGAGCTGGTCCCCGGCGGCCGCGAAGGTCAGGCTCACGTCCACGTCCGCGTCCGGCGTGGCGCCGCCGAGGTAGATCAGCACCCGGCCCGACAGGGGCCCCGTGCTGTTCACCTGCGGCGCCCCCACGGCCATGTCCGCGTAGCCGTCGCCGTTGACGTCCCCCACGATGGCCACGGAGCGCCCCGTGAGCGCGTTGGCGGCGATCCCAGGGATCTGCAGCGCGGGGCGCGTCCCCGGCGTGGGCGCGCCCGTGAACAGGAACACCCGCCCGCCGTCCTCGTTGCCAAGGTCGTTGTAGGGGGCGCCCACCAGCACGTCCGCGAAGCCGTCGCCGTTGACGTCCCCGGCCGCCGAGAGGCCCTGACCGAAGTACTCCCCGCGCGTGTCCCCGCTGTACGTCACGTCCGGGGTCCCGTCCATCATCGCCCCGCCGCGCGAGAGGTACACCCGGCTCGACGCCGCCGCTGAGAAGAGCACCTCCGAGTCCCCGTCACCGTCCACGTCCGCCGGGGCGTGGCCCACGGTGACCTCCCACACAGGCCCGGCCGGGCCGTCGCCAGTGGCGGTCACGGGCACCACCCGCCAGAAGCGCAGCCCCGCGGGCAGGTCCGTCGCGGGCGTGAGCGTGGTGCCCTCCGCGGTGGCCATGAACTCCACCGGCGCAAAGGCCCTGGTGGCCGCCACCTCTACCCGGTACCGCGCCGCGCCGGTGAACGGCACCCACCGGAAGACCGGCCTGCGCGTCCTCACCGCCGCACCCGACCACGGCGCCAGCGGCCTCACGGTGACCACCCTCGGCCCGTCCATGGGGATGTCGGGCGGTGTGGTGTCCCGTACGGCGGTGTCGGGCGGTGTGGTCTCGTCCGAGGGCACGTCCATGGCGGGGGCCGAGTCCCCGTCCGGGGTGCCGTCGGTGGCGTCCGCGGCGCCGTCCGCGGCGTCCAGGGGCGCGCTGTCCGGGGGGCCTGTGCGGTCCGGCGGGGAGAGCACCCGATCCCCCGAGGGGCCGCTGTCCAGGGAGTTGATGCCCGGGGGGCGGTCCTTGCCGCACGCGCCGAGGACGAGCCCCAGAGCCAGGAGCGCCCGGTGACGAGGTACGCGCATCGGGTGGCCCTCCCTCTACGGCGCCGGTGACGGGGAGAAGCGCAGGCGCGTGCCCGAGGACACCGCGGTGCACACGGCCCCGCCGCAGATGGCCACGGCGTCGGTGCCGTCCTGGTTCTCGACGCCGACGGTGGAGTCCATCAACGGCGCGGTGACGGTCTGGTACAGGAAGTCAATGGTGCTGCCCATTTCATTCAAGACGATCTCGAAGGTGAAGGGACCGCCGCCCGACAGGTAGCGCACGTTGGGCCACTCGACCACGAAGTGCCGGTCGGGCATGGCCCCGGTGGTCACCACGCAGACGCCCTCGGGGCCGGTGATCAGGTCGTCCCAGAGCGCGGCCACCATGGCGTTGGGCGTGGCGGCGTTGGGGATCGGGACGTTGGAGTACGTCGCGTCCCGGATGCCGTTGAGCCCGATCCAGCCGTTGGAGGTGACGTTCACCATGGGCGCCGCGGGCGCCCCCCAGTACCGGAACGTGAAGGGCAGCGGCACCAGGTCCGCCGCGTCGTCCACGCTCGGGAAGAAGCGCATCGCCCCCGGGGCCGAGCAGGCGTTCACGTAGGTGACCCCCGCGGGCGTCGGGGCCTGGGTGTACGTCGGCCGGCTGCCCGGTGCCATGGTGGACACCGTCACCGTCACGTTCGGCGGCACCGGCGAGGCCCGGGTCTCTCCCAGGATGAAATACGTCCCGGGCCCCTGGCGGCTCACCCGCTGGGTGATCCCCGCCCCGCCGAAGGCCGGCGAGGCAGTGCAGCTCCCGATGGCGCTCGTCCGGACCCCGCACATCCCGTGGAGCGCCTGGAACATCTGCGCGCCGCTCGGGTTCGTGGTGGTGATCAGCACGTCCCGCTCCTCGGTGAGCGTGTAGCTCGCCGCCCAGTCGGTCCACATGGCCGCGGGCGTCGCCCCGGAGCCGCAGGGGGTCCCGTGGTCCGGCGTGTTGTCAAACGCCGCGATCGGGATCACCACCGCGGGCCCGTCGGGGCGCACCGCCACGGGCGTCCCGCAGGTGTCACCCATGAGCCTCACGCCCGGGTCGCTGGTGGTCACGATGAGCTGGATGGGGCCCGCGGGCGGCACCGTGCCGCTGGCCTCGCCCACCACGTAGTAGTCCCCGGCCATGAGCCCTCGGTAGCGCCGCGTGGCGGTGCCCCCGGTGGCCGCCACGCAGCCCCCGATGGGCGTGGCGCCCGCGCCGCAGGTGGCCTGGAGCTGCATGCGCGTGACGGTGCCCCCGCCCACCATGGTGAGCGTCACGTCCCGGGGCATCGCGAGGCGGAAATGGAAGACCCAGTCGGTCCAGTTGTCCAGCGGGCGCGTGCTCCCGCACGCGGTGCCATAGTCCGACGTGGTGTCAAAGCCACCCGACATGGCGATGGTCCCCGGGGCGCCGTCCGGGGTGACGTCCACCCCGGGGCAGGTGTCGCCCGGGAGGCGCACCCCCGGGGCCGTGGTGGTCACCGCCACCTGCACCCCGGCGGGCGCAGGGTTTCCCTCCAGGACGATGTAGTAATCCCCCGCGGCCAGGCCACGGTACCGCCGCGTCACCGCCGCGGAGCCCGCCACGCAGGGCCCGATGGCCCCGCTCGCCCCGCCGGTCATGCACGAGCCCTGGAGCTGCATCCGGAGGGTGGTGGCCCCGCCGGTGTTCGTCGCCGTGACCGTCACGTCCCGCGGCATCGCGAGGCGGAAATGCAGCACCCAGTCGGTCCAGCCCTCCGGCCGCGTGGAGCTGCCGCAGACGGTGCCCACGTCCGCGTAGGCGTCAAAGCGCGAGGGGGTCACGGTCACCGGCGCCGTGTCCGGGGTGATGTCCTGCCCCGGGCAGGTGTCCCCCGGGAGGCGCATGCCGGGGTCCGTGAGCGTGGCCTGCACGGTCACGTCGCGCCCGGTCTGCTGCTTCACGATCAGGAAGTAGTTCCCCGCCTCCAGGCCCCGGAGGACCAGCCGCGCGGGCGTGGTGAAGAACGACACCTGCGCGCAGCCGCGCGGGACCTCCGAGGTGCTCACCCCGCAGGGGGCCCGCTGGAGCGCAATGACCACCCGCTCGCCGGTGACCCCCGCCATGGGCGTGGCCGTGATGGTCACGTTCCGCGTACCAGTGAGCGTCAGCGGGAGCACCGCGTCCGGCGACGGGGCGCCGGTGTCACACGACAGCGAGTAGTCGCTGAAGAAGCCCGCGTAGGACACCGTGTGCGGCATCCCGTCGTTCAGGTTGAAGGGCGACGGGGTCCCCGCCACCGGGCAGAGGTCCAGCGCCGGGGGCGTGGTGGGCATGCCCACCGTCAGCCGCAGCCGGAAGGGCCCCGGCGAGGTGCGCTGCACCAGCACGTACCAGGTCCCCGCGGCCAGCATCCGGAGCTGCAGCGACGGCGCCGTCGCCGGGAAGGTCGTCGCCCCGCGCCCGCAGCGCTCCTCGGTCATCACCGGGCACTGCCCCGCCAGCGCGATGGCCCCCGGGGTGCCGCTGCCCGTGTCGTCCGTCGCCAGCGCCACGGACTGCGGCGACGCGAGCCGGAACTGGAAGATCGCCGTGGGCCTGCCGGCCACCCCGCAGGAGATCATCGTGGAGGGCAGCCCCGTGGTGGAGCCGTTGGTGGTGTAGGTCCCGGGGCCCCCCACGGTGATCGCCGTGGCGGTCATGCAGCTCCCGTTGGCCGGGCGACACACCGTCGCGTCGGCGTAGTCCGCCAGGCCGTTGCAGTTGTTGTCCCGGCCGTCGTTGCAGACCTCCGCCGCGCCCGGGAACACCCTCGGGTCGCTGTCGTTGCAGTCCGTGCCGGGCATCCCCGTCGGCGTGCCGTCCGTCGTGCACGCTCGGTCCACGTAGCCGTCGCCGTCAAGGTCCCGCGGGGAGTGCACGCACCCCACCGCCACGTCACAATTATCCAGGGTGCACGTGTTGCGGTCGTCGCAGTCAATCTGGTTGTCCGGCCTGACGGGCGTGCAGCCCGTCGCCGCCACGGCCCCGGGGGCGCTCGGGTCGCACTGCTCCAACCCGTTGCACGCGTTGCGGTCCCCGCACATCGTGTGGTCCGGCACCCTCGCGCAGCTCCGGGCCGCCTCGTCGCAGGAGTCCCGCGTGCAACTGTGGTTGTCGTTGCACGGGTCCGTCCCGGCCTGGCAGCGCCCCGCCGCGCAGCGCTCCGCCCCGTCGCAGTAGCGCCCGTTGTCGCACTGCTCGTCCGTGGTGCATGCCGCCCCGTCCCCCATCGGGGCGCTGTCGGTCATCCCCCCGGTGTCCGGTGGCGCCGAGTCCTCCAGGGCGTCCGCCCCGGAGTCCTCCGCCGGGAGCGACCGACCGCTGCACCCGAAGAAGGGCGCAAGAAATGCGAAGAGCGCAACGATTGCGTAGCTGCGACGGACCTGCATGAATGCCTGCCTTCAGGAGCCCAGGGAAGCCATCAAAGGGGGAGCCTACACCGGAATACCCCCGGACGGTACCCCGGCCCGGGACCGGCCGGGGACGTGCTATACTGTGGGGGATGGCCGTGGGGCCCTCAGGCGGTCCCGGAGAGCCCCCACGGCGGGAGCGGTGCGCCCATGTCCATGGATCGTCGGTCGGGTCACCTCCAGGAGGGCTTCACCCTGGTGGAGCTCATGATCGCCGTGGTGATCGTCGGGATCCTGTCCGCCGTGGCGATCCCTGCGTACTCCCGGTATCGCTACCGCGGCTGGGCCGTGGAGGCCACGGAGGTGCTGGCGCAGATCGCCCACGCGCAAGAGGGCTACCGGGCGGAGTACAGCCACTACGCGGACGTCTCCCACGACCAGGACCTGTCGGGCAGCGGCGAGGGCACCGCCGGGGGCCTCCCCGGGGTCTGGTGGCCCACGCTGGGGGCGGCCACCAGCTCCAGCTCCGGGCGGGTGAACTTCTACACCTATGGGCCGGGCCTGCCCGCGGCCTGGAACCAGCTCGGGGTCCGGCCCAGGCAAATGGTGCGGTACTCCTTCCAGACCATCGCCGGCAACCCCGGGGTGGTCCCCGCCGTGGGCTCCCCCGGCGGCAGCCTCGGGTACACCTCCCTCCCGGATATCCAGCGGGGACCGTGGTAGTACGCCACCGCCGCCGGAGACCTGGACGGCGACGGGATCTACGGCCGCTATGAGATCACCTCCCTGCGGCCCGGCATCAACATCATCGGCCAGGCCTACGAATAGGGATCACACACCCCCCATGGCAACCTCCGAGGACGTGATCGCCCGCGTACAGCAGTACGCGGCGCGCAACTACAACCCCATCCCCGTCGTGCTGGAGCGCGGCGAGGGGGTCTGGGCCTGGGACCCCGAGGGGCGCCGGTACCTGGACATGCTCGGGGCCTACTCGGCCCTGAACCACGGGCACCGGCACCCCAGGGTCGTGCGCGCCGCCCACCGGCAGATCGACAAGATCGCCGTGGTCGCCAGGGCATACTACACCGAGGAGCTCGGCCGCCTCGTCGAGTACCTGGCGAAGCTCACGGGCCTGGACCGCGTCCTCCCCATGAACTCCGGCGCCGAGGCCGTGGAGACCGCCCTCAAGGTGGCCCGCGCCTGGGGCCACAGGGTCAAGGGCGTCCCCCCGGGGGAGACCACCATCGTGGTGTGCGACAACAACTTCCACGGGCGCACCACCACCATCGTGGGCTTCTCGTCGGAGGCGCCGTACCGCGAGCCCTTCGCCCCCGCCACGCCGGGCTTCGTGTCCATCCCGTACGGGGACCTCGCGGCCCTGGAGGCCGCCCTCACCGAGCGCGCCGTGGCCTTCCTGGTGGAGCCCATCCAGGGCGAAGGGGGGATCATCGTGCCGCCCGACGGGTACCTGCGCGAGGCCCGGAGGCTTTGCACCGAGCGCAACGCGCTCTTCATCGCCGACGAGGTGCAGACCGGCCTCGGGCGCACCGGGAGGCTCTTCGCCGTGGACCACGAGGACGTCAAGCCGGACCTCCTGGTGCTGGGCAAGGCCCTCGGTGGCGGCGTGCTGCCGGTGTCGGCGTGCGTGGGCCGGGCCGAGCCCATGGACGCCGTGCGCCCGGGCGAGCACGGGAGCACCTTCGGGGGCTCGCCCTTCGCCATGGCGGTGGCCCTCGCGGCGCTCCAGGTGGTGGTGGACGACCGCCTCGCGGACAACGCCGCGGAGCTGGGGGCCTACACCCTGCAGCGGCTTCGCTCCCAGGGCCTGCCGGGCATCCGGGACGTCCGCGGCCGGGGGCTCCTCCTCGGCGTGGAGCTCGACCCCAGGGTCGGCGGCGCGGACCGGGTCTGCCACGAGCTGGCGCGCCGCGGCGTGCTCTGCAAGGGCACCCGGGAGCACGTCCTGCGCATCGCCCCGCCGCTCATCATCGAGAGGGCCGAGCTGGACCCGGCGATTGATACGGTGCTGGACACCATCGACCTGCTGACGGGGTGAGAAAACCCTTTGCGGGCGTGGGCGTTCGGCTACACTGCCGCCCATGCCCATGAAGTCAGTACTGGTCATCGGGTCAGGACCCGGCGCGGACCTCCCCCTCCAGGGCCACGGCGTCGCCCCTCGGCACGCGCAGCTCGCCTGGCGTGACGGGCTCTGGCTCCAGGACCTCGGCGCCGGCCGCACCACCGTGGACGGGCGGGTGCTCGCCCCCAACGAGGC
Organism: Deltaproteobacteria bacterium; assembly: GCA_016218725.1. Lineage (GTDB taxonomy): Bacteria > Myxococcota_A > Polyangia > Polyangiales > JACRDB01. The sequence goes on from JACRDB010000011.1 coordinate 49,834, forward strand.
CGTGCAGCTCGCGGGCTTCCACGCGCAGGTCCTCTGCGGCGCCAGCCCCGTGCCCCTCACCTCCCCGGAGGTCTCCAAGCTCTTCATCGATCGCTCGGCGCTCCGCGCGGACCAGCCCGGGGTGATCATCGTGGGCCGAGACCCGGCCAGGGCCCACGCGGTGATCACCCACCCCACGGTCTCCGGCGTGCACCTCCGGGTGGACCTGAACGGCCGCTCGGTCACGGACCTCCAGAGCAAGAGCGGGACCTTTGACCGCAACACCCAGCGGCTGCCGCCCAACAGCCCGGTCCCCATGGACCCTCAGGCGGGCTACTCCCTCGGCGCCGTGTGGGTGCCGTCGCAGGTGCTCATGGAGCTCGCCGGGGCCGCGCCCGGCAGCGCCGTCGGGGCCTTTGACGGCGGCTACGCCACCTCCCAGGGGGGGCCTGTGGCCCCCATCCAGCCACCCATCCAGCCCGTGGCGCCGCACACCTCGCAGCACGGGTACAGCCAGCCCCCACGGCAGAGCGTGCCCCACGCCCCGGGTCCCGGTCCCGCGCCCGCGCCCGCCGCGCCGGTGCCGCAGCGCACCATGTTCGGGTCCTTTGATCTGGCCTCCATGGGGGCGGCCAAGCCCTTCGCGATCATCGGCCGCGCGCCGGAGTGCGACATCGTCCTGCCGTTCCCGCAGGTGTCGTCGCGGCACACGAGCATCATGCGCGCGCCGGACGGGGCCAACCTGATCATCGGCGACATGAAGAGCACCAACGGGACGTACGTCAACGGCCAGCGCCTGGCGCCCGGTCAGAACGTGACGGTGCCGCCCAAGACCCGGATCTTCGTGGGGCCCTACCAGCTCGTGGTGGACATCCTGAACAACGCCATCACGGCGTACGTCGAGCAGCAGCAGGACCAGCAGTTCCAGAGCGCGAACCTCGTGGAGATCGAGGCCCTGGACCTCTTCCTGGACGTGCCCGACCGGGACAAGCCCGGCACGCGCAAGGTGCTGCTCAACCACGTGACCTTCAAGGCCCTGCCCGGGGACCTGATCGCCCTGATGGGCCCCTCGGGCGCGGGCAAGACCACGCTCCTCACGGTGCTCAACGGGTACTTCCGGCCCTCGTCGGGGGAGGTGCGGGTCAACGGCGAGAACCTCTACGCCATCTACGACGCGCTCCGCGGGAGCATCGGGTACGTGCCCCAGGACGACCTCCTGCACCCGGAGCTCACGGTGCGCGAGGCCATCGCGTACTCCGCGCGCTTCCGCCTCCCGGCGGACTTCTCCGACGCGGAGATCGAGAAGCGCGTCCAGCAGACCATGAAGGACCTGTCGCTGGAGAACCTGGCCAACACGGTCATCGGCAGCCCCATCAAGAAGGTGCTCTCCGGCGGCCAGCGCAAGCGCGTGAACATCGCCCTGGAGCTGGTCACGGACCCCGCGCTGATGTTCCTCGACGAGCCCACCTCGGGCCTCGCCGCGGACGACACGGTGGCGCTCATCGACCTCCTTTCCAACCTGGCCAAGCAGGGCGGCAAGACCATCATCGTGACGATCCACCAGCCCGCCCGCGAGGAGTACGAGAAGTTCAACCTCGCGTTCATCATGGGCTTCGGCGGCGAGCCCGTGTACTACGGCCCCACGGGCAAGGCCAGCTACGACTTCTTCTCGCGCTTCAAGGGCGTGGCCATCGACAACCCTCGGGACATGTTCGACCAGCTCAAGGTCCGCGAGGAGGAGGCGCAGAAGTCCGGGCGCTTCCAGACCAAGGCCGAGGCGCGCCTCGGCGCCGCGCAGGAGTGGCGCCGGGAGTTCTTCCGCCCGGACAACACCACCTACCAGCAGATGTTCTCGGGCCGCCGGGAGCCCGGCAAGGCCGGCACCAGCCGCCCGCCCTCGCGGGTCAAGGTCCCGCTGGTGCGCCAGCTCGGGATCCTGCTCTCGCGCTACATCAAGATCAAGGCCCGGGACCGCGCGGGCCTGGCCATCATGCTGCTCCAGGCGCCCATCATCGGCGGCCTCCTCGGGATGGTCTTCCGGGACGCGCCGCCGATGCCCAACCTCTGGTGCCAGAACCAGGTCCTCGCGGCGGAGCGCGCCCTCCCCCCGCAGGCGATGGCCACCTGCGCCGCGGCGACGAACCCGAGCCGCTTCCCCAACGTGGAGGACCTGAAGGGCGCGATCTTCTTCCTCACCGTGGGCGCCCTCTGGTTCGGCGTGTCCAACGCCGCCCGGGAGATCGTCAGCGAGATCGCCATCTACCGCCGCGAGCGCATGGTGAGCCTGTCGATCTTCAACTACATGATGTCCAAGTTCATCGTGCTGTCGGTGCTGTGCGTGGTGCAGTGCACGGTGCTCCTCGGGATCGTGAACCTCTCGCTCAACCTCGGCCACGGCTCCTGGGACGGGTTCCTCCCGATGCTCGCGACGATGATCCTGTCGTCCATGTGCGCGGTGTCCCTGGGGCTCTTGATCTCCGCGGTGGTGCAGAGCTCCGAGGCGGCCATGGCGCTCACCCCCATCGCCCTGATCCCGCAGGTGGTCCTCGGCGGGCTCCTGGTCCCCATGACCAACCAGAAGTGGCTCAAGCTGGTGATGGCCCTCATGCCGTCGCGCTGGAGCTTCGAGGGGGTCATCGGCGCCGAGCGGGAGACCCTGGAGCGCCCCTGGCAGATCCCCACGTGCGTCCAGAGCGCGGACGTGGCGGGCTTCGTCCAGCGCGGCGAGGGCTGGTTCTACAACTGCGCGGTGGAGGAGATCGCCTCCACGGCGTCGCGCCAGGGCGGCTGGGGCTTCTCCACCTGGGACTCGCCCTTCGTGGCCAACGGCGTGCTCACCTTCATGACCCTGGCCTTCCTGGGCGGCGTGGCCGGGCTCCTGCGCAAGCGCGACTCCGTATAAGGCGCCCCGCGCTAGCGCCCCGCGTCCGCCGGCGCCACCGTGGGCCACTGGAGCGTGGGCATCGGGACCCGCTGCACGGCGGCGCCCGCGGCGTCCAGGAGCACCTGCCGAGGGAAGGAGCTCTCCACGTGGAAGGGCACCTGGAGGTTGATGTCCTCACCGCCGACCTTGACGGTACCGTCGAGCCGGTAGGGCACCTGCTGGTTGAGCGCGGTCACCACGAGGATCCCCGGCAGGTCCCCCCAGGCGGCGGTGACGTCCGCGTCGATGGGCACGTCCACCTCCGAGGGGAGGCGCGTGGCGTTCGGGAGCTCGGTCTCCCCGAGGTCCCGGGCGGCCACGGTGACCCGTAGCTTGATGGAGCGCGCCGTGAGCCCCACGGCGTTGGTGTTGCGCACCACCATGTGGGTGCGGAGGTGAAGCCCCGCGCTGGTGGCCTCCACGATGTCCACGCCGCGCACCGTCAGGCGAGGCAGCGTGGGCTTGCGGAAGAAGCCACAACCGAGGAGGGTGGAGAGAGCCAGGAGGAGGGTGGGGCGAAGGGTTCTCACGGCGCCGATGCGGGACAGTGTACCCCCGCGCCCGTGGATGCTCGGCGGAAATCGGGAGCCGGGGCGCTCAGCCCACCGCGTCCTTGAGGGCCTTGATGGGCCGGGCGCGGACGGTCTTGCTGTCCGGGCGGGCCGGGTAGAACTGCTCCTTCTTGGTGAAGGGGTTCATGCGGTTGCCGGCCGGCTTGCCCTTCTTGACCTTGACCTCGAACTTGGCAAAGCCCGGGAGCACGAAGACGCCAGTCTTCTTCAGCTCCTTGTGGGCCACCGTGGCCACGGCCTCCAGGAGCGACTTGAGCTGGGACTTGGTGAGGTCCCCGCCCATCGCGTCGAAGAGGGCCCCGACGAGCCCGGCCTTGGTCATCTTCTTGTCCCCCGCCTTCTTCGCAGGGGCCTTCGCTGCTGCCTTCGCCTTTGCCATGAGTCTTGCGCCTCGTGTTCCGTCGATCCCCCTTTGGACCGTCGGGTGGCGCAACCATACACGCCTCTCCCCTGGACGAAAGAAAAACTCGCAAGTCCGCGAGGAATGCACGCTTCCGGGAAGCGCCGGGCCCACGTCTGCGCGCCCCGTGAACCCTCTGGCAAAGCGTTCAAGTAATGGAAATTACAGTCTTTTTTCGCCGCCTTGGGAGTCCTCAGGGCGCCGGAGCTCCGCGGAGCGCCTCGGCGCCGACCCTGGCGCCGGGGACCAGACGGTGCCCCGAGGGCGCGCCCAGGACTACCTGCCGGACGCCCTGGAGGGAGCCTCCGGGCAGGGTGACGGTCACCGCGCGGCCCCCTCGGAGCACCGTGGCCGTGGTGTAGAGCCACGGACCCCGGCGGACCGTGTGGCTCCGAAGGACCACCGCCGCGCCGGAGACCGAAGGCCCCGGAGGGGCACTCACCAGCACCCCGCAGGCCGCCAGGAGCCAGGGGGCGCGGCGGCGCCAGAGCCCGAGGCCCAGGAGCCCCAGGGCGAGGATGGAGCTCCAGGCCCAGGGGACCGGGACCCCCGGGGCGACCCGCCCGCCGCAGCCGCCCTCCGGGAGCCCGTCGAGGTCATAGGTCCGGGCCAGGGAGGCCCGGTCTTCCAGGGAGAGGTCCCGCTGGAAGACCTCTCCGGGGCGCTGCCTGGGGAACATGGTGGCGTCCGGGTGGGCCTCGTCCTCGCCGAGCCCGAGGACATGACCAAACTCGTGGGTGAGCGTGGACTGGACATCGAAGGGCGCCGTGGCGCTCACCGGCAGGCCCGCCGGGGAGAGCCACCCGAAGCGATAGCGGGAGCCCTGGAGGAGCACGTCCGCGTCGAGAATGCGCTGGCCCCGCTGGTCCATGGTGAGGACCGTGACCGCCAGGGCCGTGGTGCTCATGGGGAAGCCCTGGCGGAAGTACTGCACGGTCACCTGGTTGGCGCCCGAGGGGTTGAACCCTGGCGTCGCCGGTCCGGCCCGGACCGCCAGCCTCGGGGCCCCCGGGACCTGGCTCCAGGCCTGGGCCGCGAGGCGCGTGATGCCCTCCGGGTCGGGGAAGCCCGGGTCCCTCACCGCGGGGTCCACGACCACGTCCAGGGTGGGGCTCTGCCACCGCACGGGCTCTCCGTCGGGGCCGCGCCGGGTGGAGTCCGCGCGCGCTCGCCCCTCCCCCGCGAGGAGCGCGAGGACAAGGCCGAGGACCGCGGCGGGGCGAGGCATCATCGGGGGGTATTGGTGTCCAGGCCCCAACCGATGTTCAGGGGAAAGGGAAAACGGTGCGGCGGAGGGGGGCGATGGGGCCGGGGATCGGGTAGAGTGCACGCGCCGGGTGGTTCAAGGCCCCGGCGGAGGAACCCCATGCGACGTCGAGTCGGTAGTTCCCTGGTGCTGGTCCTGGGCCTCGGGGCTTGCGCGCCGCAGAGCTATGGCAACGGAGATTTCTTCGTGGACGCGGGGACGGACACGCGCCCGCGGCAGGACACCGCGCGGCCGGACACCACCGCGGGGGACACCACCGCAGCGGACACCGCTCCCCCGGACACGGGGACCCCACCGGAGGACACGGCACCTCCCACGGAGACGGGCACCGGCGACGCGGACCCGGGCGACGGGATGGCCACGCCGGACGGCCCCGCCGGGGACGGCCCCACCGGGGACACGGAGCCCCCGCCGGACGCGCCGATGATGTGCACGGACGAGGACATGGACGGCATCTCGGACCTCTTCGAGGGCGCGCCGATCTTGCGTACGAGCCTGCGCCCGGGCGCCCCGCCGGACTACCAGAACATCGACAGCGACGACGACGGCGTGCCCGACGCCGCGGAGGCCCGGCGCTTCTACCCGGGCTTCGAGGCCATGGGGCGCATACCCATTTCGTGCGGTGACATGCCGGACGACTGCGACCGGGACGGGACCTGGAACCACCGGGACCGCGACTCGGACAACGACGGCCTCACGGACAACGAGGAGTACCGCCGGTGGCGCTCGAACCCCTGCGCCGTGGACTCCGACGGGGACGGCGCCTCGGACCTGATCGAGTCCGTGGCCATGAGCAACCCCACGAACCCCATGAGCCGCCCGGCCATGGGGACCATCTACGTCACCCTGCCCTTCATGGACCCGATGGGGCACCAGCACCGGCAGTTTGATTTCTCCACGCGGATTCACTCCGCGGACATCATGTTCCTGGTGGACACCACGGGGTCCATGGGGGGGACCATCTCGCAGGTGCAGTCGAGCCTGTCCACGGTGATCGTGCCGGGGGTGGTGCGCGCCCTCGGGGGCACCAGCGCGGACATTCGCTACGGCATGGCGGCCCACGGAGACTTCGCCGAGGGGGGCGGGAACTACACGGGGAACCTCACGGTGTTCTCGTCGCTGGACAGCGACCCCATGCGCGCCCAGACCGCCACCAGCCGCCTGCGGGCGGACAACGGCGGGGACGGGCCCGAGAGCCAGGTGCCCGCGATGCACGCGCTGGTGTCGGGCTTCGGCGTGGCGGCGTACGGGGGCACGGCCACCCGGCCGGTGACGCCCTCGGACTGCGGCGGCGACGCCACGGCCTTCGGCTGGGGGTGCTTCCGCACGGGGAGGGTGCCCATCATCGTGCTGTTCTCCGACGCCCCGTGGCACAACGGCCCGGGCGGCGGGAACGACTACCGCTCGGTGCCCACGGCGGCCACGTACGCGCAGCTCTCGACGGAGATGGTCCGCCGTCAGGTGTACTACGTGGGCATCGACGTCGGCGGCGGCAGCACCTTCGCCAACTCGCAGGCACTGGCGCGCGCCACGGGCACGCTGGACGGCTCGGGCAACCCCATCGCGTTCCGGGGAACGCCCTCGTCGGTGGCCATGAGCGTGATCTCCGCCATCACCACGCTGGCCCAGGGCACCCGCCAGGACGTCACCCGCCGGGTGGACCCGGACGCCATGGAGCGCAGGCTCGCCACGGGCCGCAGCACCGCGGATTTCGTCAAGGCCGTCACCCCCCTGCGGGGCATGCCGCCCGCGCCCACGGGCTTCGCCCGCATGGACATGACCACGTTCTACAGCGTGGCCCCCAGCACCATCATCACCTTCGACGTGGACCTGTTCAACGATTTCCACCGCAACATGACCGGCATGGTGCAGCTCTTCCAGGCCACCATCCGCGTGCTCGGCCGCGCCGCCTCGGTGCTCGACTCGCACCCGGTCTACATCGTGGTCCCGTCCGACGCCAACGTCCTGCCCATGTAGCCACCCGCCGCGGTGCCGCGATGTTCAGCGCGGAGGGTCTGTTCAGTACGACTGAACGTGGTTGGCTTCTGAACCTGGAATTCCTCCAAGCACATCGCGCTGGCTGCCAGAGCAAGGAAATCGCTCGGTCGCCCCGTCGCGCCTCGACGTCGCCGGACCACCATCGCAGGCGATCCAGCCGTCTCCCGCGTGAATCGTACGAACCACTCAACGAAACCTCATCCCGCGCTCCGTAGCTGCCGTACCTTCTCCCCAGGAGGGAGATGGATCGTCAGCAACCAGCAATCTTTGCGTCACCCGGTCGCCCACTTTCCAGATGCGGGTCGAGGCGCTGTGGCCACTCGCCTGGAGACGCTGCACCATGACTCCTCCGGGCTCTGCGAAGGCGCGGCGGCGGGTGTTGCTGGTCGATGACGAGCCCATGCTGCTCCAGGCGCTCGCTCGGCTCCTGCGCAGGACCTTCGATGTTTCCGTATCCTCGGCTCCGGCCGCCGCCATCGAGGACCTCCGGACTGGCACCTTCGACGCCGTGGTGTGTGACCTGGTGATGCCCGGGCTATCAGGCGTACAGGTGCTGGCCGCAGCTCGGCGGTACAGCCCGCACACCGCCAGGGTCCTCCTCACGGGCGGGATCGTCAGCGACGCCCTCCCGAGTCCGGCGGAGCACGCGGAGATTCACCGGGTGCTCCAGAAGCCCGTGTCCCTCGACGAGCTTACGGCCGTGCTCCGCGAGCTCATCGCCGCGGGTGGGACCAGGGGAGAGGCCCCGTGACCGACCCACCAACGCTACCCATCGACGCGGACCCTGACCGCTACGTCGAGGTGGCGCGCCGCCTCGACCGCGTGAACTCCGTGGGCGCGGGCGTGATCGGGCTCCTGACCATCCTCGCCGTCTGGAACGAGCCGCGCCTCGTGCTGTATTCATCGCTCCTCCTGGCGGTCCTGCTCTCGTTCAATATCTGGGTGAGCCGCTCGGCGCTCGCGCGCTTCGGCCGCCGGGTGGAGATCCTCCGCGCGGCGGTCAACCTCGCCTCGAACCTGGCCTTCGGGCACGCCGCTCACTGGCCCCTCCCGGTGTGGCTCTGGCTCCCCTTCGTGGCGCTCGCCTTCGACCCCATCGCTCCGCGCGTCGTCGTGGGCATCCTGGGAACGATGATCGTCGCCCAGGCCACCGTGGCCCTCTGGGATGGCGTGCACTGGCTCCTCCCCTTCGCCTTCACGGCGCTCGCGCTGTTCGCTGCTGCCGTGTCGTGGGTGCGCTTTGGGATCATCCGCCAGATGCTTCACGAGAGCGACATCCAGCGCCAGGACCTGGCCCGCGCTCACGCCTCGATCCAGGCCGCGCACCAGCAGCTACAGCACGAAATCGCCGCGAGGGAGCAGATCGAGGCCGAGCTCCGGCAGGCGCAGAAGCTGGAGGCCATGGGCCGCCTCGCGGCCGGGATCGCGCACGAGATCAACACGCCCATGCAGTTCGTGCAGGACTGCGTGACCTTCGTCGGCCAGAGCGCGAAGACCTTGCTCGCGCTCGCTGGACGCCAGCGGGAGCTCATCGACGGCGTCGCCGCGGCCCCCCTCCACGCCGAGGCCGACCGCGCCGAGGCCGAGGCCGAGCTGCCGTCCCTCGCGGTCGAGGTGCCAGAGGCGCTCGCTCAGGCCCGCGAAGGGATCGATCGAATCTCCGCGATCGTCAGATCCATGAGGCAGCTCGCCCACCGCGACGACCCCGAGAGGACCGTGATCGACCTGAACAGCTGCGTCCAGGCCGCGCTGGTCATCGCCCGACATGAGTACGAGACCGTCGCCGACCTTGAGTTCCTCCGCGGCGAGCTCCCGCCCGTGCGAGGCCACGGCGGGGAGCTCACCCAGGTGGTGCTCAACCTCGTCGTGAACGCCTCCCACGCCATCGCGGACTCGTCCGCCGGGGGCGCCCGAGGGCGTATCGTCGTCGCCACGGGGCGCACCACGACGGGCGTCGAGGTCCGTATCACGGACACCGGCGGAGGCATCCCGGAGGCCGTCAGGGATCGCGTCTTCGAGCCCTTCTTCACCACCAAGGAGCCCGGGCGCGGCTCCGGCCAGGGGCTCGCGATCTCTCGCGGGATCGCCCTGAGACACGGTGGCTCCCTCTCGTTTCTACCCGCGGCGGGCGGAACCACGTTCGTCCTACAGCTACCTACATCACCAGGTGGCGACGGCGCCGCTTGAGTCACCCCACGGAGGAGTCGAGACCATGAAGGGCGTAATCTTCAAGCTCCTGGAACACATCGTCGTCGCGGAGCACGGCGAGGACGCCTGGGACGAGGTGCTCTCCTCCAGTGGCCTGGACGGCGCCTACACCTCCGTGGGCAGCTACGACCACGAGGACCTCCACCGCCTCCTGGGCGCCCTCCAGCGCTGCGTCTCGCCGCCGCCCGCAGAGCCGCTGCGGTGGTTCGGTCGACGCGCGCTGCCGCTGCTCGCGGCGAGCCACGCGGAGTTCTTCACGGGCCACACATCCCTGCGCTCGTTCCTCCTCTCCCTGAACCACACGATCCACCCGGAGGTCCAGCGCTTCCACCCGGGCGCCGAGGTCCCGGCCTTCACCTTTGATACAAGCTCCGACGAGGTCCTGGTCCTGCGGTATCGCTCCGCCCGGCGGCTCTGCGCCTTCGGGTTCGGGCTCCTGGAGGGAGCCGCGGAGCACTACCACGAAGCCGTTCGGATCTCCGAGCCGGAGTGCGTCCTGCGCGGGCAGCCAGACTGCGTCTTCGTGGTCTCCGCCGCCGGGCGTCAACCATGACGGACGACCAGGAGGCCAGGCTCCGGCGCCTGGAGGCCAGGGTCGACCGCGCCCGGCGCGCCCTCGCCGAGGCCGAGGCGACCGCCGAGCGGAGCGTCCGGAGCCTCTACGAGCGAGAGCGCGCCGTGGACCTGCTCCAGGACATCACCGCGGCGGCGAACTCCTTCGAGACGCCGTCCGACGCGGTACGCCACACCCTGGAGCGCGTGTGCGGCCATGCGGGCTGGCCCGTGGGGCATGCCTGGGAGCTCGACCCCTCGGGCGTGGCGCGCTCCCTGGACCTCTGGTCCATCGACGATCACGCCCGCCGTGCGCCGTTCGTCCACGCGACCCGGGGGACCACCCTCGGCCAGGGTGAGGGGCTGGTCGGTTCGGCCGCCCTGGGCGGCGAGGCCCTCTGGGTCGCCTCCCTCGCCGCCGAGCCACGCTTCCTCCGCCAGCGCGCCGCCGAGGCCGCGGGGCTCCGCGCGGGCTGCTGGCTCCCGATCACCTCCGGGCCCTCGGTGCTGGGCGTCATGGAGTTCTTCACCGAGCGCCAGGGCGCGCCTCCCCAGGAGCTCCTGGAGCTCCTCCAGCACGCCGCGACGCAGCTCGGCCGGTCCTACGAGCGCCAACGCTCCAGCGTCGTGCTCTCGTCAGCGCTGGCGCTCGCGGTCGAGGCATCGAAGACCAAGAGCTCCTTCCTCGCGATGATGAGCCACGAGGTCCGCACCCCGCTCAACATCCTCGTTGGCGCCGCGTCGGTCCTCGCCGATGACATCCCCGACGGCGATCCTCGGAGCGACCTGTCGGCCGCCATGGAGGGCGCCAGCCGCAGGCTCCTCCGCACGATCCACGGCATCCTGGACCTCGCCCAGCTCTCGAGCGGTGGCTTCGTCCGGCGCCAGGAGCTCGTCGCCGTGAGCACCCTGGTCGGCGACCTCGTGGAGGAGTACCGGCCACGCGCGGCGTCGCGAGGCACCACCCTGACCTGGTCCACCGAGGCCCCTCGCTCCCGGCTCCCCTTCGACGAGTACTGCCTCCGCAGCGCGGTCCGCGAGCTCCTGGACAACGCCGTGCGCTTCACCCAGGGCGGCCAGATTGACGTCCACCTCCGGCGTGAGAATGCGGGGCTGTGCCTGGAGCTCCGCGACACGGGTCGCGGGATGAGCCCCGAGTTCCTTCCGCGAGCCGAGGAGCCCTTCACCCAGGAGGACGAGGGCAACACCCGGTCCCACGAGGGCGTCGGGATCGGCCTCGCCCTCGCGCGGCAGTTCCTCCAGGTGAACAACGCGACCATGACGATCGAAAGCAGAAAGGGCCGCGGCACCATCGTCCGGATCACCCTGGGCTATGTCCCCGGCGTTCAGGGTGCCTTCGATTCCCGCCCCCCAGCTCCCGTCTTCACCTTCTCGGTCCCTCCAGGCAACGCCCCCACCCGAAGGTAGGCCCTTCGACGGCACCATCCTGAGACTATTCGCCCCGCAGTCCCTCCCCCGCAGGGGGGCATCTTGAAAATGAGTGTCACTTTCGTGTAGCCTTGCTGGGTGCCGGAGCGCCACCCATGAAGCACCCCCTCTCACTCCTTTCCCTCTCCGTTGGCCTCTTTGCCTGCACTGGAAGCCCCTCCCCCACCCCCGACGCCGCCACCCCGGACGCCCGCAGCGACCTTGGCGGTGATGTAGGCGATGCACCTACACCGCCACGGTCACGGCTGTCCATCGAGCGGGTGGAGCGGCGGATCGGGACCCGGGACCTGATGTTCGCGTCCATTGAGATGCAGCAGTCGGGCGAGCCCCTGGCGGAGGCCCTGGGGCGGGACCTGGCGGGCTACGACCGGTACATGCTCCCCACGGACCGCTACGCCGACCCCGCGCAGGACGGGGGCTCCCCGGAGGTGGACCTCCTGGGCTTCGCCAGCGCCGTGGAGTCCTACGAGTACTCGAAGAACCACATGAACATGCTGGCCTTCGAGAGCGCCGCGGGCTTCTCCTTCGCCCACGCGCCGCTGCACAACCCTCGGGGCCTCTCCGGCGAGGCCGCCGTGGGGCTCCTGCGGGACAAGGTCCAGCGCTACGCCATCGCCACCCACGCGGGCGTGCGCTCGGCACCCGGAGGCCCTCCCCTGGGCTTCGTGGCCGTGCCGCCGCCCACGGACAACCCGCTCAACATCCTGGGCTTCGGGGGCTTCTGGCCCACGCTGCACCCATTTCCCGGCTTCGACCCCTCCATGCGCCCCAGCACCGCCAGCACCCGCGGGTGCTCCCTCACCTCGGGGTACGGCGCCAGCGCGGGCTCGTCCATCACCGTCGGGGACTATGAGTGCGGCTACTCCACGCTGCACCTCCTGACCCGCAACGACGCGCTCTCCACGGATTTCTCCATTTCGCCCGGCGCCTCGGGCTGGTCCGGCTGGAAGTATGCCCTCTGGGTCATCAATTACCTCCAGCTCTTTCACGACGTCGACAGCAACGCCGTGGACCGCGTGCCCGAGGCCATGCTCTCCGTCGTCGGCCGCGAGGGCAACACCCTCGTGGGCACCCAGGCCGGCGGCGAAGACCCCGGCACCGCGGGCACCTTCCTCGGTTCGTCCGACGTCGAGGGCTTCCAGGCCGCGTTCATGATCGACCAGCTCGACAACCAGGCGTGGCACTGGCTCTCGCAGCTCACCACCCGCGACGGCACCACCCTCGGGGGCTTCGGCGACCTCCGCGAGGCCCTCGCGTACGATTACACAAGCCCCCTGCGCTGGATCCCCGCGTCCATCGCCGTGACCGAGACCCGCGAGCCGGGAGGTTATCCAAGGCCCTCGCGCTACATGGTGCGCTCGTCCGATAGCCAGCTCCAGGACCTCCTCGGGCTCCTCGGGAGCTACAGCGAGCTCTTCGCCATCACCGACCGCAACAACACCGACGTCGGCGGCGCCCAGACCGCCAGGGCCTGGTTCGATGGAGACCCCTTCCCCGCGGACAACCTCCGCCCCGACGGCGAAGACACCCTCCACGACCGCGCCCTGGCGATGGTGAAATTCACCCTGGTCACCCTGGACCGCGCGCACCGCGACCCCGCCTCCGGGCTCCTCGCCGACCGCGTGACCTTCGCCGCGGGAGCGCCCTCGCGCGGCGCCACCCTCTCCACCACCTCCGCGGCGTACACCGTGGTGGCCCTGCGCCTCGCGCGCCGTAGCCTCGGCTCGCAGCTCACGCTGTACTCAAACTCCACGCCCGACACCGCCGTGCTCTCCACCGCCCTCGACGCCGCGGGCCTCCGGGGCGCCCCCGAGGGACACACCGTGGCCCAGCGCCTCACCGCGCTCCTCCGGGCCCACGCCGACCTGCTCTTGAACCAGCTCACCACCCCGCAGGGAGACGCCCGTCGAGGCTATGATCTCACCACCCGCGCCCCCACCGCGGGAGACGGCGACCTGGACGCCCACACCGCCGCGCTCCGCGGGCTCCTGGAGGCCTTCCTGGCCACCGGCGACGCCCGCTACCGAGACCGCGCCGAGGCGGTCTTCCAGCGCCTGGAGGCCCTCTTCTGGGACCCCTCGGCCAGGGTCTACCGCAGCGACCGCGGCGCGGACGCCCCCGTGCTGTTCACCCCCGTGCGCTTCGGGCTCCTCCAGGGGTCCCTCCGAGAGTTCCTCAAGCTCGTGGCGCAGAGGCCCGGACAGTTGGAGCTCGCCGCCCTCGTGCAGTCGCGCCTGGCACGCATCAACAAGCTCGTGCTCAACGGCTGGGACGACCGCGACGGCGATGACACCGTCGATTGGCCCGAGGAGTGCGCCCTCGTCGAGGACAACCTCCCCCGCGGGGGCCTCCAGATGGCCGAGCGCGCCCTCACCGGCGAGACCGGCCTCGAAGGCATGACCCCCACCGCCGACCGCGACCACGACTGCGTCCCCGAAATCGACGACGCCTTCCTCCCCGCGGCCCTCGCCTCGGAGCTACGCTTTCGTGTGACAAGACCCTAACTCCCGCGGTGCGCCATGCGTCCTCCCACGCTCCTCCGCTTCGCACTCGGTGCGCTCGTGGCCTGCTCCAACGCGCCCGCCCCCTCGGACGCCGGGAACCCCTCCCAGGACGCAGGAAACCGTAGCACCACCACCCAGACCAGCTCCCTCGCCGTCAGCCCCGAGGGCAGGTGGGTGTATGTAGTCAACACCGACGCCGACGCGGTCACCGTGCTCGAACCCGCCTCGCGCACGCGGAGCACGGTGTTCCTGTCGGGAGCGCCTCCCACGGTCGCCATGGACGGGCGCTACGACCCTGGCGTCTCTCCCAGGGCCCTGGCGCTCTCGCCCGACGGGACGCGCTTGTACGTCACCGGCCAGCGCTCCGGGAGGCTCTACACGGTGGACGTGCGCGCCAGGCCCCCGGCGGTGCTGGGCTCCCTGGAGGTGGGCAGCGAGCCCGTGGGGCTCGTGCTCTCCAACGATGGAGCCCGGGCGTACGTCGCCCTCTCGCAGGACGACTCCGTGGCCGAGGTGGACCTCGCGCGGGGCGTGGTCGTGCGCTCCGTGCGCACCGCCCGCAAGCCCTGGGCGCTCACCCTGGACCCCGGCGGGAGGACGCTCTACGTGACGCACCTCCTGGGCCCCGGGGTGAGCACCCTGGAGCTCCAGGGCTTGACCGTACGCGCCACGCACCCCCTCCCGACGCTCCCGCGGCAGCCCGAGGCCAGGCTCGTCAACGGCGCCCCACGCGCGCTCTACGACGTGGCCGTCCGGCCCGGCTCCGCCGAGCGCTGGGTCGCCCACCAGCAGCTCTCCACGGAGACCGCCCAGTCCAACCGGGAACCCCCTCCCTCGGACGTGCTGAACTTCGAGACCACGGTCTTCCCGGTGGTCACCGTGCTCGGCCCCGACGGGGCGGTGCTCTCCCGCATGGCCTCGGAGTCCGTACGGGCCTGGACCAACATGGGCGGCCTCGGGGACATCGTGTCCGGGCCTCGCGCCCTGGTGTTCACCCAGGACGGCCGCTACGCCTTCCTCCTGGCCATGAACTCCGAGCAGGTGCTGGTGCTCGATTGCCAACGCCGTATCGGCCTGCGCCTCGGTCCCCCCCTCCCGGGGCACCTCGCGGAGGGAATGGTCCTCTCCCCCGACGGCACCAGGCTCTACGTCCAGGAGCGCAACTCCGAGACCCTCACGGTGCTCCGGGTGGAGGCCAGCGCCTCGGGCCCCAGGCTCTCCCTCGAAGGGGATGCCCTCCCCACCCTGGACCGGGACCCCATGCCCGCCCAGCTACGCCTCGGACAGCAGGTCTTCCACAGCGCCGACAGCGCCGAGCTGCCCATCACGTCCAATCACTGGGTAGCCTGCGCGAGCTGCCACACCGAGGGGCGCTCGGCGGCGGTCACCCAGCGCTTCTCCCAGGGCCCCAGGGACGTCCCCTCCAACGCCGGGGGCATGCTCGGCACGGGCTTTCTCTTCCGCACCGGCGCCCGCCGCCGGGTGCAGGAGTACTGGCGCACCATCAACGTCGAACAGGGCGGGCGCTTCAACATCGACGACCCCTCCCATGACCCCACGCTCGACCGCTGGCTGGACGCGGTGACAGCCTATGTCAATCTGGCCCTGCCCTTCCCGGTGCCGCCCCGCACCGATCCCGCCCGGGTGACCCGTGGGCAAGGGGTCTTCGAGCGGGGGGACCTCGGGTGCATGCGGTGCCACCCGGGGCCCCTGGGGACGGACTCGGGCCAGGGCAACCCGATGCTGGACCTCGCCGGGCCGGTGCTCCTGCATGATGTAGGCACCTGCGCCGTCGGGGCCTGGCCGGACGTGTCCCACACGGATTTTGAAGGCCGCCCGAGGGGGGCCTGCGCGTTTGACACCCCGGTCCTGCGGGGCCTTGCGGACTCGGCGCCCTACCTTCACGACGGCAGCGCCGCCACCCTGGCCGAGGCCGTGCTCCACCCCCCGGAGAGCGCCCGAGCGGTCCGGGCCCTCTCCCGGGAGGACCAGGAGGCCCTGGTAGAGTACCTCCGCGCGCGTTGAACCCCCTGTGCGAGGGGCGCGGGTTTCGGTAAGCTCCGTCGCCGCTCCCAACGTCCCGATGGAGGCTCCTGCAGGTATGGCGACCACGACGACCCTCACGACCGACGGCAAGAACCTCGACCTCCCGGTGCTCACGGGCTCCGAGCAGGAGCCCGGGATTGACATCGCGAAGCTCCGGAGCTCCACGGGCATGGTGACCCTGGACCCGGGCTTCGTGAACACGGCCTCGTGCAAGAGCGCCATCACCTTCCTGGACGGCGAGCGCGGGATCCTCCGGTACCGCGGCTACCCCATCGATGAGCTGGCCGAGCACGCCACCTTCCCGGAGGTGTCGTACCTGCTCATCTACGGCGAGCTGCCCACGGCCTCGCAGCTGGAGACCTTCAACGCCACGCTCCGGCGCCACACGCTCCTCCAGGAGGACATGCGGGGGTTCATCAACGCCTTCCCGCGGGACGCCCACCCCATGGCCATCCTGGCCTCCACCACCACGGCGCTGTCCACGTTCTACCAGGACTCCCACGACCCCTTTGACGCCCGCGACGTGGAGATCTCCACGCACCGCCTCCTGGCCAAGCTCCCGACCATCGCCGCGTGGTCTTACAAGCGCTCCAAGGGCCAGCCGTACATCTACCCCGACAACGGCCTGTCCTACACGGGCAATTTCCTGAAGATGATGTTCGGCTACCCCACCGAGGAGTACCTGGTGGACCCGGAGATCGCCCGCACGCTGGACATGCTGCTCATCCTCCACGCGGACCACGAGCAGAACTGCTCCACGTCCACCGTGCGCCTGGTCGGCAGCTCCCAGTCCAACCTCTTCGCGTCCGTGTCCGCGGGGATGCTCGCCCTCTGGGGCCCCCTCCACGGCGGCGCCAACCAGGCCGTGCTGGAGATGCTCGAGACCATCCACAAGGACGGCGGCAACCTGGACAAGTACGTCGCCCTCGCCAAGGACAAGGCCAGCAATTTCCGGCTGATGGGCTTCGGCCACCGGGTGTACAAGAACTTCGACCCCCGGGCGAAGATCATCAAGGCCGCGTGCGACCGCGTGCTGGACAAGCTCGGCGTCAGCGACCCGCTGCTGGACATCGCCCGGAGGATCGAGGAGGTCGCCCTGAAGGACGAGTACTTCGTCTCCCGGAAGCTCTACCCCAACGTGGACTTCTACTCCGGGATCATCTACCGCGCCCTCAGGATCCCCACCAACATGATGACCGTGATGTTCGCCCTCGGGCGCCTCCCGGGGTGGGTCGCCCACTGGCGCGAGCAGAACGAGCAGCGGGCCCCCATCGGCCGCCCGAGGCAGATCTACACCGGCGCCACGGAGCGCCATTTCGTCCCCGTGGACAAGCGGTAACATCCCTCGCGCCAACGTTGGCGGGGGGCGCCGCCAACGTTGGCGAGCGCTACGCCTACGCCTTCGCCTTGGCGTCGAGGCCCAGGAACGCCCTGGTGCGCTCGTGCGTCGGGCGCTCCAGCACCTCCTCGGGGGGCCCGTCCTCGATGATGTTCCCGCCGTGGAGGACGAGCATCCGGTCGCTCACCTCCCGGGCGAATTTCATCTCGTGGGTGACCACCAGCATGGTGAAGCCGTCCCTGGCTAGGGCCCGGAGGACGTCCAGGACCTCGCCCACGCGCTCGGGGTCCAGGGCGCTGGTGGGCTCGTCCAGGAGCAGGGCCTCCGGGTCCATGGCCAGCGCCCGCGCGATGGCCACCCGCTGCTGCTCCCCGCCGCTCATCTCCGAGGGGTAGGCCATGGCCCGGTGCGAGAGACCCACGCGCTCCAGGAGCTCCTTTGCGCGCTTCGTCGCTTCCTCCACGGAGGCGCCCTTGACGTGCACCGGGGCCTCGATGACGTTCCCCAGGGCCGTGCGGTGGGCGAAGAGGTTCCAGGTCTGGAACACCATCCCCACCCGGCGACGGATCGCCAGGAGGGCGGCCTTGTTCTTCTTGTACCCCCCCGGGTTGAGCTGGATGCCCGCCACGGTGATGGAGCCCTGCTGGAACTCCTCCAGGCCGTTCAGGCACCGCAGGAGCGTGCTCTTGCCCCCGCCCGAGGGGCCCACCAGGGAGACCACGTCGCCCTTCTTGAAGCTGGCCGTGATGCCCGCCAGCACCGTGCGCTCGCCGTAGCTCTTCTTGAGCGAAGTGACCTCGATCATGACCGCGCCAGCCTCTCCTCGAGCCGCTGGGCCACCAGGGACAGCGGGTAGCTCATGAGGAAGTAGAGCCCCGCGCACAGGAGCCCCGGGAGCACGTAGCTGCGCGTGTCCACCGCCACGATGGTCATGCGCTTGGTGAGCTCCACCACCGTGATGATGCTCACCATGGAGCTGTCCTTGAGGAGGGCGATGAAATCGTTGGTGACCGACGGCAGCGCCAGCCGGAAGGCCTGCGGCAGGATCACCCTCCGGAGCGCCAGCGGGGTGGTCATCCCGAGGCTCACCGCGGCCTCGAACTGCCCCTTGGGGACGGCTTGTATGCCCGCGCGGTACACCTCGGCCTCGTAGGCGCCGTAGTTCATCGCCAGGCCCAGGACCGCGGCGGTCATGGGCTTCAGGTTGATGACCTCCGCCAGGCCGTAGTACAGCACGTAGAGCTGGAGCAGCACCGGCGTGCCCCGGTAGAACTCCACGTAGGCGCCCGCGAGCTTCGCGAGGGGCGCCGGCGCGTAGAGCCTGAGGACCGCCAGGAAGAGCCCGAGGGGCACCGCCAGGAGCATGGCCAGCACGCTCACCAGGAGCGTCACCCCGGAGGCCTGGACGAACATCCACGCCTGCGTGAGGGACATGCGCCGCCGGGGCGGCGGGCCCTGGGCGCTCTGCGCAGCCCCCGGGCCCAACATCCGGGCCTGGTCCGTGGGCCCCCAGGTGCGCAGGCCGACCTGGCGCTCGTTCCAGATGTTCTCTCCGCGGAGGATGCGCTCCAGTTCGCCGCGCTCGATGAGCCTCCCGAGGGCCTGGTCCAGGGCCACGGCGAGGGTCTCGTCCGCGGGCCGCAGCGCCGCGGAGTAGAAGCCGTCCTGCAGGTCCGCCACGACGCGCAGCTCGGGCTTGGGCTCGCCGTAGCGGGTGGCGATGATGTCATCGAAGAGCACCGCGTCCGTGCGGCCCTGCACCAGGTCCACGTAGGGCTCCTCGGTGCCCTCGTAGAGCACCACCTCCGCGTGGCCCTCCATGATCCCGGCGCAGAAGCTGTTGGTGAGCGTGCCCACGCGCAGGCCCCGGAGGCTGTCCAGGGTGACCGGGTGCTGGGGTGTCACCTGGAACTGCGGGCGGGTGTCGTCCCTGCGGGCCATGAGCCGAGAAGCGAAGACATAGTACGGCCGGGTGAAGCGCACGCGCCCCACGCGCGAGGGCATGACCTCCAGGCCGTTCAAGATCACGTCGAAGGTGCCCCGCTCCAGGGACGGGACCAGGGCGCTCCAGTCGTTCTGGACGAACTGCGGGCGCACCCCGAGCTCCCGGGCCAGGGCGGCGGCCAGGTCCACCTCGAAGCCCTTCTGCTGCCCGGGGTGCTCCGGGTCTTCGTAGATGTAGGGCTCTCCCCCCTGGACGTCCCCGCCCCAACGGAGCACCCCCGCGGCGCGCACCCGCGCCAGGGAGTCCGGAGGGCCGGCGCCCCGGCCCTTGCACGAGAAGGAGGCCAGCACCATGAGTGCCAGCAGCGCGACGAGCCCGGCGCCCCGTACCAGACGTCCCATCATGCGCCGACGATACCCCCATTTCCGGGGGCGCCACGGGAAAATCAGAACCAGGCGGTCATGCCCGCGGTCACCGTGGTCTGGTTGCTGTCATTGGCCACGAAGTCCCTCGGGCCGCCCATGGGGACCATGCCCACCCGGTCGCGGTAGAAGAGCGGGAAGTTCGTGCGGTCATGGCGGCCCTCCAGGCGAAGGGAGACGCGCTGGACCGGGTGCAGGTCCAGCGTGATGGTGGTGCTCTGGAGCGTCGCGTCGCCGTTGCCGTCCTCAAGGTAGTCCGCGAAGAACATGTTCTGCCCCCCGCCGGAGGACACGTGCAGCACGTCCCCGCGCGCGGCCACGGAGAGCCACCGCACGAGGTCATAGCGCACCGAGAGGGCCCCGCCGACCCAGCCGTCGCGCCCGTCCCGGCCGGGCTCCACGCCCGCGAACAGGTGCCCCCGGACCGTGAAGGGCGCCGCCAGGTGCCACTGGCCGTAGACGTCCACCGTGTGGCGCAGGTACGGCCCCCGCGCGTCCTCGCGGGACCGCTCGTTGCCGGTCATGTACTCCGCGACGAAGTACGTCTCCTCGTCGTCCGGGTCGGTGTACTCTATTGCGCCCATCACGCTCTTGCCGGAGTTGTTGTCCGTCACGACCTGGTCCCAGCCGTTGTACACACCGAGCCGGGCGATCCAGCCCTTGCCCAGGTCCAGGTTGGCCCGAAACCCCGCGATCTGGTACGGCATGATGGCGAACAGGTTGCTGGTGGACCAGTTCCAGTTGAGGTACGCGACGTTGTACTCCGGCCCGAAGGGCACGTTGAACACCCCGCCCTCGATGGACAGGGGCCGGTACGGCGTGTGCCACTCGGCGGTCACCTCCTGCATCAGGCGCCACAGGAGGTCCTCCTCCACGCTGCGCTCGCTGGGCCAGAAGAGCTCGGTGAAGGCCCCGAGCTGGAGCTGCACGTGGCCCTCCACGGGCCCCGCCTCCCACTCCGTGGACAGGAACGCGTTCTGGAGCCCCAGGAGGTTGTGCCGGGTGTCATAGAAGCGGTTGTTGGAGATGGCGTTGGAGGGCTCGTTGAGGTTGTACGCGTAGTACGCCTCCACGGCGCCGTGGACCCGCACCGTGGGCTCCGCGGGGGCCTCGGAGGACTCGCTCGCGGCCGCGGGCTGGTCGCCGCTGGAGGCGTCGGCCTCGCCCGCAGCCGGTGCGCCGCCGTCGTCGGCGCCTCCGTCGGAGCCTCCGTCGGAACTTGACCCCTGCTCCTGAGCAAGGGCCATGGGACTGAACGCCAGGAGGGCGGCGATGAGCGCGCCTCGGAGGAGACCTTGCGACATGGATGAACCCCTTTCCGGCCCCGACCGGTACCACACTCCCGCGGTCGGGCGGTAGAAAACCCCCTTAGCGCCCGAGGATGAACACGGAGATGAGCTGGTCGCCGATGCCCGTCAGGGCGGCCCCGGCCACGATGCCCGCGGCGATGGGCTCCGAGCTCTCGACCCAGAGGCCCCGGCCCAGGCTCTCCTTGGGGGCCTCGGCGTAGCGCTTGTGGAGGGTGTCAAAGAGCCAGGCCCCGAGCCACATCATCAGGGTGGAGTCCACGGGGATCACCACCCCGAGCCCGATGGCCACCGGGGACAGCGGGAACCGTCCCCGGGACTTCACCCGGAGCACCTCCATCACGGCCCCGGCCACGGCGGCGATGAGCATGGCCACCAGCGCGGAGGTCTTGAGCGAGGCCCCGCCGGAGGCGATGAGCTGCGCCACCCCGCGCCAGATCTCCACGCCGGGCAGGGGGAACTTTTCGGTCATGAGCTGCGGCCCCAGGGGGAGGGCCTGGTTGTAGTGCGGCAGGAACAGCGGGAAGAAGAGCACCGTGGCGGCGATGCCGCCGGAGATGATCCCGAGGACGTGGCCCCAGGCCTGCTGCCGGGGCTTGGCGCCGAGCATGTACCCGGGCTTGATGTCCATGAGCAGGTTCGAGGCGTTGCTGGCCACCTCCGCGGTCATCCCCGCGGTGATGAGGTTCGTGGCGGGGTTCGAGCGGTCCAGGGCGCCGAAGGTGAACTGCGTGATCTTCGACAGGCTCCCGGTGGGCGTGGTGCTGGTGAGCCCCGTGGCGTTGGCGGCGATCATCGTGAGGACGATGATCATGGGCACCGCCAGGAGCCCGAACCACGGGTTGATGCCGAACCAGTACCAGTTCAGGAAAACCGCCACCGCGGCCACCACGGGGACGCCCACGTAGGAGACCTTCAGCGGCAGCTCGATGTGGGCCACGGGGTCGGCCTCCGTGCGCTTCTTCCCGGTGAGGCCCCGGAAGGCCGAGAGCAGCACCTCGGGCTTGGCGAAGAGCCCCGCGAGGCTGCCGGTGACCATGATGGCCACGCCCCACCACAGGCACCAGGTGTTCAGGAGCTGGGCGCGGCCGTAGCCCCCGCCCGCCCGGGGCTGGATCTCGCCGAGGCGGATCATCCACGGGGCGAGGATCCCGTAGTTGAGCACGGCCCCGACGAGGAGGGAGTTGGCGGTGCGCTTGCCCGAGAGCCCCCCGGCGCCGATCATGGTGAGGTCCAGGGTGGGGCTGATGGCGAGCTGCCGCAGGTCCGTCCCGAGGATCTTGGGGATCCACCAGTGGTGCCGCGCGGCGAGGTCGTAGTACCACCCGAAGAGCTTCTCCGGCAGGTGCCACACCCGCGCCTCGGCGAGGCCGAAGAGGCGGTGCTGGAGCAGCACCTGGTAGCTCTCGAGCTTCAGGAACTCGATGAAGGCCGCGACGCCCGCGGCGCCGAAGAGGGCCCGGGCCTTGAGCTCGCCGAGCCAGCGGGCGTAGGGGTCCGCGGCCTCGCGGTAGGGGGCCTCCGGGGCGCGCTCGCCGCCCTGCGGGGCGTCGGGGTAGAGGGAGTCCAGCACCACGGCGCAGGCGCGGCCCTCGGGGAAGGGCTGCTGCTCGTCGTTGACGAAGCGGCGCTTCATGGGGAAGGCCACGAGCACCCCGAGGATGGAGGTCACCACGCACCAGCAGAAGATCTGGAACCGGGGCAGGAGCCGGTTGTTCATCACCATGAAGGCCGTGAGGCTGGAGATGAGCGGCGCGGTCATGTAGCCCGCGGCGGTGGCGACGCTCTGGACGGCGTTGTTCTCCAGGATGGTGAAGTCCCTGGCGATCCCGAGGCGCCCGAAGACCCGGAACATGGCGTACGCGAGGATGACCGAGGTCACCCCGACGCCGAGGCTCCAGCCGGTCTTGGCGCCGATGTAGAGGTTGGTGGCCGAGAGCACCCCGCCGAGGAGGAAGCCGGTGATGGCCGCGCGGGCGGTGAGCTGGGGCATGTCCCCGCGGAAGACCTTCTCCAGCCAGAAGCGGTCTTTCTGTTCACGGGTCCAGGTGCGGAGCTGCTCGTCATCGATGTGGGGTAGCGCCATCGGGGGGATTGACCTCGGGGCGGGACCATAACACCGACGGAGCGCGCCATGGGGAGCGCCCAGAGCCCCGCTGGCCCTCAGGCCGTGGGGGCGTCGGCGGCGGCCCGGGCGGCGCGCGAGGGCTCCGTCGCCGTGGCCTGGAACAGCGTGGCGAAGTAGGCCCCGCCGTCATCGTCGGCGCTGCGGGCCGCGCGCTTGAGCGCCGCGAAGGCCGTCTCCCACCCCAGCGTGAGCGCGTCCCGGCGGGCGCGGGCGTTGGCCAGGGAGGCCTCCATCGCCCCGAGGGGCTTGAGCGCCACCAGCACCGCCCGCGCCGCGGCCTCCGCCCGCCTGCACGCGGCCTTCACCGCGGGCGTCAGCCCCTTGCGCTTGCGCACCCGCTCCAGGAGCTTCAGGAGCGCCTCGGCCTCGGCGCCGTACCCCATGGCCTTCATGCGCGAGGGGGACCGCAGCGCCAGGCCCTTGAAGGGGTTGCCCCGGGGGAGCCCGACCCCCACCAGCGCGTCCGCCAGCGGGTCGATCACCGCGTCCTGGTCCACGTCGGCCTCCGCGAGCGCGCGCTGCGCCTCCTGGAGCCGGGCCTCCGCGGCGTCGATGTGCGCCTCCGCGCGCACCAGCGCCGCATGCACCTTCCGGAACGCCATCAGGCGCTGCGAGATGGGCCTGGTCGGGAGCTCCGACGCGGCGGACAACACCGCGGCGCCCGCGGCCAGGCGCGCCTTGTTGGAGGTAGGGTGGAGCGTAGTCATGGCGGACCTACGATGTTCTCCCAGCGCCCCCGCCCGGCGCAAGCGCCTTCGGTGAAGCCTGCACCACGGCCCCGACGCCGCACCTGGACCTACACCGTAGGCTACGGTCGGGCTTCGGAGGTTTGTCGGGCGCCGACGGGAGGGTGCGAGCGGCCCCCGACGCGCCGTCGGGGCCGGGCGGTAGCCTGCGATCGTGGGCCGACGGAGCGCCGGGAGGCGTCGGGAGCCTACGGGATGGTGATCGGGATGGTGGTGGTGTTGTTGTCGAAGGACGCCTCTTCGAAGGTGCGCCCGGGGTTCACGCTCACCGAGAGCTGGTAGGTCCCCGGCGGGACGTCGGTGATGTCCAGCCACTGGCAGTCCAGGTCGTTGCCGTAGACGTCGCTCCAGCCGGCCAGGATGCCCTGGGCC
Organism: Deltaproteobacteria bacterium; assembly: GCA_016218725.1. Taxonomy (GTDB): domain Bacteria; phylum Myxococcota_A; class Polyangia; order Polyangiales; genus JACRDB01. The sequence goes on from JACRDB010000011.1 coordinate 73,991, forward strand.
TCGCAGGTGTAGCGCGCCTCGCAGGAGACGTTGGGGCCGAAGCGCACCTGGCGCGAGTCCTCCATGCAGTAGGCCTGCTTGCGGCCCGGGACCACCACGCGCCCGGCGGCGTCCAGGAGCGCGTAGGACGCGAAGTCGTTGAAGTGGTAGTGCCCGTGACATGCGGAGAAGTCAAAGAGGTCCGGGCGCTGGTCCGCGGGCGGGGCCACCAGGTCCGCCTGGCCCTGGTTCACCGAGGCCACGGTGAAGCGCATGAGTCGCCGGGTGCCTGGGCCCCCCACGCAGGCCTCGACGATGGCGCAGGAGGCCGGCCCGAAGGTGGCCGTGGTGATCACCACCTCGCTCTGGAGCCGGGTGCGGTCCACGATCATGTCCGGGAGCGGGTCCCGTACCCGGTGGCACTGGCAGTCGGTGCCGCAGAACTGCTGGCTGGAGCACGCCGTGCGGCACACCGGCCGGGCGTGGTCACAGGCCTGGAAGGCCCGGCAGGCCCCGTCGGCCTCGACGCAGAGGTTGCCCTTGGTGCAGCTCCCGCAGGAGCCGCCGCAGCCGTCGGAGCCGCACTGGCGGCCGCGGCAGTCCGGCGAGCACGGCGTGGTCACGCAGCGGAAGGTCGGTCCGCAGACGGTCCCCGCGCCGCAGGCGCCGCACTGGCCCCCGCAGCCGTCGTCGCCGCAGAACTTCCCGTCGCACTGCGGGATGCACCCGGCCACGAAGTTGGCCGTGATGGTGAAGGGCCCGGTCTGCTGGGCGTTGTACCCGTCGGCGATGAGGTAGTACGTCCCGGGGTTGAGCATCGTGGCGATGCGCGAGCCGTAGTTGCCCGGCGGGGACGCGTCGTCGCTGCACCAGTTGGGCTGCATCACCGTGGCGGGGTCCGTGTCCGCGCAGCCCGCCATCCGGAGCGACAGCACCGAGTCGAAGCCCGTCATCCTGGCGTCCAGGCCCACGGGGTCGGGGCCCGGCACCGTGAAGGTGTACACCAGGTCCTTGGCCGTGCTGCTGGTGTTGCACTGCGGCACCGTGCCGTTGATCCCCAGGGACGTGTCCCCGGTGACCGTGTGCAGCCCCAGGAGCGCCTCCCCGGGCCCGAGGAGCTGCAGCGGGTTGGCGCAGGTCCCCGGCGCCACGGAGGCCACGCAGGCCCCCTCGATGCAGGTCAGGCCGGCCGCGCACGTCCCGCAGGAGCCGCCGCAGCCGTCGTCGCCGCAGACGTTCCCGTGGCAGTTGGGGTTGCAGTTGCGCGCCGCGCAGGGCGCGCAGTCCGCGCCCAGGGTGTGGTCGCACACCCCGTTGGCCTCGTCGCAGGTGTCCGTGGTGCACGCCACCCCGTCGTCACACGGTGGGTTGCCGGCCACGCAGCGGCCGTTGGCGAAGCGCTCGGCCCCGTTGCAGAACACCCCGTCGGAGCAGGTGACCTCCACGTTGGCGCGCACCAGCTCGCCGAAGGAGCTCGCCCCGTCCATGGGCTGCCAGGCGAGCGCGTAGCGCCCCACCTGCGAGGGCGCCGTGAGCGTCCCGCTGAAGGTCCCGGTCTGGTTGGGCCGCGTCGAGCGCGCCAGCGTGAGGGTGGAGTTCCGCCACGAGGGCTCCCCCAGGAGCACCAGCGCGACCGTGCGGTTGCTCCAGGTGGTGTTCCCCGTGTTCCGGGCGGTCACGGTCACCGACAGCGCGCCGCCGGGGAGCACCCGGGACCCCGCAGAGACCGACACCACCGTGAGCGCCGCGCCCACGCTGGTTGACTGCGAAGCGCTCGACACCCCGGGGTCGGCGCCGGTGCACCCGGCCACGGCGGTCAGGAGCCCGATGAGTAGTGCGCGAGGGACGGTGGTTGCCATGGGACGCCTTGAACCTCCAGCTGTGGGACCGTGAACGCTCCGCCGGGGGTCGTACCCCCGCGCAGAATTCCCCACAGGTACCACGCACACTTTTCCCTACGCAACGCCCGCCCCGTCAGTTCAGGGCGTTGTGCAACGTTCGGTGCACCAACGCGCGCCGCTCTCGATCCAACGGACGAGCTGGCGCAGCTCCAGATCGGTGAGGAGCCCTCGGTGGGGGGTGGGTCCCGAGAGGACACGCGGCGCATCGAGCTCTTCGCCGAGGAGGCGCTCCAGGAGGTAGCTCCCGCGGGCCGTGGGACCACGGACGTCTACGTAGCGGTGCCCCCCGAGGGAGCCCTCTCCGCGCGCGACGAGGGCCTCGTAGGCGCTGTCGTAGCGCTCCGTGGCGCGGCCCTGGAGGTCCAGACCCCCGGCGCGGGCGGCGCCGTGGCAAGGGGCGGTGGCGCATGCGCGCTGGAGCGTGGGGAGCACGTCCAGGCGCCAGTCTGCGCGCAGGGGTTCCTGGGGGCCGAGGGTGACGGGGGCCCTGGGCCGGTCGGGGTTGTCGTCTTCGAAGCGGGCCAGCGAGCGCGAGGCGCGGGCCGTCAGGTCCACCACGGGGAAGGCGTCCCGGGCCTCGCCCGAGCGACTGCCGTGGCAGCCACCGCACGCGCGGTCATAGGCCGGGACCTGCACACCCTGGCGGAGCGTCTGGCCCCCATGGATGTCAAACCAACGATTGTGCTGGGTGCCCACGGCCATGCCCCGGGCGTCCAGGAACTGTAGACGGAAGGCCGTGCCCGCAGGGAGCGTGAGGTGGAAGGTGCCGTCGCGCTCCAGGGGGATTTCCGCGAGCACCCGCGAGGGGTCGTGGGGCGAGGCCCCGGAGCGCCGCTGCTCGGGGTATAGCAGCGGGTCCGGGGTGGTGAAGGGCGGGTCCTGGGTCTGGGCGACCCACCCGAGGACACGCACCGCGCGGAGGTCCTCCCGCAGGGCGCGAGGGCCGTAGGGTCCCACCTGGCGAAAGAGCGCCTCGACCATGGGACCGCCGCCGTAGACGAGGGTGCCCGTGGGCCCCTGGAGGTCGGGCGTGCCGGTGGGGCCCGGGGCGTTGGTGAACACCGGCACCGCGCTGGTCTCGCTCACGCCCGGCAGGTCCACCAGGCGCTCCCGGCGTGCGATCCCCTCGGGGCCGAAGGTGAGCACGTAGAGTCCGAAATCGGGCGTGGCGGAGCGGTCCCCGAGGCCGAGAGTCCCCGCCGTGAAGGACGCAAGGGCGCGGCCGTCGGGGAGCGGCTGGGGGTCTCTCCAGGCGCCGTCGGAGGTGACTCGACGAGCCTGGCGTGACAGGGGACCGGTGCCATAGGGGTCCACCAGGGCGTCTCCCGGGCCTCCGTAGGGCCCGAGGAAGGTCACCGCCGGGAGGTACCCCGGGAGGGAGCTGCGAGGCTGGAGCTCCCCGGGCAGGGCGATGTCGAGGTTGCGGTCCACGCGCACCAGGGCCCCGGCGGACCACACCGCGTCGCGGTCCAGGAGGAGGCCCAGGTAGTTTCCCTCGGGGGTCTCGCGCATATGGAAGACCGTGTCGTCCCCGAGGGTGATCCCGACGTGCTGGTGGTACTCCGTGTGGAGGTCCGGCGGGAAGCGGTAGACCACGCCCTTGTAGCCCTCGCCGAAGCGCCGCAGGGCCGTGAAGGCCACGACCCCTGCGGTCTCCCGGCCCTGGCGGAAGAACGTGGTGGCCAGCTCCGGGCTCGGCGTGTAGCTCCGGCGGGTGACCCGGTTGTCGGCCGAGAGCACATAGAGGTCCGTGTCCCAACCGTCGGCGTGCTCCGCGAGGACCCCCGCGCGGTTGGACACGAACCAGAGCCTCCCGTCGGGGCCGTAGGCCGGCCATCGGTCCGTGGAGGGCCTCCCGTTGGGGAGCGTCACCGCGGTGGTGCGCTGCGTCGCACCCAGGGTGGTGAGGTCAAGCTCCCAGAGCGTGGCGCCTTCGTCACGGGCGCGGCGCATGCTGAACGCCACGCGGGTGCCGCTGTCGTCCACGGCGGGGTCCCGCACCTCCACGGGTGCCTGGTGGAGCGCCGCGGTGAGGTTGGTCACCGTGCCTCCCGGCGCAGGCGGCGCGAGGAGGAAGAGGTCGCTGCCGGGCGTGAAGGTGTCATGCTCGACGACGCGGGCGGGGGAGAGCGGACCGCCCACGAAGAGCACGCCGCGGAGCTCGTGCTCGGGGGCGCGGCCCGTGCGCAGCGAGCGCTCCAGCCGCGCCCAGGAGAGCACGGCGCGGGCGAGCGGCGCTTCGAGGGTGGCCGGGAAGGCCGCGGCGCCGTTGCCCCCTCGATGGGGCAGGCGCTCGCTGGAGCGCAGGGGCTTGAGCGCCAACCTGGAGCGCTCGGGCCAGCCGCCGAGGGACAGGTGCACCAGGGCCTCGGCGTAGTTCCTGCGCGTAGCGTCTACGCTGAAGACCCCGTCCAGGCCGGGGTCCAGGCGCAGGGGCACGGAGGAGAAGAGCCCGTGGCAGGGGCCGAGCATGCACCCTCCCTGGGCGAGCCGGGGCTGCACCTCGCGGGCGAAGAAGCGCTGCCCCTCGGTGAGGGTGGACGGGGAGCCGTCCTCGCCGCCGTGGGTCTCCAGGGAGGCCCAGGCGCGCAGGGCGCGCCAGGCGGGGTCGTCGCGGCCGCGGAACATGGCCCCTCCGGCGTGGGCCAGGCCGGCGTCCTCGGGGGGCAGGGGCTTGCGCAGGAGGGACGAGAACTGCACGTCCTCGGTGGTGTTCAGGAAGCGCCGGGAGGCGTCCCTTGCGGCCTCCAGGAGCCTCGCGTCGCTCAGGGCCCCTTCGGGGTCCGTGGGGAACTGGTAGCGCCGCGTGGAGCGCGCCCCGGGAAGGACCCCGTGGCAGCCCTCCGCTGCGCAGCGGCGCTGGAGGATGGGCGCCGCGTCGCGCTCGAAGACGACGCGCGCGTCGTCGCGACCGCAGCCCACCGCGGCGAAGGCCAGGACCAGGGCCATGAGGAGCCGGGACGCCACGGTGGGGAGCTCTGGCGCCGACGGGCGCGGGCGGTCATGACGGAGGTCAAGTGCGGGGGCTCTCACTGCGCTGCCGCGCCCTCGCCCCAGCCACCAACGATAATCCCGCGCAGAGATGAATGGGGTGCGTGGCGGTCCCCCCACCCCGGCACGCCCCTCAACTCGAACCGCACTCGGCTATTCAAGCCAGAGGAGGGCGACCACGGTCCGGTCCATCCCGACCACCCGGGGTCTGGCGTGGTTGAAGCGCACCGTGGGGCCTCCGGGGGCGGTGTGTACGAAATACCGTGCCTCCGAGGGGTCCAGGAGCTCCCTGGCGAAGAGCGCGCGGAGGGTGCTGCTCGGGAGGCGCTGGGCGGTCCCCCAGGCCGACAGAGGCCGAGGCTCCGCCGGGGCGTTGGGGTCGGTGACATATCGCGGCGGGCGGCCAGTGAGGTAACCGTCCGGGTCCGCTTCACTGGCCTTGACGATGGCGTCCATGGTGGCCAGGGCCTCGGCGCGGTCCACGGCGTGGAAGTCGTCCACGGCGAGGCCCCAGACCCCGACGCTCTCGGGGATGTTGCTCACCATCCAATGTTGGAGGAAGAGGGCCAGCGCGGCGCGGCAGAGGGCGTCGTCCGGGGCGTCGGAGGAGAGGTAGCCGTCGAGGGCGCGGGCGTCACGGGGGGTCTGCAGTCGGTCCCGGAGCTCCTCCAGGGCTGCGGCCTTGAGCCAGGCGACCCGGCGATACTCCGCGTAGGTGAAGAGGTTCACCCAGCGCGTGAGGGCCACGCGCTCGGCCGGGAGGAGCGCCGCTCCGCGGGTCGTGGGGCGCCGCACGGGCTTGAGGCGCGGGGCCAGGGACCAGAAGTCCACGTCGCAGCCGCGCGCCAGGGCGGCCTCTCGCAGGGCCTCGTAGGCCCTTGGGCCGAGGGGGTTCTTCTCGGACCACAGGTCCATTTTCTTCAATCGACCGAGGCCCGGGGAGGCCATCCATGCGCGGGCGGCGGTGTCCCCAACGCCGCAGTCCCGGAGGACGAGCTCCCGCAGCGCCGGCAGGGCCTCGCCCTCCAACAGCGCCGCCGCCCCGGCGTCCCCCAGGGGGTTGTCCGAGAGCGACAGGAACGAGAGCTTCGGGAGGCCCCGGGCCTGGCCGAGGGCCCTCGCGGCGCGCGGGCCGAGGCCGTTGGCGTCGAGGCCCAGGCGCGCCAGGGAAGGGAGCTGCGCGTGCGCACAGAACGCGACCAGGGCGTCGTCTCCGAGGTTGTTGCGCCCGAGGTAGAGCCCTTCCAGCGTGGGGTGGTGGCAAGGCGGCAGGGCGGAGATGCGGTTGCCCTCCAGGTTCAGGAGCGTGAGCCTTGGGAGGTAGGGTGAGGAGAGCACCGCCTCGGCGCCCCGGGCGGTCACCTTCTGGCGAGGGAAATAGATGGCCGTGAGGTTCTGCGCGTAGGGCGAGCGCGCGACGGCGGTCAGGCCCACGTCGCCGAGCTCACCGAGGACTCGAGGCAGGGTGCAGAGGTGGGCCAGCTGGGGGGACGAAGCCAGCGCCGCGAGGCCTTCGTCACCGAGGGGGTTGTGCTCCAGGAGGAGGCGGGCGCTCGGGGGGAGCGCGCCCAGGAGGGCGAGGACTCCGCGGGGGCCGAGCTGATTGTTGCCGAGGTCCAGGAGTTCCAGCCCCGCGAGGCGCCCGGAGGCCGCGAGCGCCCCGGCGTCATCGTCGCCGAGGGCGGCCCCTCGGAGCGCGAGGCGGCGAAGGCGCGAGGGCTCCAGGCGGTCGCAGAGGCGCGTGAGGAGGGCGCCCTGGAGCGGGTGGCGCTCCAGCTCCAGGCGCTCCAGACGGGAGAGCCAGGGAGCGTCCAGGAGGGCCTCCGGGGTCCAGCGTGGGTCACCCACGGGGCGCCGCCACGAGAACGACCGAAGACCCGAGAGCGGAGCGAGGCCCAGGGACCAAGCGCTGGTCTCGGAGAGCTCGGGCTCGTGGAGGCCGAGGTGTGTCAAGCGAGGGAGCGTAGGCAGGGCGAGCGCCTCCGCGAGCGTCGGGTCGTCCACCGGAGGCGATGGGCGCGTGAAGTGTTTGCGAAGGAGCACGAGCTCCCGGGCCTGGGCGAGGACCGCGGAGCCGCCGAGCGCGTGGGGCGCTCCCATGCACACCAGGGTCACTCTCTGGAGCGGGATCGCGGCGAGGATCTCGTCCGCGAAGCGTTGGAGCGCCTCCCCCGGCGCGGCCAGGACATGGTCGACGAAGCCCCGGTGGAAGTCCCCCCAGCCCAGGGCGTCGGGGAGCTCCGGGAGCGCGTCCTGCCAGGCGTCCTGGTGCTCCCGCAGGAGGGCGTGTTGCCGTTGCCGGAGGGCCTCGGCCTCGGGAGCGCCATCCACCATCGGGGCCAACGCCAATTGAACTCGGATGAGCTCGGCCCGCGCGGTCTGTCCCTGCGCCTCCAGCCAGGAGGCGTAGGCCAGCCGAGGGGCGTCGTCTCCGGGTGCCGCGGAGATCGCGCGGAGCAGCTGGGCCTCCTGGTCCCCGGGGAGGCCCTTCGTGGCAACCATGGGCCCGACCCTACCACGCCCCCCTCCACGGAGAACGTCGGCGCAGGGATCTCCCTGGAGCGCTTCGGGTCCCTCACCCTCGACCGGACCAGCGTCCTGTATAATCGCTCGCGGGGCGACGCCCTGCACACCGGCGCCGATTGTACCGTGACCCCGCTCATCAATGACCTCACCGGAAACATCTGCCGCCATGGCCTGAACGGCGCTTGCGACCAGGAGGTTGGCCGCAGCGCCCTGAGCGCGGGCCTGGAGCCGCTCCCGGCTCCAACGCTCACGAGGCCCTTAGCCAATGGCCGCCTCGGCGGACCCGCGGGCCCGGTCGGAGCTCCGGTGCGCCCGTGCGCACCAGGGGCCCAACGCACGCCTGGGGCGTGCTCCGCGCGCGGAGCTCCGGGGCGGCCACGGCGGAGACTGGAATTCCCCGCTGCGCGCGGCGCCTCGCAGGCTATACTCCGGGCGCTGCATGGACCCGCTCCCGTCGGTGCTCTTCGTCGCCTCCGAGTGCGCTCCCCTGGCCCGCGCCGGCGGCCTCGGGGACGTGGTGGGCGCGCTCCCCGTGGCCCTGAGGGCCCTGGGCCATGACGCCCGCGTCGTCATCCCGCGCTACGGCTTCATCGATCGCGCGAGCTACTCGCGGCACCTGGCGCCCCTGGGCGTGCCCCTGGGCCCGGCGGAGGCCTGGTGCGCCGTGGACGAGACCCGCCTCCCGGGCTCCGACGTGCCCGTGTACCTCCTCGACCACGAGGACCTCTTCGGGCGGCCCTACCTCTATGACCCGCCAGGCGGCGGCGCCGGGGACAACCTCGCCCGCTTCGCGCTGCTCTCGCGCGGGGCGCTGCAGCTCTGCAAGTACCTGGGCTGGACCCCGGACGTGTTCCACGTCCATGACTGGCCGTCGTCGCTGGTGCCGGTGTACCTCAACACCCTGGAGGCTGAGGGCCCTCTGGGCGCCTCCGCCAGCGTGCTCACGGTGCACAACATCGCCCACCAGACCAAATTCCCTGGGAGCGATTTTGGCCTCACACACCTCCCCGAGGCCGTCTTCCGCGCCGACGGACTGGAAGACCACGGCGCGGTCAACCCGTTGAAGGGTGGGCTCTACCACGCCACCATGGTCACCGCCGTGTCCCCTCGCTACGCGTGGGAGATGCGCACCCCCGAGGGCGGCGCGGGCCTCGACGGCGTGTGCCGCTTCCGTGGGGGGGACCTGGTCGGGATCTTGAATGGCATTGATGACACCCTCTGGGACCCCGCCACGGACCCCCACCTGGAGGCGCACTTCTCCGCGGAGGACCTCGCGGGCAAGGCCCTGTGCAAGCTCGCCCTCCAGCGCGAGCTGGGCCTGGAGGAGAGCGCCGCGCTGCCGCTCCTCGGGGTGGTCGCCCGGCTCGTCTGGCAGAAGGGCCAGGACGTCATCCTCGACGCCCTCGACGCGCTCCTCGCGCTGGACGCCCAGGTGGTGATCCTCGGCGCGGGCTCGCCGGACCTGGAGCACCGGCTCCGCGCCCGCGACGCCGAGCGCAGCCCGCGGTTCCGCGCCGTGGTGGGCTTCGACGACCGCCTCGCCCACCGCATCGAGGCCGCCAGCGACCTCTTCCTCATGCCGTCGCGCTTCGAGCCCAGCGGCCTGAACCAGCTCTACAGCCAGCGCTACGGCGCCCTCCCCGTGGTGCGCGCCACCGGCGGCCTCCTGGACTCCGTGGAGAACCACACCCCGGGCACCGACCAGGGCACCGGCTTCGTGTTCTGGGACCTCTCCCCGGAGACCCTCACAAGCACCGTCGCCTGGGCCCTCGAGGTCTGGCGCAGCGAACCCGAGCACTTCCTCGCCATGCAACAACGCGCCATGCGAAAGCCCCTCGGTTGGTCCAAGGCCGCCGAGCGCTACGCGGAGGTCTACCGCTGGGCCCTCGGCCGCAGGCGGGGTTGGTAATCATGAGCACCCTACGTCTCACCCTCCTCCTCCTCACCCTCGGGTGCGTGCGCCCTCGCCTCCCGTCTCCCGACCGCAGCGCCCAGGGCCCTACGCCCGCGCCCCTGGCCGATGCCTCACAAACACGGGCCGACATGACCCCCGATGTGGGGGAACCTACGGCAAACTCCGACAGCACCCCACCTGCCGATGGTACCGGCACGGGTGCGCTGGCCCACGCGCCTGCTACGGGGGGGGCGCCGTCGGTGCCTGGGACACCGGGGGTGAGGCTCTTTCGAGGGATGCCCGAGGACGAGCTCCTGCAGCGGATGGCGACGAGGCCCGTGGTGCGGGTGATCGAGCGCTTCTCCAGCAGCACGCTGGTGTTCCACCTGGACCTCGGGGACGGGCTGGAGGTGGCCTTCAAGCCCGACCGGGTGGGGGAGAACCACTGGTGGCGCCACGAGGTGGCGGGCTATCGCCTGGCGAGGGTCCTTGGCATCGAGGGTCGGGTGCCTCCGGCGGTGTCCCGTTCGCTCCCGGTGGGGGTGTTCCGGGGCTTTGACCGCGGGGCGAATTTCATTGTCACGGGCCACGGGTCGAACCGCGCGGTGGAGGGCGCGGTGCTCTTCTGGATGCCCGTGCTGGCGCGCACGCACCTGGAGGACCCGGAGCGGCGCCGCGAGTGGGTGCGGTGGCTCAACCCCTCGCTGCCGGTGCCGCCGGAGCACTCCCGGCGGGCCGAGCAGCTCGCGACGCTGGTGGTGTTTGACTACCTCCAGGCCAACTTCGACCGCTTCAACTCGGCCAACATCCGCCAGGACGAGCACGGCGACCTGGTGCTCCGGGACAACAACCGCGGGTGGTTCCTGGAGAACCTGGTGCTCCTGCATCGCGGCGGCATCCAGGACCGTATTCGCATGTCCGAGGCGCTCTACGCGCGCGTGCGCGAGGCGACCCCGGAGGCCCTCCGGCGGGAGCTCTCCCGGGACCCCCACGAGCACCCCGGGGGCGTGCACCCCCCGCAGTTCGCGGCCTACGGACAGCGCCAGCAGGCCTTGGTGACGCGCGTCGAGGCGCTGATCGCGAGGCACGGGCGGGCGGCGGTCTTGCCCTGGTAAAAGTTACCCGTGCGCGGGGCCTCGGGAAGGATTAGGTTCCCCGGAACACCGGAGGCGCGATGACGCTGACCATTGATTTCCAGGAGTACGTCCAGCGCAGGAAGGCGGGCGCCGCGGGGGAGCGCGGGGAGGGCTACGCCTACGAGGGCGACCGCAAGGTGCTCCGCGCGCTCCGGAGGCTCCGGCCCGTGGAGCTGGCCGTGGGCCAGGTGGTGACCCTGAGCAAGAATTTCCTGAAGAGCGACCTCCTGGGCTCCTCGGTGAAGGTGGGGCCTCAGCAGTTCGTGCGGCTGCACCGCATCGGGAACCACTGCGCGGAGACCCTCGGGGTGCCGCCCCCGACGCTCTACGTGCTGCCGGACATCGCCCGGGTGAACGCGGCCACCTACGGCACCGACGAGGACTCGTTCATCATGGTGACCGCCGCCGCGGTGGACGCCCTCTCGGACCAGGAGCTGGCGTTCGTCATCGGCCACGAGTGCGGGCACATCCAGAACAACCACGCGGTGTTCCTGACGCTGCTCACGGTGCTCCAGCAGGGCCTCGGGCAGCTCCTGTCGGTGATGTTCGCGCCGCTGCTCCTGCCGCTCACGCTGGCGCTCCAGGGCTGGAGCCGCGCGGCGGAGATCACCTGTGATCGCGCGGGGCTCTTGTGCTGCCAGGACCTCCAGGTGGCGCAGCGGTCGTTTGTAAAGCTCGCCGTAGGCTCCCGGAGGCTCTGCGAGGAGATCAACATGGACAGCTACCTGGACCAGGGCCGCCAGGGCCGCGAGGGCGTCGGGCGCATGGCGGAGCTGCGGCACTCGCACCCGTACCTCCCGAAGCGCGTCGAGGCGCTGCAGGTCTTCGCCGACAGCGCCCTGTACCGCGGGGCGGTCGGCCTGGATGGCGGTTACGACCGCGACGAGCTGGAGAAGCGCACCGCGGACGTGATCAAGGTCCTTTGAGAGAACCCCCGAGGGCGCCCCGGACATCGAAGACAGGGCGCACGCAACAGCGGAGCACCAGCAATGGCTCTACGTAACCTCATCGAGACCAAGTACGACCTCGTCAGCGCGCTCACGGAGCTGGCGGAGCTCTCACAAAAGGCTGGCACCGCCTCGCTCCGCGAGCGGCTCCTGTCCGACCGGCTCCCGCGGTTGGAGGAGGAGCGCGCGGTGCTGGTGGTGCTTGGCGAGTTCAACCACGGCAAGACCACCTTCGTGAACGCGCTCCTGGGGGGGCCGGTTTTGCCCACGGGGATCACCCCCACCACGGCGATCATCCACGAGGTGCGCTACGGCGAGAAGCCCGCGGCGGTGCTCCTGAAGCGCCCGGAGACCGCGGGGCTTGACCGCAGGGCCCTGCCCCTGGGGGGACCCCGGGAGCCCATCGCCTTCGAGCGCCTGACGGAGATGGTGGCGGGCGGGAGGCTAAACCCCGACGAGATCCTGCGGGTGGAGCTCGACTATCCCGCGGCGATCTTGAGGGACAAGGTCACCCTGGTGGACACCCCCGGGGTGAACGACCTGAACCTCCAGCGCGCGGAGATCACCTACGGGTACGTGCCCCGCGCGGACGCGGTGGTGTTCCTCCTGGACGCCGGGCAGATCCTGAAGGAGAGCGAGCGCCGCTTCCTGCGCGAGCGGCTCCTGGGCGCCGGGCGGGACCGTATTGTCTTCGCGATCAACAAGGCGGACCTGCTCTCCGACGCCGAGCGGGTGGAGGTGATCGAGTACGCGCGCAAGCAGCTCTCGACGCTGGTGCCCGGGGCCCCGGTGCAGCTCCTGTCGGCCGCCCGGGCCCTGGCCGGGGACCGCGAGGGGAGCGGGCTGAACTCGCTCCTCGGGCAGCTCTCGGCGCTCCTGGGCAATGACCGGCTGCGCATGCTTGTAGACTACGCAGCGGACGAGGGGCTCCGGGTGTCGGATATTCTCGGCAGGGGCCTCGGGGTGCGCCGCCGGGCGCTGACCATGTCCAGCGAGGAGCTGGCGCGGCGGACCGCGGCGCTGGAGGCGGACCTGGAGACGGCGCGGGACCAGGTGGGCCGCCGCCGATCGAAGATCGACGAGGAGATCGCGGCGATCAAGGCGGTGGCCCAGCGGGACCTGGAGGCCTTCACCGCGGAGTTCGCGGCGGCGGTGAGGCTGGAGGTGGAGAAGTCCACGGCGGAGGACGTGCGGAAGTTCCTCCCGGGCTTCATTGAAGACACCTGGCGCAAGTGGCTTGAGAGCGAGGGCAAGGCCCTTGGCGAGCGCCTGGAGGCCCTGGCCGAGCAGACCGTGGCGATCGTGAACGAGGACGCCCGGGAGGCGAGCGCGAAGCTCCAGGAGCAGTTCGGCTCCGGGACGGCGACCATTGACGTGAAGGTGGACACCATCGCGTACGACCTGTCGGTGTTCGCGGTGGCGGCCTTTGGGATGGGGCTCCTGGCGACGGCGAATTTCCTCGTGGGGGGCGTGCTGACGCTGGCCGCGCCGGCGCTGTCGCTGTTCTTCCGGGACCGGGTGGACAAGGAGGTGAAGACCAAGGCCCTGGAGGCGGCCCCCGCGGCGGTGCGGCAGTGCTCGGCGCGGATCGGCCCGGCGCTCGCGGCCACCATCGATCGCTTCGGGCAGGAGCTCGGGGACTTCGTGGCCAACGCGAGCGAGGAGCTACGCCGGAGCATGCTGGAGGTGCTGGCTTCCACCCGTCAGGCGCTGGCCGAGGCCCACACCGGCGAGGCCCCCAGCGCCGCCGACGTGGACGCGCTCCAGGCCCGGCTCAAGGCCCTCAAGGAGCGGCTGGAGCGCCTGCGGCAGCGGGTGTGGGAGCAACCCCTGGAGGGCATCGCGGGCATCCCCATGGCGAGCGCGTAGGGTCGGCGTGGGTTGAACGGCTGGCCGATGTGCGACCGCGAGCGGGCGTCCGCCATAAGACGGACCACCTGCGCGGGACATTTTGCCGCATCCGGGGCTACCGGCGGGAACCGGGCGGACCTGGTCGCGGCAAGGACCGCGGACGCCTTCGTGGTGGGGCTGTTGGATGCCGTCGCGGTGCTCC